>NZ_JBFAUU010000018.1:0-217610 GCF_040679435.1 Spirillospora sp. NPDC052269
GCCCGCATCCGCAGCCAACGCCAGCAACGCTGGGGACGCCCACACCCCAAAGCCGCATGAACAAACCAGGCAAACGTATGTGGTCAGCGCACTAGCGGCCCGTCATCAAGATCCGGAACATGCGCGGAACGGCCGCCTGGACGAGGTCGCGAGCGCTCGTGTGCAGGTCAGAGGGTGGATGGCGGGTGATCAGGTCAGCGCCCTCCGGAACCGTGTGTGCAGGTTCGAATCCTGCAGGTTCGTGGATGTGCTCGTTGGTGGGCGGGAAGCCGGTTCCGACGATCTGGCCTTGGTCGTTGATGTCGAAGGCGGTGGTTCCTGCGGCGTTCGGGGCGTCGAAGGACGTGGTCTTTCCGCGGGTTGAGATGAAGGCGTGGCCGTCCGTTGAGTTCTCGGGGACGTAGTAGCCGGTCAGGTCGCCGTTGTCGGAGGCGGCGTTGACGCCGGTGTAGGCGGCGCCGGGGATGTCGAAGCGTGTGAATTCGCCGTGGGATTGGATGAAGCCGTGTTGCGGCGTCGCGTCGGGGGTCACGACGTACAGGCCCACGATCACGTCGTGGTCGTTGATGCGGTGGACTATGGAGTGGTTCGCGCCTGGGTAGGCGATCGGGATCAGGGCGGCGTTGGCCAGCAGGTATTGGGGCTGGGAGCCATCGGGGCGGACGGTCTGGACGGTTATTCGGCCCTGGTTGTTGATCCCGAAAGGCCAGGTCTCCTGGGCGCCGGGGACGTCGATGGGCATGAACTTGCCGTTGGCGAGGCGGAATCCATGGACGATTCCGCCGGTGCCGACGTAGCTGCCCACGATTTCGCCGTGGTCGTTGATGCCCGAGGCGACCGTGCCGGACAGGCCGTAGTCGGTGGCATCGCCTGTGGCGTTCGGGTGATCAAGGGTTGTATAGCGGCCGTTGAGCAGCACGAAGGCGTGGCTGCGGCCGGACGTGTCGTCGTACGTTCCGGCGATCTGCCCATGGTCGTTGATGCCCATGGGCATGGTTCCCGTTGCTCCTGGGACGTCTACGGGGGTGAAACGTCCGTCGGGTTGTCTTAGATAGCCGTGCCCTCCACCGGTTATGCCGGTCATGGCCTGCGCGGCTGCCTGGTGCGGGGCAGCGAATATCGAGATCGCGACGGTCAGTAGCGGAACGAGTACGGCCCCGGCGGAGCGGATCACAACGTTCACGGCGCTTCCCTCCCTGCACTGGGTCGTTCAGGGGTTTCTCGGGTCGGAGACATGATCCGCCGACTGATCAGGGCTCGTCAACGATTCCCAGTTCCTGGCGCATGATTCCCCGCATGTGCGTCAGACCGTCCATCACGCCGGCCAGGCTTTGGAAGAGCTGGGCCAGCTGCTCGTCGCGGACGCTCGAGGCGCGACCACGCTCCACCTTTTTCAGAAGGCCATAGGCTATTTGGAGACCTCGGCTCACCGTTCTTTCCGCGTCGAGGATCCTCTCGCTCGCGAGCAGTTGAGCCTCGGCTCTGGCATCGCGTTGGGCACGGCGGGCTTCGGCGACCTCTTCCTTCTCCGCCTCGGTGGCATCGTCTTCGCGAAGGCTGTGGGCGTACGCCAGCATCGCATCGCGATATTGGCGGTCGGCGGCATTCAGGTTCACGAGGCAGGTCCGCAGCTCGACGAGTCGGCGCTGCTCGTCCTCAGCCGCTCGTTCTTCGCCGCGCATCCGCTCTTGGTGTTCGAGCTCCTTCAGCTTGGAGCTCTGCGAGAGCCGCTGGCTGAGCAGCGCGGATGAGAGCGTGCCGACAACACCCACTACGGAGACTATGAGGGAGGCGATTGAACTGAACATCACGACCTATGCGTTGAGGAGGGATGGGATCTGGAGGCGGAGTTTCAGGTACTGGCGCCGCCACCATGGAGTGGTCAGGGGGACGACTATCTCGGCGTAGACGGAGCGGCCGGTGGGGGTTCGCCGGAACCAGCGGGTTGTTTCGTCTATGAGGTATTGGGCTGTTGGTTCTTCGGCGGCTTCCACCAGGGTCCAGATGATGGCCGGCGTTAGCGTGGGGGTGGTTTGGGTTTTGTCCAGCCAGGTTTTCAGGCTGGATTCTAGGAGGGGGCCTTGGGCATGGGCTAGGGCGGCTCGCCAGGCGGGGGTGGTTATGTGAGGGTCGATTTCTTCGGGGGTCAGGCGCCAGCGGAGGAAGGCTGTGGCGGCGGTTTGTTTGCGGCGGGCCTCTTGCCGGAGGCTGAGGTTTTCTGTGCCTGCACCCTTTGACCAGGTCAGGATGGCGTTCAGGATTTCGTCGGGGTGGTCTTTCGCCAGGGCGAGGAGGGCGTCCGCGGTTTCGGCGCGGACTTGGGGGTTGCCGTTCGTCGCGAGGTGCTTGAGGCGGGTCAGGGCTATTGAGGTGTGGGTCTGGGCCAAGGTCTGGCAGGCCCGGACGAGGGTGAGTTTCAGGGTCTGGTCGACCTTGACCTCCCTCGACCAGCGGTACATGGCGCTGCGGATCCGGCCGCCGACCGTGGGGGCCAGGCAGGTGCGGGCCAGGGCTATGTAGGCGAGGTCGGCGTGGTCGTTCTCGGCCCAGGTCTGGGCGGTTCGGATGATCTGGTCGGCGGCGTCGTGCTCGGCGGCCAGGTCGGCGAAGGTCTCGGCGAGCTTGGAGCGGAGGACGCCCGGGACGGCGGGGTCGCCCGGGAGGGCGGCCAGCCAGTCGAGGAGGTCCGTCCTGATCAGGGGGTAGTCGTCCCAGACGTGGCGGAGGACGGACTCGGTGAAGCCGTGGCGGCGGAACTCGACGCGGTCGGAGTCGGTCGCGGCGGTCAGGAAGCCGCGCAGTCCGGCGGCCGGGGTCCAGGCGAGACCGGAGCCGTGGACGGTGACGTCCAGGCGGCGGAGCAGGGACGCGGCGACGGTGTAGACCTCGGTCGGCTCGGCCCGCTCGAGGGTGGCGGCGGCCACGAGGAGGGCGCGGTCGTGCGGTTCGGGGTGCTCGGTGAACCAGCGGGACAGCTCCTCCGACCAGTGGCGGAAGGACTCCTCGGCCTCGGTGGGAGAGCCGACGGCGGCGGCGATGTCGGCGAGGCGGCGGGCGTCGGCCGGGGACGCGCCGGCCAGGAGGGCGGGGGCGCGGTTCCAGCGGATCCAGGTTGTGCCCAGGCCCTGGCGGGCGACGCGGCGGCGGTACACCTCGACCGGGTCGGGCGGGTCCAGGCGGATGGAGTGCGGGGTCGGGGCGGTGGTGAACACGACCGCGAAGGCGCCCGCGGCGCGGACCGCGTCCGTGAGGCTCCCGAGGGTCGACGGTGACTCGGCGTCGCCGTCGACGAGGTAGCCGCAGGCGGCGCTGACCTTGATCTCCCCGACCTCGTCGCGGTCCGGGGAGAAGAGGCGGATGTCGGTGTTCGGGGTGACGCGTCGGAGGGCGGCCATCGCGGTCGTGCGGCGGCCGGAGCCCGGTGGGGCGGAGAGGGTGACGACGTTCTCGGCGGCCAGGGTCTTGACGATCAGGTCGTGGTTGCGGGCGGGGACGTGGTCGGCGATCCGGTCGAGGATCTCGCGCGGGCCCAGGTACATCGCGGGGTGGGCCCGGACGAACCTGATCATGTTCTGGACCAGGTCGCCGTGGACGGTCGTTCCGATGACGGTCTGCCCGTCGTCGCCGGTGATGTCGACGTCCTGGATGACGGTCATGAGCGCTCCCGTCGGAGGCCCGCATCCTGGACGGCGGTCATCCGCGCTCCTGCCGGAGGTCGCCGCCCGTCCAGTTGCCGAAGGCGTTCTGGTTGCCGTCGCCGGAGATGGTCACGCCGTTGAGGGAGAGGCCCGAGGGCGCGGGCGGCTGCTGCGCGGCGGCCCGTCCAGGTGCTTGCTCGGGGGCCGGGTCCTTCTCCCGGGCGGACGGGGCCGGGACGTAGAGGTAGGCGGGACGGTCGAACTGCTTGACCTTGACCCGCACCTGCGTGAAGCGGCTCGGGGGCAGGCCGTCCACGTGGCCGCCCCGGACGTAGGTGTCGAAGACCTCGGCGGACACGATCAGGGCGGCGAAGGTGACGTCGGGGTCGCTGCCCGTGAGGGCGGCGCGGAGCGGGGCGCTGTCGAGCAGGCGGCTGACGTCGTTGGTCGCGGTGGAGATGCCCGCGGTGACCGGGTGCCGGTCGTCCACGAGGCCGACGTGGAGGGCGACGCGGAGGCGGAGACGGATGCCGTCGGCGCGCAGGCGGCGGGCGGCTCCGGCGAGGACGTCCTGGAGCCGGTCAACGAAGGGATGGACGAGCGCGGGGGTCGCCTCGTGCGGGAGGAGGGCGAGGATTCCGTCCCCGGTGCTCTGCTGGAAATCGGCCGAACGCCAGACCTCGCCCAGGCCGGACGCCTCGCAGGCAGCGTCGAGGGCCTCACGGATCTCGGTGTGGAGTGCGGGCAGGCGCGCGTCCGGATGCTTGCTGAAACCTTCGGCGTCGACGACGAGCAGGCTGCGGAACTGGGGTGCGGTCATGGATCCTCCCGTTGCTCATGCGCCCGCGCGGGGGCGTGCCTTCACGGTCTCGGGGCGGCGCTCGTCGCTCTGTCTGGAATCAGACGTTCGGACGGCTCGATCCGGCCAGGATGCGGAGGGCGTCCGGATCGGTGATGACGACGCGGCGGCGAGCGGTCGTCACGATCCCCCGTTCGCGCAGGTGGGCGAGCTCGCCGGCCGCTGTGCTGCGCGCCAGGCCGGCGGCGCCTGCTATCTCCGTTTGGTCGAGTCCGATGGCGCCTGTGGGGCTTGCGCCGAAACGCAGGAGTGTTCGGGCGAGCCTCGTGCGCGCGGGGAGGGCGCTGAGTTCGGCTCGCCAGGCTTCGCTTTCGCGGATCCGGGTCATCGCGTGGCGTAGGAGGTCGGCCTCTAGGCCGGACGTCCGGACGAACGTAAGGAAGCGGTCGGCGGGGATCGCATAGGTGGTACATGGCTCGACGGCGATGACCGTGGCGGATCGGTCGTCCTGCCCAAGGACGGAGTAGTCGCCGAGGATTTCGCCTGGGCCGCGTACCGCGAGGACGAGATCGTCGCCTTCCGTGGACGAACGCACGATTTTCACTCGTCCGGTGGTCAGGGCGAGGACGTGGGTAGGCGGGTCCCCTTGGCGCAGCAGGGTGCCTCCGGCCGTGTAGGGGCGCGCGGAGCCGAGCTCGAGGAGCCGCCGCCACGCCTCGTCCGTAACGTTCACACTCTTGTCTCTCACAGTTCACAGGCGGAGAAAAGAGATCGGTCCGGAGTCGTCAGGACGGCCCGGCGCCCGTGGGGGCGCCGGGCCGGGACCGGCTAGTTCTTCGGTGCTTCCGCGTAGGAGTGGAAGCGCATCGCGTAGGACGCGCGGCCCTGGGTCAGGCCGCGGAGGTTGGCGACGTAACCGAACATCTCGGCCAGCGGGACCTCGGCCTCGACGATCCGGGCTCCGCGCTCGTCGGTCAGGGCGCGGACGCGGCCGCGGCGGGTGCCGAGGTCGCCGATCACGTCGCCCGTGTGGTCGTCGGGGGTGGTGATCTCGACGGCCATGACGGGCTCCAGGATGACCGGGGACGCCTTCCGGACCGCCTCGCGGAAGGCGTGGGACGCGGCGATCCGGAACGCGAGCTCGGACGAGTCGACCGTGTGGAAGTCACCGTCCAGGAGGGTCACCTGGACGCCGGTCATCTCGTGACCGTCCAGGACCCCCTGGCGCATGGCCTCCTCGCAGCCCGCGTCGACGGCCGGGATGAACTCTCTCGGGACACGTCCGCCGGTCACGCGGTTGACGAACTCATAGGTCGCGTTCCCTTCGTTGATCGGTTCGACGCGCAGCCTGACCCGCGCGTACTGGCCCTTGCCTCCGGTCTGCTTCCTCCAGGTGAAGTCCGCCTCGGCGGCACGGGTGATCGTCTCGCGGTAGGCGACCCTCGGACGGCCGACGGTGGTCTGGACGCCGAAGTCGTCCGCGAGCCGGGTGACCTGCACCTCGAGGTGCAGTTCGCCCATCCCTCCGATCAGGGTCTGGCCGGTGCGCGGGTCGGCGCGGACCTTGAAGGACGGGTCCTCCAGGGCCAGCACGCGCAGCGCGATGGCCAGTCTCTCCTGGTCGGCGTGCGTTCTCGGCTCGACGGCGAGCTCCAGGACGGGCGCCGGGAACTCGATCGGGGCCAGCTCGACCGGATGCGCCGGATCGCACACGGTGTCGCCGGTCGTGGTCTCGCGGAGGCCGCGGACGGCGACGATGTCGCCCGCGACCGCCTCGGTGACCTCCTCGCGCCGGTCGGCCCGGATCCGGAAGATCTGGGCGACGCGTTCCCGCCGCCCGTGCCGGGGGTTCAGGACGGTCTGGCCCCGGACGAGCCGTCCCGCGTACAGGCGGACGAAGATCAGCGCGCCGACGTGCGGGTCGGTCATGACCTTGAACGCCAGGGCGCTGAACGGGTCGTCCGCGCCGGTCGGCACGGCCTCCTCCGGGGACGGCAGGTAGCGGACGACGGCGTCCAGCAGCGGTTGCACGCCCTTGTTCTTGAACGCGCTCCCGCACAGGACGGGCGTCGCCGCGTTCGCGAGCGTCAGGCGCCGGATCGCCGCGTGGACGTCGTCCGCGGACGGCTCACCGTTGAGATAGACCTCCGTGAACGCCTCGTCGTGATCGGCCAGCGTCTCCAGGAGCCGGGCACGCCAACGGATCGCCTCGTCCACGTGCGAGGACGGGACGCCGGCGGTCTCGTAGGCGTCGCCGGGCTCGGCGTCCGCCGGCCAGACCAGGGCCTTCATCGCGACCAGGTCGATCACTCCGCGCAGTTCGGCGCCCGTCCCCAGGGGCAGCTGGACGGGCAGCGGGACCGCGCCGAGCCGGTCGGCGATCATGGCCACGCAGCGTTCGTGGTCGGCGCCCACGCGGTCGAGCTTGTTGACGAAGCAGACGCGCGGGACGCCGTACCGGCCGGCCTGCCGCCACACCGTCTCCGACTGCGGCTCGACGCCGGCGACGCCGTCGAACACCGCGACCGCGCCGTCCAGGACGCGCAGGCAGCGCTCGACCTCGACGGTGAAGTCGACGTGTCCGGGCGTGTCGATGAGGTTGACCGTGTGGCGGACGCCGTCCAGCGTCCAGTGGCAGGAGACGGCGGCCGAGGTGATGGTGATGCCGCGGTCGCGTTCCTGTTTCATGAAGTCGGTGACGGCCGCGCCGTCATGGACCTCGCCGACGCGGTGGGAAACACCGGTGTAGAAAAGAATACGTTCCGTGGTCGTGGTCTTGCCCGCGTCGATATGGGCCATGACCCCGATGTTCCTGACGGTGGACTGGTAACGGTTCGCGGTGCGCATGGGGATGGCCCTCCCTACCTGATCGACTGATTCGGGCCGCCACGAAACTAGCCGTTGACTCAGCGTGAGGTCGAAGGGTTTTCCGGGCCGTCACTTTCGGTAGCGCCGGTTTCCGCGATGCCACTACGGCGCGTCACTTCGGTGGCGTCATTTACGGCGTCGGCGCCGTCCGCCGTGCCGGCGTTTGACCTGGCCGAGCTTGTTCCACCATGGGGGCGGTTCGGGGCCGAAGTGGCGGGCGGGCGGCTGGCCGGGATGAAGGCCCAGGTCACGCAGGGCGGACGCGCTCACCTTGAGGGAGATCCAGCCCCGCCAGCGGCCGGTCTCGTCGGGACCGCAGGCCAGGTCGATACGGATCTCGTGATCCTCGAACGGGATCGTGAAGATGCCGCGGTCACGCAGTCAAGCGTGGAGGACCGTGGCCGCATGCGGGCCGCCGGGGACGTTCTCCCACCCGTCGATCTTGATCCACTCTTCGTCGGATTGCCGCTGCATGCCGTCCATCATGGAGGTTCTCCACTGGCCGCGGGAAGACGCGGAGGAGAAATCCTCACAGCCCATTTCGCTGGACGGAACTCATGGGTCGGACGGCGCCCGCCGGACGCACTAATGTGGGCGGGGACATCCGTTCGGTGAGGGGAGTTGTCGTGGGCGGCTCTGACGTCGGGGGCACGAGGATCGACTCGTCGGTGCCGCATTCGGCGCGCGTGTGGAACTACATGCTCGGCGGCAACGACAACTACGAGGTCGACCGGGCGGCGGCGGAGCGCTTCATCGCGACGTTCCCCGCGATCCTGGCGATCGCGCGGGCCGACCGCGCGTTCCTCGGACGGGCCGTCCGGCACCTGGTCGGCGATCTCGGGATCCGGCAGTTCCTGGACATCGGGACGGGCCTGCCGACGATGGACAACACCCACGAGGTCGCGCAGCGCATCGCGCCCGAGACGCGGATCGTGTACGTCGACAACGACCCGCTCGTCCTCGTGCACGCGCGCGCGTTGCTGGCCAGCACGGCCGAGGGCGCCTGCGACTACATCGAGGCCGACCTGCGCGACCCGAAGGCCATCCTGGGGAAGGCGGCCGGGACGCTCGACTTCGACCGGCCCGTCGCGATCATGCTGCTGGGGATCCTGCACTTCGTCCACGACATCGACGACGCGCACGCGATCGTCCGGACACTGCTGGACGCGGTGCCGTCCGGCAGCTACCTGGTCATCACGCACTCCACGCTGGACTTCGACCGCGACCCGTCCGCGCAGGCCGAGGCGCAGAGCGACTGGAACGCCAAGTCGGCGAACCCGATGCGGCCGCGCTCCCAGGCCGAGGTCGCCTCGTTCCTCGACGGGCTGGACGTCCTGGAGCCGGGCGTGGTGTCGATGACGCGCTGGCGCCCGTCGTTCGAGGACACCGACTCCGTCGCCGGGTACTGCGCGGTGGCCCGCAAGAACTGATCGCGCGGGATCGCACAGAACCGCGAGGTACCGCGCGGAAGCGTCGGCCTGGAGCGTCAGGCGGGTTCGTAGCGGTAGCCGCGGCCTCGCAGCGTGGTGATCGCGCGCGGGTCGGCGCCGTGCTGGGCGAGCTTGCGGCGCAGCGCGGAGATGTGGACGTCCAGGGTCTTGGTGGGGCCGAACCAGTTGACGTCCCAGACCTGGTCGATGAGCTCCTCGCGGGTCACCACCTCGCCCGCCCGGGACACCAGGCAGGCCAGCAGGTCGAACTCCTTGGGCCGCAGCGTGATCTCGCTGCCGTCGAAGGTCGCCCTGCGGGCGGCCAGGTCCAGGCTCAGGCTGCCGGAGCCGACGAACCGCTCGTCCGCCCGGGACGCGCTGCTGCGCCGCAGGTGGGCGCGGAGCCGGGCCATCAGCTCGGTGAGCCGGAACGGCTTGGTCAGGTAGTCGTCGGCGCCCGCGTCCAGCGCCACGACCACCTCGAACTCCTGGGTGCGGGCCGTGAGGACGACGATGACCGTGTCGGTGAGGACCGAGCGCAGCCTGCGGCAGAGGGTGACGCCCTCCATGTCCGGCAGGCCGAGATCGAGCAGGATCATGTCGGGCGCGCGCGCGGAGACGCGCTCGAGCGCGTCCTTCCCCGTGGCCGCCCAGCCAGGCTCGTATCCCTGCGCCGCCAGGGCCTCGCCCAGCTCGGTGCCGATGACCTCGTCGTCTTCCACGACGAGCACGTATGGTCCCGCCATGCCACCTAGAGTAGGGGCGGCTAGGTTAGCGTGACGTTCACACCCGTATCGGGCGTTCACCCCGGTCAACACGCGCTCCCCCCGATCGGTCACGCGGCGCCCCTATGCGGGTGCGTCGTGGCCGGACTCCGGCGCCGGACGGCTGACCTCGCCGCGCACCGGCTGATGGCAGTAGGTGTTGCGGGAGGTCATCTGCAGGGTGTCGCTGACGGTGTCCACGACCTTGGACAGCCGGCCTCCGCTGTGCGGCTCGCTCTCGCACGCGCTGGACAGGGGCGACCGGGCGGCGTGCCCGATGCCCAATGTGGCCAGCAGCGCCAGGGCGAGGACTCCGATGAGCACCTTGCGCATGTGACCTCCCGGGCACGTTCCGTCGCCGTATCGACGGACCAGGCTAGTCCCCCGTGGGTGAGAAGTCCTTGCAACGGCGGTTATGGTGACGTTTACCTTCGCTGCTGACCCACCCGGATATCCTCCGGACACCACCGGTGCCCAGGTGAAAGGGGGATGCCGATGCCGGTCCGGAATCCGGCCGGTGCCACGAGCACGCCGCTGCGCCGCCAGCTTCTGGTCACCATCGTGGGCATCACCTCCATCGCCGTCCTCGTGCTCGTGCTGCTGCTCGCCGTCGCCGTCCAGCGGCTGTACCACAGCGAGGCGATCACCAAGCTGGAGCGGGACGCCACCAGGGTCGCCGCGACCGCGCCGGACGACGAGGCGCACAACCCCCGGCCGTTCAACAAGCCGGCCGGGCTGAACGAGCGCCTGGTCGTCGGGATCTACCGGGTCGACGGCAGCCGCATCGTCGGGGACGGCCCGGACGTCTCGCCCCTGGCCTCCGAGGCGGCCAACGGGCGGCTGCACGAGTCGGTCGAGGGCGGCACCCTGACGGTCGTCGCGCCCATCCCGTCCGAGGTGGGCGTGACCTCGATCGCCCGCGTCGGCATGCCGCAGGACGAGGTGTACGACCGGCGCAACCGGGCCTGGCTCCTGATGGCGGTGTTCGCCGTGGTCGTCATCGGGCTGGCCGCGGCGGCGGCGTTCTACCAGTCGCGCCGGCTCGCGCGCCCGCTGGAGCGGCTGACCCGCGCCGCCCAGTCGCTGGGCGACGGCGACTTCACCGTCCGCGCCGAGCCGTCCGGGGTCCGCGAGGCGGACGAGGCGGGCCGCGCGCTGGAGGTCACCGCCCGCCACCTCGGCTCGATGCTGGACCGCGAACGCGCCTTCAGCGCCGACGTGTCCCACCAGCTCCGCACCCCGCTGACCGGCCTCCTGCTGGGTCTGGAGTCCGCGCTGGAACGTCCGGGGGCCGACCTCACCGCCGCGATCCGCGCCGCCGTCCGGCGCGGCGAGCACCTGCGCGACATCATCGACGACCTGCTCCGCCTCGCCCGCGACGCCGGTCCCGACGCCGAGGTCCTGGACGTCCCGGACCTGCTCGGCGACCTGCGTTCCCGCTGGTCGGCCACCCTTACCGGGGTCGACCGCCCGCTGTCGGTCACCGCCCACGACCCGCTGCCCGAACTGCACGTCAAGTCGTCCGCCGTCCGCCAGATCCTGGACGTCCTGATCGACAACGCCGTCACGCACGGCGGCGGGCGCATCACCGTCGAGGCCAGCGACATCGGCGGCGGCCTCGCCATCGACGTCTCCGACCAGGGCCCCGGCGTCACCGACGACACCGAGGACATCTTCGCCCGCCGCAACTCCGCGTCCGCCGAGGGCCACGGCATCGGCCTCGCCCTCGCCCGCTCCCTCGCCGAGGCCGAAGGCGGCCGCCTCGTCCTCCGCCGCCCCTCCCCACCCATCTTCACCCTCCTCCTCCCCGCCGCCGAACCCCTCCCCCGCACCGATCAGCTCCATCCGTGAAATACCCCAGAGTTACATTTTCCGGCCTCTACTTCACCCTTGGTGAGCGCAATACCCAGCACCCTCTAGGCTGAGCTTTTGTTGGGCCGTCCGCGCGCGGCTTTTTGTCCGGCCGTCCGTGCACGCTCATCCGTACCACCCTGATGACCTGCACGGTCCCTTCTTCTTGGGCGACACAGATGGCAGAGGAACCGGACGGCTGGCGTTTCCGGTTCGGTCTGCTCTGGACGGGTTCGGCGGCCTCCCTGCTCGGCGCGATGAGCGTCACCACGGCGGCACCTTTACTCGCCTTCACGCTTACCGGATCGCCTACTTTTGTCAGTTATGTCGTTGCCGCCGGAACCGTTCCGAGCCTGCTGCTGCACATCCCCGCCGGAATGCTGGTGGACCGGCTCGACCACTGGTGGACGATGCTGCTCAGCCAAACCGTCCGGACGCTGATGTCGCTGGCGGTCGTGCTGACCCTCGCCGCCGGGCTGTTCCGGCCGCCCGTCCTGATCGTCGCCGCGTTGGTGAGCGGAACGTGCACGACCTTCTACAACGTCGCCGAGGTGACGGCCGTCCCGAGCGTCGTCCCGGCGGCGCACTTCCAGCGGGCGATGGCGCAGAACGAGGGCCGGGCGAACGGCGCGATGCTGCTCGGACGGCCCTTGGGCGGAGTTCTGCACGCGGCCGGCACCGGATTTCCCTACGCCGCCGACGCCGCGTTCGGGCTCGCGTCCACGGCCGCGATCCTGACGCTGAGGTCCGCCGGGCTCCGGGGACGCTGGAACCATGCCCATCCGCTGCACGCCGATGGGCCGACCGACGCGTCCAGGATGCGACCCGGTCTTCAGCGAGGCGGACCTCTCGTCGCCGAGATGCTGGAGGGGTTGACGTGGCTGTGGCGGTACCGGTTCCTGCGCACGACGCTGATCGCGTGCACGGCCACGAACCTGTTGTTCCAGGTCGTCACGCTGCTGTTGGTCGTGCGCGCGCGTGAAGCGGGCCTTCCGATCGCCATGGCGGGGGTTCTCCTCGCCGCACCCGGCCTGGGCGGGTCGTTCGTCTCCGGATATGTGGCGGTCACGCGCCGGCGCCGTTTTGGACGCCGCCCGATCAAGCTCGTCAGGCTGTGCATGTGGGCCTGGCTCGGGATGACCACCCTGCTCGCCGTCTTCCCCTGGGCCGGTGTCTGGATGGTCGCGTGGGGCGGCGTCGGGTTCGTGGGGGCGCGGCTGAACATCGCACTGTCCGCCTACCAGGCCAGCCGCACCCCTCTTGAGCTGCGCGGACGCGTCGCCGGGACGAACCGGTTCGTCACCCTCGGGATCGCGCCGATCGGCACGATGTGCGGCGGCGTGGCGATCACCGCGGTGGGCGCTCGCGCCGTCGCGTGGGCGGTGCCGATCGCCATCGCCGCCACCGGCGTGCTGCTCTGGGCGGCCCGCCGGGCGCGCGTGCTCCGGCTTCGGCGGCGGCTCCGTCACGGCGTGCTTCGGGAGGCCGCAGTGCCTGCCCGAGTGTGAGGGGCGATTCGGCGAGCGTCGGATCCGTGAGGGTGCGTCCCACATCGCTCATGAGGCTTTGGAGTTCGTCGTCCACGGCGGCGGCGCTTCGCGGATCCTGTTTTCCGGCGTCGCCGAGGCCGTGCAGCCAGGCACGGCGCACTTCGGCGCGCAGGGCCTCCACGGGCTTCGCGAGGCGCGGATCGTGGCCGACCGCGTCGAGGAACCCTTGGATCTCGCGGACCGCCGTCCGGTACTCGGTGGAAACGCGGCGTCCGCCCGCCAGTTCCTCGTCCTCGCCGAGGGCGCCGAGAGAACGCAGGCGTTCGCAGAGGCGGATGGTCACGCCGAGGTCGACGACGGCGCCGTCCATGCTCCGCAGGGCTTCACGGACGCGCTGGTCGGCGGCCACGGACTGCTCGGCCTGCCGGGCGTCCGCCGCGCGCCGCCGCTCGTAGGTGTGGCCGAGGCGGGCCGTGACCACGCCCACGAACGCGGTGAGCGTTCCGGTGAGGACGGCCGTCCCGCCCGTCACCAGCGCGGTGGCAGTGGAGCCCATACCGTGATCCTCCGCCCGGTGTGGACGCGGCTCAGCGTCACATGCCACACCTGGCGGATCTGTCGTCCGGCGTTTCTCACACGTCCGCCAGGAGGCGCCACGCCTCGGCGCGAAGGTGCTCGGGCAGGGGCGGGTGCCGCGCCTCGACCGCCCGGGTCGCGAGGTCGGTGGCGGTCCCGGTGTCGCCGGTCATCAGCTCAACCTGCGCGGCCCGGTACAGCGCCGGGCCGCTTTCCGCGCCCGCCACGACGGCCTCGCCGATCTCCGCGCGGGCCGCGTCCAGACGGCCCCGCCTCGCGAGCGCCAGCGCGCGGGCCGCGCGGGCGGCGGGATCAGCGGACCGGCCGAGCCGGTCCAGGTCGCGCAGCGCCGACTCCGACTCCCCGCGGTCGGCGAGGATCTCGCCCCGGATCTCCCGGGCCTCGGGCACGTCCCCGTGCCGGTTGAGCACACCGCTGAGCACCGCGAGCGCCGCCTCGGGACGTCCTGCCCGCCACAGCATCCGCCCCAGGCCCACCTGGACGGACGCGTCGCCCGGTGCGAGGTCCGCGCCACTGCGCAGCAGGGCGACGCCCCGTTCGACGTCCCCGGCGGCGAACCGTGCCCAGCCCTCGGCGGCGAGCTGCCGGACGACGGCCGCGCTGTCCTCGATCGTCTGGAGCAGTTCGCCCGCGCGCTGGTGGCAGCGGGCCGCCTCGTCGAAGCGTCCGTGCAGGTAGGCGATGTTGCCGAGGACGGTCTGCACGTCGGCCTGGAACCCGGCGTCGGTGTCGGGGTGACCGGCGGCCGACCCTGCGAGTCCCCGAGCGAGCAGCGCCTGCCCGGCGGCCAGCGCGGCTTCGGCCGCGCGCAGCCGATGCCAGGGGCCGGTGCGGTACCGGCTGTGCCTCGGCCGCTCTCCCAGTCGGTCCAGGGTGACGGCGAGCTCAGGATGCTGGAGAACGTCCGCCACGGAATCACCGGTGCGGACGCTCTTCACCAGATGCGCCTCCCTAAGCAGGTGTCGCGCGGCGGCGGACGCGGTGGAGCGGTCGCGTCCCCGCTCTCGGGCGGGAGCCTCCGCCTTCTCGGGACGCGACGGGATCTCGGCCGCGTGTCGTGCGACCTCCTCTGGCGTGCGCTCCCAGGTCTTCAGCGTCTGCCACTCGGCTTCCGAGGTCGCGCCCGCAGAACGTGCGGCGGCGTCCAGCGCGTCCACGATGTTGCTGACGGTCGCGGTGCAGAGGTCGGCGAGGATGTCGTCCAGGCTGGGGACCAGCCGGCCGGGGATGCTCTCGTCGGTCTCGCCGAGACGGTCCCAGAGCGTTCGGCACGCGGCCTGCAGCAGCACCGGTTCCACGACCGCGTCCTCGTGCCCGGTGCTCAACTCGTCCACCAGGCGTTCGGCCGCGCCGTCCTCGAACGGACGGCCCGCCTGCTGCGCGGGTTCCATCACAGCGGTCAGCGCACCGCTCCAAGTGAGCGGTCCGAGGCGCATCTCCGCGACCGGCAGGCCATGGCGGGCGACGAGCTCCGCCAGGTGATCGGCTTCCTCCTCCCGGACGGAGAGCAGCAGCCGGGTGCCCGGATCGGCGGCCACGGCCGTGAGGAGTTCGTGCAGGCCCGTTTGCCGGCGGGAGAACGCGCCGCCGGTGAACCAGCGCTCGGCGCAGTCGACCGCGAGCAGGACCGGGCGCTGCGCTCCGAACCGTCCGCGGCGCCTGGCCCGGCGCAGGAACGCGGCCACCGGGCCGGCCTCACCGGGTTCCTCCCGCCACGCTGCGAGCAGTGCCAGGAGGTAGGGGTCCCACTCCGGGAACGCCGCGTTCGGCAGGACCCGTCCCTGGAGGGGGACGGCCAGCGGACCGATGTCCGCGACGGGGACGGGGTCGTGCCGGGCGTCGCGCAGCAGCGGGATGGCGCCCGCGTTGATCAGTGAGGTCCGGCCGCAGCCGCTCGGCCCGCGCAGCACCGTGACGGGACGGTGCGTCCAGAGCTCGGCGAGTCTCCGAGACTCCTCGGCACGACCGAAGAACCGATGTCGCTCGGCATCGGTGAACGGCCTCGGCCCGGGATACGGACTCGGGTCAGAGGAGCGGGGCATGTGCTGCTCCACGGCGCCACTCCCTCGCCCGACGTCCTTCTGCCTGTCGGTGCCAAGCTCAACATCACGGATCAGGCGCGTCACTCTTCGCTGAGGTAGGCGCTGAAGTTGGCGCACACCGCTGCCGGCCTGCGCGCAGGCGCAAGCAGGGTCCCGATCTCGTCGGCGAGAACCGACCCACCCAAGCCGCTCAGCTCGTCCAGGGAAGCCCCAGAGAGATCCGGCAGGTCGCTACGGAAATCCACCTCGTCGCGCATCGGAAGGCTCCTTGCTCCGGCGGTCGGGGCTCGTCTGTGATTGTGCCTGTTCCCTCCACGCCGCGGGGCAACCTGGCCACATCGCGCCATTGAGCTGTCCGGCATTGCCACCTTGTATTACGCGAGAGACCATGCGCCTTTCACCCGAACCCCACCGGACCGTCCAGGCTGGACTTCCCGCATGGTCGGACCGTCTCCGGCGGCATAGGATGCGAAACGAGATCAGTGGTGCGACCACGTGCGGAGGCGAGCCGCGTGACGGATCCAATCGACGCGACCCCGATGAACGCAGGAATCCCACGCATCTGGGGCACCAAGATTCCCGCGCGAAACCATAATTTCACCGGTCGCAAGGATTTGCTGTCCTCACTTCGTGAGGGCATCAGAAAGAACGTCGCCGCAGCAGTGGTCCCGTATGCCTTGCACGGGATGGCCGGAGTTGGCAAGACACAGCTCGCAATCGAGTACGCGCACCGTTTCCGTTCCGAATACCAACTCGTCTGGTGGATTCCGTCCGCGCAGGAGAGTCTCGTCAGGTCCTCGCTCGCCGGGCTCGCTCCCCGCCTGGACCTGCCGCCCGCCAACAAGGTCGGCGTGGAAGAGGCCGCCAACTCGGTACGTCAAGCCCTGGAACGCGGCGAGCCCTATAGCCGGTGGCTGCTGATCTTCGACAACGCCGACGAGCCCGAGGACATCAACTCCTTCGTGCCGCAGGGCCCCGGCGACGTCCTCATCACTTCCCGCAATCCCAACTGGAAAGGGCGCGGACGCGTTGCCACCGTCGAGGTGGACGTGTTCTCCCGCACGGAGAGTGTCGAGTTCCTCAGTCTGCGCCTGCCCGGCGCGCTGGGCGACGCGGACGCCTCCCATCTCGCCGACGAACTCGGCGATCTCCCTCTCGCACTCGAACAGGCGGCTTCGCTCCTGCAGGAGTCCGCGATGTCGGTGCGGGATTATCTCTCCCTGCTCCGCGAACGAATCGGCGATCTCCTCCTGGTGGGCGAGGCGAGCGAGTATCCGCGTCCGATGACGGCAGCGTGGAGGCTCGCGGTAGAGGAGTTGGAGCGGAACTATCCAAATGCTGTCCCGCTGTTGCGCTGCTGTGCGTTCTTCGGACCGGAGCCGTTCCCACGGGACGTGTTCCGAACCGCGCCCAAAGGCGTGTCGCCGGAGCTGGCAGAGATCCTTGGCGACTCCATCGAGACCAGCCGCGCCATCGCGGGCCTACGCAGGTATGCCCTGGTGCGGGTGGAGATCGAGGGCGACAACCGCACGATCCAGATGCACCGGCTGATCCAGGGCCTCGTCCGCAACGCCCTGTCGATGGAGGAGAGGGCACACTACCTCTCGGACGTCCACCTGCTGCTGGCGGAGGCGACCCCCAAGGACCCGGACCAGACCGAATCGTGGCGGGAGTTCGGCGCCCTCTACGGCCATATCCAGCCGACCGCTGCCATCGACAGCACCGATCCAAGGGTCCGCTCGATGGTTCTGGCGTTCGCGCGATATCTGTACGTATCGAGCGACCAGGCCGGCGGAGCCAGCTTCTCCAAACAGGTTCAGGACCACTGGCGGCTGACCTCGCCGCCGGACGACCCCGACGTCCTGGCGGCCCAGAGGCTGCGCGCCATCCTCATCCGGGAACGGGGTCAGTACACCGAGGCGTACAAGATCAACCAGGACGCCCTGCGCACCATGCGGGCCAGCAGCCGCAACGACGACGCGTTCCGCGATCTACTACTCGCCGTGATCGACAGCAGCGGTGCCGACCTGCGCGCCCGCGGCGACTTCCGGCAGGGCCGGGAGCAGGGGGAGTTCTCCCTGCGCGAGCATGAGAACTTCTTTGGGCCGGAGCACTTCCGCACCCTCCGTGCGATGAACAATCTGGCGCTCGACCATGGCCTGGTCAGTGACTACGTGAAGGCACGGGACCTCCAGGAACGCTGCTACCGGTTGTCTTCCGGGCGGCCGCGTCCCCCTGGGGTGAGCGCCATGGAGGAGGCATTGCGGCTGAACGGGCTCGCCCGGGCCGTGCGGCTCCTGGGCGGGTTCAGGGACGCCATGGACTTCGGCGAGGACGCGCTCGCCCTCGCCACCGAACAGCTCGGGCTGGACCACGCGGTGACCGTCCGCGCGTCCACCGACCTCGCGATCGCCAGGCGTCGCTCCGGCCGCTATCAGGAGGCGTTTGAGCTCGCCAGAGAAGCACATGAGCGGTGCCTGCGGGTATTCGGCCCGATCCACCCTGACACGCTCGCCTCCGCGACCAACCTGGCGAACACCTACCGGACCCTGAACAAGCAGGATGAGGCGCTGAAGTTGGCAAAGAGCGTCGCCGACCTCTACCCCGACATGTTCGGTCCTACGCATCCCTACGTCTTCGGGGTCCAAGGGAATCTGGCACTGCTCCATCGGGTGCGCGGCGAGACGACGACGGCTCGATCGGTGAACGAAACGGCCCTCGGCGGGCTGGAAGCCAGACTTGGCCGCGACCATCACTATGCGCTGACCATCGCCACCAACCTCGCGAGTGACCTCGCGGACCTGGGCGACCTCGACAGCGCGATCGCGCTTGGCCGGGGCACGCTGAGGCGGCTGCGGTCGCTGCTCGGCATGGAGCACCCCATGACACTGGCGTGCGCCGCGAACCTCTCGACGGACCTCGAGCGTGAGGGCCGGGAGCAGCGGAACGACGCCTTCCAGCAGGAGGGCGAGGAGCTGTACGAGGACACCATCCATCGGTACGCGCGCGTGCTCGGCCTCAACCACCCGGACGCGGTCGTCGCTGCCGAGCGTCGGCATCTGGACTGCGACTTCGACCCGCCACCGATCTAGGCCACCGCCGGTCCGGACCCGCACCGGTCCGCGCCACGGTGCCCGTCCTCACTGTTCGCCGGGTCAGTACGGCGTGCGGGGGGCACCGTGCCGGCCCCGCCAGCGCTCGCGATGCCCGGCCGCGGCGGCGCGTGCGAGGTCGAGCGCGGCGGGCGGGACGGGTTCGCGCCGCCACGCGCGCAGGGTGCGGTCCATCTCGGCGACGAACCGCTCGCCCTCAGTGGTCAGCCTGCCGCTGCGCTTGAGAACATCGGTGACCAACGCGGAGGCGTCACGCCAACGCGCGAACTCGGCGTGAGCCCGCAGTGCTGTGGCACCGCGCTCGTGGTGTCGCTGCCTACGCCAGAACCCGGCCACGCCAAGGTGCGCGTACGCGCCGGTGAGCAGTCCTGCGGTTGGGCGCGGATCGTCCCGCCAAGGCGCGTAGTGGCGAGTTCCGTCGTCCGGGTGAGTGAGAGGGATCGCGTCGTTCAACGCCCCCAGTTTCGCGTGCTGGATCTCGTGCGCGAATGTGACGGCCAGATCCCGTTCGTCTTGTGGAAGGGACGTGAAAACGACGCCGAACGCCTCATGGGCGGTGGAGCTGCTCATGCCCTGTACCGACGGGGCGATGGGGGTGAGGACGCGCAGGGTGCGGGCGGCCTCCTCGGCGATCGTCCAGTGGTGGCGGACGAGCAGGCGCCAGGCTCCTCGCACAACGTCGCGCCACTGCTCGGTCTCCTCCGGGGTGAGGCGTGGCATCGGGTCGCCGCCGATGGAGCGGAGCGGGTCGCAGTCGTCAAGGAGGAGGCGCAGGGCCATGCCGTGGTACTCAGCTTCGAGAGTCCGGAGACCGTGCCAGCCGGGGGCGTCGCGGTGCGGGTCGTCGTCGGGGAGGACGGTCGAGCCCGCGTCGGACGAGATCGTGACCGGGGAGTCGGGGGCGGCGCGGACGACGCCGATCCCGGTGAACGGCGCGGCCACGCCCAGGGACGGCAGGAACAGGCCGTCCGGGCCGCCGACGACCTCGATCGGACGCGGGTCGCGGGCGTGGATCGCCGCGGCGGCGGCCAAGGCGGTGATCGGATCCGTGTCGGCGTCGCCGGCCGCGACCGCGTGTGCCCAGACACCGACGGACGGGTGGTCGAGGACGGCGCGGACGTCGTCCGGCGCGCGTCCCTGGATGTCGGCGAGCAGGGCGTACGCCTGGCGGGCTCGGGCCTCGCGCGCGGGGTCGCGTGACCTGGCGGCCTCGCGTACCCAGCGCAGGAGCAGGAGGCGCTTGGAGCGCTGGACGCGCCACAGCTCGTCCACGGCGTAGGCGCCGCCGCCGCCCTGGGCGAGGCCGACGAAGACCTTCTCCGGGAGGGACAGGCGCTTCAGTTCCGGCCGCATCGGTTCGCTCCTCGGCGACGCGCGTCCTGCCCGGGCCGCCTCGTCCCTCGCACGTGCCAGATCGCGGTCGACGGCGTCACGGACGTGGCTGACCAGCCGGAACAGGTCGCGGCAGTAGACGGACGGGTTCCGGAAGCCGCTGCCCGCCCGGTACCTGTGGACGTACTGGCCGCCGCCGCAGATCTGGCCGACCGGGCAGGCCTTGCAGGTCGCGGACAGGGCCTCCGCGCCGATCTGGCGGGCCGCGGTCGAGGGCAGCGCGAGTGCGGCGTCGAAGCCGTCCCGGCCGATGTGCAGGCCGGTCGTGGCGGCGCCCTCGTAGGCGGACTTGAGCGTGTCGACCTGCTCGATGGTGCCGTCCGTCTCGACCACGACCATCGCGGCCGGGGACAGCCCGACCATCTCGCTCGTGGACGGGCGGCCCAGGCTCAGCGCGATGAGCTCACGGAACAGCCGGACGTGCGTCTCCCGGCGCGGGGCGGCGGTCCAGCGGTCGAAGACGGCGATGAGCCAGTCGCCATAGGGGGTGTCGTGGGCGTCGGGGTCACGTCCGGGCGGCGGGGTGTCCCAGTTGCCGTGTGGAAGCAGGAAGTCGATGGCGGGCGGACGGAACCGGAGCAGCGCCTCGTAGGTCTCGACGGGCGGGTTCGCGAGGTCGATGGTGGCGAGCAGGCCGGAGAACAGGTGCCGGTACGGCTCCGCCGTGAGCATCCCGAGGCCTGCGGCGGTCTGCTCGTAGCTGCCTTGGCCGTTCGCGTGCAGCCGGTGCCGGTCGTGGCCGCGTTCGTCGCCGTCCAGGCTGACGCTGACCCGGACGTCCAGTTCGTTGAAGAGGTCGAGGAACGGTTCGTCCAGCAGGACGCCGTTCGTCTGGACGCCCATCCGCACGCGCGCACGAGCCCCGACCTCCTGCCGGACGGCCAGGACCGCGCGCCGGATCAGGTCGGGGCCGGCCAGCAGTGGTTCACCGCCGTGCAGGATCACCTCGATGTCGGTCAGGCCGTGCGCGCGGACGTGTTCGCCGATCCGCCGCGCGGTGGCGTCCACCACGGCGCCGCTCATGCGCCGGGGCTGCTCACGCCAGCTCTGGTCGGCCATCTCGTAGACGTAGCAGTAGTCGCACGCCAGGTTGCAGCGGCTGTGGATCTTCAGGATGAACTGCCGGAAGGGGGTCGGCCGCCAGCCGGACGCGCGCAGCGGCGCCAGGTCCAGAACGCCGGGCCACTCGCCTCCACCGATGCGAGCCGCCACGCCGATCAGCCCCCAGGGTCGGTCCGGGCAGGGTGCGACGCCGGACGGCCAGCACCTTTGTCCTGATATGTAAGCATTCTTCAAGATCGACAAACCCGTCCCACCGGCCACATGCGGGCAGCGGCACCGCGTCCGGCGACGCGGCGACTTCCGATTCCGTCGCCCGGACCCGCGTCACGGAACGCGATCCTCGACACGACCCCGAATTGCCGTGGAATGGTTATCCGGAATTTATTTTCAACCGCTATGATGACTTCAATAGGATCGGTTCACGTTTTAGCATCGCCGCTGGGAATCCTTTCGGGAGGCGGAGTGATGCGGGACGGGACGGCCAGTCGGACGGCGATGATGGTGGCGGGGGCTCGGGCGGCTCATCTGGTGGTCGACGGGGAGCCGGTGATTCTGCGGGACGACGTCGCGGCGGTGTTGCTCGGGGACGCGGCGGACGGGCTGGTCGGATATCACCGGGAGCATGGCGGGCACATCGTGTTGTGGGGGACGCGGGCGCTCGGGGTGACGCGGGGGCGGTTCGTCGAAGATCGGATCGCGGCGGCCGGGGTCGAGCAGTATGTGGTGCTCGGGGCGGGGCTGGATTCGTTCGCCTTCCGGAATTCGGGGGTCCGGATATTCGAGGTCGACCATCCGGATACGCAGGCGTGGAAGCGGGAGCTGATTTCGGCGGCGGGGCTCGCCGTGCCGGAGGGGCTGGAATTCGTCCCGGTCGACCTGGAGGGCGGCGGGTTGGCCGAGGGGCTCGCGGCGGCGGGGTTCGAGGCGGGGCGGCGGACGCTCGTGGGATGGCTCGGGGTGAGTGTTTATCTGTCCCGGGAGTCTGTCGTGGCTACCGTCCGCGAGGTCGCCGGTCTCGGGGCCGAGCTCGTCATGGACTACATGGTCCCTCCCGGCCTGCGGGACGGGATCGGGCGTGAGTACGGGGCGATCGCCGATCGGGTGGTCGCGGAGAGCGGCGAGCCGGCCCGGACGTTCCTGACGCCGGACGAGGCCGAGGCGCTCGTGACGGGATGCGGGATGGGAGTGCGCGCACACGTGGGGATGGAGGACGCCGTTCCCCCCGAGACGTGGCGCCGGGACGACGCGCTGCGACCGTTCGTGTTCTCCCGGATCCTGGACGCCACCGCGCTCATCTGAGGTGCTCGAGGCAGCGGCGCGGACGCAATCCCGGTTAGGTGCCGGGCCGCAAACTCGGGCGGACGGCGACGGAAAACCGGACCAGCCCTGCGTATGACACGTACCAGTACAGACCAGGGCAAGACTGCCGATAACGGTTGAGACTCGTGGGTTATCGGCCTCTTGAACTGGTACGGACCACCTCTTATCGTCGGGCCACGCGCGTTTCTGCTCATAGGGCATTCGTACCGCGCACATTCTTTCAATGTGCGCGGAGAAGGCGGGGACCAGATGAAACGGCAACTCACGGTCGCCATCGCCGCGGGTCTCACGGTCGCCGTGGGCGCGAGCGGTTGCAGCAAGGGCAGCTCGTCGAGCGACAGTGGCGGATCCAACAAAACGATCAAGTTCGTCGCCGCCATCTACGACGACAACACCAAGGGTTTCTGGGACGGCCTGATCAAGGACTTCGAGGCGAAGAACTCGGGGTACAAGGTCGACCTGGAGATGGTGGACTGGACGCAGATGGACGCCAAGGTCAAGACCTACGTCCAGACCAAGCAGGTCCCCGACGTCCTCAACTACAACGCGTTCTCCGACTTCGCGCGGGACGGCCTGATCTACCAGGCGTCCGACGTGGTGTCACCGAACACGCTGAACGACTTCTCCCCGACCTTCGTGGAGCAGGCCAAGTACAACGGGACGCAGTACGCGCTGCCGTTCATCTCCAGCGCCCGGCTGATGTTCTACAACAAGGACCTGTTCAAGAAGGCCGGCATCAACGACGCGCCCAAGACCTGGGCGGACGTGAAGACCGACGCGCAGAAGGTCAAGGCGGGCGGGGCGATCGGCTACGGCCTGCCGCTCGGGCCCGAGGAGGCCCAGGCCGAGTTCTACTCCTGGGCGATGAACAACAACGGCGGCTGGGTCGACTCTTCCGGCAAGTGGGCGATCAACCAGCAGGCCAACGTGGACACCTTGAACTTCCTCAAGGACCTCAACAAGTCCGGGCTGACCCAGCCGAACCCGGAGAGCACCGACCGCAAGACGGTGTTCAACCAGTTCGCGCAGGGCCGGGTCGGCATGTCGATCGGCGGCCCGTTCACCCGCGCGGGGTTCATCGACCCGGTCAACAAGAACCTGAACTACGGCATCGCGCCGCTGCCCAGCAAGGACGGGAACGAGCACAACACGCTCGGCGTCATGGACATCCTGGCCGCGTTCAAGAAGAACGACGGCAAGAACAAGGAGGCCGTGACCAAGTTCCTCGACTTCTTCTACACCAAGGACAACACCAGCAAGTTCCTCAAGCTGGAGAACTTCCTGCCGGTGACCAAGTCCGCCGGTGACGCGCTGAGCGCCGACCCGTACTTCAAGCAGTTCGTGGACTCGCTGCCCACCAGCAAGTTCGCCCCGACGAGCAACCCCGCGTGGAGCGCGGTCGCGGGCGCGGTGAAGCAGCAGCTCGGCACGGCCGTCGCGAACAAGGACCCGAAGACCGTCCTCGGCGACATCCAGAAGACCGCCGAGAAGGCCGGCTGATCGAGCCGTGCACGACGTCCAGCAACCGGACGACGTGAGCCCGGTGGACGCGGCGTCCGGAGTCCCCGGCTCCGGTGCCGCGTCCCCGGCCGCGCTGCGGGCGCTGCGCAAGCTCGCGCCCCTGCTGTGGCTCGGCCCGTCGATCCTGCTCATCGCCTTCGTGGTGCTGTGGCCGGTCGTGGAGATGGCCCGCACCTCGCTGCAGAAGATCACCTCGTCCGGCCTCACCCAGGGCTGGCACGGGGTCCAGAACTACTCCGACCTGTTCGACGAGGACGCCCTCATCCCGGTCCTGCTCCGCACGGTGCTGTGGGTCACGGGGGTCGTCGTCGTCACGCTGCTGCTGTCGCTGGCGCTCGGCCAGCTGCTCAACGCCCGCTTCCCCGGCCGCCGCGTGGTGCGCTGGGCGGTCATCGTGCCGTGGGCGGCGTCGGTCCTGATGACCGCGCTGATCTGGAAGTGGATGCTGGACAACTTCTCCGGCCTGGTCAACCGCGTGCTGCTCGACCTGCACGTCATCGGCCACCCGCACAACTGGCTCGGCGATCCGCACCAGGCGATGCTCTGGATGATGTGGGTGGCGGTGTTCGTGTCGCTGCCGTTCACCTCGTTCGTGATCCTCGCCGGGCTGCAGACCATCCCGGCCGACGTGTACGAGGCGGCCCGGGTGGACGGCGCGGGCCCGTGGCGGTCGTACTTCCAGATCACGCTGCCGCTGCTGCGCCCGGCCGTCCTCATCGCCGGGATCATCAACGTCATCAACGTGTTCAACTCGTTCCCGATCATCTACGAGATGACCGGGGGCGGACCGGGCAACGACACCGACACCACGACCACGTTCATGTACAAGCTGGCCTTCTCCGACCAGCACGTGGGCGAGTCCGCGGCGATGTCGGTGGTCAACTTCGCGCTCGTGCTGGTCATGGTGCTGCTGTACCTGCGCTTCTCGCGCTGGCGGGAGGAGACCAAATGAGCGAGTCGACGGTCGCGCCCCCGGTCCGGGGGCGCGCTGGGCGGCGGCCGGTGCGGCTGCGGACGGTCCTGCTGACCGGTGTCGGATGGCTGGTGGGGCTGCTGTTCGTGCTGCCCTACCTGCAGATGTTCCTGACGTCGCTGAAGTCGCCGTCCGACCTGACGCACTCGCCGGGCACGTACGTGCCGTCCCACTGGCAGTGGTCGAACTACGCGGACGTGTGGAAGGGCACCGGCGTCGGGCAGGCGCTGGTGGTGTCGCTCGAGGTCGCGGTCGCGTCCACGCTGGTGACGCTGCTGTGCGCGCTGCCCGCCGCGTACTACACGGCGCGCAACCGGTTCCGGGGGCGCGGGGCGTTCCTGCTGCTGGTCCTGGTGACGCAGATGTTCGCGCCGACGGCGCTGGTCATCGGCATCTACCGGGAGATGGTGGCGCTCAACATCACCGACACGCTGCTCGCGCTGATCCTGGTGAACGCCGCGTTCAACCTGCCGTTCTGCGTGTGGATCCTGCACGGGTACTTCTCGTCGATCCCGCGCGAGCTGGAGGAGGCGGCTTTCCTGGACGGGGCGGGCCGGATGGGCGCGCTGACCCGGGTGACCCTGCCGATCTCGATGCCCGGCGTGGTCACGGCCGTCGTCTACACGTTCATCGCGGCGTGGAACGAGTTCATCGTCGCGCTGACCGTGACGGTCTCGCCCGACCGCAAGCCGCTGACCGTGGTCGCGCCGTCGTTCGTGACGCAGTACCAGGCGCACTGGCAGTTTCTCTTCGCCACCTCGATCATCGCTATCGTGCCCGTTGTGATCCTATTTGTCGCAATCGAGCGCTACCTGGTCGGCGGACTCACCGCGGGCTCCGTCAAATGACCGTCGTCGCCCTGGACGTCGGCGGGACGTCGCTGAAGGGCGCGCTGATCGAACCGGACGGGAGGGTCCTCCGCACGGAGGGCCGTCCCACCGGCCGTGAGCACGGGCCCGACACGGTCGTCCGGGCGATCGTCGAGTTCGCGGCCGAGCTGGCCAGGAGCGCGCCCGGCGTCACCGCCGCGGGCATCGCCGTGCCCGGCCTGGTGGACGAGGCGACCGGAACGGCGGTCAACTCGTCCAACATCGGCTGGCGGGACGTGCCGCTGCGCAAGCTCGTCGCCGAGCGCCTCGGACTGCCCGTGGCGCTCGGCCACGACGTGCGGACGGGCGGCCTCGGCGAGGCGGTGCGCGGGGCGGGCCGCTCCGGCGGCGACTTCCTGTTCCTGCCGATCGGCACCGGCATCGCGGCCGCGATGGTGCTGGACGGCACGCCCTACCCCGGCTCGTCGGGGTGGAGCGGCGAGATCGGGCACGTCGTCGTGCGGCCGGGCGGCGAGCCGTGCGCGTGCGGGAACCGGGGCTGCCTGGAGACCTACGCGTCGGCCTCGGCGATCGCGCGGCGCGCGGGCGGGATTCCGGCGGAGGAGGTCGTCGAGCGCGCCGCCGCCGGGGACGAGCGCTGCGCCGAGGTCTGGTCCCTGGCGCTCGACACCCTCGCGGACGCGCTGGCCGCCGCGACGCTGATGCTCGACCCGTCCAGGATCGTGCTGGGCGGCGGCTTGGCCGAGGCGGGCGACGCGCTGCTGCCCCCGCTCGCCGAGCGCCTCGTCCCGCGGCTGACCTTCCGCGCTCCCCCACCCCTGGTCCCGGCGGAGCTGGGGCCTCTGGCCGGCATGCACGGCGCCGCGGTGATGGCGCAACGCCTCGTCAGTTCCTGATCTCCGGGCGGTGGTCGTCGCTTTCGCAGGACGGCGGCCATCGTCCGGCCTTGGCTGGCTGAAATGCCGGATCTGGCCCGTTCCCAGGGAAGTGGAACGGACCAGATCCGGGGGGAGCGGCACGGCTCGCGGGTCGCCGCTCGTTCGGGGGGTGCGGCCGGGGTCAGGCCAGGGCCTTCTCGGTGGACGGTGACTCGTCGGCAAGCGGGGCCCGGTCGGCGGACGGGGACTGGTCGGCGAACTGGGTGCGGTGGAGTTCTGCGTAGCGGCCTCCTTCGGCGAGCAGGGTGTCGTGGGTGCCGCGCTCGACGACGCGGCCGGACTCGATGACCAGGATCTGGTCGGCGGCGCGGATGGTGGACAGCCGGTGGGCGATGATGATCGACGTGCGGCCGTCGAGCGCCTCGGTCAGGGCCTCCTGGACGGCGGCCTCGGACGTGGAGTCGAGGTGCGCGGTCGCCTCGTCGAGGATCACCACGCGCGGGCGCGCGAGGAGCAGGCGGGCGATGGTGAGGCGCTGGCGCTCGCCGCCGGACAGCCGGTATCCGCGCTCGCCGACGATGGTGTCGAGGCCGTCGGGCAGGGAGCGGATCAGGTCGTCGAGGCGGGCGCGGCGCAGGGCGTCCCAGATCTCGTCCTCGTCGGCCTCGGGACGGGCGAGCAGCAGGTTCTCGCGGATCGAGTCGTGGAACAGGTGGCCGTCCTGGGTGACCATGCCGAGGGTGTCGCGGACGGCCTCGAAGGACAGGTCGCGGACGTCGACGCCGCCGAGCCGGACGGCGCCCTCGTCCACGTCGTAGAGGCGCGGCAGGAGCTGCGCGATCGTGGACTTGCCCGCGCCGGACGAGCCGACGAGCGCGATCATCTGGCCGGGC
This sequence comes from Spirillospora sp. NPDC052269, assembly GCF_040679435.1. Lineage (NCBI taxonomy): Bacteria > Bacillati > Actinomycetota > Actinomycetes > Streptosporangiales > Thermomonosporaceae > Spirillospora > Spirillospora sp. NPDC052269. Next base: position 27,462 of record NZ_JBFAUU010000018.1, read on the forward strand.
TCGGCGCGGAACGACACGTCGTGCAGCACTTCCTCGCCGCCGCGCGTGTCGAGGGTCGCGACCTCCTCGAGCGAGGCGAGCGAGACCTTCTCGGCGGACGGGTAGCCGAACCGCACGTGGTCGAACTCCACCGAGACCGGGCCGTCAGGCGCGGACTTCGCGTCGTCCTTCTCCTTGACGAGGGGCTCGAGGTCGAGGACCTCGAAGACGCGCTCGAAGCTGACCAGGGCGCTCATGATCTCCAGGCGGGCGCCGGCGAGGGCGGTGAGCGGCGCGTACAGGCGCGTGAGCAGCAGGGCGAGCGCGACGACCGCGCCCGCGTCGAGCTGGTCGCGCAGCGACAGGAAGCCGCCGAGGCCGTAGACCAGCGCCAGCGCGAGCGCGGACACGACGGTCAGGGACGTGATGAAGACGTGCTGGAGCATGGCCGTGCGGACGCCGATGTCGTGCACCCGGCGGGCCCGGACGGCGAACTCGGAGGACTCGCGGGCGGGCCGTCCGAACAGCTTGACCAGGGTCGCGCCGGGGGCGGAGAAGCGCTCGGTCATCTGCGTGGACATGGCGGCGTCGTTGGCGGCGGCCTCACGGCGCAGCCCGGCCAGGCGGCGGCCCATCCGGCGCGCGGGCAGCACGAACACCGGCAGCAGGACGAGCGCGAGCAGCGTGACCTGCCAGGAGATGCCGACCATGACGGCGAACGTGAGCAGCAGGGTGACCATGTTGCTGACCACGCCGGACAGGGTGTCGGAGAACGCGCGCTGCGCGCCGATCACGTCGTTGTTGAGCCGGGAGACCAGCGCGCCGGTGCGGGTGCGGGTGAAGAACGCGACCGGCATGCGCTGGACGTGGTCGAACACGGTGGTGCGCAGGTCGAGGATGAGGCCCTCGCCGATCCGCGCGGAGAACCACCGGTTGAGCAGGCCGAGGCCGCCCTCGGCGAGCGCGAGCACGGCGATGGTCACCGCGAGGCCGATCACCACGCCGGACGAGCGGTGCCCGACGATCGCGTTGACGACCCGTCCGGCGAGCACCGGGGTCACCACGGCGATCACCGCGAGCACCACGCTGACCAGCAGGAATCCGCTGATCCTGCGGGAGTGCGGGCGGGCGAACGCCGCGATGCGGCGCAGCGTCGCCTTCGAGAAGGGACGGCGTTCGTCCTTGGCGTTCATCGCGTGGTGCAGCGAGTGCCACGCGGTCACTTCCATGTCCATGTGCGTCCTGCCCGGGTCGAGTGGTCCAGATGCGTCGGAGACCCATCCTGGGACCTCAACCAATATTGAGGTCAACTCCGCTCGCCACACCACTGTGCCGGAAGGGTCCGACAATCCGCGGGGTACGGTCTCGATCATGACGATCGATGTCGCGAAGGTCCGGAATGAAACGCCTGGTTGCGCGCGCGTGGCGCACCTCAACAACGCGGGGGCCGCGCTGCCGCCGCGCCCGGTCATGGACGCCGTCGCGGGGCACCTGGAGCTCGAGGCGATGACCGGCGGCTATGAGGCCGCCACGGAGAACGCCCAGGCCATCGACCGTTTCTACGACGCGATCGCCGGGCTGATCGGCGCGCGCAGCGACGAGATCGCCTTCGTGGAGAACGCGACCCGCGCCTGGGACATGGCGTTCTACGGCATCGCGTTCGCGCCGGGCGAGCGCGTGCTGACGACGGAGAGCGAGTACTCCAGCAACGCGATCGCCTACCGGCAGCGCGGCGTCCAGGTGGACGTCGTCCCGGACGGCCCGGACGGCACGATCGACCTCGACGCGCTGGACGCCGAGCTCCGCAAGGGCGGCGTGCGGCTCGTCTCGATGAACCACATCCCGACCTCGAACGGGCTGATCAACCCGGCCGCCGACGTCGGGCGGCTGTGCCGGGCGGCGGGCGCGCTGTTCCTCCTGGACGCCTGCCAGTCGGTCGGGCAGCTCCCGGTCGACGTCGACGAGATCGGCTGCGACCTGCTGTCCGCGACCGGCCGAAAGTACCTGCGCGGGCCGCGCGGCACCGGTTTCCTCTACGCGCGCAGGGACGTCCTCCCCCAGATCGAGCCGCCGTTCCTGGACAACATGGCCGCCGAATGGCACGCGCCCGACCGGTACGAGCTCCGTCCGGACGCCAAGCGGTTCGAGACGTGGGAGCGGTTCGTGGCCGGACAGATCGGGTTGGGCGTGGCCGCCGACTATGCGAGCGCTCTCGGCATCAATGCCATCACCGCCCGCATCGACGTCCTCGCCACGCTCCTGCGCGCGGAACTGGCCGCGAAGCCTGGCGTGACCATCCACGACCGAGGCGTCCTACGGTCCGGCGCTGTCACCTTCACGGTGGACGGCCGGACACCCGCCGAGATCGTCCAGGCCGCGCGCGCACGAGACATCAACGTGAACATCAGCGAGCCCCGTGCGCACGGGTACGACCCGGACGCCCCCGAAGCGGTCGTCCGGGCCTCCGTGCACTACTACAACACCGAGGACGAGCTGGAGCGGCTGCTCGCCCTCATCTGACGCGTCCGAGGCGTCCGAGGCGTCCGACGCGGTTCACGGCCGTTTGAGGGGTCACGGCTCTCTGAAGGGGGCGAGCACCTGGTCCGCCTTGGGCTTGTCCACTTCGAGCCGGTTGGGATCCGAGGCGTCGGGACGGTTCGGCAGGGTCACGAAGTGCGGCCGCGACGAACCGGTGCGCGTGAGGCTCTCGGCCAGCGCCTTCATGTTCGCCAGGTCCAGGCTCGGGATCGCCCTCACCGAAGCGGTGCTCAGCCTAAGGAACTCGGCGAAACGGATCGGGTTGCTCAGCATCAGGTGGTGAGCCCTTTCGTACACGGCCGCCATGAACTTCTGCTGGCGCTTGATGCGTGAGAGGTCCGAGCCGTCGCCGATGCCGTGCCGCAGACGCGCGTACGCGAGGGCGTCCTTGCCGTTCAGCATGTGCTTGCCCGCGCCGAGGTGGAGGCCCGACGCCGGGTCGTTCACGTCCACCGGGAGGGTGACGGGCACCCCGCCGAGGGCGTCCACGATGCGGGCGAAGCCGCCGAACTCCAGGACCACGGCCTGGTCGATCCGGACGGAGGCGACACTCTCCACCGTCTTGATCGCGCAGGCGAGGCCGCCCTCCGAGTACGCCCCGTTGATCTGCCCCCGGCCGGGCGTGGTCCTCGTGCCGTCCGAGAGGAGGCACGAGGGCCGCTGGACCATCAGGTCGCGCGGCAGGCTGACCACGGTCACGTTCTTGCGGTCGGCGGGCAGCCTGACCAGCACGATCGTGTCCGAGCGGGCGGGGGCGGGGTGGGCCCCGTCCGCCGGCCCGCGCACGTCCGAGCCGAGGATGAGGACGTTCATCGGCCGGTTGGCGGCATGCGTGAGGCCGTTCACCGGCTTGCGGTGATGGCCGTCGGGACGCAGCAGGACGGCCGGGACGAGCAGCAGCGCGGCCACGGCGCAGGCGGCGAGGGCCAGGGCCGTCCAGCCGCGCGGACGCCGGCGGCGCAGGCCCCGGCGGGCGCGCGGGTCGCGCGCGGCGTCGGTCAGCCGGGAGCGCTGGCGGGCCAGCGACGGCGGCGGATCATGCTCGAGCGCGCGGCCGAGATCGCGCAGGGGCGACAGGTCGTCCACGGCTCAGCCCTCCTCAGCGGCCGGGTCGGCGGCGGTCGGGTCCACGCCGCCGAACGCGGCGCGCACCTTGCGGCGGGCCCGGTTCAGCCGCGACCGGACGGTGCCGACGGGAATGGACAGGGCGCACGCGACCTCCTCGTAGGTCAGGTCGCCCCACGCCACCAGCAGGAGGACGTCGCGGTCCCGGCCGGGCAGCGCGGCGAGCGCGCCGGCGAGCTCGGCGCGGGACGCCCAGGCCGCCACGCCCGCCGCGACCCGGTCGGCGGGGCCGTCGTCCGGGCCGTCCACGGGGCTGCGGCGCAGCGCCCGGTAGTGTGCGGCCTCACGCCGGTGGTGCCGCGCCATGATCTTGGTGACGATCCCGAACAGCCAGGGCCGGGCGTCCGGCTGGGACAGGTCGTAGCGGCGCCGGCCGCCGAACGCGGCGAGGAAGGTGTCCCCCACCAGGTCCTCGGCGGTCTCGGGGCCGAGCCTCCGGGACACGTAGCGGTAGAGCATCCCCGCGTAGCGGTCGAACAGCGCGGCGAACGCCTCCGGATCGTCGTGCGACCGGCGGATCAGCTCCGCGTCGTCCGCCGTCACGGCGGGCGGGGCGGTCATCGTGGACACCACGGCCTTCCCGGGGGTAGCGGGCCTCGTTTCGACGGTGTCTTGCCGTCCGGGCCCCTCCGGGTTCACGATTTCAAGATCACCAAATGGTAACGAAGTGAACTTTCCGGATAACCTGCGCATCTTCCCAGAGTGAGCGCGAGAGGACCCGGGACACGGGGAGTCCCGGCCTGTGTCCGCGCTCTACCGCTTCAGGGGGCCGAGCAGGAGGACGCGGCGTGAAAGACGACGCCCATAACCGACCGGACGAGATCGAACCGGCCCGGTCGGAGGAGATCGAGTCCTCCGCGGACGAGGACACCGAGGAGACCCCGGAGGTCCGGGAAACCCAGGACGGCCAGGACAGCCAGAACAGCGACACCGACACCGACGCCGGGGCTGACGCTCCGGCGGCCGAAGGCCCTGACCGGGCCGAGCACGCCGAACCCGAGAAGGCCGAATCCTCACGGGATTCGGGCAGCCATCCGATGCCGGCGTCCAAGTCGTCCGGTCAGTGGACGGTGACGCTTCCGCAGCCTCCAGAGCCGCCTGAGCCCTCCGAGCGGCCAGGTCCTCAGGAGCGCCCGGAGCCTGAGGAGCAGCCGGACCGCCCCGCGCGCCACGAGCGGCAGGAGCAGCCGGAGCGGCCCGAGCCTGAGCGGCCTGAGCGGCCGGCGCGGCACCAGCGGCAGGACCCGCCGGAGCAACCGGAGCCTGAGAAGCGCCCTGAGCGGCCCGAGCGCCCTCCGCAGCACGAGCGGCAGGAGCAGCACGAGCGGCCGGCGCGGCAGGAGCAGCCCCAGCGGCAGGAGCGGCCGGGACGGCCGGAGGCGACGCCTTTCCGGTCGGCTTCTCCGACGGTCGAGGACAGGCTGCCCACCGTCCAGGCCCCGAAGCCGGACGCGCCCGCGCACGAGGAGGACGCGCCGCGCTCCAGTGGGCCGCATCCGACCACCCCGCACACCAGCGGTTCCCACCCGTACGGGCCGGACTCGGGTGGCGAGCCGTCCGGCGGGCCCCGCACGAGCGGAACGCACCCGACCACGCCTCGCACCAGCGGCCCCCATGAGGAAGGCCCTCGTCGCGGCGGCCGCCACGAGGCCGCTCCCCGGACGAGCGGTCCCCACGAGGCCGCCCCTGGGAGCAGCGGGCAGTACCAGGTCACGCCTCCCGGAAGCGGCCAGCACCCGACGACCCCTCGTACCAGCGGCCAGTACCCGGCGACGCCCCAGACCAGTGGTCAGCACCCGGCGACGCCGCAGACCAGTGGTCAGCACCCCGTAACCCCCCGGACGAGTGGTCAGCACCCAGTCGGGCCCGCCGCGCATGCCTCTCCCCCGGCTCCCCCAGCTCCGACGGCTCCCCCGGCTCCGGCGGGGCCCCGGACGAGCTTCGACCGGCCGGTCTCGCCCCGGTTCAGCGCGCAGGCGCAGGCCGAGGCCCAGGCGCGCGCGCAGGCACAGGCCCAGGAACAGGGCTGGGGCACCGACGTCACGCGCCTGGACTCGCCGATCAACCCGTCCCAGTACGCGGTGGGCGTCCAGCCGCAGCAACAGTCACAGCCCCAACCTCCGCAGCAGCACCACCAGCAGCATCCTCACCAGGAACAACACGCGCAGTACCAGCACCAGGCGCAGCAGCATCAGCCCTATGCGGACCACTACGCGGATCAGCGGCCGGCGCCCCGCAGGGACGCGCCCGTATACGAGGAGGAGGAGCCCAAGAAGGGCCGGCGCGGCCTGGTGATCACGCTGGTTGCCGTGCTCGTCCTGGTCGTCGGTGTGGTGGCCGGGCAGCTGCTCCGGCCGGTGCCGGAGCCGTCGCTCACGCTCGCGATGACCTCCGGAAGCCACACCTTCGCGGGTCAGAAGCCCACTTTGCCCTGGCCGACGGCGGGGCAGGCGACCGTGTACGTGGACGGCCTGGGCACGATGGGATCGTCCGGCGCGGCGTCGCCGACGCCCACCGCCAGCGTCGCGAAGGTCATGACGGCCTACGTGATCCTGCACGACAAGCCGCTGCGCAGCGGCGAGTCCGGGCCGACCTTCACCATGTCGCCGCAGGGCGTGGCCGAGGTGCCGCAGCGCAGGAAGCGCGGCGAGTCGATGCTCGGGATCTACGCGAACCAGCAGCTCACCCAGCGCAAGGCGCTGGAGGCGCTGCTGGTCATCTCGGCGAACGACGTGGCGCACGAGCTGGCCCGCTGGGACACCGGCTCGGACCAGGCGTTCGTCCAGAAGATGAACGAGGCGGCGCGCTCGCTCGGCATGACGAACACGACCTACACCGACCCCAGCGGCTACGACTCGGCGACCGTCAGCACGGCCGCCGACCAGGTCAAGCTGCTGCGCGCGGCGATGAAGCTGCCCGCGTTCGCCGAGTCGGTCGCGCTGCGCCAGTACGTCCCGGCCGAGGGCGGCCCGGCGCGCAGCGCGGGCAACGCCCTGCTCGGCCAGCACGGCGTGGTCGGCGGCAAGACCGGCTACACCGACAAGGCGGGCGGCAACTTCGTGTTCGCCGCGCGCCGCCAGGTCGGCGGGGTGGACACGCTGATCCTCGGCGCGGTGATGAACCAGCGCTCGCCGAGCGCGATGGGCGCGATCAACGCCGCGGGCCCGCTGGTCTCGGCGGCCGGGAACGCGCTGGTCAGCGCGACGGTCGCGCCGTCCGGGAGCCGGGTCGCGAAGGTGGACGACGGGCTCGGCGGCGGCGCCGGGCTCCGCGCGGGCAAGGCGTTGACCGTGGTCGGCTGGCCCGGCCTGACCGTCCCGTTCGGGCTGGCCGGGAACCCGCCGGAGTCGGCCCCGCAGGGCGCGAAGATCGGCACGCTGACGGCGGGTCCGGCGCGCGTCCCGCTGACGCTGGACGCGCCGCTGGGCAAGCCGTCCCTCCTGCACCGCCTGCTCCGCCTGGCCTGAGCACCCGGCGAAGCCGATGTGGCGACGCACCCGAATCCAGGGTGCGTCGCCACACTCGTTTCACCGTCCGGACGGCGAGGGACGAGACCAGGCGTTCAGGACGCGGTCGGCGCCTCGGACTCCTGGTTCTCGGAGGCGAGCGCTCCCGCGAGGACGAGCCGTCCGGACGTGCGGACCATGTAGGTCACCTCGTCGAGCGGGCGACGCAGCGAGGTGAGCGCGACCAGCGCGGCGAGCAGCGTGTGCCCGAGGACGATCTCGACCGCGTCGCGGTCGGGCACCGGGTCGCCGATCGCGGCGGACAGCCGGTCGCGGACGAACAGGAACAGCACGGTTCGGGCGTCCTCGACGGACGGGTCGTCCGAGGTCACGGCCTGGATGATGGCCGAGGTGAGGGTCAGCTCGCCGGCCGCGACCTCCACGATCCGCTCCAGCAGGGAGGTGAGCCGCTCGGTGGGCGTCTCGCCGACCGCGAGCGCGTCGATGTCGATGGTCACGCGGTGCGCCCAGGTGGCCGCGACCTCGGTGAGCAGGTGGTCCTTGGTGGCGAAGTACCGGTAGACGGTGGCGCGGGCGACCCCGGCCCGGTCGGCGACGTCGTGCATGGTGACGGCCTGGTAGCCGCCCTCGTCCGCCAGCTCGCGGGCCGCCTCGAGCAGCCGCTCCCGGCGGGCCTGCTGGTCCTTCGTCAACGTCCTGGTGACGGTGATCCGCACCTCGCCGCTCACGCCGCCACGCACACTGCCGCTCAACGCGCCTCCTCGTTGTGACACCCCCATTGTCCCGCAGATCCACCCGCACCAGCGAGCACGCGGTCGAATCGAGACCCGGCGTTCAGGAACCGCCGGGGCCCGGCGTCCGGCCGGGATCGCGGTTCCGCTTCGCGGAGTCTGACAGAGGAGAGGGCGGAAGAGGACCCCTGGCCGCGACCGGCCGCGACCGGCCGCTCACAGATCGCCGGTGGTCGGCCGAGGTGCACGGCCCGTTTCGCACGACCTCCGGAACGCGTCCGGGGACGCGTTCCGGAGGGAGCGGGCTCGGTGCGGGTCAGGCGACGACGTCGAGCGTGCGGCGGCGCTCGGCCCACTGGAGCGAGTGCCTGATGGCGTCGCCGATAGTGAACTCGGGCTTCCAGCGCAGGACCTCCCACGCCTTCGCCGGGTCGACGAACGCGCCGACGACGTCACCGGGACGGGCCGGGGCCTCCTCCACGGCGAAGTCGTCGCCGACGACCTCGCGGAAGGCGTCCACCAGCTCCCGGACGGTCGTGCCGTCCCCGGTGCCGAGGTTGACGACCTGGTAGGCGGGCGGCGCCCCGGCCGGGCGCGCGGGCGGGACGATCGCGTCGAAGCGGTCGACGGCCGCGACGAACGCCCGCGCGATGTCCCACACGTGGATGTAGTCGCGGATCGCCGTGCCGTCCCGGGTCGGCCAGTCCACGCCGGTGATCCGGAACGCGACGCCCGACTCGTACGACTCGATCATCTTGCCGAGGGCGTGCGTCGGCTTGCTGGACTGCAGGCCGGTGCGCATGCCCGGGTCCGCGCCGATCGGGTTGAGGTAGCGCAGCGACACCACGCGCAGCCCGTAGGCCGCGGCCATGTCGCGCAGCGCGGCCTCCGCCATCGCCTTCGAGCGCGTGTAGGGGTTCTGCGGGTCGAGGTCGGACGCCTCGGTGACCGAGAGGTCCTCGGACGGCCGGTACATGCCCGCGGTGGACGCGAACACCATCCGGTCGCAGTGGTTGCGCCGCAGGTGCTCGGCGAACTCCAGCGTGCGGGTGAGGTTGACGTGGTAGTAGCGGGCCGGATCGCTCATCGAGTCCGGCACGACGATCAGCGCGGCGCAGTGCACCGCTGCGGTGATGTCCGGATGCTCGGCGAAGATGCGGTCGACCAGCGCGCCGTCCCCGATGTCGCCCTGGTAGAAGATCTTCCCCTCGGTGAACTCCGGACGCCCGGTGACCAGGCTGTCGAGCACGACCGGCGTGACGCCGCGCTCGGCGAAGGCCGACGCGATGGTGCTTCCGATGAAGCCCGCGCCCCCTGTGATCAGGACCTTCACTTGTCTTCCCCTTACCGAAGTGTGCTCCCCGTGGCTCGGTATTCACAGAATCCGCATAGGTCCGGACAAGGTCAACGGAACGTTTACCAACTGACCGGGACCGGACGCCCGTGAACGGGTGTCCCAGGGGTCGAGTCCGTGGGCACACGCGGAATGACCCCGCGCGCGCGAGTGGCCTGGCCTGCGCGAACGGGAACGTGACCGCTGCCGGACGGCCGTCTACAGCGTTTGTGGGATCCGTTTTCGCCGGGCGGCGGGGATGGTGGCGGAATGCAGCCCACCCGGGTCCTCATCGTGGACGACCACGCGCTGTTCGCCGAGGCGCTGTCGGCCCGGCTCGCCCGCGAGCCGGACCTGGTCGTCCTGCCCGTCGCGGCGGCGGGCCGGCAGGCGCTGTCCCTGGCCGCCACCGAGCGCCCGCACGTCGTGCTGCTCGACCTGGACCTCGGCCCCGAGAACGGCCTGGACGTGCTGGCCCGGCTGCGCGAGCGCCACCCGGACGTGCGGGTGGTCGTGCTGACCGCGTCGGACGGCGTGGACACGATCGTCCGGTGCGTCCGGCGGGGGGCGGTCGGGTTCCTGTCGAAGACCGAGCGGGCCGAGCGGGTCGCGGGCGTGGTCCGGCAGGCCGCGCGGCGCGGCGGCTGGATCCCGCCCGAACTGCTCGGCGACGTGCTGCGCCGGCTGCAGTCCGGCCAGTCCGAGCCGGACGGCGCGGACCGGCTGCTCGCCGACCTCACCCCGCGCGAGCGCGAGGTCCTGCAGTGCATGGTGGACGGCCTGAACCGCGCGGAGATCGCGGGCAGGCTCGGCCTGTCGGCCAACACCGTCCGCACGCACACGCAGAACCTGCTCGCGAAGCTGGACCTGCACTCGGCGCTGGAGGCGATCACGCTCGCCATGCGCGCCGGGATGCGGCCGTCCGAGGACCACTGAGCGCCCCCAGCAAACGACGTAGCCGAGTCGTCTTTGTGGGCGATTCGATCTTTATGCGGCCTTCCTACGCTCGCGGTGTCAGCACCAGCCGAGGGGGCCGTTGCCGTGGAGATCGACGAGGTCGCCGCCCGGGTGATCCGCACGTACTGGGCGCTTCTGCTGGTCACGACGGTGGTGCCGCTGGTCGCGGTGTTCGTGGTGATGAGCGGCCAGACGCCGCCCGCCGCCGCGCAGGCCCGGATCGTCGTGCCGGGCGGAGCCGCCGCCGGGGCCGCCGGGGACAACGGGGTGAGCGCGGCGGTCAGCACCGCCAAGGCGTTCGCCACCGGTCACGACCTGCTCGCCAAGGTCATCAAGGAGAACCACCTCGCGCGGGACCCCGACAAGGTCGCCAAGCAGATCACCGTGAAGGGGCTCGGGACGTCCACGGTGGTCGAGCTGACCGTCAAGGACGAGGACGGGCCCGTCGCGCTGAAGCTGGCGCAGGCGATCTCGGCCGAGACCGTGGACGGGATCAACACCTCCAACCAGAGCGCGATCCAGAGCCAGCTCAACCAGGTCGGCCAGCAGATCACCGCGCTGGAGAAGCAGCAGGCGACCGCCGCGCCGGGCCCGGCCACCGACCGGATCCTGACCCAGCTCACCGACCTCAGGACCAGCCGGAGCGACCTGCGCTCGCAGCTGGTGACCGCGGGGAACGCCTCGATCGCGCAGCCCGCGATCGCCGCGCCGAAGACCGACCCGAAGGTGATGATGACCGTCGTCGCCGGGCTCGGCGGGCTGGTCCTCGGCATCCTCGCGGCGGTCGTCACCGAGATGGTCAGGCCGACCGTGCCCGGTCAGCGCCGGGTCGCGCGACGGCTGGACGTCCCGTTGCTGGGGTGGCTCGGCCGGTCCCCGGCGGAGACGGCCGCGCTCGGGCAGCGGGTCCGGCTGGCCGCACGGAAGGCCGGGGTCGAGCAGGTGACGGTCGTGTCGGCGGCGGGCGTTCCGCTGCCCGCCGAGCTCGTCTCGCAGATCGCCGCAGCCGTCTACGGGGACGGGACGCGCGTCGTGCCGTCGCCCACGGCGGACGCGGACAGGAGCCGGTTGAACGGGAAGAGCCGCACGTCCGAGCGGGACGGCGAGGGAGAGGGCGGCGCTCCGCGGGGCCCGGTCACACCGCCGGACGAGCCGCCGTCGACGTCGGTCGTCCGGGCGGGTGGACGGACCGTCCTGACCCGCGAGTCCGGCGAGGTCGCCTCGCCGACCGACGTCACCCAGCCCGTGGAGCTGCGCCCGCTCACGCTGGTGCACGCGGTCGAGGACGTCGATCCGGGCGCGGACACGCGGTTCGGGGTGGTCGCGGTGGCCGGACCGGTGACGCCGGTCGCGGGCCTTGCGTCGGTGCGCGACCTGGTCGCCGCGTCCGGCTGGCCGCTGCTCGGGGTCGTCGCGACCAGCCGGAAGATCAAGGGGTAGCCGTATGGGCCAGGACGCTGTGAACAGCGACGCCGTGAACGACGACGCCGTGAAGCACGAGAAGGTGCCGTTCGCCGTGCCGTCCTTCGCGGACGGCGTGGCCGAGCGGGTGACCGAGACGCTGACCTCCGGCTGGGTGACCACCGGCCCGCAGGTCGCCGAGTTCGAGCGGGACTTCGCCGCTTACCTGGGCGCGGACACCGTCGTCGCGGTGGCCTCGTGCACGGCCGCGCTGGAGCTGTGCCTGCGGGCGCTCGACCTGCCGCCGGGCTCGCCGGTGCTGACGCCGAGCCTGACGTTCTGCGGCGCGGTGAACGCGATCCTGCACGCGGGGCTGCGGCCGGTGCTGGTGGACGTGGACGAGGACACGCTCGTCCCGTCCGAGGAGACCGTGGCGAAGGCGGCGGCGCGGACGAACCCGCTCGCGATGGTCACGCAGAACCAGGCGGGCTACCCGGTGGACGTCCCCGCGCTCGCGCGGGCGGCCGGGATCGACCGGAACCGGGTCGTCGAGGACGCGGCGCACGGCCCGGGCGCGGCCCGCGGCGGCGTCAAGGTCGGCGCGAAGTCGCACGCGGCCTGCTTCAGCTTCTACGCGACCAAGAACATGCCGATCGGCGAGGGCGGCGCGGTCGCGACGACCGACCCCGACCTCGCCGACCGGGTCCGGTCGACGCGGCTGCACGGCATGAGCAAGGACTCCTGGAAGCGGTACCTGCCGGGCGGCAGCTGGCGCTACGACGTCCGGAACGTCGGCCTGAAGGCGAACATGACCGATATCCAGGCGACGATCGGACGGGCCCAGCTCGCGGCGCTGCCGGGCTGGCAGGACGAGCGCACCGGGATCGTCCGCCGCTACGACGAGGCGCTCGGCGGGCTGCCCGGGATCGTCCTGCCGCAGCGGAAGCTGGACGGCATCACGCACGCGTGGCACCTCTACCAGGTCCGCGTGCCGGACCGGGACGCGCTGATCGCCGAGCTGACCGAGGCCGGTATCGGGACATCGGTGCACTTCATCCCGATCAGCCATATGACCGAATACCGCGAGCTGCTCGGCCCGGACGAGTGCGGCGCGGTGCCGGTGACCGACCGGGTCGCCGAGGAGCTGCTCTCACTCCCGCTCTTCCCCGGCCTGACCGAGGCCCAGCAGGAACGGGTCGTCTCCCTCCTCACCGGCGCGCTGCGCCGCCGAACCGCGCTGGCCGGCTAGCCGTGAGGTGGTTCCCGGGACGCTCGCCGAGGACGCGGCCGAAGGCCGTGCCCCCGGCGCCGCCGCCGAAGGCCCGCGGGGAGGCGACGCCGCTGGCGACGCTGCTCGGCCGGGACGAGGTGGCGGTGACCGGTCCGCGCGCGCGGCGGCTCGTCCGTGGCCGCCGGGTGCTGGTGACGGGCGCGTGCGGGACGGTCGGCTCGGCGCTGTGCCACGGGCTGAAGCGGCTCGACCCGGCGGAGCTGACGCTGGTCGACATCGACGCGTCCGGGCTGGCGCGGCTGCGGCACGAGATGACCGCGCGGCTGCCCGAGGCGCGGGTGGTCGCCGCGCCCGCCGACGTCCGGGACGGCCCGGTGGTCGCGGCCGTGCTCGCCAAGGCCCGCCCTGAGCTGGTTTTCCACGCCGCCGGACGGCACGACCTCGGGAGGGTCGAGCGGGATCCGTGCCGGGGCGTCGCCGACAACGTCCTTGGGCTGCGGAACGTCGTGGACGGCGCGGTCCGGCACGGCACCCGGCATCTGGTGTTCGTGTCGTCCGACAAGGCCGCCGACCCGACCTCGGTGTTCGGCGCGACGATGCGGCTCGGCGAGTTCCTCCTCCAAGCGGCGGCGGGCGGGCCGACCCGGTTCGCAGCCGTCCGGATCGGGAACGTGCTCGGCCCGCGCGGGCGGCTGCTCGGGCTGCTCGCCGACCGGATCGCCGCCGGGGAGACCGTGACGATCACCCATCCCGAGGTGGCGCGGCACTTCATGACCGCCGAGGAGGCCGCCGGGCTGCTGCTGGAGGCCGCCGCGCTCGCCGAGGAGGCCGAGACGTTCGTGCTGGACATGGGCCGTCCGGTGCCGGTGGTCGAGCTGGTGCACCGGTACGCCGAGCAGCTGCGGCTGCCCGAGGTGACGATCCGGTTCTGCGGCCTCGGCCCCGGCGAGAAGCTCTCCGAGAAGTCGTTCGCGGACTGCGAGGCTCGCCTCCGCACCGCGCATCCGAAGATCTGGGCGACCCGGCCCGCGCCGCCACCGGCCGCCGGGCTGTCCGCCCTGCTGGACGAACTGGGCGCGGCCGCCGACGCCGACGACGCGGCGCGGGTCCGGCGGATCCTGCGCCGGCTGCTCCCCGAGTACCACCCGGCGCGGCGGCCCGAGCCGTCCGCCGCCGGGCCGCCGCGAGACGCGGGATCGCCGGCCGATCCCCCCGGCCTGTAGAGGGGTGCGCCTTGGAAGCCCTGGACCCGGACCGCAAACTGCGCGTCGCCACCGTGATCACCCGGTTCAACGGCGGCGCGGGGAACGTGGCGCTGAACGGCGCGCTCGCCCTCGATCCCGACCGGTACGAACGCGCCGTCATCACCGGTGGCGTCGGCATGGACAGCGCCGCCGCAGCCGGCTCGGACGGATCCGGCCTGGACGTGCTGCACGGTGAGGCGGCCGTGAAGAACGCCGCCGCCGGTGACCTGACCCCGCGCGCGTACGAGGCCGGCATGGAGATCACGCAGGTGAGGCCGCTCGTCCCGCAGATCTCTCCGCGCGACGACATGGCCGCGCTGCGCACGCTCACGACCGTCCTCGCCGAAGGGCGGTACGACGTCGTCCACACGCACAGCGCGAAGGGCGGCGTGATCGGACGGATCGCCGCCGCCCGCGCCGGAGTGCCGCGGATCGTCCACACCTGGCACGGCTTCCCGTTCAACGAGTTCCAGTCGCGGCTGCGCCGATCGGTGTACGTGCGGCTGGAACGCATCGCGGCCAAGCACACCGACGCGTTCCTGGCGATCGGGTCCGAAACCGTGACGACGGCCCTCCGCCTCGGCCTGGCGACCCCGGATCGCGTGCGACTGTCCTGGCCCGCTGTGGACGTGTCGGCGTTCGAGGCGGCGGCGTCGTCCGGCGCGCGCGCACGAGCCCGACGCCGCCTGGACCTGCCGCTCGGCGTGAAGGTCGTCGGATCGGTCGGACGGCTCCAGTTCCAGAAGGGCCCGGAGATCTTCGTCCGGGCGCTCGCCGAACTGCCCGAGGACGTGTTCGGGATCTGGGTCGGCGGCGGGCCGATGGCCTCTGAGCTGGAGAAACTCACGACCAAGCTCGGCCTGACCGACCGGATGCGCTGGCTCGGGCACCGCGACGACGTCCCCGAGCTGCTGCCCGCGTTCGACGTGATGGCGATGGCGTCCCGCTGGGAGGGCCTGCCGTGCGTGCTGGTCGAGGCCATCGCCGCCGGGATCCCGCTGGTCGCGACGGCGGTCCCGTCCAACCAGGACCTGGTGCTCGCGGGTGAGACCGGAATGCTCGTGCCGCCGCAGGACCCGCACGGCCTCGCGGTCGCCGCCGCGGCCCTGCTCGACGAGCCGGTCGCCGCCGCGCGGATGGCCGAACGGGCGCGCGGCCGGGTCGGCGACTGGTTCACCCCCGACTACCTCGGAACCGTCCTCGACGAGACCTACCGGGGCACCTCCGCCCGCCCCTACCAGCGGTGATGCCGATGCTCCTGACCGCGCCGAACATCGCAGCGCCGGAGGTGGACACGTCCCCTCCGGCGAAGCGGCATTGGCGGCTGACGGCGATCGTCCTCGTGCTGTCGATCGCGTCGCTGCCGATGCTGATGCCGTTCGGCATGGGTCCGGGTCCCGGCAACACGGCCATTCCGGACGTCCTGCTCGTCCTGCTGACCGGGACGACGCTGCTCTGGGCGACCTCGCAGGGCAGGCCGGTGCCGTGGCCGTTCCTCGTGCCGACGCTGCTGGCCGTCCTCGCGGGCGCCGCCGCTTCGCTCGTGAACGACGGCGCGGGCGCGTTGCCGCTGGTCAAGGACGTGTTCGTCCTGTTGTGGGCGGTGTGCGTCGCGACGCTCTGCCAGGACGCGGGCATGACCCGGATCGCGCTGCGCGCCTACGTCTACCTCGGCACGCTGTACGCGGTCATGGAGATCGTCGGGATGGCGGCGGGCATCGAGGCGCTGTCCGGCAAGCAGGTCGACGGCGCGCGCGCCATGTTCACCTTCGGCGACGCCAACTACGCGTCCAACTGGTTCATCTGCGTGTTCTTCATCGCGCGCGCCACCCGACTCCCCCGCAGGAAGGGCGCCCGCTGGACGGTCTGCGCGATCCTCCTCACCGCCGAGTTCCTGACCGGCTCGAACGGCGGCACGCTCGCCCTCGGCATCGCGCTCGTCGTCGGCTACCTCTGGCGGCTGATCAGGGACGGCAAGGCGCACCACGCGGTCGCCGTCGGCGCGCTCGCGGCCGTCCTCGGCGGCGGGACGGTCTTCGTCCTCACCCAGGTCGACACCGCCACCCTGGTCGAACGCGTCGGGGACACCGCCCCGATCCTCCGCGACTCGATCGGACGGACGACCGGCGAGAGCACCGAATCGCGCGGGACCGTCCTCAACACGACCCTGACCATGCTCGGCGAGCAGACGCATCCGTTCGGGATCGGCCCGAACGAGGTGCGCCAGCACAGCTACGACGGCCAGTACTCCTACGTGCGCGAGGCCCACAACGACTACATCGCGGCCGTGCTGGAACGCGGCTTCCTCGGCGGCGTAGCGGTGATCACGCTGGTGTTCGTCCTGCTGCTGCGCTGCGTCCGGATCGCGCGGCGCGGCGCGCTGAACCGCGAGTACGCCGATCTCGTCCCGCATCCCGAGCTGTTCGGGGCGCTGGTCGTGGTGTTCCTGGTGTCCGCGCTCTTCTACCAGACCCTGCACTACCGGCACGGCTGGGCGTTCTTCGGCCTGATCGCGGCCGTGGACCTCTACGGACGGCAGCGGGAGGAGAACGCATGACGCTCCTAGAGGAACCGAAGAGCGGCCTGCGCGGAAAGCTCCAGGGACGCCTTGTCGGCCTGGTCGCGGGCAACATGGCCGGACGGCTCGGCGCGCTCGCCTCGCTCGGGATCGCGACGATCCTGGTCGCGCGGATCGGCGGGCCGAAGCTCGTCGGCGCGCTCACGCTCGTCCGGATCCTGCCCGGCATGGTCTGCCAGCTGTCGAACGCGGGCCTGATGGGCGCCGCGCCCTACTACCTGGCCGGCGAGCAGTACGACCAGCGGCGGGTGCGGCCGACGGTCGCGTGGCTGACGGCCGGCGGCGCGGTCGTCGGCGGGCTCTCCTGGCTCGTCCTGTCCCCCGGGATCTTCTACCTCTTCTTCCGCGACTTCGGCGTCTGGGTCGCGCTGGCCGGGGCCCTGCCGTCCTTCACGCAGGGGTTCGTGTCGGTCGGGAAGGGCCTGCTCCAGGGCACCGGCGACCTGCGCGGCGCGAGCCTGGCGATCACCGTCGAGGAGTTCGTGTTCCTGCCGTTCTACGTCGGGATGCTCGGCCTCTGGTACGGGCCGGGCGCGCTGATCACCGCGCTCGTCCTCGCCGACGTCGCCGCCGCCGCGTGGATCGCGCGTCGCCTCGCCCGGCGCGGCTTCTTCTCCGGCTGGGGACGCCCGTCCTTCGCCCTCGGCCGCGAGATCGCCGGATTCGGCATGCGCGGACAGCTCGGGCAGCTCGTCGACCTGCTGAACCTCCGGCTGGACGTCGCGTTCCTCGGCGCGATGGCCGGTCCGTCCGTCCTGGGCGTCTACACGGTCGCGTCGAAGTTCGCCGAGCTGGTGCAGCTACCGGGGCTCGCGATGAACTACGTCCTGTATCCCGACTTCGCGAAGGAGGCGCGGGACGTCGCGGCCGAGCGGACGCGGAGGCTGATCCTGCCCGCGCTCGCCGTCTCCGCCCTCGCGATCGTGCCGCTCGCACTGCTCACCGGGACCGTCCTGCCGTGGGTGTTCGGGTCGTCGTTCGACGGCGCGCGCAACCCGACCTACCTCCTGCTCTGCGGACTCGTCACGTTCGGCGTGTCCGGGCTGCTCCAGGCGTACCTGTACGGCGTCGGACGCCCCGGGCTCACCTCGGTCGCGCAGGCCGCCGGGCTCACCGTCACGGTCGCCCTGGACCTGCTGCTCATCCCCCGCTTCGGCGCGACGGGCGCGGCCGTCGCGTCCGCCTTCTCCTATGCCACGACCACTCTCGTCCTGCTGTTCTGGTTCGCCCGCCTGCGCGCGCGGACCACCCTCGAAGCGGAGGCGGCCCCGTCATGACCGAACTCCAGGTGTCCCCCGTCGACCCGTCCGACGGCGTCCCGCCCTCCGGCGCCCGCCGGACGCTGGACGTGTTCGGCGCGCTGCTCGGCCTGATCCTGCTGTCGGCGCCGCTGATGCTGATCTGGTGCGTGGTGCGGACGTCGAGCCCGGGCCCCGGCCTGTTCCGGCAGACCCGCGTCGGGCAGGGCGGGCACCCGTTCACCATGCTGAAGTTCCGGACGATGCGGACCGGCGTCGGCGGCCTCACCGTCACCGCGAACGCCGACCCGCGGCTCACCCGCGTCGGGCGGCTGCTGCGCGAGTGGTCCCTGGACGAGCTGCCGCAGCTGTGGAACGTCCTGCGCGGCGACATGACGCTGGTCGGGCCGCGTCCAGAGACCTACGACCTCGCCGTCCATTACGGCCCGGACACCCGGTGGGTCTTCGACCACCGGCCGGGGCTGACCGGGGTGTCGGAGGTCCGGTTCCGCGACTTCGACGTGCTCGGGCCTGGCGAGACCGTCGACCTGGTCAACTACATCGAGCGGATCGTCCCGGCGCGGGTCGCGGTGGACGCCGTCTACCTGCGCGAACCGTCCATGCGGGCGACGGCGCGCGCGCTCTGGGACACCGTCCGGCACATCCTCGGCTTCACCGTCCCGCCGCTCGCCGTCCGCCCGGACGGCACGGTCGGGACGGCGGCGAAGCGGGCCGCGCAGGACGGGCAGGCGGAGAAGGATCCGGAGACCGCCGGCGATCACGCCCCGGACGTCGCGTGAGGCCGCGTGAGGCCGCGGTGAAGTTCAAGATCCTCACGGTGGTCGCGGCGATCGCGCTGGTCGCCGGCATCGTGGTCGTCGTGCAGGTCGCCACGTCCGGCGGCTACCACCCGTACCGGGGGCCGAGCGCGACGCCCGGGACCCGGGCGGTCCGGGCCGTCCCCACTCGCCGGATCGCGCTGAACACCACGCCCGCCGACTATCCGCGCCTCAAGGAGCTCGGCTTCGACCTGGTGGACGCGCAGCCGGACGACGCCGCGCTCGCGCGGATCCCGTCCGGGATGCGGGCGATGCTCTGGGTCGGCAACTTCACCTGCGACGACTTCTCCCTGCCGTTCGACGCGTTCGCCGCGGCCGTCCGCAGGTACGGGCACGACCCGCGCGTGTACGGCTGGTACCTGTCGGACGAGCCGAACCCGGGCGAGTGCCCGAAGGTGCTCGGCGAGATCCGCCGCCGCGCCGACCTGATCAAGGCGCAGGCCCCCGGTCAGATCGCGTTCGTGTCCCTGACCGACTGGCCCATGGCCGACGCGACGCCCGCCAAGCTGAACGTGGACGTCGTCGGCCTCGACCCGTACCCCTGCCAGGGCGGCGCCAGCCCGCGCGCCGCCTGCGACCTCGGCGCGATCGACCGCATGGTGCGGCTCGCCGACCACGCCGGGATCCCGCGGACCTCCGTCGCGCCCGTCCTGCAGACGTTCGGGCAGGGCTGCACGAAGGGCGACAAGCAGTACTGGATGCCGACCGGGGATCAGTTCCGGGCGCTTCTCGGGCGGTGGGACCGGCTCGTCCCGGACCCACCGCTCGAGATCGCTTACTCGTGGGGCCACCAGGACGAATACGCCTGCCCCACGCTTTCGGACGCCGCCGACCTCCAGTCGATCCTGAAGGAGCGGAACACCCGCTGAGGCTTCGCCTACTGCGTGCTGGTGACCGCGTGGTCGGACATCGCGGTCGGCCCGTCCTCTCCGGCGAACGGCACGTTGAACGCGCCGAGCTTCAGCGCGAGCAGCTCCATACCGCCCACGAGCAGGACGAACACGACGGCGAGGACGGCCAGGCGGCGGCGGTCGCCGCGCACCTTCCGCACCGTCGGCCGGGCCTTGTGCACAGCATCTTCGATTTTCCCTAGGACCATCCGCAAAATCCCCTCAACCCCCGCGAAGCAGGTAAAACGGTATCGGATCGGCGGTTCTCACACCCCCCGATCGCACAACCGCACGCCCTCCCAGCGGAACGTTCGGTGTGGCCTTGCCCACCTGACGGCCGCACCCATCCGGCAGCCGGGCCCACTCGACGGCAGCGGTCACCGACAGCGGCGGGGCGCCCAACGACAGCGGTTCGCCGACAGTGATCAACGACAGCGGCGGGTCACCCGACGGGACGGCTTCCGAGACCGGCGGCGCGGGCGTTGACGCATTGCCCGGACGCGAGGTCGAACGCGAAGTTGTGCGCCAGGCAGTGGATCTGCCCGTCCCGGACGACCGCGCCGATGGACAGGTCCTCGCCCGCGTGCGGGCAGTAGCGCGGGATGTCGAAGGCGCGTCCGCCGGTGCGGACGACTATGCGCTCCGTCTCGTCCCGTCCGGTCTCGTACTCCTCGACCGCGCGCAGGGCCTGCGCGTTGGCGTGCTTGAGCAGGCCGACGAGGTAGTCGTTGTAGACGTCCGGGTCGCGGTAGAGGCTGAGCCGGAACGAGATCAGCAGGTCCTCCCAGGCCAGGCGGCCGGTGAGGACGGTGTCCAGCCAGCGTCCCGCGACGGTGATCCGGTACTGCGGCCGGACCTCCGGACCCGCCCCCGGACGGCTCGCGTCGGTGACGGTCACCGCGCCCGGCTTCAGGTCCACGTCCCAGGTGCCGCCGTTCCGGCCGGCCACCTCGAACCGGACGGTCATCGCGATCTGCTCGAGGAAGTAGTCGCTGAGCGCGCCGAGCCGGTCGAAGTGCTCGACGAACCGGTCGAACAGGTCCGGGCCGGGCTCGGGATAGGCGGCGAGGACGCCCGCGATCAGATCCTTGCGGTCGGTGGCGTACCGCTCGATGTAGCCGTCCCGGTCGGCGTCCGCATAGGAGAACTCGGCCGACACCGGGTCGCGGGTGATCTCGCCGGTGTCCAGCTCGATCGCGTCGCCGGGCTGGAACGACTCGAACGCCTGGTTCGGCAGATGCTCGCGCAGCCAGCGGACCGACGCGTCCGGGTCGCAGAACGCGCCCTCCTCCTGGTCGAGCACCCAGTTGAGGTGCGAGACCTCGTCGTCCAGGAAGCACGGCGGCCCGGCGAACGGCACGGCCAGCTCGGGCGCGGTCTGCCGGACGAGCCGCTGCGCCGCGCGCAGCTTGGCGATCCGCTTGGAGAGCGAGACCCGCGCCATCTCCTCCGCCGGGTACTCGTAGCAGATCGGATGCCAGGACGCGCCGGACGTCTGGAGCGCCATGAGGTCGAGCCGTCCGCCGGCCACGTGCTTGGCGCGGCGGGCCTGCGCGGCGGTCAGCCGGGCGTCGTTGCAGTGCAGCACCGCGCGCCCGTCCGCCACGATCAGAAATGCGGCGTCATGGCACATCGGCGACAACTCCGGAATCACGGTGATCCATGACCCGCGATTGTCCAAGGGGAATTTCTCCCACGGTGACACTTCAATGACCTGGCGGGAACCGGCGGCCGTTCGCATGCGTTCTCTGAACGCGGGTCCCGGATATCCGGGAATGAGGATTCTGGTCCGCGCCGGAAGCCGTTCGATGACCCAGGGGTCGAAGTGGTCGAGGTGTTCGTGCGACACCGCCACCCAGTCGGCCTCCAGCAACCCCGGAAGGTCGAGGTGATCATTCCTCGGATACTGGTGCCACGCCCCCAGGAAGGCCCCGGTGGGGGCGAGCCACGGGTCGGCGAGCAGGCGGAACGCGTCCGCGCGCACCACGAGTCCGGCATGTCCGAGAAAAGTGACCTTGGGCATACCGGCACTGTGCCTGCCGCTCCTGTGCCGCACACCCATCGGAATGCGCAAGACCGCTACGCCGAAGGCATGAAGAAATGCCCCCCGGGTGACCGTTCCCGGACGGCCGGCGGCCGATCATGACCCCCGTCCTTCGACGTTCCGACAATGGCTCGGGTTGGCGCGGATAATCGGACTGTCCACAACCGGTCAGGCAGCGGTCAGTGGCGGTCAATTGACTGGACATGACGGGCGGTACGGGGTGACCGTCGAGATACGGGCCGTGTGGGGAGACGGCCCCGCAGTACTCCTGGAGAGGTGCCGGCATCACGGACGGGGGTCCTCCATGCAGCACGGCCAGCCACGGTCCTCACCACCGTTGGACGCGCCACGCCGAACATCCGGCCCAGACCCTTCCGACAGACCCGCGGCCTCCCCCCACGGCAACCCCTGCACCCGCGCCCACGCGGGCGACCCCGTGCTCTGGCGAAGGCGCCTGCGGCACGACATCCGGCACGAGCTGGGCACCGTGATCATGCTGGCGTCCGCGGTCGCGGTCGCCGACGACATCGGCCCGGCCAGCCGCGAGCGGGTCGAGCAGCTGCTCGGCGAGACGCGCTGGCTCGACCACCTGCTCCGCCAGCTCGACGAGGAGGCCCCGGACGGCGACGCCGGCGACGACCCGTCCGCGCTCGCGCCCGCGCAGCGGCTCCGGGTGGACGAGCTGGCCGCCGAGGTCGTCACCGGCATCCGGCTCGCCACCCCGCACGAGCTGTGCTTCTCCGGCGATCCCGCCTGGGCGCACATGGACGCGGTCGCGCTCTGGCGGGCGCTCCGCAACGTCCTCGACAACGCCTGCCGGGTCGCCGAGCACCGGGTGAACGTCCGGGTCGGCGTCGAGCGCGGCTGGGTCGTGCTCCAGGTCGACGACGACGGCCCCGGTTTCGGCCAGGCCCCCGGCGGCCTCGCCTCGCTCGGCCTCGGCATCGTCCACGACCTGGTGTCCGGCTACGGCGGCAGCCTGGAGATCCGCACCTGCGAGATGGGCGGCGCCCGCGTCCGCCTCCTGCTGCCGTCCGCGCCGCCCCCGGACGTCACCGGCGCCCCCGAGACCGCCCTCGACGCCGACCTGGACGCCGGTCTCGATGCCGGTCTCGATGCCGGTCTCGATGCCGGTCTCGATGCCGGTCTGAACGGCGGCCTGGACGCCGACTGGGACGACTGGCGGCCCATCGGATGAGCCGATCGACCTGGACGCCCCGGGCGGGGTGGACGGCATGACGGGCGCCGCCCCCACCGTGGTGGTCTGCGACGACCACCGCGTGTTCACCGAGTCGCTGTCGCTGGTGCTCGCCGACGCCGGGTACGCGGTCGTCGGGCAGGTCGACTCCCCCGCCGAGCTGCTCGCCGTGCTGCGCGCCCGGCCCGCCGACCTGTGCCTGATCGACCTCAACTTCCCCGGCACCACCGCGCTGGAGTGGATGCCGCGGCTGCGCGCGGTCGCGCCGTCCACCCGGTTCGTGCTGCTGACCGGCTACCTGGAGCCGCCGGTCCTGTCGGCGGGCCTGACCGCCGGCGTGAGCGGCTTCGCGCACAAGGGCCAGCAGGCGGGCGACATCCTCGCGGTGCTGCGCCGGGTCGGACGCGGCGAGATCGTCGCCGAACGGGCCGCTCCGCGGCGCCTGGGCGCGCGTCCCGGGGTCCCCGGGCAGAGCCAGGCGCAGCGGGTCGCGCGGTTCCTCACACCACGCGAGCGCGAGGTCCTGACCCGGCTGGCCCGCGGCGAGTCGACCCAGGCTCTCGCCAAGGCGATGGGCGTCACACGCAGCACGGCGCGCAGCCACGTCCAATCGGTGCTCAGCAAGCTCGGCGTGCACTCCCAGAGAGAGGCCGTCATCGAGGCCGCGAGGCATGGTCTGGTGAGCGTCGAAACGGGAGAATGGCTCGCGGGCTGATCCCCCGGACGGCCCGCCACACCGCTGATCTGGGCCTCGCCGGGCCGGGAGCGAAGCCCCCCGAACGTTCACTGAAGCACCGGACGAGCTGAGCTGATCTTGGACATAGGGTAAACGTGCGGCTAACCCTCAGGTCGGTAGGGTGACCGCACGGAATCGCCCGGGGCACGCCCGCGCCATACGATCCAGTTTCTGAATCTTCGCTGGAACTCTGCCGCACGTTCGCCGAGTTCTCTAAGGGCGCCCGGATGCCGATCGACGTGCGAACCACTCTAGGGGGACCGACACATGCTGGGATTGACGAGCTGGGGGCTCATCATCCTGCTTTTGGTGATCCTCGCCGCCGTCGTGGCCCTGGTCGTGCTGCGCGGCTGGAACCGGCTGGGCGGCAGGGGCCCGCTCGCCCTGGCCGGACGGATCGGCGTGATGGCCGGCGTCCAGTTGGTGATCGTCTCGCTGCTGCTCACCGCCGTGAACCAGTACTACCTGTTCTACGGCAGCTGGTCGGATCTGCTCGGGGCGGCGGGCGGCAAGTCCCAGGTCCTGGAGAAGCCGCCGGCCAACCCGAACGCGGCCGCGGCGTCCCAGGTCACGGTCACCTCGGCGGCGCAGCTCGGCCCCGGCAAGGGCCACACGCCCGCCAAGGACGGCCTGGTCCAGCACCTCGACATCCAGGGCGTCCGGACGGGCCTGAAGTCCGAGGCGTACGTGTACCTGCCGCCGCAGTACTTCCAGAAGAAGACGGCGGCCAAGCGCTTCCCGGTGGTGCTGTTCATCGCCGGGTACCCGGCCGCCGACCGGCTCACCTGGATCGACAAGGGGCACGTCCCGGAGGAGGCGTTCCTCCAGATGTCGGCCCACAAGGCGCAGCCGATGATCTACGTGATGATGCGGCCGACCATCGAGAACGGCTGGGACACCG
Organism: Spirillospora sp. NPDC052269; assembly: GCF_040679435.1. Lineage (NCBI taxonomy): Bacteria > Bacillati > Actinomycetota > Actinomycetes > Streptosporangiales > Thermomonosporaceae > Spirillospora > Spirillospora sp. NPDC052269. Next base: position 51,892 of record NZ_JBFAUU010000018.1, read on the forward strand.
AGTGCGCCGACGTGCCGGGCGGCCCGCAGGTCGAGACCTTCTTCTCCCAGGACGTCCCGGACGCGGTCACGAGCACCTACAAGAACCGGGTCGCCCGTGACCGGCGCGGCTGGGGCCTGGCCGGGTACTCGACCGGCGGCTACTGCGCGACGAAGCTGGCGATGCTGCACCCGGACCGGTTCTCCGCCGCGTCCAGCATGGCCGGGCACTTCCACGCGCTGCTCGACACCACCACGCGCGACCTGTACGGCAAGAGCAAGGCCGTCCGCAACAGCAACAACCTGATCTGGCGGCTGAAGAACCTGCCGCAGCCGCCCGTCTCGATCCTGGTGGCGTCGGCGCTGTCGGGTGAGAAGACCTACCCGTCCGCGAAGAGCTTCATGGCGGCGGCACGGCCCCCGCTCGTGGTCGCGAAATGGATGCTCCCGTCCGGCGGCCACAACTTCAAGGCGTTCCGCAAATACATCCCTCCCACGATCACGTGGCTGAGCGATCACCTCCAGGGGGAGTGACGTGGAGCCGTCGAATCTCACGTTCATCGGGCTCATCTGCCTGGTCGCCGCCGCGCTCGGCATCGGCGCCCTCTGGGTGTGGCCCCGCCTGGCCGGCTCGGGGCTGAAACGGCTCGGCGCCCGCGTCCTGGTGCTGGGCGCCTCCCAGATCGCGCTGACCCTCGCGATCACCCTGCTGGTGAACCGCTGGTTCGTGTTCTACAACACCTGGGACGACCTGTTCGGGCCGGTCCGGGCCAACGCCAAGGTGCAGACCGTCCAGCCCAGCCGGGGCAAGGAGGACACGCTCAGCAAGCTGGTCAAGCGCACCGCGACCACGCTCGGCCCGCACCGCCAGAACCGTCCCGCCGACCCCAAGGTGGACGGCCGCGTCGACAAGCTGCAGATCACCGGCGCGACGACCGGGCTCACCACCGAGGCGTACGCCTACCTCCCCGCGCAGTACTTCCAGCCGCAGAACAAGGGCAAGCGGCTCCCGGTCGTGCTGGCGATCTCCGGCGGCGCCGGGGCGTCCGACGACAAGCTCGCCTGGATCAAGCAGGCGCGCCTGCCGGAAGAGGCCGCCAAGCTCAACGCCGCGAACAAGACCCAGCCGGTCATCTACGTGATGCTGCGCTCGGTGAAGGGCCTCACGCAGGTGTCCGCGCCGCCCGCGGGCACCGGCCCGACCACCAACGGACCGACCGCCGCCGGGCCGACCGCCAACGGAGCGGCCGCCGGGCCGACCACCGGGCCGACCACCCAGTCGACCAGCCGCCCGAAGGACGGCGTGAAGCCCCCGGCCTCGGCGGGCAGCCATCCGGCGGCCTGCCTGAACGTGCCGGGCAAGGGCTACGGTCAGGCGCTCGACTTCTACGCGCAGGACGTCCCGCTCGCGCTCAGCGACCTGTACCGCCTGCCGTACGACCACAAGGGCTGGGGCGTGCTGGGCTTCGGCTCCAGCGGCCAGTGCGCGGCCCGGCTGGCGATGACCGACTCGGCCCGGTTCGGCACCGCCGCGACGATCAACGGGGTCTTCGACCTGTCCGCCGAGGTGCCGCCCGGGCTCGCCGCGAACGACATCCCGGGCCAGCCCCACCAGGCCGACCCGTTCGGCGGCAGCCCGCAGTTCCGCCAGGAGCAGGACCTGTTCTGGCGGCTCGACCACATGCCGCCGCCCCCGGTCTGGATGCTGGTCACGGCCGGGTCCGGCGGACGGCAGGTCCAGCAGGCCGACCGGTTCGCGTCGCTCGCCAAGGCCCCGCTGCACGTGGAGAAGACGCTCCCCTCGGTCACCGGCGACACCCTCGCCGCCTGGCACGGCCAGATCCCCCAGATCGTCAGCTGGCTCAGCTTCCGCCTCCAGGGCGAGTAACCCGCACCGCCCCGGCCTGCCCGCCTGGCCTGCCCCGACTCGCCTCGCCTGACCCGGCCCGATCTGCCCGGCCTGCCGGGCCTGCCGGGCCTGAGCCGCCCGGCGCGCTCTTCGGGTGGGGCGGGCCGGGCTCCGGCGGCGCGGGAAGGTGCCTCGCGGGTGGGCTGAGCTGCGTACTCCTGCGGGAGTAGGGGTGATCACTCCCGCTGGGGGACGCGGGGTCGGGGGCGGGCGTCCTACTGTGCCCAGGTGAGCCTCTCCCCACCCTCCGCCGCGCCCGGGCGGCCGCGGTCCCGGCTGCGGCCGGCGTCCTGGCCCGTCTGGGTCGTGCCCGTGTTCCTGGCGGCGTTCCAGGTGTTCGTGACGGTGGGGGCGGCTCACCACCGCTGGAACCACCGCGGCCACCCCGGCCCGCCCATCCCGCCCGTGACGCCACTGGACGCGCTGGCGATCGCGCTGCTGATCGGAGGGCCGGCCGTCCTGCTGCTGCGCCGCCGCCACCCGGTGGTCACGCTGGCCGCCACAGGCCTGATCACGGGCCTCTACTTCCTGCGCGCCTACCCGTACGGGCCCGTGCCGGTCACGGTCTTCGTGGCGATCCTGGCGGCCCTGTACGCGGGCCACCGGCGGGCCGCCTGGGCCGGGACGCTCGGCGGCCTCGGCGTGTACTTCGCGGTCACCCAGCTCCTCGGGATCGACCCGGAGCAGCGCGGCACGTCCACGAACACGTTCCCGGCGCCGCGGCCGGAACTGGCCGGGGTGCTGTTCGCGCTGGGGTGGGCGCTGGTCGTCCTGGTCTACGGCGAGCTGATGCGGATGCGGGCGCAGCGGTCGGCGGCCGCCGAGCGGTCCCGGGCCGAGCGGGAGCGGCGGCAGGCCAGCGAGGAGCGGCTGCGGATGGCGCGCGAGCTGCACGACATCCTGGCCCACAACGTCTCCATGATCAACGTGCGGGCCGGGGTGGCGCTGCACCTGCTGGACGACGATCCGGAGGAGGCGCGCGCCGCGCTCACCGCGATCAAGGAGGCCAGCAAGGAGGTCCTCACCGAGATGCGGTCGGTGATCGGGGCGCTGCGCGCGCAGGACGAGTCCGCGCCGCGCTCCCCCACGGCCGGGCTGGTCCGGCTGGACGAGCTGGCCGCCCGCGCCCGCGCCGCCGGGGTGCGCGTCGAGGCCGGGACGAGCGGGGACGTCCGGCCGCTGCCCGCCGCGTGCGACCTGGCCGCGTTCCGGATCGTCCAGGAGTCGCTGACCAACGCGGCCCGGCACGGCGGTCCCGGTCCGGTGACCGTGCATGTCCACATCGACTACGGCGAGCACGAGCTGACCGTCCGGGTGGAGGACGATGGACGCGGCGCGCCGGGTCCGGACGAGAACGACGAGCGGCCGGGCGGCGGCGCGGGCCTGCGCGGGATGCGGGAGCGGGCGGCGGCGCTCGGCGGCTCGTTCCGCGCCGGGCCGCGGCCGCGCGGCGGGTTCCGCGTGGAGGCCGTCCTGCCGATCGACGCCGAGGAGGAGCGGGCATGATCAGGGTGTTGCTGGCCGACGACCAGGCGCTGGTCCGGGCGGGGTTCCGGGCGCTGCTCGCCGCGCAGCCGGACATCGAGGTGGTCGGCGAGGCCGGCGACGGCGAGGAGGCCATCGCGGGCGCCCGGCGGCTGCGTCCCGACGTGATCCTCATGGACATCCGCATGCCCGGCCTGGACGGCCTGGAGGCGACCCGCCGGATCGCGTCCGACGAGCGGTGCGGCGACGTCCGGATCGTCATCCTCACCACCTTCGAGCTGGACGAGTACGTCTTCGAGGCGGTGCGCGGCGGGGCCAGCGGGTTCCTGGTCAAGGACACCGAGCCGGTCGAGCTGATCCACGCGGTGCGGGTGGTGGCGGGCGGCGACGCGCTGCTGTCCCCGAGCGTGACCCGGCGGCTGATCGCCGAGTTCGCCACCCGGACGCGTCCGGCGCACGTGTCGCCCCGGCTGAACGACCTGACCGACCGGGAGCGCGAGGTGCTGGGACTGGTCGGCGAGGGGCTCTCGAACGAGGAGATCGCGACCCGCCTGGTGGTCAGCCCGGCCACCGCGAAGACGCACGTCAGCCGCGCGATGGTGAAGCTCGGCGCGCGCGACCGGGCGCAGCTGGTGGTGCACGCCTACGAGTCCGGGCTCGTCCGGCCGGGCTGGCTGACCTGACCCGGGGCCCGGACGCCGAGCTCCGGAGGGGAATTCTCACTCTGCGACAATCCTCTGTCGCCGAGCGTGCGGACGTGCGATGGTGTGGATTCCGGGGGGTGGACGGCGCAGGCTGAGAGGTGTGCTCGGAGGGTTGGCGTGGCCGACGTGACCAGGATCCTCGCGGTCGACGACAGGGCGGACAACCTCGTCGCACTGCGGGCGGTGCTCGACGCGCTGCCCGTCGAGGTCGTGTGCGCCGACTCCGGACGGGCCGCGCTCCGCGCGCTGCTCGGCGGGGACTTCGGGCTGATCCTCATGGACATCCGCATGCCCGGCATGGACGGCCTGGAGACCGCGCGGCACATCCGCAGCCGTCCGCGCACCCGGCACGTCCCGATCGTCTTCATGACCGCCAGCGACACCCCCGACCTGGCGTCCAGCGTGTACGCGGTCGGCGCGGCGGACCTGCTGGCCAAGCCGTTCGACCCGTGGCTGCTGCGCGCCAAGGTGACGGCGTTCGCCGAACTCGACCGGCACCAGCGCGAACTGCGGCGCCAGGCCGCGCTGCTGCGGGCCGCCGTCACGGCCTCGGCGACGCCTCCCGCGGCGGCTCCCGCCCCGGCCCCCGCCGTGATCGCCGCGCCGGCCGCGGACCCCGCTCCGGCGGGGGCGCGGCTCAGGCTCGTGGACGCGCGGCTGCGCGAGGTCGAGTCGCTCGCGGAGGGGCTGGACCCGGCCGTCCCGCCGCTGTGCGCGCAGGTTCGGGCGCTGCGCCAGGCGCTCGATCCCCTGTTGCGCGGGGGCGTCGCGCATCAGCATTGATCACTTTCGGTAGTGGTTTTCGGGCGTCCCGAACGACCGCTATTACATGATCAATCGAATATCTTCCCAGCTCAGCCGCTGTCAGTTTTTACCTTTAATTTCGGATCTGGGTTTGAGCAAGTAAGTACTTGAGGGTAACTTGCACGATGAGTCACCGAAGTGACGATCGTCACCAGATGACCGTTTCCTACCCCCTCGTCCCCCTGGGAGAGAGCACATGACCGACTCCACCGAGGCCGCCCTCGGCAAGGTCCGCTGGAAGCGTTTCGCCGCCCTCGCCGGGCCGGCCGTGGTCGGCGCCGGAGCGCTGGTCTTCATGACCGCGCAGGGTTCGCTCGCGTCCTCGTTCGCGGTCTCCGGCAGCAGCTTCAAGGTCAAGGCCGCGGCCCTCGACGGCACCGGCTTCGTCCAGTACGGCGGCGCGGACGAGGAGAAGAACGGGACCAAGCACCTGGTCCAGATCTCCGGCATCAAGAACGCCAAGATCACCAACATGTGCCAGTCGGTGAAGGTCATGCCGGGCGTGGTCCTGCGGCTCACCGCGGGCGACGGCGGCAAGCCGGTCGAGGCCAGCAACCTCACCCTGGACGTCCAGCAGCTCGACGCCGACGCCGAGTTCAAGAACATCGAGATCGGGCGCGACGCGTCCACGATGGACAAGAACACCCGGGCCCTCGGCCGCGCGGGCGCCGGCATGTTCGGCCAGCAGGCCGACGAGGTGCACCTGAAGAACGTCCGCCAGGTCGCGTGGGCCACCACCGCCGGCACGTTCAAGCTCAACAACCTTTCGATGAAGCTCGGCGACGAGTGCTTCTGAGGACCGCATGAGTTCCACGACTCCGCACGGGTTCCGCCGGTGGCGGCGCACGCGTCCCTTCTGGGGCGGGCTGTTCGCCGTCCTCGGCGGCCTGGAGATCATCTCCATTCCGCTCGCGCCGATGCCGATCGTGATCCACCAGGGCATGGCCGGGATCGCGAGCTGGCTGTTCGGCGCCCTGCTCGTGGTCGCCGGGCTGCTGCTGTGGTTCCAGCCCGCCCAGCGCTCCTTCTTCGGGGTGCTGGCCGTCCTGCTGTCGCTCGGCTCGTTCCTGACGTCCAACTTCGGCGGGTTCCTGCTGGGCATGCTGCTGGGCCTGCTCGGCGGCGCGCTCGGCTTCGCCTGGACGCCCGGCGCGAAGAAGCGGCGCGGCCGGAACGTCCCCCCGGCTCCCCCGGCTCCCCCGGTACCGTCCGCTGACGTGCTGGTCGCCGGGGAGGCGCTCGCAACCGACACGCTGGTGGAGGTCTCGCCGCTGCCCGGCCAGGAGTCGCGGAGGGGCGCGCACGCGGCCCCGCGCGGTGGACGGATCCTCGGCCTCGCCCTGCCGATCGCGGCGGCCCCCGCGCTGCTCGGCGGGCACCTGCTGAGTCCGTCCCCCTCGCCGACCCCGTCCACGGCGGTCAGTCCGTCGACGTCGGCGTCGCCGAGCACGTCCCCCAGCGCGTCGCCGAGCGCCTCGCCGACTCCCAGTGCCTCGCCGAGCGCGACGCCGTCGGCGAAGCCCAAGGCGAAGTCGGCGGGGTCGGTCGCGGGCGCGTACAGCGATCTCTCGACGCTGCGCGCGAGCTCGCTGGCGATGTCGGGGCTGAGCTACGACGGCGTCGCGGACCTCCAGACCCGTCAGGGGACGGTCAAGGCCCTGAAGTTCAGCATGGACAAGGCCGTGCTGAAGAACGTGGACCAGACCGTCCGGCACGGCGCGGCGTCCTCCGCCATGAGGACGCCGAGGCTCACCCTGACCGGCGGCGTGATCATGTACACGACGAAGATGTCGTCCAAGCTGCTCGGGATCCCGCTCACCTTCACCCCCGAGCACCCGCCGCCGCTCGTCCTGCCGATCATGACGATGACGGACGTGGTGTCGGAGCAGCCCTCGGTGAGCGCGCGTGTCGCGAGCGCCGTGGCCCTGTCCATCGGCGCCTGAGGAACATCGGGACGGGCGGTCAGCCGACCTTGAAGGTGTCGTAGATCGTGCTGCGGACCTTCTGGCTGTCCGCCCAGTCCTTCTCCGGCGTCCGGAAGTACAGGGCGAACGGCCGGTTGCTGAGCCGGACGAACCGGTCCACCACGTGGAACTTGGCAGTGTCCCGGACGAAGATGAACTCCCAGTCGGTCGCCGCTACGCCCTGGTAGGTCACCGACGTCATGGAGACCCCGTGGTAGCCCGGCAACCTCGTCGAGCCGGGTGCCAGGTTCGCCTGCTTCCTGGCCTGCTGGGCCGGCGTCGGTGCGTCGATCGTCCAGGCCGTGGTGTCCATCTGCACGAACGAGTTGGTGTCCGGGGACTGGAGCTTCGGCGAGCCGTCCTGCGTGCCCGTCCACTGCCAGTCCGCCGGCGCCGCCATCGAGTACCCGTCCCGCGAGAAGGTCTTGAAGCCGGACGGTGCGTCGCCGCCCTTGACCTGCTGCCGGACCAGGTACGCGGCGGCCAGCACGGCCCCCACGACCAGCAGCACGATGACCGTCAGCAGGACGGTGTGGCGGTTCCGCCCGGTCGGCGCCGGCGCGGTCGGCGCCGCCGGGGTCCGCGAGTACGGCTCCCGCTGGATCGTCTCGCCCGGATCGGGGGCGGGACGGGTGGACGGCTTGTCCGGGGCCGTCCGGGACAGGGGGACGTGCGGCGTCGCGCGCTCCATCGACGGCGGATCGCGCCGGACGGACGGCGGATCGCGCCGGACGGACGGCGGGTCGTGCCGGACGGGCTGCGGGTCCCGCCGGACGGACGGCGGCTCCTGCCGCAGCGCCATCCGCGGCAGGTCGCCCGGGTCGGTGACCGTCTCGCCGGGACCGTCCAGGAGCGTCCGTGGTTCGTCGTTCATCGTCACCCCGGCCGACGGCCCGGCTGAGGGCTCGGCCGTCGCGGCGACGCGCGCGAGCAGCGGCTCGGCCTGCTCACCGCTCATCCGGTGCATCGGCTGCCGGGCCAGCAGGCCGTCCAGGACCTGGCGCAGCGGACCCGCGTTGCGCGGCGGCGGGACCGGCTCCAGCAGCGCGGCCTGCAGCGACGACATCGCGTCCGACCGCTCGTACGGCGACCGTCCCTCCAGCGCCGCGTACATGGTCGCGCCGAGGGCCCACAGGTCCGACGCGGGGACGGCCCGCGCCCCCTGCGCCCGCTCCGGCGGGATGTAGGCGGGCGACCCCATGACCAGCCCGGTCTGGGTCAGCGTCGCGTCCCCCTCCATCTGCGCGATGCCGAAGTCGGTCAGCACCACGCGTCCCGAGTCGCACAGCAGAACGTTGGACGGCTTCACGTCCCGGTGCATGATCCCCTTGGAGTGCGCGTGCCGCAGCGCTCCGAGCATCTGCAACCCGATGTCGGCGACGCGCGCGTGCGCGAGCGGCCCCTCCTCGTCGAGGACGTCCTGCAGCGACGGCGCGATCAGCAGCTCCATGACGATCCACGGCCGCCCGTCCTCCTCGACGACGTCGTGGACGACGACAACCCCGGGATGGCTCAGCCGCGCGGACGCCCTGGCCTCCCGCAGTGTCCGCTCGTACATGACGGCGCGCTCGTCCTCGGCGAGCCCGGGCGGCAGCAGGACCTCCTTGACCGCCACCTCCCGGTGGAGCATGGTGTCCCGGGCACGCCACACCGTGCCCATGCCGCCGCGCCCGACCACCGCGTCCAGCCGGTAGCGGCCCGCGAGCAGACGTCCCTCACCCATGACGAAATGGTCCCCCGTCGGAGCAAATGCTGCTGAGTGGGACGCGCCGCGGCGCCCCCGAGTTCATTGTCCTGCCCCCGGCGGCGGCCTGCGACCACGAACCAGACGGCCCGGCCATCCTGTCGGACACCGTCGCTACTCTCTGATTCCGAAGAGTCGCTTTCGGCTGCGTCCGGCGCTCGAACAGGAGGTGATACCGCTCGAGCCCAGCGTCCCCGCCCGTTTTGTATGGAACCTAGCAGCGGAACGGTCACGCCGCGCGGGCGTTCCCGAGGGCCGGTGCCATCCGGCGCCATCCGGCGCTATCCGGCGCTGTCGAGCATCTGCCGGAGCATGGGGTGCATCGCCGTCCACCGCGACTCGGGCGCGACGACGATGACGGCGTAGGGCTGGCCGTCCTTGCGGAAGCCGCGGTCCTGGGCGTGCGAGAGCTCGTTGTTGCGGATCCAGGTGAACTCCAGATCGGAGGCCGGCTGCCCGTTCCTGCCTCGGGACGGCCGCTGGTCGAGCCTGTTGAAGCCGGTGAGTTGCTGGGCGGTACCCGGGTCGCGGACCCAGGCCTTCCAGTGTCCCTCGGGAGTGGGGTCGCCTTCCCAATGGCGGTTGTCGACCTGGACGTAGCTGGACGTGGCCGGATCGACGAAGGTCCTGGCGTCCTGACGCTTCCACCCCTTCGGGACCGCCACGCGGAGGCCGCCGACGTTCTGGAGGGTCATGCCCGGCGGAGGCCCGGTCGGGCGCGGCTTGACCGGCGACGCGCCGTGCCCGCCACCGTCGCCCTTCTGCGCCGTGCTGGACGCCTGTGTCGGGGAGGGATCGGCGCCGGCGGCGTCTCCGGACCGTCCGAAGACGTTGTAGCCCACCGCGCCGAGGATCGTCAGGACGGCGAGGCCGCCGACCACGAGCAGGACGGCCTTGCCCGTGCCGCCGCCCCCGCCGGCCGCCACCACCTGCGTGCCGCCCTGAGGCGAACCCTGCGGAGCGCCTCCGTGTGGAGCGCCACCCTGCGGAAGGACCTGCTGCGTGGCCCCCTGGGAAGAGACCTGCCGTGTGGCGCCCTGGGGCGGGATCGGCTGCCCGCCGCCTCCGGCGTGGGGCGTGACCTGTCGCGTGGCCGGCTCGGCCGTCCAGGCAGGCGGGACGGGCACCTGCGCGTCCCGCACGGTCGGGGGGCCGCTGGAGGCGGTGGCGTGCCGTCCGAGCTCCTGCTCGACCTGGTCGATGCTCGGGCGGCGCGTGTCATCGCGGTCGAGCATCGCGGTCAGCACCGGCGCCAGCGCCCCGGCCTGCCGCGGCGGCGGCGCGTCCAGAGTCATGATCGCGGCCAGCACGGCCATGGCGTCGCTGCGGTGGTGCGGCGCCTTGCCCTCGACCCCGGCGTACAGCGTCGCGCCGAGCGCCCACACGTCCGAGGACGGTCCCGCCGCCTCGCCCTTGACCCGCTCGGGCGCCATGTAGGCGGGCGAGCCCATGACCATGCCCGTCCGCGTGAGCGTCGCGTCCCCGGACAGCTGCGCGATGCCGAAGTCGGTGAGGACGGCCCGTCCGTCGTCGGTGACGAGCACGTTGGCGGGCTTCACGTCCCGGTGCAGGATCCCCACGGCGTGCGCGGCCCGGAGCGCCCCGGCCAGCTGGCGGCCCAGCGCCGCGACCCGCTGCGGCGGCTGCGGACCGTCCTCGTCGATGATGTCCTGCAGCGACCGCGACGGCACGAGCTCCATCACCAGCCACGGCCGGTCGTCGTGCACCACCACGTCGTGGACGGTCACGACCGCCGGATGCCCGAGCCGCGCCGACGCCCGCGCCTCCCGCATCATCCGCGCGTACGCGGTGCTCCGCTCCTCGTCGGTCAGCGATGGATGAAGCCGGATCTCCTTGATCGCGACTTCGCGGTCCAGCGTCTCGTCCGTGGCCCGCCAGACCGTCCCCATCCCGCCCCTGCCCAGCACGGACAGCAGCCGGTACCGGCCAGCGAGGGGGACGTCGGTCCCCGGTCCCGTCACTTCACCCTCGGCCATGAGCAGCGACTTTACCGACACCGGGTAACGGATCGGCGAACCGGCGGCATTCCGCGCCCGGTCAGAGGCAGAAAAATCCCCCTTGCCACCCCCGTCACACTGTGCTCGGACTCGGAGGCCGGCGGCCTGCCGTACGCCTTCGTGCAGTGGAACCACGTGGGCGTGAACGACGAATCGGAGGCCTTCGACGGGCCTCCGGGGCCGTCACTTCTCGGAGGTGAATCCGGCGTAGACGGGCTGCAGGTCCGACCAGGTCTTGCTCCAGCCGCTGTCGGGCGCGTAGAGGACGATCGCGTAGCCGTGCCCGCTCATCACGAAGCCCCGGTTGAGGGCGTGGACGCGGCCGCCCCGCCCGTCGAACGTCCACTCCCAGTCGGCCGCGCGCACTCCGGTCGGGTCGCTGACGGGCTTCCCGGACTGCACCGGACGGATCGCGATCCGGTCGTAGCCCTTGAAGACGTGCTTGCGGGCGGGCTCGAGGTCCTTCCAGTCCTGGAGCGCGCTGGTGTCCGCCGTCTCCGCCCGGTCGACCTGGATGTAGGTCTGGCGGTCCGGCGAGTAGAAGAACCACCCGCCGCCGCCCTCCTTGTGCTCGGGCTTGCTCCAGTCCTGCGGGATCGGCAGAGAGTAACCCTGCGGGTCCTTGTAGGTGCGGAAGCCGGCGGGGACCGTGGGGGACGCGGGTGGTGCGCTCGATGTGGCCGGCTTGACGGGAGTGGTCGCCGTGGTCGTCGGGGCCGGGGACGCCGGGTGGGACGGGCTGTTCTTGGTCTGGGGCTCGCCCTTGCCCCGGGTGGCGCCCCAGACGATGCCGGTGATGGCCAGGATGATCACGATGACCATCGCCACGACGAGGAGGGCGCGGCGGGCGGAGACCCCGGCGAGCGCGGGCGGGAGCTGCGGGAGCTGCGGACGGGACGGCGCCGGGCGGTCCGGGGACGGGGCGGTCTCGACGGACGGGGCCTGGTGGGTCTGCTCGACGTCGGCCGGAGGCGTCCCCTCCCGGCCCCTGGACATTGCCCGGCCTCTGGACGCCGTCCGGCCCTTGGGCGGCGCCGGAGGGGCCGGGGGCTCCTCGGCGGTGAACTCTACGGCGATGGTGCGCTGGGTGTCGACCGTGGGGGCGCGGACGATGTCGTCCAGCAGGCGGCCCGCCTCGATGGCGTCCATGCGCTCGTCGGGGTTCTTGCGCAGCAGGCCCTGGATGACCGGGGTGAGGGGGCCGGAGCGGGTCGGCGGGTCGGGCTCCTCGGAGATCACCGCGACGAGCGCGGCCATCGGCTCGTTGCGCTCGAACGGGGAGCGGCCCTCGACCATCGCGTACATGGTGACGCCGAGTGACCAGAGGTCGGAGGACGGGCCGGCGGTGCGGCCGCGGGCGCGCTCGGGCGCGATGTACGCGGGCGAGCCCATGACCAGGCCGGTCTGGGTGAGGGTGGCGTCGCCGGCGGCGGTCGCGATGCCGAAGTCGGTGAGGACGGCCCGGTCACCGCCCGCGAGCAGCACGTTGGACGGCTTGACGTCGCGGTGCAGCACGCCGGCGTCGTGCGCGGCGTGCAGCGCGGCGAGCATCTGGCGGCCGATGTCGGCGGCCCGCTTGGGCGGGAGGGCGCCCTCCCGCTTGATCACCTGGTCGAGGGAGCTGGCGTGGATGAGCTCCATGACGATCCAGGGCCGGCCGTCCTCCTCCACGACGTCGTACACGGTGACGACGCCGGGGTGGCCGAGGCGGGCGGCGGTGCGGGCCTCACGGAAGGTCCGCTTGTACTGGACGGAGCGCTCCTCGTCGGTGAGACCATGCGGGAGGATGACCTCCTTCACCGCGACGTCCCGGCCGAGCACCTCATCATGGGCCTGCCAGACCGTTCCCATGCCACCACGACCGACCTGGGTCACCAGGCGGTAGCGGCGGGCGAGCAACCGCTCCCCGGTGGTCTCCTGTGGCATATCCGCGACCATATCGACTTTTGATGACAATCTTGGACCCGGCCCGCGAACGATCCTCTCACCTGCCGGTGACGGCCGTCTCGAACCCCGCGGGATCGGACGGCGGCGCCGGGCCGATCGCCACCCTACCCAACAGACATAGGGGACAGACCGGACGGGATGGTGACTATCGTCAGCGGTAGGCGTGCGTAAGGCGTCACCCGGTACAAATATCCCTACAATCCGACAGTCCTGAACGGGAGAACCATGGCGGCAACAGGCGAAACGGGGAGCCTGAGCACCGGTTGGCGAAGACTCGTGGAGGCGGCGCCCACCGTCTTCTTCTGGTACACCCGGCTCTCCGGGATCGTGTCCATCCTCTCCTGGCTGTCGTCGGACCTCATCGTCCGACTCGCCGACATCTGGGCGTTGCGCTGGCTCTACTACCTGGCGGTCTTCCCCAGCATCCCGTGGGGTCTGCTGTTCATCCTGCTGTCGATGGGGATCCGGCGGCGCAAAAAGGCGGCCTGGCGCGTGCTGGTGCTGCTGTTCGGCCTGTACACCGCGTTCTCAGTGGCGTTGCTGCTGCACACGGTCCTGGATCCGAGCCAGCCGACGGCCGCCGGGGAGGTCGTCACCACCGGCGCGTACGCGGTGGTGCTCGGGATGGCGCTGGCGTCCCGCAGCCAGTTCACCTCGCTGCCGGACCGCGCCAACCGGCGCCTGGCCGCCGTGGTGTTCTCCGTCCTGCTGGTGCTGAGCGGCGGCATCGGGACGTTCCTGGTCACCGTCACCGACGAGGACGGGACGGGCAGCTACTGGGCGCACCCCTGGTACGTGGCGGCGCAGACCGTCCTCGGTGCGGGGATCACCGGGGAGCCGATCGGCGTCAAGGTGCCCGGCTGGGTCGACGTGATCATCGGGGTGCTCGGCACCGGCCTGCTGCTGGTCACCATGTGGGCGCTCTTCCGGCCCGGACGCCGGAACGCGGTGCTCAGCCCCGAGGAGGAGCTCGCCGCGCGCGCCCTGCTCGCCGAGTACGGCGACCAGGACTCGCTCGGCTACTTCGCGCTGCGCCGCGACAAGGACTTCATCACCGCGCCGAACGGCAAGGCCGGGATCGCCTACCGGGTCGAGGGATCGGTCTCGCTGGCGTCCGGCGACCCGCTCGGCGACCCCGAGTCGTGGGACCAGGCGATCGAGGCCTGGCTGAACGAGTGCCGCACGCACTCCTGGATCCCGGGGGCGGTCAGCGTCGGGGAGCGCGCCGCCCACATCTACGCCCGGCACGGCTTCGACGCGCTGGAGCTGGGCGACGAGGCGATCCTGGACCTCACCGACTTCAACCTGGACGGCCGCGAGATGCGGCAGGTCAGGCAGGCGGTCCACCGGGTGGAACGCGCCGGGTACACCGTGCGCATCCGCCGCCACTCGCAGATCCCGGACTGGGAGATGGCCAAGCTGATCCGCAGCGCGGACGCCTGGCGCGGCGAGGCCACCGAGCGGGGATTCTCGATGGCCCTCGGCCGCCTCGGCGACCCGACCGACGGACGCTGCGTCATGGTCGAGGCGTTCGACGCCAAGGGCGAGCTGCGCGGGCTGCTGTCGTTCGCCCCATGGGGGCGGACCGGGCTCTCGCTCGACCTCATGCGCCGCGACCGGGCCGCCGAGAACGGCCTGAACGAGTTCATGATCGCCAAGCTGGCCGAACGCGCGGCGGCGGTCGGCGCGCAGCAGCTCTCGCTGAACTTCGCGATGCTGCGGTCGGCGTTCGAGCGCGGCTCGCAGATCGGCGCGGGACCGATCGCGCGGTTCTACTACAAGCTGCTGTCGTTCGTGTCCCGGTTCTGGCAGCTGGAGTCGCTGTACCTGTCGAACTCCAAGTACCTGCCGCACTGGCGGCCGCGGTTCATCTGCTACCGGCAGTCCCGCGACCTGGTGCGGCTCGGCCTGGCCTACGCCCGCGCCGAAGGGTTCGTCCCGTCGCTGAACCGGATCAAGCTGGAGCGGGCCGCCAACCGCGTCCCGACCCCGGAACTGGTCTCCAAGATCGCCGAGATCGAGGAGGCGGCGGAGGCCCGGCGCGCCCCGCAGCGGCGCCTGTCGGAGCAGGAACGGGTCCGGCACGCCAAGCTCGCCCAGATCCGCGAGGCCGGGATGGAGCCCTACCCGCTCGGCTTCGAGCGGACGGACTTCGTCGCGGACATCCTCGCCGCGCACACCGGCCTCGAGCCCGACACCCGGACCGGGACGCAGGTCGCGATCGCCGGGCGTGTCGTCCTCGCCCGTGAACACGGCCGGCTGGTCTTCGTCCAGCTGCGGGACGAGACGGGCGACATGCAGGTCATGCTGACCTCGGACGAGCTCGGCGACGAGCCGCTCGAGCAGTGGAAGCGGCTGATCGACCTCGGCGACCAGGTCGGCGTGACCGGCGAGGTCGTCACCTCCCGGCGCGGAGAGCTGTCGGTCCTGGCGGCCCAGTGGAAGCTGACCGCCAAGTGCCTGCGGCCCCTGCCGAACAAGCGGACGGGCCTGTCCGACCCGGAGGCGCGCGTCCGGCAGCGGTACGTCGACTTCATCGTCAACGACGAGTCGCGGAAGATGCTGCGGATGCGCGGCGACGCCGTGGCGGCCGTCCGGGACACGCTCCGCGAGGGCGGGTACCTGGAGGTCGAGACCCCGATGCTCCAGCCGATCCACGGCGGGGCGACGGCGCGTCCGTTCACGACCCGCATCAACGCCTACAACATGCAGCTGTACTTGCGGATCGCGCCCGAGCTGTACCTGAAGCGGCTGCTGGTCGGCGGCGTCGGCAAGGTCTACGAGCTGAACCGCAACTTCCGGAACGAGGGCGTGGACGCCACCCACAACCCCGAGTTCACGATGCTCGAGGCGTACCAGCCGTACGGGAACTACGACACGATGGCCGTCCTCACCCGCGACCTGGTCGTGAACGCCGCGCTGGCCGCGACGGGCGGGACGGTCGTGGTCCGGGACGGCGTGGAGCACGACCTCGGCGAGCCGTGGAAGGAGATCACCGTCTACGGCTCGGTGTCGGAGGCGCTCGGCGAGGAGGTCACCCCGGACACGCCGCTACCGGCCGTCCGTGCGCTGGCGGACCGGATCGATCTCGGGTACGCGCCCGAGTGGGGGCAGGGGCGGATCGTCCAGGAGCTGTTCGAGGAGCTGGTCGAGGGCGACCTGATGTTCCCGACCTTCGTCCGCGACTTCCCGGCCGAGACCTCGCCGCTGACCCGCCCGCACCGCAAGGACCCGCGCCTGGCCGAGAAGTGGGACCTGATCGTCTTCGGCCTGGAGCTGGGCACCGCCTACTCCGAGCTCATCGACCCGATCCTGCAGCGGCAGCGGCTCACCGAGCAGTCGCTCCAGGCCGCCGGAGGCGACCCCGAGGCGATGGAGCTGGACGAGGACTTCCTGCGTGCCCTGGAGTACGCGATGCCCCCGGCGGGCGGCATGGGCATGGGCATCGACCGGCTGCTGATCACCCTCACGGGGCGGTCGATCCGGGAGACCGTCCCGTTCCCGCTGGTGCGCCCTGGTCTGTAGTTGTTTGTCGGGTTTGTTGGTTTGTTGGGTTTGTTGGCCCCGGTCTGGATGGGTTTCCAGGCCGGGGCCGCCTTTTTGGTCAGAGGAAGGGCCTGTGGACGGCGCGGAGACCGTTGTCGGCGAGCCACTGGCGGGCGCGTCCGCGTTGCCTCTCCTCATGGAAGAGCTCCCAGGCGAACTCCAGGTGCGTGCCTGTTAGGGCGTCGGTGTAGGCGCGGACGCTCTGCATGGGCGCCGGGGTGTTCGGCGCCGATTCGGCGAAGGCGTGCATGTCGTCTTGGGCGGACGAGATGTCGCGGTAGAGGGCTACGAGGTCGCGGGTGTCGTGCGTCCCGTCCAGTTCGTCCTCGGCCAGGAGGTCGCCTGTGCGGAGGTCGAGGATCGTGACCGGGTCGCCGTCCGCGAGGGCGTACGCCAGGGCTCCCAGGTCCACAGGAACGCCCTGAGCGCCGTCCAGAGGCCGCGCGTCGCTCTGAGGCTCGGCGTTGACCTGGAGCGCGGTGTCGAGGGTCGCCGCCAGGAGGGCGTCGCCAGGGGCGTCGCGGGCCTGCAACGCGTCCAGGCATGCGCGGGCCAGTGACTCGGCCTCGGCGCTGCCCTCGTGCAACGCGGCCGACAGCAGGTCGCCCGCGAACTGCAGGACGGGCTCGAGCGGACGGTTCTTGAGCATGCCGACAGCGGCGGCCCCGTCCCTACGGAAGGCCGCCGCACGCAGCTCTACCAGCGCGTCCGCGTCCCAACTCGCCACAGACCCCAGCCCCGTCCTCCAGCGGAATGCGGTCGTGGCGCACCCTACGGCACACCTCTGACGCTTCGCGTCCGGCCCCGTCCCGGCCGGTCACCAGACGTGCGGGACGAGGCGGGCACGGGTCCGGGCGAACTCGCGGTAGGCGTCGCCCAGCTCGGCCGACAGGACGCGTTCCTCGACCCGGATGCGGACGAGCGTCGCGATCGACACGCACACCAGGAAGACCACCAGGCTGATGAGGTTCCCGAAGGTCAGCGCGACGCCGATGAAGAGCAGCATCAGCCCGGTGTAGGACGGATGCCGGACGAACCGGTACGGACCGCTCGACACCACCTGGTGCCCCTCCTGGACGTGCACGCTGGACCGGAAGAACTTCCCCAGCGTCACGATGGCCCAGAACCGCACGGCCAGTCCCACCAGCATGATCGCGGCGGCGGCCAGGTACACGGCCGTCCCGACGTGCCAGTCCAAGGACGGCACCGCGCGGGCGATCAGCGACCCGACGACCGCGCCGCCGACGCCGAGGACCACGAAGAGCCCGAGCGTGCCGTGCTCGCTGACCCGGACCGTCCCGGCCTTGCGCATCTCCACGATCCGGAGGCCGACCTCGCCGGCCAGCCACAGGATCACCACCGCGTCGAAAATCCAGACACCCATGTCCTTCACCGCCGTTTTCTCCGCCCGACAATCACCGACGGTAGTCGGATGGCCGGGCCACGGTCATCGGCGGTGGGGTGGAACCCGTGTGTCCACCCAGGGGACGAGGAGGCGCCCGCCTGCATGGTCTCTGTCAGTCGTCCTCTTGTTGACGGGCCATCACGATCGCTATCACGTAAGGCGCGAGGAGCCGCGCCACGGCCTCGGCGGCCCGGTCGGCCTCGCGGCAGGGGGCCAGCCAGACGCCCGTCCCGGAGCGGAACCAGCCGCCGTCGATCACCACGCTGTCGCCGATGCAGGTGCTCACCGGGGACAGCACGCGGAGCAGCGGCCGCTCGTCCTCGTAGCGGCGCACGACGTCCCATCCGAGGCCGAGCAGGCAGTGGCGCAGGCGCTCCATGACCCGCCGCTCCCGGCGCGTGGCGCCGCTTCTCATGACCGCCTCCGACGCTGACGCCGCCGGGACGGGCGGGACGATGACCTATCCGGGGCAGTGTGACGGAAGGCTTACCCGGACGGACCCCGAACTCTCACCATCGGCATGGGACCGGACGGGCGTCGAACACCCGCTCTCAGGACGATCCGGAACAGCCGTCAACCGCCGCCCGCGGTGCCTGCGGTGCCCGCCTCGGCCTTGGCGGGCTCGTGCTCGGATTCGGCATCGTGCCCGGGTTCGGCACCGTGCCCGGATTCCGCTTCGTGGTCGGATTCGCCTTCGGCCCCGGATTCCGCTTCGTGCTCGGACTGGGGCGGGGCGTCGGACGTCCGCCAGGGCAGGAAGACGACCGTGCCCATGATCAGGACGCCCGCGACCGCGACCGCCGTCCGGGCGTCCGTCGCGGCGGCGAGTCCGGCCCAGACCAGCGTCGCGGCCGCGATGCCGACCTGCCCGCCGACCTTCCACGCGGTGAGGACGCGGGCGGTGGTGCGTTCGCCGGAAAGCTGGAGGCGGCGCGTCGCGAACGCCGGGCTGTAGATCGCCGAGCCGACGATGAGGTCGCCCTGGGCCAGCATGAACACGAGCAGTCCGGGGAGCCCCGGCCCGACGAAGGCCAGCCCGAGCAGCCCCGGGAGGCGCCCGGCGCCCGAGACGATAAGGACGGCCCGCATCCCGAACCGCGCCACCAGCGGACGCGACAGGCGAGCGCCGAGGAGCCCGCCGACGCACGGGACACCGACGCCCAGGCCGTACTCCAGCGGTGAGAAGCCCAGGTCGTTCATCATCCGGAAGGTCATCAGCGGGGCTACCGCCATGATCAGCGAGTTGCTCAGGGTGCTGGCCGCGAACAGCATGCGCAGCTCGCGGTTCGTGGCGATCACCCGCCAGCCCTCGGCGATCTCCGCGCGGCGGGACGTCCCGGGGCGGCGCTCGGGCGGGGCGGGCTCGGGCCGCTCGATCCGCCGGATCGCGAGCGCCGAGCCAAGGAAGCTCAGCGCGTTCAGCACGACCGTCGCGACCGGCCCGAACACCCCGATCAGCGCGCCGCCCGACGGCGGCCCGACCGCCGTGGACAGCCAGTTCACCGACTCGAAACTGCCGTTGGCGTCGCCGAGCCGCTCGTCCGAGACGAGCGCCTTGAGGTGCGAGCCGGACGCCCCGACGAACACGATGTTCGCGAGCGCGACGACCACCGAGACGACCAGCAGCTGTGTGTAGGTCAGCGCGCCCGCGAGGTAGGCCAGCGGGACGGTCGCGAGGGCGGCGAACCGCACCAGGTCGGAATTGACCATCAACCGCCGTTTCGGCCGGTACTCCACCCACGGGCCGAGCGGGAAGGCCAGCAGCGCGGCCGCCGCGCCGCCCGCCACCGCGATCAGCGACACGCGGGCCGCGTCCACGTGGAGGGCGAGGACGGCGATCATCGGGAACGCGTCCAGCGCGAGCATCGTCCCGAGGGAGCTGACCGCGTACGCCCGCCAGAGCCAGGCGAAATCCCGTCCGAGGGACAACCGAAGAGCCACACCGGGATCCAACACCGACCCGTGACCTGCGCTCAAACAACACCATGCGGCTCGACCACAACCCGCGGTTGTACGTCGAGGTCGTCGACGGCTTGGGGGGCGGATACGGACGGTTTGCCCCAAGCTAGACGACGACCGGGGCCCGATACTGACGGTGCACACCGAGCTCTCGGCGTCGGGTGGGGTCGGACACGGACGGCCGTACGCCGAGCCCGGCGGCGACCGTGGTGGTTGCGCTCCGAGCTCGGCGGGCGGACGGGGTCAGACGCGGGCGTTCCAGTCGATCTGGAACTTGTGGACGGGAGCGAACATCTGCTCCGGAGTCGGGAACGACGGCTTGTCGCCGGTCTTCCCGGCCTTGGCCTTGTTCTTGCGCTGGGCGTCGCCGGTGATGGCCTCGACGCGCGGGCGGCGCAGGGCCTCGAAGGCGGCGAACGCCTCGGCCGCGGTCGGACGGTCGCGGAGGCAGCGGGCCAGTTCGACGGCGCTCTCGGCGGCCAGCGACGCGCCCTGCCCGGAGCTGGAGGACGGCGCGTGCACCGCGTCCCCGAGCAGGACGATCCGGTCGGTGTGCCAGGTCGGGACGTCCGGCATGAACTCCATCGGGCCGACCGCCATCAGGTCTTCCGAGGCGGTCCGTCCGATCAGGGCCTCGCCGGGGACGTGACCGGTGTACAGCTCGCGCAGGCGCGCGAGCCAGTCCTCGTTCGACACCTCGCGGACCTCGGCGTACGTCAGCGGCTCCTCGCGCGGCAGGCTGCCGAACCAGACGACGCGCCCGTCCGGGAGCGACCAGAATCCGAGGAACGTCCGGCCGAACGCGAAGTACATCATTCCGGGTTCGACCGGAACGTCCGGACCACCGTCCGCGACGCCGCCGAAGCTGAGGACGCCGCCGTAACCGGGCGCGGGCGCGTCGGGGGCGATCAGCTCGCGGACGGTGGACCGAATGCCGTCCGCGCCGACCAGGATGTCGGCGGTGGCGGTGGTCCCGTCGGCGAACTCGGCGGTCACGCCGTCCGCCTTCTCGACCACGTTGACCAGGCGCTTTCCGTAGCGGATGTCGATGCCCTCCGCGATGGCGTGGTCGGCGAGCGCGCGGAACAGGTCGGCGCGGCGGAGGGCGAGCGCCTCGGGCAGTCCGGGGAAGCCGTGGAAGTCGGCGAGTGCACGTCCGGTGCCGTCCTGCATGACGACGCCCGGAACGGGCTGGCCGACCTTGCGGACCGCCTCGTCCGCGCCGACGATCGCGAGGGCGGCGAGGCCGTTGGGGGCGATGCTGAGCATCGCGCCGACGCCGTCGGCGGCCTCGGGGCGCCCCTCGAAGACGGTGGCCTCGATGCCCGCCTTGGCGAGCGCGAGGGCGGTGACGGGGCCGGCGATGCCGCCGCCGATGACCAGGGCCGTGCGCACTTCCGTGGAGTTCGTCATGGATGGATAGTTGCACTGAAACTAGTGTTGAGTCAACTAGTTACTTGGCCTAGGCTTGCCGTATGGCCATCAGAAGCTCACCACTCGCACTGACCGTCCTGGCGTTGTTGCAGTACAAGCCGCTACACCCGTACGGACTGCAGCGGCTGATCATGGACTGGGGCAAAGACCAGGTCTGCAATGTCAGCCAGCGGACGAGCCTCTACCGGACGATCGACCGGCTGGCCGAGGCGGGCCTGATCCGCGTCCATGCGACCGAGCGCGACCAGGCCTACCCCGAGCGGACCGTCTACGAGATCACGGACGAGGGCCGCACCACCGCGCGCGCCTGGATGGACGAGATGCTCGCGACGCCGCGCCGCGACTTCCCCGACTTCCCGGCCGCGCTCTCCAACCTGCTGATGATCGCCCCGGAGGAGGCGCTGTCCGCGCTGGAACGGCGTGCCGCACGGGTGTCCACCACGCTGGACGAGCACGACCGGGTCCTCGCCGAGAACGCGCGCACGAGCCTCGACCGGGTGTCCGGCCTGGAGACCGAGTACGCGCGGACGGTCACCGCCGCCGAGCACGCCTGGCTGCTGTCGGTGATCGACGACCTCCGCTCAGGCACCCTCACCTGGAACGGCGCGACACACTAGAACACAGCGCACCACCGGTTCATGCCGCAGGAGCACGGCATCGCTTCGCGGCACGGACGCGCGCCCTGTCCGCGACACGGCGTCACCCGTGCGCGTCACCGGTTCGTGGCGTAGGTCCAGAACGCGGTCATGAGCGGCGGCGGGACGGGACTCTCCATCTCGACCTGTGTGAGCAGGACGGCGACGGTGTTCGTGGACGGGTCGATCTGGGCGGTCGTGCCCGTGCCGCCGGTCCACCAGTAGCGTCCGGGCCTGGCCCAGGGCTCGTCCTCGTTGATGTCCACCGCGCCGCCGAACCCCCAGCCCTGCCCCTGCAGGAACAGCCGGACAGCGTCACGCTGGGCGGGCGTCGTGTGGTCGCTGAGCATGAGCCGGACGGACGCCGGGGACAGCAACCCGCCACCGTCCGCGAGGAGCATCCGGCCGAGGGCGGCCCAGTCGTCCACGGTCGAGACGAGCCCGCCGGCGCCGGACGGGAACGCCGGCGGCCTGTTCCAGTGGCCGCCGACCGGGGTGTCGTGGAGTTCGAGCGTTCCGTCCGGACGCCGCCCATAGGACGGGACGAACCGGTGCGTCTTCCCCTCCGGCACCCAGAAGCCGGTGTCGGACATGCCCAACGGCGCGAAGATCCGCTCGCCGAGGAACTCGTCCAGCGGGCGTCCCGCGACGCGCGCGATGAGCACGCCCAGAATGTCCGAACAGGTGTTGTAGCGCCACGCCTCCCCCGGCTGACTCACCATCGGGATGGTCGAGAGGATTTCCATCCATTCATCCGGCTTTGGGGCGACATCGGGCTCCATCACGAATTGCTGGAGTTCGTCCATGAGCCGTTGGACCGCCGGGAGGGTGAAATCGGCGGGGAAGCCGTAGCCCGCACGGAACGTGAGCAGGTCCTCCACCGTGATCGGACGCGCCGCGGGAACGACGTCGTCGACCGGACTCCGCGGAGTCCTGACCACCACGGGCGCGGCCAGCTCGGGAAGCCACTCGCGGACGGCGTCGTCCAGCGCGATCCGGCCGTCCTCGACGAGCATCATCGCGGCCGCCGCCGTGATCGGCTTGGTCAGGGACGTGATGCGGAAGATGGTGTCCCGCTTCATCGGGACACCGCCCTCGAGCGACGTGTTTCCGGCGGCCGCGAATTCGGTCTTCTCCCCTTGCGTGACCAGTGCCACGGCACCAGGTACGACGGAGTTATCCACAGATTGGGCGAGCAGTTCCGCAAGGCTGCCCACCGGAGTCATCCTCTCCATAGGAGGTGAGACCTGCCCGACCCGCGAAACTCATCGCGACACACGACCGCCGATCTCGATCAGCCCGTCCGCGCGCGGCCTGGTGAAGATCTGCGACCCCCGTCCCTGCGTCACCATCAGCGGCCGATCCAGTTCGGCCGTCAGCAGCAGCGCGGCCGCACCGGTCGCCTCGTCCTCGTCGATCCCGTCGTCCCGTCCGGGGAACCCCCGGGCCCGAATCCCCAAGGAGCCGCCGACCTCATCACCCGTCCGCGCCCAGGCGTAGATCCACTCGCCGGGCGGCGGCACGTCCAACGCGTCCACCTCGCCGGACGACCCGTACTCACGCAGCGTCCGCGCCGGCGCCCAGTCCGCCCGCGCCGCGATCCACGTGACGTCCCCGTCCCGGCGCACCGAGACCGTCCCGGCCGCCGTCACCAGCTCCGGCACGCCCAGCAGCCATGCCGTCCCCACACACGGATGACCGGCGAACGGCAGCCGCAGCGTGGGCGTGTAGATGTCGATCACTCCCCGCGCCGCGTCGTCCACGAACACCGTCTCACTGAACCCCAGCTCCCGCGCGACGGCCTGACGCTCCTCCCGCGCCGCCACCGCCGGGCCGTCCAGCACCACGCCGAGCTCGTTCCCGAACCGCCCGTCCGCCCCGCGGAAGACCCGCAACACCTCATGATCCGTCACACTCCGGAGTCAACCACGCTCATGCAACGCATACCGAATCCGCATCCCCACCAGCTCGGTCTCGTCCGGCGGACACGCCAGCAACCGCGTCGCCCGAGCCACGACCTCATCCTCCGAAAGCCCCGGAGCCGCCCGCAGCAACCGTTCCACCAGGATCCGCAGGTCCGCCCGCGCGTAGCTCACGATCGACCGTCCCGGCTCAATCCGAACCGCCGGCACGGCCTCCCCCTGC
This sequence comes from Spirillospora sp. NPDC052269, assembly GCF_040679435.1. Taxonomy (NCBI): domain Bacteria; kingdom Bacillati; phylum Actinomycetota; class Actinomycetes; order Streptosporangiales; family Thermomonosporaceae; genus Spirillospora; species Spirillospora sp. NPDC052269. Next base: position 75,569 of record NZ_JBFAUU010000018.1, read on the forward strand.
CCGTCGCCGTCCGCAGGGGGCTCCTGCCCTTCCGCAGAACCGTCCCCGTCGCCGCGCGCGCGATCCCGCTCTTCATGCACGCCCTCGTCATCATGTGCCGCCCCCTGATCCCGCGCATGCCTGGGAGCCGGTGCGGGGGCGTGGGCAGACGAACCGCCCCCCGCACTCGCAGCTTCCTCACTCCTCACAGATTCCTGCCCATGCGCAGGGCCCTCAGCGCGGTCGCGCCCTTCACCACGCGCATGTCTCGGGGCGGACGCGTGCCTGGCAGTCGGGGCGGCGTTTTCAGCCGACGCAGCAGCTTCCTGCCCTTCACCGCTCACGCCCCGCGCAGGCCCCTGGCCGTGCGTGCCCTCTTCGCTGCGCGCATGCCTCGGAGCGGGCGCGTCACCGGCTGCGGCCTTCGCACTTCCAGCTTGGACGCCCCCCTCCCCACGTCCAGAGCCCTCTCCAGGCCGCGCAAGGTCCTCGTCCCAAGCAGAGTCACTGCTCCGCCCAAGCGCCGCACCATCACCCCGCACAAGCCCCTGCACCCGCGACGCGCCATCGCCCTCCACAGAGCCCTGCCCCCGCGCCGGGGCATCGCCTTCCACGGAGCCCTGCACCCGAGCCGAAGCAGCACCCTCCGCAGAGCCCTGCACCCGGGCCGGGGCATCGCGTTGCGCAGCGTCCTGCATCCGGGCCGCATCAGCGCTGTGTGTAGGGCCATGCGCGCGCATGAGGCCGTCTCCCGGTACGCCGTGCGCCTGCGGGGCGCTCTCCGCCTGCGCGGCTGTCCCGCCCCGCGCAGGCTCCTCATCGCGCGCCGCGCCGTGCTCTCGATCGCCACCCTCGACCGGAGCAGGTGCGGCCTCCTGTCCAGGGCCTTCAGCTCCGCGGCTGTCTCCTGCATGGGGAGCCGGCTGAGCATGCCCATGCCCTCCGGGGCGGGCACCCTCATCAGCGCCTGCGTCGGCCTGATCAGGGCCAAGGCCACTCGGCTGCTGACCCTTCGCCGACCGAGCGTCCATCCCGCCATCTTCGGAAGAGTCACCGCGCGACGGAGTCCTGGCCTGCGCGGAATCAGCCGTACTCGCAGGCCCCTCGGCGTCAGCGCCAACGTGCCCGCCCGCCCTGTCCTCCACGCCGATCCCGTCGTGCGACACGGTCTTGGGCGTCGCGGAATCAGAGGTCGTCGCAGGGCCTTCGACGTCCGCGCCACGAGACGCGTCGGCCACGTCCCCCATGCCGTCCCCGTCACGCGACGGCAACTTGGGCTGGGCGGTTTCAGAGTTGGTCGCAGGCCCCTCGGCGTCCTCCCGAGGAGGCGCGTCGGCCGTATCCTCCACGCCGTTCTCATCACGCGACAGCATCTTGGGCTGGGCGGATACCGAGGCAGTCACAGAGCCACTGGCGCCCGCGCCACCAGAAGCGTCGGCCACGTCCCCCACGCTGATCCGGTCACGGGACGGCAATCTGGGCTGGGCGGCTTCGGAGGTTGTCGCGGGGGCTTCGGCGGCCGCGCCACCGTGCTCACCCGACGTGCCTTGCTCGCCGACAGCAACACGCGCCTGTTCAGCGTCATCAACGCCCGAAGGCGCATCACCTTGCGTGGAACCAGGCTCGTGCCTGTTCCCTCCTGCGCCCACGTCCTCCCCGGCGCGCGTGGAACCTGCTGTGGACGCGGGGCCCGCCACTTCCTCGCTTCCGCGCGCGATCCCGCCACTCGGCACCACGCCTGGCACCCGCGGGCCGGGCCCCGTACGCATGCCGGGCTCGGTGCGCACGCCTGGCCTGCGTGGATCGGACTCAGTCCGCACGCTGGGGTCAGCAGCCTCGCTGGGCTCAGTGCGCGCGGAGTGCGCGTCGTGCGGCCGTTCGTCAGAGGAGGTTGTGCCTTCGCCGCCCTGAGCTTGTGCCTGGCCCTCCGCGCTCGTGCGCCTCCCGGCGTCCGCACGCGCTTGGTCATGTGGCGGAGCCTCAGAGCCTGCAAACTCCGCGATCTCGCCACCGGCCGCGGCGCGCTGCATGTGCCTGCCGGGCTCAGGGCGCGCACCTGGTGCCGCTGAAGCAGCGATGACGCCGCGCGAGGCCTCCTGCGAGGGCGCAGCGTGCCCGCCACCCTGCGTCCGCGAACTGGACTCCACGCTCGAGCGGACGTCACCACGCGCGGGAGCTGGTGCGGGCCCACCATCCTCGGCGCCCGCAGGAACGCGACCACGTCCCGAAGGGTCAGCTACGCCGCGCGAGGCCTCCTGTGAGGGCGCAGCGTGCCCGCCACCCTGCGTCCGCGGAGTGGTCTCCACGCGCGGGCGGACATCGCCACGTGAGGAGGCTGGTGCGGACCTGCCATCCTCGGCGCCCGCAGGAACGTGACCACGCCCTGGGGGCTCGGCTTCACCACGCGAGGCCTCCTGTGGGGGCGCGGTGTGCTCGCCACCTTGCGTCCGCGCGGCGGTTTCTACGTGCGGGCGGACATCGCCACGAGAGGAGGCCGGTGCGGGCCCACCGTCCTCGACGTCCGCAGGAACGCGACCACGTCCCGAGGGCTCGGCTTCGTCAATCGACGCTTGTGGGGGCGCGGCGTGCTCGTCACTGTGCGTCCGCGGAGTGGTCTCCACGCTTGGGCGGACGTCACTACTCAAGGGGGCTGGTGCGGGCCCATCGTCGTCGGTGTCCGATGGGACGGGATCACGCCCTGAGGGTTCAGTTTTGGTGCGCGGAGCTTCCTGGCGCGGCGCGGCTGCCTCGTCGCGGTGGTTCGCCGCGGAGGCTTCCGTGCTCGCGGAGTTGGGCGCGGCGGACTCGTTGCCCTGGGGCCGGGCGCGGGATTCCGTGCTTGTGGGGTGGAGTCCGGCTGGCTCGTTGGCTTGCGTCCGCGAGGAAGCGGTCGCGGGGTGGGACGGGGTGGCCTCGTTGCTCTGGGGTCGCGTGGAGGGTTCTGCGGGCGCGGGGTGGGTGGGCTCGCCGGTGCTCGTGGGGGCGGGAGGGCGTGCGGAGTCCTGCGTGTGGGGAGTGATTCCGCTGGCTTCTGGGGTGGGTTCGTCGCGTTCCACGGCTTCGGAGGCAGGCTGCGCGTGCTCGGGGCGCTGCGTGTGCGGGGGTGCCTCGGTGCGTCCGGACTCGTTGAGACCCGTCGCCGCGCCTTCGGTCAGGTCACCGTCTGGCGTGGGTTGGGTGCCGTCGGGGCTTGGGTGTCTGTCTGTTCTTGTCTCGAGGTTTGAGGGGTTGCCGCGACGGTCGGGGTCTTGGGGGCGTGCGGGTGCTGGGGGCGGGGTGGGGGCGGACGTCGCGAGGTAGGTGGGGCCGTCGCCTCGTGTTGGGGAGGCGGTTCGTTGGGAGCGTTCGCCTCGGGCCTTGTCCTCTGGGGCCGCGGACGCGGGTGCTTGTGGGGCCGCGGACGCGGGTGCTTGTGGGGCCGCGGACGCGGGTGCTTGTGGGGCCGCCGACGCGGGTGCTTGTGGGGCGTTGTTGCCGTGGGGTGCGGGGGGCTCTGCGGGGCGGGGTGGTGCCTTGTCAGAGGTGGTGGGCCTTGGGTCGCGGGTTTCCAGGGCTCGGGAGAGGAGGGCCTTGTAGAGAGGGGTGGTGGGGGCCAGGGAGTCGTGGAGGTCCGGTGGGAGGGGTGGGCGTGGGGCGTCCAGGGGTGCGAGGTCCTCGCCCGGACGGCCCAGGAGGATCACGCGGGGGGTGTACCAGAGGAGGAAGAGGGCTTCGGGGCCGGCGTCGTGGACGCCGTCGAGGATGATCGCGTCGAGGGAGTCCGGGGTGACGGGGATGGCCGCGGGGACGTCCCACAGGGGGACGGCGTCGGGGTCGATCCCGCGGGCGGCGCTCCAGGACGTCGTCCAGGTGCGGGCGAGGGGGGTGAAGGCGGACGGGTCGGCGGTCATGCGGGCCGCGAGGTCGGGGTGGACGGTGTGAAGGCGGCCGAGGAGGGCGTCGCGGCGGGTTCGGATGCGGTGGGAGTCCGCCAGGGCGTGGAGGGCGCGGGCGTAGGCGTCCGGGTCGCGGGCGTCGAGGGTGGCGCGGACGTCGGTGAGGGACGGGTCGACGGCATCGCGCAAGTGGGTGAGGGCGGCGGAGGCGCGGTCGGCCTCGGAGGCGAGGTGGGCGGCGGCGAGGCCGATGGTCAGGCCGTGCCACTGGAGGGGGTGGGTCAGGGGGATGCCGAGTTCGGCGACCTCGGTGAGGACGGGGGTGAGGATGCGGACGCGGGCCAGGCGCGCGTGGGCCTCGGTGAAGCGGGCGGCGCGGTCGGTGAGGGGGAGGTCGGGGCGGAAGGGGATGCCCGCCGCCTCCCAGGCGTAGTGCAGGTCCTGGCAGGTGATCTCCGCCGTGAGGTGGGTGAGGGCGGTCTCCAGCAGGGGGAGGGAGTTCGGCGGCTGGCCGTCGACGGTGACGGTCGCGAGGAGGGGTTCGGCCTTGCGCTGCGCCGCGGAGCGCATCGGGCCGCGTTTGAGGGTGCCGCCGGTGAGGAGGTGGGCGCGGAGTTCGTGGGCGGCGTCGGCGAGGTCGCGGGCGGACACGTCCGGTGGGAGGACGACGCGGTGGCCGCGCAGGGAGCGCAGTGCGCGCTGGGCCCGGTCGGCCTGGACGGCCATCTCGGCGACGCGGTCCCAGGCGCTGAGGTTGCGGCGGGCGAGGATGTCGGCGAACGCGCGGGCGGCGGGATCGGCGCCGGGCCAGCGCGACGGGTGCCCGCCGAGGCCGAGTTCGTTGAGGATGCCGTCCACCTGCGCGACGCGTCCGGTCAGGCGGGTCAGGACGGCCGGGTCGAACTGGCGGAGGCGGCGCGCGACCTCCCCGGACGCCTCCGGCGGGACGGCCCGTTCGACGTTCACCAGCGCGCGGATCCGGTTCGGGTCCGGCAGTGCGGCGGTGTCGGCCGGGGGCGCGAGCGTGCGCTGGGTGAGCAGGCGCAGGAGTTCGGCGGCCTCGCCGTCGGTGAGCGGCGGGACCTCGGGCAGGTCCGGGCGCGGCGGGATGCCGCCGGTGTCGGTGTCGGGCCGGACGACCAGGACGCGGCGTCCCTGCGCGGTCATGCCGGCGAGCATCCTGGCGGCGGCGTTCGGCTCCGGGTCCGGGACGTGCAGGACGAGCAGGTCGGCGGCCAGGAACCGGACGAGGCCGTCCGGCGGCGGGTCGGCGAGGCTGGAGATCAGCTGGTCGTAGTGCGCGGCGAGGCCGGTGCCGCGCGGCCGCTGCCGGACGACCAGGGCGGGCGCGAGCCGCACCGCCGGGATCTCCCCCGGCTGCCCGCCCGGCGCCCAGTCGTCCCGGTAGACGAACGCGGGGTCGTCGTCGGTGGCGAAGGCGGCGGTGCACCATTTGCGCAGGACGTCCGAGACCGACGCGCGCAGCGCGAAGCCCTGGCCCGCCTGGACGGCGTCCCAGACCCAAGCGGCGCGGCCGGGCTGGTAGCCGGGCACGTCCGCGAGCAGTTCGTGGTCGAGTGGGGTCGTCGGCCCGGCGACGATCACGTCGACGCGCTCGGTCCGGTCGTCCACGACGATCTCGACGGGTGTGGACAGCAGGTGCCCACGCACCGGCGGACCGTCCGGCGGACGCCACGACAGCAGGCCCGTGACCAGCGCGAGGTCCTGGTCGGCGAGGTCGCGCAGGGCCCGGTACCAGTGCCGCATCTCGAGCCACGTGTCGAACTCGACCGGCACGGACGGCGGCCGCAGCGGGATCAGCGGCACGCTGAACAGCACCTGCCCCGGCCCCGCCTCCGCCTCGACGAACACCTCGGCCGGCAGCCCCGACAACCAGTGCACATCGGACGCCGCGCCCACCTGCCCGCCGGACGCCCGTCCCCCAGAAGCCACCGCATGCCCGCCGGACGCCGACGACGCCGGATGGCCTCCGGACGCGGACGAGGAACCGCCCGATGCATGACCGCCGGACGCATGGGAGCCGACCGCATGACCACCGTGCGCGTGGCCGCCGGACGCACGCGGGCCGGCCGCATAACCGCCTGGTGTGTGGCCGCTAGAAGCGTGGGGACTGGGCGCATGACTGCTGGGCGCGTGGCCGCCGGACGCTTGGCCGCCGGACGCTTGGCCGCCGGACGCTTGGCCGCCGGACGTCTGGCTGCTGGACGAATGGCCGCCAGACGCATGGGGGCCGAACGTATGGGGGCCGGACGCCTGACCGCCAGACGCGTGGCCGCCGGAGGCGTGGGGGGCTGACGGGTGGGCGTGGACGCCGGGGGTGTGGGGGGTGGGGGGTTCGGGGGTGGGGCCGGAGGGGCCGCGGCGGGAGCGCGCGCGGGACAGCTCGCCGAGGTGGCGCAGGAGGGCGCGCGTCACGGCGAGCGGGTCCGGGGCGGCGTGCGCGCCGGTCGCGGGCGGCGGGGGGTGATCCGGCACAGGGAGTTCCTTTTTCGGAAGTACCCCCAGATCTAACACCCCGCCGGGCCCCTGTTCCAGCGAACAGGGCGTATCCGCCCGGCGCGGCGGCGCCGCCTTGACTCGGCCGGGTCAACGCCGCTCGCCGTGCGACGAGCGGGGCGTTCCGGACGGTAGCGGGCGTGCTACTCGCTCGGCAGCATGATCCAGAGGACGATGTAGATGACGAACTGCGGGCCGGGCAGCAGGCAGGACAGCAGCGCGAGCAGGCGGACGGTCCACGGGCTCATCCCGAAGCGCCGGGCGATACCCGCGCAGACGCCACCGATGACGCGCCCGTGGCGAGGACGGTAGAGGCCGTTCATGTCGTTGTTCTCCCTCTGGGATCGTCGGACCGCACGTTCGCGGTCACAACAACGACACTACGAATCAGACACCCTGCCTCACATCGCCCGTTCGACCGGTTCGCATGCCATACCCGGGGCCTAGGGGGCATCCCCTAGGGGGAGTTGAATTCGGCCAAACGCGCAGGTAGCGAGGCCAGGTCGTCCAGAACGAAGGTCGCCTGGGCCTCGGACTCCGGATCTCTCCAGATGTGCCCCCAGGGGCCGCGTCGCAGGAACGCCGTGCGCATCCCGAAGCCGGCGGCCGGGAGGACGTCGTTGTCCAGCCGGTCCCCCACGTACAGGACGTGCTCGGGCAGCGCGTCGGCGAGCTGGGCGCAGCGTTCGAAGAACTCCTGGTCGGGCTTGCTGACGCCCCACACGTCGGAGATCCCGAGGACGTCGGCGTCCAGGTCGAGCGCCTCGATCTGCTCGGCGGCCTCGACCGGCTGGTTGCCGGCGATGCCGATGAACAGGCCCTGGGCGCGCAGCCCGGCGAGGCATTCGCGGACGTCCGGGTACAGGTCGGACGGCCCGAAGCCGTTCGGGACGCCCGCGTCCGCGCGCGCCTTCTCCTCCTTCTCCAGGTCGAAGCCCGGACGGAAGTACTCGAACACGTCCATGTTGGACGCGCCCTCGGAGATGAAGGCGCCGAGGACGGTGAGGAAGGTGTGCCGGGGGACGCCGAGCCAGTCGGCCCAGCGGGCGTAGATCCCGCCCTCGTTGATCAGGGTCTCGCCGATGTCGAAGAAGACGGCGTCGATGCGCACGTTCGTCACACCTCCACCGACTCACCGGGCGTGAGGCGGCGGAAGTCGCGGCCGAGCTCCTCGCCGGCGGCGTCGACGTGCTTGTTCATGACGCCGATCCCGGCGTCGTTCAGCAGGCCGTCGTGGATCACGAACGCGCGCTCGGGGTCGACGGCGCGGGCATAGGCGTACAGCTCGGGGACCTTCATCCAGGGCGCGTTGCCGGGCAGGCACAGCGTCCGGACGGGCTCGGACGGCACGGTCAGCGCGTCCCCCGGGTGGAAGACCTCGCCGTCGACCAGGAAGCCGGAGTTCGGGATCGGCGGGACGTCCGGGTGCAGGATCTCGTGCTCCTCGCCGTAGACGTGCACGTCGAACCCGGCGACCGTGATCGCGTCGCCGTGCCCGACCTCGTGGACGCGTCCGCCCAGGTCGGCGAGGGACGCGGCGACGGCGCGGGAGCACCAGACGTCCAGCCGGGGGTCGGCGGACATCGCGGCGCGCAGCCGGTCGGGGGCGAAGTGGTCGAAGTGCTCGTGCGTGATCAGCACGGCGTCCGCGCCGTCCAGCGCGTCGGTCTCGGGCGTGAGCGCGCCGGGGTCGATGACGAGGGTCCGGTCGTCCTTCTGAAGCCGCACGCAGGCGTGGCCGAGCTTGGTGAGACGCATGTGCCGATTTTTTCACGCCCGCGCCCCGCCCCCGGACATCGCCCGCCATTGACCGGCCCGGCGGCCGTTGATAGAACCCGTTCTAGTTTCACTCTCGGAGGCGCCCGTGCCGGTACCCGACCAACGTGATCCCGAGGTGACCCGCGACGCGCTGACGCGGTGGCTGGCCGAGCGGCTGCCCGGCGCCCGCATCCCGATGATCGAGACCCCGGAGACCAGCGGTTTCTCCTCCGAGACCCTGATCTTCGACGCCCTGTGGACGGACCGGAACGGCATCGAGCGGCGTGATCCGCTGGTCGCGCGGGTCGCGCCGTCCCGCTACCAGGTCTTCCCGGAGCCGCGGTTCGCCGAGCAGTACCGGCTGATGCGCGTGCTGGACGAGCGGACCGGCGTCCCCGTCCCGCGGGTCCGCTGGCACGAGCCGTCCGACGGGCCGCTCGGCGCGCCGTTCTTCGTGATGGGACGGGTCGAGGGCCGCGTCCCGACCGACATGCCGCCCTACCACATGGACGGCTGGGTGACCGAGGTCCCGGAGGCGGAGCGGGCCGCGATGTGGTGGTCCACGCTGGAGATCCTCGCCCGGCTGCACCGGCTCGACCCGGACGATCTCGACCTCGGCTTCCTGGACCAGCCGAACTGGGGCGAGACGGGCCTGGACCAGCGGCTCAACTACTACGAGCACTACCTGCACTGGGCGTACGGCGGCCCGCAGGAGACCGCCCTGCGCGCGCTCGACTGGCTGCGCGCGCACCGTCCCGCCGAACCGGACGGCCCGAAGGTCCTCTGGGGCGACGCCCGGATCGGGAACGTGATCTTCCGGAAGGGCGTGCCCGCGGCCGTCCTGGACTGGGAGAACGCCGTTCTCGGCGCGCCCGAGGAGGATCTCGCCTGGTTCCTGTTCCTGGACCGGCACCACAGCGAGGGGGTCGGCGTGCCGCGGCTGCCGGGCTTCCCGTCCGCCGCCGAGACCATCGGGCGGTACACCGGGCTGCTCGGCCGCGCGCCGCGGAACATGGAGTTCTACGAGGTCCTGTCCGGCTTCAAGTTCTCAGTGATCATGTCCCGGATCGGGCAGGCGATGATCGACTTCGGCTGGATCGAGCCGGACGACGCCTTCCCCCACGACAACACCTGCACCCGCCTGCTCGACCGCATCCTGGGAGGCCTCGCGTGACCCTCTCGCCGCTGGACGACTACCCGATCCACCAGGCCCCGGAGGTGATGCGGCACGTCGCGACCTCCGACCGCAACTTCTACGACCGCTACTACTTCAACGTGCACGACACGTCCGGCGGGCTGATGATGCTGGTCGGCGTCGGGCAGTACCCGAACCTCGGCGTGACCGACGCGTTCGCGGTCGTCCGGCGCGGGCCGTGGCACAAGGTCGTCCGGGCGTCGCGCGAGCTCGGCGCGAACCGCATGGACACCACGGTCGGCCCGTTCCGCGTCGAGGTCCTCGAGGGCCTGCGGCGGCTGCGCGTCGTCCTTGACGAGAACGAGCACGGCCTGTCGTTCGACCTGACCTGGGACGCGTCCATCCCGGCGCAGCTCGAGCCGCCGCACTACATCCGCTGGCAGGAGCGCGTCATGTTCGACTCGCGCCGCCTCGCCCAGACCGGCCGCTGGACGGGCCACATCCTCATGGACGGCGAGCGGATCGACGTCACGCCCGACGCGCACTGGGGATCGCGCGACCGCTCGTGGGGCATCCGCCCGGTCGGCGAGCCCGAGCCGCCCGGCATCCAGGCGAAGAACGCGGGCTGCTTCTACTGGGTCTACGCTCCCTTCCAGTTCGACGATCATTCGATCCTGTGCATCCTCCAGGAGGACGAGAAGGGCCGCCGGATCCTCGAGGAGGCCGTGCGCGTCTTCCCGGATCCCGACCGCGAACCGGAACATCTCGGACGCCTCGACTACCGCCCCGTCTACGCCGAGGGCACCCGGGACGTCGTCACGGCGACGCTCGCGTTCCATCCGCCGGGCGGCAAGCCGTTCGAGATCGAAGTGACGCCGATCCTGCCCGTCCACCTGATGGTCGGAACCGGCTACGGCCTCGAACCGGACTGGAAGCACGGCATGTACCAGGGGCCGGGACCGGTCGTCCAAGGCGTCGCGTACGACACCCGCGTCCCGGCGGACGCCGCGCGCATGTGGGGCATGGTCGACGCCGCCGCCCGCTACGAATATCGGGACGGATCAGGACGAACCGGCTACGGCCTGTTCGAGTACTGGGCGCTCGGACCCCATCCCACTTTCCCGGAGTGACGTTTCGGCGGACCGGCCCGCCCGGCGTGCCGGGCATCCTGGGGCGTTCCGTGACGTCCTGGGCGTCCTGGGCGTGCTGGGCGTCCTGCCGGACTGACCGACCGGCGTGGCGGGCGTCTGCCAGACTGACCGCCGTGGACACCGGAGACGACGCGGGCGGAGCCCCGCGAGAGGAGCTGGACCGGCAGGTGCGCGGCCACTACGGCAACTGGCGCGACCAGCCCAAGGGGCTGGCCTGCGCCGTCGTCGCCGCGTTCTTCCTCCTCACGACCCTCGCGCTCGGCGTGGTCGTGCTCCTGATCGTCCTCGCGATCAGCCGCTAGAAGGCCGCGGGCGGCGGTTCAGACAGCGGTCCCGGAGTCGGCGAGGGTGAACGCCACGTCCCCGCCCGGGTCCACCTTCGCATCGAGGGTCATGTCCGCGAGCATCACCGCGGTGTTGGGCTCCAGGTAGACCCGCGCGCCCTCCTCCTCGACGATCTCGTCGCCCGCCTCCGGCGCGGGCGCGACCGAGAGCTTGAGCGTTTCGGACCCGTCGATGCCCTGCTGGATCCGGATGCCGCTCTCCGGCGGGAGCTGCGGATCGGCGGTGACGGTGCGGATGACCTGGACGGCTTCGTTGGTCAGGGTGAGCATGGGAGCTGACTTCCTTTTTGCCTATGGGTTCGGACCCGCACCCCCTGCCCTGGTTCGGCGTCCGTAAACACTCAGCTCGGCCCCGTCACACGTTGCGTGAGCCACTCGAACGACTTCGGGAGCATTCCTTCCCATACCTTCGGCAGGTGCCCGCCGTTGGACAGGATGTACGTGAACGCCCTGGTCGGCGGCTGCACGTGCGCGACCATGTCGCCGATCGCGGCGGCCGTCCCCTTGTCCGTCCGGGTGCCGCCGAGCAGCAGGTCCACGGGCGGACGCGTCGTGAGGAGCTCCCTCGGACTGTTGAGGTGAACGGCGTTCTGGTCGCGGGTGATGTCCGGCGAGGTCGGCTTGAAGTAGCCCGCGAGGCTCACCGCCGCCCCGAAGAGGTCCGGCCGCTGCTCGGCCAGCTTCACCGCGCAGAACCCGCCGGTCGAGTACCCCATCGTCGCCCACGACTGGGCGTTCGGCAGGGCCCGGAAGTCGCGCGTCACGGCCGTCCGGACGTCGGTGGTGAGCCACGTCGCGACCCGCGGCCCGCCCGCGATGTCGGCGCACTCGGTGTCCCGGCCGGGCTGGACGGTGATCGTCGGCGAGACCAGGATGTACGGCTTGGCCTGGCCGTTCTTCATCGCCTTCTCCAGTTCGTCCGCGACGTGCAGCGCGCCGAACCAGGTCCAGGACGAGCCGGGGAACCCCGGTAGCAGCTCGATCACCGGGAAGCGGCGTCCCCGGTAGGCCGTGTCGTCGTACTGCGGCGGCAGCCACACCCGCACCTCGGCGCGGATCCCCGACACCGCGCCCCGCGGATGTCCGACGTGCGTCCGGCTGTCCCGGTCGAAGCGGAACCCGCCCTCGTCCAGGCCGCGTCCGCCCGCGGGCCGGGTCAGCGTCGGCCCGGCCGCCGCGATGTCGCCGTTGCGCCCGGCCGTCCCGAACAGGTCCGCCCACGTCGGATACAGGTGCAGGCTGCGGTTCAGCAACGTCCCGACCAGCAGCAACGCCGTCGCCTGGCACACCGCGATCATCCCGAGCCGCGCCGCCATCCGCACCGGATCCGGTCCCGGCACCCGGTTCCACGCCGCCAGGCACCCCACCGGAGCCGCCAGGGCGAAGACGACGAACAGGACGAGCAGCGGCCAGCCCAACAACGACATCCGGATCCGTCCCCCGTCAATGAGCGCACCTCCCGAAGGTGCAGCGCGACCCTAGAGAACCCATCCGAATCCGGCGTGAACACCCCGTAAATGAGTGAAGCTCCCAGCGCCTTGACGGCGCCGGGAGCGGGGTAGGTCGAGTTGGTGAGTCAGTCGTTGGTGGGGGCCAGGGCTCGGACGGCTTGCGCCATGGAGAGGCTGCCGCCGGGGACGACGGCCAGGACCGGGGTGGTCAGGCCGTTGTCGACGTATCGGCGGATGCGGGCGCGGCAGGCGGACGGGGAGCCGTGGACGATGAGGTCGTCGACGACCTCGTCCGGGATGACCTCGAGGGCCTTCTTGCGGTCGCCCGCGGCCCACGCCTCGTTCATGGCGGCGAGGGCGTCGCCGCGTCCGAGCCACTCGTGGAAGGCGCGGTAGACGGGGACGGTCATGTAGGCGGCGATCATCCAGCGGCCGATGGCGCGGGCCTCGTCGGCGTCCTCGGTGGGGCAGACGAAGAGGCGGGCGATCAGCTCGGGCTCGTCGCCCAGCTCGGCGCGGACCTTCGGGACGTCCGCGGGGGCGAGCCAGTTGGTGATCGCGCCGTCGGCCTCGCGGGCCGCCAGGCGGAGCATGCCGGGGCGGAGGGCCGCCAGGACGATCGGGGGCGGTGTCGCCGGGGCCTGGTCCAGCTTGAAGCCCTGGACCGAGAAGGTGGCGTAGTCCTCCTTGACCTTCTCGCCCGCGAGGGCGCGGCGCAGGAACCGCAGGGTGTCGCGGACGCGCTTGTACGGCTCCTCGAACGGGACGCCGTTCCAGCGCTGGACGATCGTCTCGGACGAGGTGCCGATGCCCATGACGAAGCGTCCGGGCGCGAGATCGGCGAGGGTGGCGGCCTGCTGGGCGAGCAGGGCCGGGCCGCGCGTGTAGACCGGCACGATGGCCGGGCCGAGGCGCAGCTCGGGCGCCCACTGCGACGCGAGGGCCAGCGGGGTGAACGCGTCGGTGCCGTTCGTCTCGGCCGACCAGGCGTCGGTGTAGCCGAGGGACGGCAGTTCGGCGACGAGCGCGGCGTGCTCGGCGAGCGGGACGCCGGTCATCGGGATGGTGAGTCCCCAGCGCGACATCGCGTCCCCCTAGGCGATCGACGGGCGGATGGTGGCGCCGCCGTCGACGACCATGGTCTGGCCGGTCATCCAGGACGAGGCGGACCCGGCGAGGAAGACGGCGGCGTTCGCGATGTCCTCCGGCTCGCCGATCCGGCCGAGCGGCATGTACTTGTTGATCTGCTCCTCGTTGTTCTCCCACAGCGCGCGGGCGAGGGCGGTGCGGACCAGGCCGGGGGCGATGCAGTTCACCCGGACCTTCGGCGCCAGCTCCATGCCGAACTGGCGGGTGATGTGGATGACGGCGGCCTTGGTGGCGTTGTAGTAGCCGATGCCGTGCTCGGTGACCAGGCCCCCGACGGACGCGATGTTGATGATCGACCCGCCGTGCTCGGCCATGGACGCCCGCCACGCCAGCTGCGTCCACTGGACGACCGCGAACTGGTTGACCTGGACGGTCTTGGCGGCGGCCTCCGGGGAGATGTCGGCCATCGCGCCGAAGTGCGGGCTGGTGCCGGCGTTGTTGACCAGGACGTCCAGGGCGCCGAACTCGGCGACCGCCGCGTCCACGCAGGCGGCGGCCTGCTCGGCGTCGCCGACGTGGGCGGCCTTGGCGAACACGCCCACGCCCGGGTGGGCGGCGCGGATCTCGGCGGCGACCTCGTCCAGCGCCTCCTGCTTGCGCGAGGAGAGCACCACGTTGGCGCCCTCGGCGGCGAAGGCGGTCGCGATCGCCCGGCCGATCCCCCGGGACGCGCCCGTGACGAGCGCGGTCTTGCCCTCAAGTCCAGTCCGCATGTGCTGCTCTCCTCGTTCGAATCTGGCTCGGTTTCACTGTATCGAAGTAACTGACGAGTCAGTTAGCAGGCTCCGGGGTCTGTCCCGGGGTGAGGACGAACCGCCGGAACGCCTCGGCGACCGGAGGCCGGGTCCGCACGTCCGACCAGGTCAGGCCGATCGTACGGACGGCGAGGGGGTCGGCGAGGCGGACATGCGCGACGGCGTGCGACTCGCCCGGCGGAGGCGGCGCGACGATCGCGACGCCGAGCCCGGCCGCGACCAGCCCGCGCACGGTCGCCGACTCCTCGCCCTCGAACGGCATCTCCGGCGCGATCCCGGCCCGCGCGAACATCTCCTCGGCGATGGTCCGCAGCCCGGCGCCCTGCCGGAACGCCACGACCGGCTCGCCCGCCAGCTCCGCGGTCCGGACGAGGCGGCGGCGCGCCAGCGGATGCCCCTCGGGGACGGCCAGCAGGAGCCGCTCGGTCACCAGCGGCCCCCACCCCAGGTCCGTTCCGGACGGGCGCGGGCTGGTGATCGCGAGGTCGGCGCGTCCGTCCCGGACGGCCGCGACGATCCGCGCCGACCGGTCCTGGAACAGCCGGAACGTCACGCCCGGACGCGTCTCCCGGAACCGCCGGACGAGGTCGGGCACGAACGACGGCCCCTGCGTGTGCAGGAACGCGAGCGAGACCTCCCCCCGCGACGGGTCGGCGGCCTGCGCGAGGACGCGCCGGGCCGCCTCCTCCTCGGCGACCAGGCGGCGGGCGTGTTCGGCGAACACCCGTCCGAACGGGGACAGCTCGACGCCGCGTCCGACGCGGTCGAACAGCGGGACGCCGAGGTCCTGCTCCAGCCGCGCGATCGCGCGCGACAGCCCCGGCTGGGAGACGCGCAGTTCCTGTGCGGCGTTCGTCACATGCCCGTGGCCCGCGACGGCCAGGAACCAGCGCACCGTCTGGAGGTCCATGCCTTCATGCGTATCACGCATTGATTCTCGCCAGAACCGTCATTGGACGCATCACTCCCGGCGGACGCACGCTTCTCGGCATGACCGCCGTCCTCGCACCTCCTCTCGAACGGCATCGGACGGGTTCCGCCGGGCTCCGCCGGATCAACCTCGCCCTCTTCGCCGCCGGCCTGACCACGTTCATGTCCCTCTACTGCACGCAGGCGCTCCTGCCGCAGCTGTCGGAGGCGTTCGACGTCTCCCCCACGCGCGCCAGCCTCCTGGTCTCGCTCGCGACGGGCGCGGTCGCACTGGCGGTCATCCCGGTCAGCTCGCTGTCGGAGCGGTTCGGCCGGACGCGCGTGATGCTCGTGTCGTCGGTGGTGTCCGCGCTGGTCGGGCTGGCGATCCCGCTGTGCTCGACGTTCGCCGAGCTGGCGGCCGTCCGGGCCGTGCAGGGCGTCACGCTCGCGGGCGTCCCGGCGGTCGCGATGGCCTACCTCGCCGACGAGGTGCACGGCGCGTCGCTGGGCGGAGCGATGGGGCGGTACGTCGCCGGGACGGGGATCGGCGGTGTGCTCGGACGCCTCGTCCCCGGCCTGGTCTCGGACTTCGCGGGCTGGCGCTGGGCGCTCGCCGCGACCGGCGTCGTCGCGTTCGGGTTCACGCTCGTGTTCTGGGCGCTGCTGCCGCCGTCCCGCTTCTTCACCCCCGGACGCGTCGACTACCGGCCGCTGCTCGACCACCTCCGCGATCCTGGCCTGCGCCGCCTCTACCTGGTCGCGCTGACCGCGATGGCCGGGTTCGTGACGGTCTACAACTTCCTCACCTACCGCCTGCTGGACGCGCCGTTCCACCTGCCGATGGCGGTCGTGTCGCTGATCGCGGTGACGAACCTGGCGGGCTCGGCGTTCTCGGCCCGCGCCGGGACGGCGGCCGACCGGCTCGGGAAGCGGCCCGTCCTGCTCGGCTCGATCGCGCTCGCCGCCGTCGGCCTGCTGCTCACCCTGCCGTCGGTCCTGGTCCTGGTGGGCGCCGGCCTGCTGATCTTCACCTGCGGCTTCTTCGGGACACACGCGGTGGCCAGCGGCTGGGTCGGCCTGCGCGCCCGCACCGGGCGCGCCCAGGCGTCCGCGTTGTACCTGTTCGCGTACTACTTCGGCAGCTCGATCGGCGGCTCGGCGGGCGGCGTCGCGTTCGAGCACGGCCGCTGGACGGCCACCGCCCTCTACGTCCTGGCCCTCTACGGCGTCGCGTTCCTCGCCGCGTCCACCCTTGATTTGAGCGTGCGCTTGGTTGGTAAGCTGCGTCGGTGAGCGACACCAAGCAGCGGCGGCCCGCCGTCGAAGGATGGTTCACCGCCGCGGACGGCACGGCGCGCCTGCTCGGCACGCGCTGCACGACCTGCGGCACCCCCTACTTCCCCCGCAACGAGCTGGCCTGCCGCAACCCCGGCTGCACCGGCCCGAAGGACGGCTCCGAACTCGCCCCCTACGAGTTCTCGCCGCGCGGCCGCGTCTGGTCGTACACCGACGCCCGCTACCAGCCGCCGCCCCCGTACGTCGCCGCCGACCCGTTCCGCCCGTTCACGATCGTCGCGGTCGAGCTTTCGGCCGAGCGCATCGTCGTGCTCGGGCAGGCCGTCCCGGAGGTCACGGTGGACGACCTGTCCGTCGGCATGGAGGTCGAGCTCACCGAAGGCGTCCTCTACGAGGACGACGAGGCCGTCTACACGGTCTGGATGTGGAGGCCGGTCACGTGAACGACGTCGTCATCCTGGGCGCGGGCATGCACCCCTGGGGCAAGTGGGGCCGCAACTTCGTCGAATACGGCCTCGCCGCCGCCCGCGCCGCGCTCGCCGACGCCGGCCTGACCTGGCCGGACGTCCAGTACGTCGCGGGCGCGGACACCATCCGCAACGGCTACCCCGGCTTCATCTCGGGCGCCACGTTCGCCCAGGCGCTCGGCTGGTCGGGCGCGCGCGTGTCCAGCTGCTACGCGGCCTGCGCGTCCGGCGCGCAGGCCATCGCGAACGCCCGCGCCCAGATCCTCGCGGGCCTCGCGGACGTCGCCCTCGTCGTCGGCGCCGACACCACCCCGAAGGGCTTCTTCAAGCCCGTCGGCGGCGACCGCCCGGACGACCCGGACTGGCTGCGCTTCCGCCTGCTCGGCGCGTCCAACCCGACCTATTTCGCCCTCTACGCCCGCCGCCGTATGGCGCTGTACGGCGCGTCCACCGACGACTTCGCCGCCGTCAAGGTCAAGAACGCCCGGCACGGCCTCGCCAACCCCAACGCCCGCTACCGCAAGGAGGTCACGGTCGAGGACGTCCGCGCGTCGGCCGTCGTCGCCGACCCGCTGCGGCTCCTCGACATCTGCGCCACCAGCGACGGCGGCGCAGCCCTGGTCCTGGCCTCCGCCGACTTCGCCCGCCGCCACGGCGTCGCGGACCCCGTCCGCATCGCGGGCCTGTCCACGGTCACCCCGACGTTCCCCAAGACCGTCCTGGACCTGCCCGACTTCGCCACCGACTCGGCCATGACCGTCCCCCCGCCCGACCGCCCCTTCCGCACCGCGCTCGCCCACGCCGCCTACGAAGAGGCCGGCCTCGGCCCGGCCGACCTCTCCTTCGCCGAGGTCTACGACCTCTCCACGGCCCTCGAACTCGACTGGTGCGAGGACCTGGGCCTCTGCCCTGAAGGCGAAGCCGAGTCCCTCCTCCGCTCCGGCGCGACGACCCTGGGCGGCCGCATCCCCGTCAACCCGTCCGGCGGCCTGGCCTGCTTCGGCGAGGCCATCCCTGCCCAGGCCATAGCCCAAGCCTGCGAACTCACCTGGCAACTAAGAGGCCAGGCGGAGTCCCGCCAAGTCGAGAACGCCAACGCCGCAATAGCCGTCAACCAAGGCTTGTTCGGCCACGGGTCCGCGGCCGTGCTCGTCCGCTGAACCCGACACGAGCAGGGGCCGTTGTGCTCGGTGGGCTGGCTTAGAGTTGGTCCGGCACATGCTCGGTGACCAGCCGGAACGACGGTTCCGCGAGGCCGGCCGCAGCCATGGCGGCGCAGGCGGGCGAGGCCCCTGGGGCGTTCGGGGCGCTGTGGGTCACTTGAGAGCTATGTGACGTTTGCACCGGCGTTCCCGAGGTAGATCAGGCCCATGCCGTCCGCTTCCAGGCGGGCCGGGGTAGCCGCCGATCTTCGACAGGCCGCCTGGCCGCAGGGGCTTCATGCGCGTCCCCAGGGTGGCCGGGGGTGCGGGTGGTGAAGCTCACCCCTGGTCCTGGACGTTTCAACCATCCGTCCGCGTTAACGTTTTGTACTGACCGGTCAGTTCAAAAGTGGCGAGGGATCCGAGATGGCGGACGACGAGCACACCAGGACTCCGGCGGCGGTCGGCGCGTCCGGGGGGGACAGCGCCACCGCCGCCGGTTCGGCCTCCGAGGCCGGACCCGCGCCCGTGCGCGCTTCCGAGGGGGGCAAGCGCGCACGGCGCGGGCGCACGGCGGGCGCGCCGGCGCGCGTCACGGCCGACGGCCTGGCGATGCGCGGCAAGCGCGGCATGGTCTACACGGGCGTGACGTTCGACGTCCCCGCGGGCGGGCTGCTCGCGGTCAGCGGCGCGGGCGGCACCGGCCGGACGGCCCTGCTCCTCACCCTCGGCGGGCGGATGAAGCCGACCGAGGGAACCGCCAAGGTCGGGCCGTTCCGGCTCCCGGCCGACCTGCGGGCCGTCCAGCGGATCTCTGCGCTCGGCGTCGTGCCCGGCGTGAACGAGCTGGACCCGGCGCTGACCGTCCGCGAGCACCTCGGCGAGGCCCTCGACCTGCACGAAGGCATGTTCGGCCGGTGGCGCGGCCGGGCCCAGCGGGCCCACCACGCGCTGGAGCGCGTCGGCCTCGGCGACCTCGACCTCAAGCTGTCCGCCGGCGACCTCACCCCCGAGGAGGCCCAGCTGCTCGGCGCCGCGTGCGCGCTGGTCGGCCGCCCCGGCCTCCTCCTGCTGGACGACGTGGACGAGGGCCTGCCCCTCGACCGGCAGCGCGCCCTCTGGGAGCGGCTGCGCGCCGTCGCCGACTCCGGCGTCACCGTCATCGCCTCCTGCCAGGACCCCGCCCCCGCGCAGGGCCTCGCACTCGATCTGCTTCTGGAGACCCCCCGATGAGACTTCCCTCGCTGACGGCGGGCGAGCTGGAGCTGCGACGGTTCCGGCGGCATCCGCTGACCATGATCGCGCTGGTCGGGATGGTCCTGCTGCCCCTGCTGTACGCCGGGCTGTACCTGTGGTCGTTCTGGGACCCGTACGGCCGGATGCACAACCTCCCGGTCGCGCTCGTCGTGGACGACAGGCCCGCGAAGGCCGGCGACAAGAGCGTCGACGCCGGGCACGACCTGGCCGACCAGCTGAAGAAGCGGCAGGTCTTCGACTGGAAGACCGTGGACGGCGCGACCGCCGAGAAGGGCGTCCGCGACGGGAAGTACTACATGTCGCTGACGATCCCGGCGGACTTCAGCGAGCGGATCGCCGGCGCGTCCGGCAAGGAGCTGCCGACCCCGGCCGACCTGAAGGTCCGGATCAACGACTCGAACAACTACGTCGTCGGGTCGCTCGCGCAGGCCGCCTTCAAGGAGATCGGCGCGGCGGCGGGCGACAGCGCGGCGAAGGGCTATTTCGACCAGGTCTTCGTGTCGTTCGGGACGCTGCACGGGCAGCTGGAGAAGGCCTCGAAGGGCGCGGGCGAGATCGCCGACGGCAACAAGAAGCTCGCCGAGGCGGGCGGCAAGGTCAAGACCGGCGCGGGCGAGCTCAAGCAGGGCATCGACAAGGCGCAGGGCGTGTCCCAGCAGATCACCGACGGGCTCGGCACGCTCCAGAAGGGCGCGGACCAGGTCGCGGCGGGGAACAAGCAGCTCGCGGCGGGCGTCCAGCAGCTCGACACGGCCGTGGGGAACGCGGCGGACACGATCGTCCCGCTGCTGCAGAAGCACGCGCCGGAGATCCGGGACGGGGCGCTCCTCGTCGCCCGGGGCGCGGACGCGCTGACAGCAGGTGCCGCGGAGCTGCCGAAGCAGAGCGCGGACGCCCTCCAGCGGGCCGAGGCGGCGCAGGCGCAGCTCAAGCAGTACCTGGCGGCGCATCCGGAGGTCCCCGCGGACGTCCGGAAGCAGCTCACCGACTCGGCGGCGCGGGTGACCGACGTCGCGCGGCAGGTGAACACGTTCGTCCGGTCGCACACCGGCGATCTCAAGCGGCTCGCCGCGAACGCGCGGGAGGTCAAGGCCTCCGCGCAGAAGATCGCCAAGGACGCGCCGACGCTCGCGGGCAGGGTCGAGGCCGCCCGGAAGAACGTGGACCAGTTGAACGCGGGCGCGCAGAAGCTCGCCGGCGGCTCGGCGGAGGTCTCCACGGGATCCGGCAAGCTCCTGAACGGTTCGACCCAGCTGACGTCCGGCATCGGGCGGCTCTCGGGCGGCGCGGTGTCGCTGGAGACGGCGGTCGGGCAGATCAGCGACGGCAACGCCAAGGCCGCGCAGGGCGGCGGCGAGCTGTCCGGAGAGCTCGGCAAGGGCGCCGGGAAGGTCCCGGACTACGGCTCGGACGAGCGGGACTCCCGCGCGGACATGATGAGCAGCCCGGTCAAGCTCGCCAGCACGACCGACAACGCCGTGCCGAACTACGGCACCGGGTTCGCGCCGTTCTTCGTCCCGCTGTCGCTGTGGGTCGGCGCGATGATCGTCTACATGCTGCTGCGCCCGGTGAACCCGCGCGCCGCGGCCGGGACCGCGCCCGCCTGGCGGGTCGCGCTCGCGGGCTGGCTGCCCGCCGCCGTGATCGGCGTCGCGCAGGTCGCGGTCGTCCTGGCGGTGCTGCGCTGGGCGCCCGCGCTCGGCCTGCACGCCGAGCGGTGGCCGGGACTGATCGCGTTCCTGTCGCTGGCGTCCGCCGCGTTCCTCTCGGTGATCCAGTGGGTGAACGTGAAGTTCGGGCCCGTCGGACGGGTGATCGCGCTGGCGCTGCTGATGCTCCAGCTGACCTCGGCCGCGGGCACCTACCCGATCGAGACCAGCCCCGCGTTCTTCCAGGCCATCCGGCCGTTCATGCCCATGTCGTGGGTCGTGGACGGGGTCCGGCGGCTGATCAGCGGCGGGGAGCTCACGCCGGTATGGCAGGGTACGGGAGTACTGACGGCCTTCCTGGTCGGCGGGCTCGCGCTCACCGCCCTCGCCGTCCGCGGCAACCGGGTGTGGACGATGAAGCGCCTGCACCCCGTCCTCAAGCTCTGAGCGGGAGACACACGTGAGCCGGGCTGAGACGCGCGAGAAGTTGTTCACGGCGGCGATCGAGCTGATCGCCGAGCGCGGCTTCGCGGCCGCCTCGGTCGACCAGATCGCCGACCGGGCGGGCTGCGCCAAGGGCACCGTCTACTACAACTTCGGCAGCAAGAACGCGATGTTCACGGCGCTGCTGGAGTACGGCGTGGAGCGGTTCGGGGCCGCGCTGCGGAGCGCGACGGAGGGGCTGGAGCCCCTCGACGCGCTGTCCGCGGTCGTCCGGGCCGAGCTGGTGTTCATCGGCGAGCACGAGTCGTTCGCGCGGCTGCTGATCGCCGAGACGTGGCGGGCGGGCGGCGGCGACTGGCCGCAGGCCGCCCGGCTGATCCGGGAGCGCGCCATCGACGCGGTCGGCGACGTCGTCCGCGACGCCGTGGCGGCGGGCGTCCTGCGCTCCGACCTGGACGTGGCGATGGCCGCGTCCGCGGTGTTCGGGATGGTCCTCACGGTCGCGCTCGACTGGCGGACCCTCCAGCCCGACCGTCCGCTGGACGACGTCCACGCCACCCTGATGGACCTGCTCCGCGGCCGCATCACCACATGATCGGCGTGGTCAGTCCATCTCGCGGATCTCGGCGATGACCGACGGCATGGCGCGGTTGGTCCCCTGGATCCAGTCGAGCAGGATCCGCAGCGTGTCGTCGTCGACCTCGGCCATGCGCGCGCGGGACGCGCGCGCGACGGGCTCGAAGTAGGCGCCGAACGCGGCGACCCGCTCGGGGACGGCCTCGATGATCACGCGGCGCCGGTCCTCCGGGTCGGGGCTGCGCCGGACGTAGCCCGCGCGCTCCAGCCGGTCGATCACGGCGGTGATCGCGCCGCCGGTGGTGATGCCCATGAGCTGGGCGAGCCGGCCCGGCGTCTGGGGACCGTCCAGGACCAGGGCGTTGATGCACTGGGCGTCGGTGACATTGAGCCCCGCCTTGGCCGCCGTGGCGTGGTGCAGCAGCACCGTGTACATCGTGCCGCGCTGCATCTCGGCGCGCAGTTCCTCGACCATCCGGGCCCGTTCGGGGGTCACCGATCACCTCCGGGGAAACGTCTCTCAACAGAAGGGACGCTACAACGTTCCCAGGTCACGGGCGGGCGCCGGGAGCCGGCGCCCGCCCTCATCGGTCACAGATCAGATGGCGGGTCAGTTGCAGGACTTGCCCCAGGCCTTCACCAGCGCGGTCGGCACCTTGCCGCAGATCGCGCCGCCGGTGTCGCCGAGGTAGGCCCAGCTCTGCTGGCTGTCGCCCTTCTTCCACACGTGCGGGCCGTCCTGCTGGGACATCGGGTCGTTCTTGAAACCGATGTCACCGACGGCGTAGAAGGCGACGCCGCCGTTCGTCCCGGTCACCTTGCCGAACAGGAGGTGCGTCGGCGTGATGACGTTCTCGCGCGTGCCCTTCGGGTTGTTCTTCTTGGCCGTCTCGAAGTAGGTGTCCTGCAGGGCGCCGGAGAGATCACCCGGCACCGCCAGCCTGGTCGCCTTCATCGAGCCCTTGGGCTTGGCGGAGGAGCCCGACCCGGAAGCGTCTCCACCGCCGGTATCCCCACCCGAACCATCCGCTCCCTGACTGGCTGACGCGGTGGCCGCGGCATCCGTCTTGTCGTCCTTCTTGGAGTCGCCGCCGCAGGCCGCGAGGGTGGAACCGGCGACGCACATCGCCAGGGCGAAGGTCGCGCTCCTCAGCATCACTTTGTTCATGCGTCATGAGACACGGCGCGCGCTCAGAAGGTTGGCGGCCGGGATGATCTTTTTCCCCGTTCACGATCTGCCCGAAACGTGAAAGTCATCACCTCGGACGATCTATACTCGGCAATGGTCTGGACCACTGACCAGCGATCCGTGCCGTACCAGGGCGAACCCGCCCGCGAGCGGCGCGCGCGACGAACACGATTCCGCGCGGGGGCGAGAGCTTGAGCACCAACATCATCTCCACCGAGACCGTCGGCCTCTCGTCCGGCGAGGAGGCCGCCGTACGCCTGCGGCTGTCCGGGCTGGCCCCGGGCGAGCGCGGCACCCGGGCGGTCACCGTCCGCTACACCGGCGACCGCGACGCGGTCGTCGCGATGCGCGTCCGCCGCGAGGACGCCCGCTGCCCGCAGGCCGGGGACATCCGCGTCGGCATCTACGAGGCGTCCCGGCGGCGGCTCCCCTACCCGGTGTTCAGCGGCTCGCTCGCCGACTGCACCAGCCCCGACCGCCCCGAGCGCGGCTTCGGCAACTGGACGGCCCAGGGCGACGGCGCTCCGCACGAGGTCACCTACCAGGTCTGCTGGCACCTCCCCGAGGACGCCCCGGCCGACGACGCCGACCTGACCCTCACCTTCGCCGCCCGCAGCGTCGCCTGACCCCGTCTCGCCTGATCAAGCGGTCCGCTCGTCCGATCGGGCGGTTCCGCCCGCTTCGGCGACCTCCCGCGCCCACCGGTAGTCGGCCTTGCCCGCCGGGGAGCGCCTCATCTCCTCCACGAACGCGTACGCGCGCGGCACCTTGTACCCCGACAGGTGCCGGCGGCAGTGCGCGTCGAGATCGCCCGGATCCGGGGACGCGCCGGACGCCGGCTGGACGACGGCGGCGACCCGGGAGCCCCAGCGCTCGTCCGCGATCCCGGTGACGACCGCGTCGTAGACGTCCGGATGCCCCTTGAGGACGGCCTCGACCTCCTCCGGGAAGACCTTCTCGCCGCCGGTGTTGATCGCCTGCGAGCCGCGTCCGAAGACCGAGATCGTCCCGTCCTCCTCGACCGTCGCGATGTCCCCGGTGAGCAGCCAGCGGCGGCCGCCGGCCTCCGGGAACGTCCGCGCGGTCTTCTCCGGGTCGTTGTAGTAGCCGCGCGCGATGTGGCCGGTGCGGGCGAGCTGCCCGAGCACCCCCGATCCCGGCCGGACGGGCCGGAGCGCGTCGTCCAGGACGGCGATGTCCGGGACGTCCGGCAGGAAGCGCAGGCCCTTCTCGGGCGAGGTCCCCGCGACGGCGGCGGCGGTCGAGCCGGACTCGGTCGAGCCGAACCGGTCGAAGATCATCGTGTTGGGCAGCAGCGCGGCGAGGCGGTCGCGGACCGTCCCGGTGAGGATCGCGCCGGTCGACACGAACGCCAGCAGCGAGGACGTGTCGTAGCCGCCGCGCGCCAGCTCGTCCGCCATCGGGATCGCCATCGCGTCGCCGGTGACCGTCAGCGAGTTGACCCTCTCGCGCTCGATCGTCCGCCACGCCTCGGCGGCCTCGAAGCGGCGCGCGTAGACGACGGTCGCGCCCATGCACCAGGAGATGAACGTGGCCTGCTGGGCCGCGCCGTGCATGAGCGGCGCGATCGGCATCATCACCATCGGCCCGGACGAGCGGGCCAGGTCGACGACGTCGGCGGGCTTGTCCGGGGGCGGGAAGGACGGGTTCCAGAAGGCGCGGAGCATGCTCTCGACGCCCCACATGACGCCCTTGGGCATGCCCGTCGTGCCGCCCGTGTAGATGATGTAGGTGTCGTCCGGCGAGCGTTCCGGGAAGTCGCGGGTACCGGGCTGGACGGCCACGGCGTCGTCGTACCGGACGGTCCGCTCGATCGACGAGTCCCCCACCGAGATGAGATGCCGCAGCTCGGGGACGTCCGGGAGGGTCGCGGCGACGCGGTCGTCGAACTCGGCGTCGTAGATCAGCGCGACGCTGCCCGAGTCCCGGTAGAGGTAGCGCAGCTCGTCCTCGACGTACCGGTAGTTCACGTTGATCGGGACGGCGCGGATCTTCAGCGCGGCCAGGATCGCGGCGACGTACTCGATCCCGTTGTAGAGCTGGATCGCGACGTGCCGGTGCGGTTCCACCCCGGCGGCGCGCAGGTGGTGCGCGAGCCGGTTGGCGTGCTCGTCCAGCTCGGCGTAGGTCAGGCGGCGGTCGCCGCAGACGACGGCGGTGCGGTCCCCGACCGCGTCGGAGACCCCCTCGAACAGATCGGCGTG
This sequence comes from Spirillospora sp. NPDC052269, assembly GCF_040679435.1. Classification (NCBI taxonomy): domain Bacteria; kingdom Bacillati; phylum Actinomycetota; class Actinomycetes; order Streptosporangiales; family Thermomonosporaceae; genus Spirillospora; species Spirillospora sp. NPDC052269. Next base: position 100,840 of record NZ_JBFAUU010000018.1, read on the forward strand.
GTTGAACTCCATCGGGGCCTCCGGGGGTGGGCCGCCACGGCGGCCCGGGCCGTGTGCGTTCCTAGGGTTTGTCGCTGCCGACGATCCACATCGCGAAGAACTGCGCGCCGCCGCCGTAGGCGTGGCCGAGGGCGCGGCGCGCGCCGTCCACCTGGTGCTCCCCCGCCATGCCGCGCACCTGGAGCGCGGCCTCGGCGAACCGGATCATCCCGGACGCGCCGATCGGGTTGGACGACAGCACGCCGCCGGACGCGTTCCAGGGGATGTCGCCGTCCAGCGCGGTCGCTCCGCCCTCGGTGAGCTTCCAGCCCTCGCCCTCGCCGCAGAACCCGAGGTTCTCCAGCCACATCGGCTCGTACCAGGAGAACGGGACGTACACCTCGGCGACGTCGATCTCGCGGCGCGGGTCGGTGATCCCGGCCTGCCGGTACACGTCGGCGGCGCAGTCGATGCCGCCCTGCGGGTTCACGGTGTCGCGTCCGGCGAAGAAGATCGGCTCGGACCGCATCGCCGTGCCGTGCACCCAGGCGGGCTTGTTGGGGGCCCGCTTCGCGGCGTCCTCGGACGCGAGGACCATCGCGCACGCGCCGTCCGAGGACGGGCAGGTCTCCAGGTAGCGGATCGGCTCCCAAAGCATCGGCGTCGACTCGACCATCTCGCGCGAGATGCCGGGGATCTTGAGGTGCGCGTAGGGGTTCTTCAGCGCGTTCTCGCGGTCCTTGACGGCGACGAGCGTGCCGATGTGGTCGGGGGCTCCGCTGCGCCGCATGTACGCGCGGATGTGCGGCGCGAAGTAGCCGCCCGCGCCCACGACCAGCGACGTCGTGTACGGGCCGGACACGGTCAGCGCCCACGTCGCGTTCGATTCGGACTGCTTCTCCCACGCGACCGTGAGGACCCGGTCGTGCACGCCCGACTGGACGAGGCTCGCGGCGACGTTCGCGGTCGAGCCGCCCACCGACCCGGCGGTGTGCACCCGCATGATCGGCTTGCCGGACGCGCCGAGCGCGTCGGCGAGGTACCCCTCGGGCATCATCACGCCCTCGAACAGGTCGGGGGCCTTGCCGATGACGACGGCGTCGATGTCGGTCCAGGTCAGGCCCGCGTCGTCCAGCGCGCGGCGGGCGGCCTCGCGGAGCAGTCCGGCCATGGACACGTCCGGCCGCTTGGTCTTGTAGGCCGTCTGGCCCACGCCGATCACGGCGCACGGGTTAGCCATCGCTCTGTTCTCCCGACATGACGCAGACGAGGTTCTGCTGCAGGCAGGGTCCGGACGTGGCGTGCGCGAGGACGCGTCCCGCCGTCCCGCCGGAGATCCGCGCGGCGGCCTCGCCGATGCGGATCAGGCCGGTCGCCATCACCGGGTTCGCCGCGAGCGGCCCGCCGGACGGGTTGACCGCGACGCCGTCGCCGAGGTCCAGGGCGTCCCGCAGGATCAGCTCCTCGTGGCTGAACTGGGTGTGCAGTTCGGCGACCTCCACGCCGTCGGCGCCGCCCGCCTTCGCGGCGGCCAGGCGGGTGGACGGCGAGGACGTCAGGTCCCGGAATCCGGGCTGGTGCGGCTCGCCGCGATGGTCGATGCCGGTGATCCAGGCGGGACGTTCGGCCAGCTCACGGGCCTTGTCCCCGGCCGCGAGGACGATCGCCGCGGCGCCGTCGGTGACGGGTGCGACGTCGTGCGGGCGGAGCGGCGCGACCTCGTACCCGTCGTCGTCGCCGGGGTCGTCCAGGTGGAGGGCGGACGGGTTGGCGCGTCCGTCCGCGCGGGCTTTGGCGGCGATCTCGCGGAGTCGCCGCTCGTCGGTGCGCGTGTGCTCCAGGTAGGCGCGGGCCTGGAGGGCGGCGAGCGAGACCTGGTCGACGCCGAGCGGCGCGAGGTAGTACGGGTCGAGGCTCTGGGTGAAGACCTCCGGGTAGGCGGCCTGCGACGTCTTCCCGAAGCCGTACACGAGCGCCGTGTCGACCTCGCCGTGCTGGAGCTTCACCCACGCCTCGTACAGCGCCCACGCGGCGTCCATCTCGACGTGGCTCTCGGAGATCGGCGGCCACGCGCCGACGGCGTCCAGCGCGGACACGAACGAGAACGGCGCGCCGACCAGGTAGTCGTTCGAGCCGGAGCAGGTGAACCCGAACCGGGTGACGCCGGTGCGCCGCTTGATCTCGGTGATGACGGGGGCGAGCAGCTCGGTCTCGGAGAGTCCCGCGTCCTCGCCCGTGTGCCGGGTCTGCGCGAACGCGACGACCGCTACGGGGCGCATCAGATGTGGTCCTTGATCTCGTCGAAGGGGACGTCCGGCTCGCCGGTCGGCTCGAACCACCTGATGTTCGCCATCGACCGGGTCCACTCCTCGCGCGGACGCCACGCCGCGCGGACCCGCATGCCCATCCGCACCTGGTCCGCCGGGATGCCCGCGACCAGCGCCAGCATGGTGAGCCCGGCGCCGTCCAGCAGGATGTACGCGGACACGAACGGGACCTCGGGCGCGCGCGGGTCGGGCAGGTTGTTCACCGCGAACGTGGTGACGGTGCCGGTGTCCGGGAGCTCGACCTCCTCGGACGTCGGGACGCCGTCCTTCGGGCACAGTCCCTTCATCGGGACGATCACCTGCCCGCACACGTCGCAGCGGTGCCCGAGGATCTTCCCCTGCTCGACGCCCTCCAGGAACCGGTCGAGGGCCCGTCCGCCCTGGAGGCGGTACTCGAGGCGGCTCGGCGCGTTGATCATCGTGACCTCGGGCTGGAAGCACTCGATGTCGCCGATGCCTCCGACGCGTTCGGCCCGCCAGCGCGGGCGGACGCGCATCCCCGTCTTGAGCCGGCGTGGAGGCTTCGCCCCGAGCTCGAAGACGCCCAGGTCGAGGGCGTGGAGGAGGGCCGTGTCCGCGCCGTCCGGGCGGATGAGCGCCCACGCGAACGGACGGTCGAGCGGATGCGTCTTGCGCGGGTTCGGCACCCATGACCAGCTGGTCACCGTCCCGACCGGGCCGACGTCGACGAACTCGTCCGTGACGTCGTCGCCGGTGTCCGGGTCGTACTCGACGGGCGGGAACAGGACGCGTCCGGTCCTGGTCCTGACGCCTTTCAGGCGGCCGTCGCGGAGTTCGGACAGGAAGCGTCCGATGACGGGCCCGACCGAGCGCGTGTAGCCGCCGGGGAACTCCAGGACATGGTTCGTCGGTTCGCTAGATGGCACGTCGCTAGATGGCACGCTCACGGTCCTTCCAGTACGGGTCCCGGAGCTTGCGTTTGAGGAGCTTCCCGTTCGGCTCGCGCGGCATCGTCTCGATGAAGTCGATCGTCCGCGGCCACTTCATCTTCGCGAGGCGGCCCTCGAGGGCCTTCAGGATCTCGGCGGCGAGTTCGGGGCCGGGTTCGACGCCCGCGGCGGGCTCGACGACGGCCTTGATCTGCTCGCCCCACTCCTCGTCCGGAATGCCGAACACGGCGACGTCCGCGACCTTGGGATGCAGGACGATCTCGTTCTCGATCTCGGCCGGGTAGATGTTCGCGCCGCCCGAGATGATCATGTCGGACTTGCGGTCGGACAGGAACAGGAAGCCGTCCTCGGTGAGGTGGCCGACGTCCCCGACCGTGAAGAAGCCGTTGAGGCGCGACTCCTCGGTCTTGGCCTTGTCGCCCTTGTACTCGAAGTCGCCGCTGACCATCCTCATGTAGATCGTGCCGGGCGCGTCCGCCGGGACGGGCTCGCCGTCGTCGTCCACGAGCAGCAGCTCGCTGATCGGCCACGCCTTGCCGACCGTCCCGGGATGCGCGCGCCAGTCCTGCGGGGACGCGATCGTCCCGCCGCCCTCGGTCGCCGCGTAGTACTCCCAGATGCAGTCGCCCCACCAGTCGAGCATCTGCTGCTTCAGCGGCACCGGGCACGGCGCGGCGGCGTGGATCGCCCACCGCATGGACGACACGTCGTACCGCTTGCGGACGTCCTCCGGCAGCGACAGCAGCCGCTTGAAGTGCGTCGGGACCATGTGGGTGTTCGTGATCGCGTACTTGTCGATCAGGCGGAGGGTGTCCTCGGCGTCCCACTGGTCGACGTAGACGAGCGTGTGGCCCATCTGCAGGGCCGTCCCGCCGAACTGCGTGACGGCCGTGTGGTAGTTCGGCGAGGTGACCAGGTGCGCCTGCGGGTCCTGGCCGGCGGGACGTCCCGGCTGGATGCCGAACATGGTGAGCAGGAACGTCATCAGCTCGGCCGAGTCGTCCGGGTCGATGCCGTGCAGCCTGCGCCGGACACCCTTCGGACGTCCGGTCGTCCCGGACGTGTAGTGCATCGTCGCGCCGCTGGTGCGCTCGTCCGGGAGGGTTTCGGGCTGACCGTCCTCCACCTCGGACACGGGCCGGAAGCCGGGGACGTCACCGAACGCGAACCGCCGCCGCGGGTCGAGGTCCGCCGCCTCGGCGGCCTCCGCGCCCGCCTCCGCGAACCGCTCGTGGACGAAGAACGCCTTGGCCTCGCTGTCGGCGACGATGTAGCCGATCTCCGGCCCGGTCAGGTGCCAGTTGATCGGCGTGTAGTACCAGCCCGCCTGGAGCGCGGCCAGGTACAGCACCAGTCCCTCGACGCCGTTCGGGACCAGCCCGCAGAACCCGTCGCCCGCCTCCAGGCCGAGCCCGCGAAGCCCGTGGACGACGCGGTTGGCGCGGGCGAGCAGGTCCCCCGCGCGATGCTCGGTCCCGTCCGGATCGACGGCCGCGACCCACTCCGGGTCGGCCTGCGCCAGCCGCCAGAAGCCCAACGATCCCATCGGCTCTCCCTCGGTGATCGCGTGCGTCGCCGGAGCCTCGACACCTCCGACGGCAAAAGTAGAGCACGTTCTCGTTTTGTCCGGCAAGACCTGTTGGCGTGGGCTGATCGTTACTAGAATCTGTTCCTGTTTACCGGACGTCCGGAGGTGGCCGATGGTCGAGACCCTGCCGATCAGCACCGAGCACTGCACCGTCGAGCGGGACGGCCACGTCGTCGTCGTCACGATGAACCGCCCCGAGGCACGCAACGCGCTCTCGTCCGCGATGCTCGTCGGCCTCGCCGACGCGTGGGCCTACATGTCCGAGACACCGGAGGTGCGGGTCGGCATCCTGACCGGAGCCGAGGAACACTTCTGCGCGGGCGCGGACCTGAAGGCGATGAGCAAGCCGCCGTCCGACCCGCGCGTGCAGGAGCGGATGTCCCAGATAACCGACTTCCATTGGAAGGGCCTCCTGCGTGACGGCCAGCCGACGAAACCCCTCATCTGCGCGGTCGAGGGCTACGCCGTCGCCGGAGGCACCGAACTGTTGGTCGGCACTGACCTTCGCGTCGTGGCCGAGGACGCGACGCTGGGCCTGTACGAGGCGAAACGCGGCCTGTTCCCTATGGGCGGGTGCGCGATCCGCCTGCCGCGCCAGATCGGCTACGCGAACGCGATGGACATCCTGCTGACGGCCCGCTCGGTGACCCCGGCCGAGGCGTTGTCGATGGGATTGATCAACCAGGTCGTTCCGTCCGGCACGGCTTTGGAAGCGGCCCGGGTTCTGGCCGATCAGATCGCGGCCTGCGGGCCCCTCGCCGTCCAGGCCATCCTCCGCGCCTACCGCGAGACGGCTCACCTGCCGGAGGACGAGGCCCTGAAGATCTCGGACGAGATCGGCTGGCCCGTCATCGGCTCCCAGGACGCCAAGGAGGGCTCCCTGGCGTTCAAGGAGAAGCGTCCTCCGGTCTACAAGGGCGAGTGACGAGACCGGGCCCGGTCGATCCTGGCGGCCAGCCCGTCGAACGCGTCGCGCAGGTCCTTCGGCTCGACGTCGTGGAGGTCGGCGTCGAAGGTGACGAAGAGGCCGGCTACGCCCATCCAGGACCAGCCGACAATGGTGAGGCGGCAGCTCCGCTCGTCGATGTGCTCGACCACGGATCCACCGGGCGCCCAGCGGGCGACGAGCCCGGCGGGAAGGTCGACGGTCGCGCTGCCCCTGCACTGCCACGGCCCGGCGGTGTCACCGCGATCGGGGTTCTGGATGACGAGGCGGGTGAGGTCGTCGTCCGTCAGGGGCACCGGCGTGAACGGCGGCCCGGACGGCTCACGCGGCACGATCCGGTCAACGCGATAGGTCCCCCATCCGGCAGTCGTCCGCTCATGGGTCGCACGGTCGCGGGACGCGCCCTCGCTGGGCACACGGTCACTGGGCACGCGGTCGCGGGCGACGAGGTACCAGCGGCCTGCCCACACGACGAGGTGGTGGGGCTCGACCTCGCGCGGCGGCGTGAAGCCCGGCTCGCCGGGAGCCGGGACCGTCCCGCTGGGTGAGCGGTAGTCGAAGCGCAGCGTCCGGCGCGTGCGGATCGCCGACCCGACGGCCTGCAGCGTCGCGACGCCGACGGGCGAGTCGGCGAACTCCCAGTAGTTGCGGAGCGCCGTGAGCTCGAACGCCTCGGACGCGGCCCGCAACCGTGCGGGCATCACCTGCCGCAGCGTCGTCAAAGCCCTGGTCACGGCGTCGTCGATGCCCGCGACGGTCGCGGGCGCGGTCTGAAGCGCGATCGCGATGGCGACGGCCTGATCGTCATCGAGGACGAGCGGCGGGAGCTTCCCGCCCGCCCCGAGCCGGTAACCGCCGCCGGGCCCCAGGACCGCCTCGACGGGATAGCCGAGTTCGCGCAACGTGTCGACGTCCCGCCGCAGCGTCCGGGCACTCACCCCGAGCCTTGCGGCAAGCTCCGCGCCAGGCCACTCGGCGCGCGCCTCCAGCAAGGACAGCAGTCGCAGGATCCGTGCGGACGTGTCAGCCATGCCCGGCAGCCTGGCAGCAATGGCGGACACTCCATGACCGCCACCGATGTCACGTTGCCGTCCATGAACACCGAAACCCCAACCGAGGCGCCGCCTTCCGGTGTGACGGGCGGACGCGCCACCGTGGCGCTCCTCGTCGTCCTGTTCGCCTCGTTCATGGACCTGCTGGACGTCACGATCGTCACCGTCGCCGCGCCGTCCATCGGCCGGGACCTGCATGCCAGCGAGGCCCAACTCCAGTGGATGCTCGCCGGATACACCCTGGCCCTCGGGTCGGGGCTGATCACCGGCGGCCGGATCGGCGACGACTACGGCCGCCGCAAGGTGTTCCTCATCGGCCTCGCCGGATTCGCGCTCGCGTCCGCGGCCTGCGCCCTCGCGCCATCGGCGGGGGCGCTGATCGCCATGCGCGTCCTGCAAGGGCTCGCGGGCGGGTTCATGGTCCCGCAGGTGTTCGGGATCATCCGCTCCTCGTTCGCGCCCGCCGCGATGGCGCGGGCCTTCGGCGCGTACGGCGCCGTCCAGGGCCTCGCCGCCGTCGCGGGCCCCCTGCTGGGCGGCGCGCTGGTGGACGCCGACCTGTGGGGCCTGGCCTGGCGGACGATCTTCTGGGTCAACGTGCCGGTCGCCGTCGTCGCGCTCGTCCTCGGCGCCCGCGTGCTCCCGGAATCTACCGCGTCCCGCCGCGAACGCCTCGACGTCGTCGGAGCCGTCCTGTCCGCCCTGGCCATCGCCCTGATCCTCTTGCCGCTCGTCCAGGGCCGCGACTGGGGCTGGCCTTGGTGGGGCTGGGCCCTGCTGGCCGCAGGCGTGGCCCTCCTCGTCTCGTTCGTCCTATACGAACGCGGCCTGGCGTCCCGCGGCGGCCTCCCCGTCCTGGACCCCGGCCTCCTGCGCATCCGGACCTTCTCCGCCGGACTGGCCGCCTCGGTCCTCTTCTTCGGCGCCCTGGGCTCGTTCTTCCTCGTCCTCTCCCTGTACCTCCAGGCGGGCACCCACCGATCCGCGTGGGACACCGGGCTGGTGATCCTCCCCTACGCGATCGGCTCGATGGTCACCTCGGGGATGGGCGTCCAGCTCGCCGCGAAGGCCGGACGCGCCCTGCTCGTGACCGGCTCACTCGTCCTCGCCGCGTCCCAGGGCATGCTCTGGCTGCTGGTCCGCGACGGTGGCCACCCGGGCTACTGGCCGCTGGCCGCCGCCCTGTTCCTGGGTGGCCTCGGCCTGGGCCTGGGCGCCCCGATCCTGGTCAACGTCGTCCTCGCAGGCGTCCCCGGCCGCCACGCCGGCGCCGCCGGAGGCGCCCTCTCCACGGTCAACCAGATCGGCGGCGCCGTCGGAGTGGCCGTCCTGGGCACCGTCTTCTTCGACGCCCTGACTCCCAGCCCGTCCCCCACCGACTACGGAAGCGCCCTGGCCACCGTCATGCCCTGGCAGGTAGCCGCCTACGTGGCCGCCGCCCTCCTCATGCTCACCCTCCCCAGAACCACCACGCCCCACAAAGCCGTCACCGATTGACTTCGACACCCGAACGGCCCGTCCCGATCATTCCGGGACGGGCCAGGCACTGATCCACACCTGATCGCCAAGGGCACGTGATCTTGCAGGTCGTCCGGGTACCCTGCGGTCATGAGCGCTCAGCCGATCGACCCCGGCCCCGGGGAAGCCGCCACCGAGCCGTACGAGGTGATCCACCTCGGCGGTGAAACCGCGGCTGTCGTGCCCTTGGACGACCTCCGCCGTTTCAAGGCCCTGGAGAAGAACGCCTCCCCCGAAGCCCTGGACGAAGCCGCAGCGACTGCCGCATCGGCGGAGCTGGACGACTGGATCGCCGCAGGACGGCTCGGGGAGAAGACGCACGAGGAGTTCATGGCGGAAATCCTCGGCAGTCACCGCTGAATCTCAAATGGTCAGAACTCGGTCAGCGCACGATGTGGCGCTACGTCCATGACCAGGACGGCATGCACGCGATCGCAGCAGCCGTAGCCGCCCTCTCGGAAAATCCCACACCGCCGGAGGCCTTCCGCTGGGGCAGCGACGGCGGCTACCGGCTTCGTGTCGGGCCGTATCGCGTCATGTACCGGCTTGAAATTGATGCGGTCCTGGTCGCCCGCATCGACCGCGTTTCCGAGTAGCCTGCCCCAACCATAGGCGGCCCGCCCCGGATCACTCCGGAACGGGCCGCTCTCAGAACTCGCGGCTCACATGCGTGAAAGCGAAGAACCCGCGCGGGCGACTGCCGTCCGAGCTGCGCCATGATCCGGTGAGGTGGCCGGTCGAGCCTCCGGGCGGACGCGTCGCTCCATGCGGAGCGGTGTACATGAGCCGTTGCAGGCGGAGGACGGTCCCCTGCGGCGCGCGCAGCTCCGTGCCGTCCTCATCGTCCACGGGAGGGCCGGTGAAGTCCCTGGGATCGAGGACGTCGCCGGTGTACTCGCGAAAGACGTCCCGATCGGGAGCGCCGCCGACGTACTGGTCCTGAGCCTGGGCTCGTCCCTCGATCAGAGCCAGCAGTTGGCCGACCATCACCAGGTCGTGGCAGCCGTCGTAGGCCCAGCGCCGTCCCAGCACCCCGTGCTCCATCGTGCCGACGAGCGCATGCTCGGCCCCGTCCAGCGGCGCACCCCGGTAGGTGAGCGGCACGAGGTACGTGACCGGAAGCGTCCCCGAGGTGTCGGCGACCACCTTGAACTCGATCCCGACCTCCCCCTCGGGATCGTCCAGCCGAAAGCCACCCACATCAGCCAACTGCGGCTCGCCCTCACCCCGGTACCAGCTCCGAGAAGGAAGCCAGGCACTCAGCAGTTCCAACTTGGACGGCCTGAGCTCCGCCTGGTGAATAACAGCCATGCGGTGATCTTCCCCGCCCCTCCGGCTCCCCGTCCATGAGGTCATCAACGAAACGGCCCGTCCCGGACCACTCCAGGAAGGGCCGCTACGCAGCCCCAGCAACGTCGAAACCTCGAGGCGTGGCTGGCGAACCCGGTGGACTTCGCCCCCGCCCCATCGCCTTCCAGCACGACCAGCGAGTCCAGCGAGCCGTTCACCACACCCACCAGGGAGCTACGACACGATCAGCCTGGATGACGAGGACCACGGTCGTGGCGCCCGAAACGGCGGCCACTCACGCCTATCTGAATGAGTGGCGCAACACCGAGCTTCCCGGGGCCCTCTCGCACAAGGAAGCCATGGCTCTCCTCCTGCACACCTCCGCCAACGACCGCTGATCAAGGCCCTTCCCGGTCTGCCAGTGATCAAGCCGACATCGCGGGTAGCCTTCAGAACATGACGGCGCAACCGCTGAGCAGCCTTGATCCGGAAGATCCTTCCGAGATCCTCAAGGTGCTACCCGAGTCCTGGCACGAGGCGTTCCTGACCGAGTACCGGGAAGCGTTGGAGGCTGCTCACGAGGTCTGGCGATGGCGGCAACTCCGGGAGCTGCTACATCTGTGGCGACTCCGCGCGGCCGCCTATTCGACCTCGGGCTTCGATGCCTCGGTCGAGGAGGCGTGGACGGCCCGCCCCGAGGACCTCCACTCGCTGCCCCAGCGCCCGGATCCGCGGTGAGCTACGACCTGCGGCTGACCACTCTCGCTGCCAAGCAGTTCAACGACCTGATGCAGGATGAGGAGACGTACGAGCTCCTGATGGAGCGGATCATCCGCCTCAAGCAGGAGCCCTGGGATGCCTGGCTGATCCGGCCCAAGAACGGCCTTGAATATCGTGAAGTTCAGTTCGGCACCCATGGCCTCCTCGACTTCCACGTTAACGAAGAGGCCCAGACGCTGATCATCCTCAACATCACCTGGCTCGCATGGTGAACGGCCCGTCCCGGACCACTCCAGGACGGGCCGCCAAGCTTGTCGCCTACGTCAGGCGACCGGGCAGCTCACCGAACGCCTCGCGAGTCACCCGCAGATGCCCAACGTCGGGGGCCTTCGAGTCACGGACGCCGACCACGGGCTCCAGCGCCGCCACCTCGACACACTCGCTGCTGCCCGCGGCACCGGAGTGGCTGGACTTGCGCCATCGGATCGCATCGCCGGTCATGGCAACTCCTGGACGGACGCGAGCAGCCTCGCGAACGCCGCTCGACTCACACACACATGTGCCCCATCCGGAGCCTTCGAGTCGCGGATGCCGACAACAGCTTCGAGGGCTGCGACCTCAACGCAGTCGGAGTTGACCGTTCCCCCGGAATAGCTCGACTTACGCCACAGCGGGGCGCGGTTGGTCACAGGGCCTCCCTGATCGATCGGATCCGAACCACGGACTCTGTCGCGGACAGAGCCTCGGCTCTGGCTCGATCGAACGCCATGACGAGGCGATGCACAAGGCCCGGAGGCTCGAGCGTATGGCCCCGGTCCGCCGCCGCCTCGACGTATCCCAGGCCGTTCTCCGTGTCGAAGCCGAACAGAGCGAACATGCTCCTGTCGTAGACCGGAGCTCCGGCAGGGATGACATGAATGGTGATGTTCGGGCGGCTGGCGAGCTCAAGCAGATGATCGAGCTGCTCCTTCTGCACCTCGGTCCCACCGACAGGTTCGTGCAACGCGGCCTCTCTGATGAGAACGACGATGAACGGAGGCTCCTCCCTGTCGAGGAGTTCTTGGCGGGACATCCGAAATGCCACCGCCTGCTCAAGCTGCGCCTCAGGCGTCTCCGTCCGAAGGATGGCTCGGGAGTAAGCCTCAGTCTGGAAGAGACCAGGGACGAGCATGGGCGCGAACACCCGGATCGAGTCCGCTCGTGCCTCGTGTGAGGTGTAGCTGAGGAAGTCCGGCATCAGTTCCGCGTCGCGGAGGATGAGCCAGTACAGGTCCTCGAAGACGTCCACGCCGAAGAGCTGGTCGAGCTTCTTCGCGACGTCGTCGTTCGGGATGCGGTACAGGTTCTCGATCGCGCTGATCGTCTTGTGCGACACGTTGCAGAACGCGCCGACGTCCGTCTGGCTCATCCCTTCGCGGGTGCGGTACGTCCGCAGTTTGTGCGCGAAGAGCGCGAAGTTGCTCGACCGGGGGTCGAAGTCGCGCGGGTCCTGGTCGTCGTCCTGGTCCTTGCGCTGTGGAGGCATCGTCGGCTCCGTCGTCTCGATTGTTCTCGGACGCCCTTCTGTTTGCGGAGCGTAACTCGGCGCCTCCACTCCGTGTCAGGCGTTTGTGAAAAGTGCCCGCCCGCTTTCCTTGCCCGGCGTCCGGATCACGCCGGACGACGCGTCCGAAAACCCGGCTGCGGTTTGGCCTCCCGGCCTCGCGGTAGGTCGAACGCGTCGCGAAACTGAGGAGTGAAAAGCGATGGCTCTCCACCTGGGACGTAGAGAGAAACAGACGGAGACGACCACTACCGAGACCCGCCGCTGGCCCTGGTCACCCGGCCCCGATGGGACCCGCCCGTGGACGCGCCGCACGACCGCGCACAAACGCCGCCCCGGACGCTGGCGTCGCATGCGGCACAATCCGATCAGCCTCGCCATCCTGGCCGGCGGCATCGCGGCCGCCGCGATTCTCGTCTTCGGAATCCTGCTGACCTTGGGTGGCGCCAACCCGTCCAACACCCTCGTCCACGCCACGCTGCGCTCGGGGAACTGGCTCGCCACACCGTTCCACGACCTCTTCGTACGCCCCGACCCCAAGCACCAGCTCTACTTGAACTGGGGCATCGCAGCGGGCGTCTACTACCTCCTGGCCCGCGCCCTCTCCTGGCTCACCCGGTTCTGACTACTCGAACTCAGCGGTGTCCAACGCGAACCCGAACGGCTCCGGCAGATCCAGGGACCTCCCGAACCTCACACGCCGGGTCTCCGAGTAGTCCGCAGCACGCCTGTCCGGCGTACTGAACAGCGTCACGTGCCGTTCCTCCTGGTCGATCAGCAGGAGGAACGGCACTGCCGCCTTCGCGTAGCAGTGCTGCCTCGCCGTGCGATCACATCCCACCCGTCCGGACCTGACCTCCACGGCCATGGCGACACCTCGCGGCGATGTCCAGGTCGTTTCCGAATCGAAGACGTCGAGTTCCGTCGAGGCGAATACCCCATCCGGAATCACATAGTTCTGCGTGCAGGAGTCTCCGCCGGACAGCAACAGCCCCGCCTTGCGTGAGAAATCCATGGGAGTCGCGGACATCCGAGCCACCTGCCGACTGAGCCGGGACAGGCACTTCTCCCGACGTGCGGTGAAGGCGACCGTCACCACGATCTCCCCTTCGATGAGCTCCGCACGCAGCCCTTCAGGCACGCCGAGCTCAAGGAAGCCTTCGAGCTGCACCTGCCCGCTGCATTTCGACAAGTGAGGCACCTCTCCGTAGCGGGTCCAACACAACAGGCTTCGACCATAGGTAGGCGGCCCTCGACCTGTTGGCCACTTCGGCGCTACGGACGCGGCGTAGCGTGATCGGCCTCGACTACGAGCTGAGACGGGCGACTTCTTCAGCCGCTTCCGCGTCGCCTCGCCCGGCTGCCTGGCTATAGAGATCCAGCGCCTCGTCCGGACGGCCTGCTTCCTCAAGAAGACCGGCGAGGTTGAACATGATGGCGGTATTGGCCTCGTAGTCTTCGTCACCCGGATAGTCGGAAGAGTCCGCCCACTCCTCAAGGGCGCGGCGGAACCACATCTCGGCCTCGTCGTTCCGTCCGGCGTCCCAGAGCAGACAGGCGAGGCGGTTGCGCGCGGCCGGGTAGGGCATGTCTGCGGCGGCGCGGTAGTGCTGTTCGGCCTCCGCAAGGCGGCCGTCCTCCTCCAGGAACACGCCGTAGTTGTACTGAGCGGTGCGGTCGGTTCCCTCCTCGGCCGCCCGCAGCGTCCAGGCCATGGCCGCTTCCCGGTCGTCGCGCTTGATCAGCAACGCCAGGTTGATCATCGCGATCGTTTGTCCCTGCTCCGCGGCGGCCTGGTACCAACGTGTCGCGGGCTGCTTCCGACCGGCATCGTCGTACAGCTTTCCCAGCCTGAACATGCTGGGCGCGTGTCCGGCTCGAGCAGCCGCACGGAGCCCTTCGAGATTCGCCTCGTCCACTGTTCGCCACGCCTTCGATCTCGCCAGGGTTTTCACGCTCTCATGAGGGTGCGGACCACCGACAACCAATTTCCCCGGAGATGGTGTCAGCGGCACGTCAGTGGGTGGGGTCAGGCTTGGTTCATGACGGAGCTTGTTGCATCTTCTGCCGATGGCCACCTCGTCCGTGCTCTCGATGAGGGGGACGGGCCCAACGTGCTCGTCGTTCATCCCGGTGGTGGGGGCGCTTCGGCGTGGGACGCGGTCGCGCGGCTGCTTACCGACGACTATCGGGTTGTTCGGGTTCGGCGGCGGATTTATGAGGTTGGGGCCGAGATCGTGTTGCCGCATTCGATGAGGGTTGAGGCGGCTGACATCGTGGCCGTTGCTCGGGTGCTGGACGGGCCGACGCTTCTTGTCGGGCATTCGTCCGGGGCGGTCGCGGCGTTGGAGGCGGCGCTGCTCGATCCCTCGCCATTCGGCGGGATGGTGCTCTACGAGCCGCCGATTCCTACGCGGGAGCTGGTCGCGGGGGCGGCGGGGGTGCGGGCTCGGGCGTTGCTGGAGGCGGGTGAGCCCGCCGAGGCGATGCGGGTGCATATGCGCGACATCGTCCGGATGCCGTCCGCCGAGGTCGACGCGATGTTCGCCGTGCCCCGGGTGCGGGAGCTCTTCGCGAAGGCGGCGGCTGCGCAGATCGCGGACTCCGAGGCGCTCGACGCGCTCGGCCTCGGGATCGGGCGGTTCGCTTCCCTGGACCTCCCGGCGACGTTGATCGAGGGCGACCAGAGCCCCGCTCACCTGCGGGAACGTCTGGCGGACCTCGCGGCGACGCTGCCGGACGCGCGGGTCGTCACGCTCGCCGGGCACGGTCACGTCGCGAGCATGACCGCGCCAGGACTCCTCGCCGAGGTCATCCGCGAGGCGGTGACACGGGTCTGACCTGCACGGCGAGGGCGAAGTACACCGACTGGTTGAGTTGTTGCACTGGTCGGTGTACTTTCGGGAGCACGCTCTCGAAGGAGGTTGTGTTGTCCTATCCACAGGATCGGTACCACGGCGAGAACGGCGAGGTCAGCGCCTCGTTCCGGGCGGCTTCGGAGAAGCCGGAGCTGGCCGGGCCGTCGGGGATGGAGACCTACTACCTCGCGACCGGGAAGCCCACCGGGCGGGAGCACGACATCTCCACGGACGGCGAGTTCGGCCTCTACCACGTGCGGAACCTGCCTCCGGGCGGCGGCACCGGGACACACTTCCACCGGACGATGTCCGAGTCGTTCTTCGTCACGGACGGCTCGCTCGGCGTCTTCGACGGCGAGCGATGGCGCAAGGCGTCCAAGGGGGACTTCCTCTATGTCCCGGCGGGCGGGCTGCACTCGTTCACCAACGAGTCGGACGACCCCGTCTCGTTCCTGATGCTGTTCGCTCCCGGCGCGCCCCGCGAGGAGTACTTCGAAGGAGTCGGGCATCTCGCCGCGCTGTCGCAGGAGGCCCGCGAGGACTTCTTCCTCGCGCACGACAGCCACTTCATCGACTTGGACGGGCCGAAGATCGGCCGCTGACGACGAATACACTGCACCCGATCAGTACGGCGGAGGAGGCCCGGCGTGACGTCCACCGGACGACCCGAGAAGCGGCGCGCGATCCTGGACGGCGCGCGCCGGGTGTTCGGCCGGGACGGCTACACCCGGGCCGGCATGGACGCGATCGCCGACGAGGCGAAGGTGTCCAAGCGGACGATCTACAACCACTTCGCCGACAAGGAGCAGCTCTTCCAGGCCGTGGCGGTCGAGGGCGGGCAGCAGGTCACCGACGCGATCAAGCGCCTGATGGACGTCCACCTCCTCAAGATCCTCGACCTGGAGGAGGACCTGCTCGCCTTCACCCGCGACCGGGCGGCGACGATCGGCGAGTTCCCCGACCACTTCGCGCTCGTCCGGGCTCTGGAGGCCGAGGTCACGCGGATCCCGCGCCCGGTGCTCGACCGGTGGATCGCGGTGGGTCCGCAGACCGCGCACGAGCGCCTCGCCCCCTACCTGGCGAAGATCGCCGAGCGCGGGCTGCTCACCTTGGACGACCCGGAGACGGCCGCGCTCCACTTCGACCAGCTGACCATCGCCACGGTGGTCCGGCGGACCTTCTACGGGGCACTCCCGCTCTCCCCCGAGGAGACCGACCGGATCCTGCGGGACGGGGTCCACGCCTTCCTTCGCGCCTACCGGCCCGCATCGTCCTGAATCGTGTTAATTTCGTGCCGTCCGGTTGGCACGAAAATTGCGGGTGATGTCATGACCGATGCCTGCGAGCACTGCGGGAGGCATCTGGCACAACAGGCCGGGCGTGGACGTAAGCGACGGTTCTGTGACGCCACCTGCCGGAGTGCGGCACGGCGGGCACGGCACGCAAAACGTGCGACCCCCATGCAGGACGTCAAGGGTCGCTTGACATCGATTCGCGGCGGTGACAGCTTGGGCGGCCAGGTGTCCGAAGCGCCCGGAGCGCCGGGCGACGCGCTGGCCGCGGTGGCCGCCGCCGCCGAGGCCGTCCGACGGGCGGACGACCACCTGCGCGGAACGGTCGGCACGGCGCGCTCCTCCGGTCGCACCTGGCAGGAGATCGGCGACGTCCTCGGCATCACCCGGCAGGCGGCGTTCCAGCGGTTCGGGCGTCCCATCGACTGAGAACGGGGACTCCGATGTCGACCAACGTGCTGCCCCAGGCGGCCGACGACCCGCCGGCCGAGACGGCCGCGGGCGAGCGGAAGACCGCCCGCCGCGACTCCATGCCCGACACCGACGCGCCCGCGGGCGGCGCGCGATGAGGGCCCGCACCCGAATCAAGGCCGCCGGACGCGCGCGCGTCACGGCTCTGACCTCCACGCGCGTCACGGCTCTGACCACCACGCGGGTCACGGCGCTGGCCGTCGTGCTGCTGAGCGGGGCGGCGGCGTGCGGCGGCGGCTCGGGCGGCCAGGACGCGGCCGACGCCCCGGCCGCGGCGGGCCGGCAGCTCGACTGGATCGTGTCGGCGTCCCGGCACCTTCCGCTCACCGACGCCGACGCGAAGGCGCACATCGCCGCGGCCGCGCTGCACTCGTTCGGCGGCACGGCCGGGCTGTCGAAGACGCTGGCGCGGATGGGGCCGCTCACCGCGCAGCTTCCGCCCAAGTCCGGGCGCACGCGCGCGGGCGGGTGGTTCACCGCGGGCCACGGCGCCTCGGTGTTCGGCATGTCCGCGACGGACCGGAGCGGACGGATCGCGGCGCTCTACTTCGCCGAGCAGCCCCGGTCGTGGCGCGACCTGGACTCCCGGCTGCACGAGCTCGCGCCGAACGTCTCGTTCGCGACCGCCGAGATCGGCAAGAAGGGGAACTGCCGGGTCGTCCACGGCGTGAACGAGAAGACGCAGCGTCCGCTCGGGTCGTCGTTCAAGCTGTACGTCCTGGGCGCGCTGTCCGACGCGGTCGCCCGCAAGGAGGTCGCCTGGGACAGCCCGCTCCCGATCAACGACGCGTGGAAGAGCCTCCCGTCCGGGACGTTCCAGGACAAGCCCGCCGGGACGACGATGACGCTCGCGCAGTACGCGGACGCCATGATCTCCAACAGCGACAACACGGCCGCCGACCACCTGATCCACCGGCTCGGACGCGAGGCCGTGGAGCGCGAGGTCGGCGCGCTCGGGAACTCGCGGCAGGCGAGCGACCGCCCGTTCCTGACCACGCGCGAGGTGTTCGCGCTGAAGGGGGCGGGCTACCCGGCGAGCGCGAAGCGGTACCTGGCCCTGCCCGCGAACAAGCGGTCCGCCGCGCTGCCCGCGCTGAACGCCACCCCGCTGTCCGGCATCACGGTCTGGCAGCAGCCGCGCGACGTCGACACCATCGAGTGGTTCGCCTCGCCGACCGACGTGTGCGCGGCGTACCAGGGGCTGAGCGAGCGGGCCGCCAAGCCCGGCCAGGCCGACCTGGACCACGCGCTGTCCCTGTACGACGGCGGGGTCGGGCTCGACCCGAAGGCGTACCCGAAGGTGTGGTTCAAGGGCGGCAGCGAGCCGGGCGTCATGTCCGCGAACTACCTGACCAGGACGTCGGGCGGACGGACGTTCGTCACGAGCGTGATGCTCTCGGACCCGAAGAACGCCATCCCGCCGAACGTCGAACTGAACATGCTCGCCCTCGCGCGGGCCGGGATCCAGCTCGCCAATTCCTGAGTGAGCACGAGAGACGTCCCCCAGGGGTTTCCCGGGGGACGTCTCCCGTCACTCGGCGTGGGTGAGGGTGGTCAGGCGGTCGACGGCCTCGACGTATTCCTCGATGAGGTCGTAGACGACCTGCGCGGCCGGCCTGACCTGGTTCATGCTGCCGACGATCTGCCCGACCGGGAACGTGACCAGCTCGCCGTCGCCCGACCGGGCGATGCGCGGCAGGGCGTCCGCGACCAGCATGAACTGCATCGGCATCGGCAGGGTTCCGGGGGACGACTCGCTCTCCCACGCGTCCGTCCAGGCCGTCCGCAGGAAGCGCGCGGGCTTGCCCGTCCAGGCACGCGACCGGACGGTGTCCCGGGACGTCGCGTCCAGCAGCTTCGGGACGGCGCGTTCCGGGGTGTCGGCCTCGTCCACGGTCAGCCAGATGGACCCGGTCCAGACGCCCTCCGCGCCGAGGGCCAGCCCGGCGGCGACCTGCCGGCCCCGGCCGATGCCTCCCGCTGCGAGGACGATCGTGTCATCGCCCACGGCGTCCACGACCTCGGGGATCAGGACCATCGTTGCGACCTCGCCGGTGTGGCCGCCCGCCTCGGTGCCCTGCGCGACGATGATGTCGACCCCGGCGGCGACCTGCTTGCGTGCGTGCCGGGCGCTCGACGCGAGCCCCGCGACCTTCACGCCGTGCTCGTGCGCGAGATCGGCGACGTCCGCCGGGGGCGGGCCGAGCGCGCTGGCCAGCAGCGCGATGTCGTGCCGGAGCGCCACCTCGACCTGCGGACGCGCCGTCTGGTCCGTCCAGCCGAGCAGCGCGCGGTTCGCCTTCTCGGACGGCGGCTCGACGCCGTGCTCGGCGAGCAGCCCCTCCAGGAAGTTTCGATGCTCTTTGGGGATCATCGACTGGAGCCGTCCGAGCAGCTCCTCGGCGTCGCCCGCGTCCGCGCCCTCGTACTTGGCGGGCATGACGACGTCGACGCCGTACGGTTTCCCGCCGACGTGCTCGTCGATCCACTTCAGCTCGAGTTCGAGCTCCTCGGGGGTGAAGTACAGGGCGCCGAGGACGCCCATGCCGCCGGCGCGGCTGACCGCCGCGACCACGTCGCGGCAGTGGCTGAACGCGAAGATCGGGTACTCGATGCCGAAGAGATCGGTGACTCGTGTCCGCACGCGTCGAACATAACCCCGAGCGGATCAAAACTGCAACAAGTTCTAGTTGGTGAGATCGCCTGGCTTCGCATGGCTGGCGAGCGAAAGGCTTAGAACGCGTACTACAGGCGGGTCAGCGTCCGGCCGCCTCCCGGAGGTCGCGCGGACGGCACAGCACCGTCAGCCCGGACGGACGGAACGTCCCCCACGTCGTCGGCGTCAGCGCGTGGCGGCGGATCAGGAGCCGCCGGGCCATGAACGCGGCGATCAGGACGAGTTGGACCGAGGCCAGCGACGCTCCGGGGCAGGTGCGCGGCCCGGCTCCGTACGGCAGGTAGGCGCCGTTCCCCGGACCGTTGGCGAACTGAAGCCACCGGCCCGGGTCGAAGACGTCGGCGTCGACGAAGTAGCGGGGGTCGCGGTGCAGCAGGTACGGGGAGACCATCACGCGTTCGCCGGGGAGCAGGTCGTAGCCGCCGATCTGGACGGGCTCGGCGACGATCCGGGAGAGCAGCCAGTTCGGCGGGTACAGGCGCAGCGTCTCGCGGACGAACGCGTTCGCCAGCGTGAGCCGGGACAGCACCTCGCCGTCGACGTCGTCCGGACCGGGAAGCACCGCTTCGGCCTCGGCGGCGAGGCGTTCGGCCCACTGCGGGTTCGCGGCGAGCGCGACGAGGACCCAGCCCGCGGCGGGCCCGACCATCTCCCGCGCCGCGACCATCGCCGTGACCAGCCGGAACGGCAGGTACACCCGGGGGTCCACGCCGTTGTCGGCGCAGGCGCGCATCAACTCGTCCAGGACATCGCCGCCCGATGTCCCGGGCGGGGCCGCCTCGGCGCGACGGTCGATCACCCGCCGGATCCGCGCCGCGAGGCGGTGCTGAGCGCGCCGGACCCTCAGCCGGGCGGGAGCCGGAACCCATCCGGGCAGGTGGACGTACCGGGGGCCGAGCTCGGTCCGCAGTTCGGCCAGCTCCTCCTCCCCGTCCAGCAGCTCGCCCGCGTCGGGCCCGAAGTGGTAGCGGGCGGCCATCCGCGCGGAGGCGGCAGCGAGCCGGGGCAGCGCCTCGGCCTCGGCGCCGACGGGCCAGGAGTCCGCGAGGTCGGCGGCCCCGGACGCCAGGACCGCGGCGTGCCGTCCGACCCGGTTGTGGCGCAGGGTCCGGACACGTATCGCCTCGACGGCCTCGTTCTCGGGGCGGGCGCGCCGGGGAAGCGCGAACGTCCCGCGCGGCGGCTCGAACTCCTGCCCGGTGCGGCGCAGCACCTGGCGGGTGGCGTCCAGGCCGGAGACGAGATGGATGTGCGGTAAGACCTGCCAGACGTCCCCGAAACGGGCCGTGCCCGCCGCGAGGTATCCGGGACGGTCCGCCTCGTACGCGCCCACCCCGGCGATCACGCCGTCGCGCGGGCCCGGTGGCCGTTTCATCGCGCAGACCTCCACTTCACGGAAACAGGACGGGCTTCACCAGGGGTAGTGCGGGTACGCGCCCATGCGCGCGGCTCGACGGCCCGTGAGGTAACGCTTGATGGCGGCCATTCCAGACACTTCCCCTCCGACGACGATCGGTTCTCTCGCACGGTCGGTGGATCTCGATTGACCACACCGGCCGGGGGCCAAGAGTAGTTAATCGATCGCTGGTTGTGACATGGCGAAGGGGTGAGGGAGCCGTCCCCCGGTGATGCCGGGGTAAAGCGAACGCGTCCGCCCTTGTGACCAGGGCGGACGCGCGGAGGAGAGGTCGGTCAGGAGCGGCCGAGGCGGCGCGGCTGGCGGGCCGGGCGCGGCTGGCGGCGGGCCCGCGAGGAACCGGCGGCCGGGTGGACGCGGCGTCGCGTGCCGGGCGGCGGTCCGGTCGCGAGGCCGCCGAACCGTCCGTCCGGGCCGCGCGGGGCGGTCGGCGGTGGCGGCAGGTCGCGGCGGCGCAGCAGCGTCATCGTGGACCCGGTGCCGAGCATCCCGAGGCCGACGAGCAGCGCCAGGGCCGGGCCGTAGATCCGGGTCCAGCCGATCGCCAGCGCGGACTCCTCCGACAGGTCGGCGAGGTGCTTCTGGTCCGCGGGAACGGTGACCATGTCGGCGTCCGCGACGATGAGTCTGCCCAGGCCGTCCCTGGTCCGGAGCGACTGGGTGATCTTCTGCTCCTGCTTGACCGGGACGCCCGTCCGCGGGTCGACCCACTGGGTGTTGACCGCCTCGAAGTAGCGGTCGACGCGCTGCGGGTAGGCGTCCTTGCCGAGGCCGAGCATGTCGCCGGGCAGCTTGACGTTGTTCATCGACTCGACCTTGACGAGCGGGACCTCCTGGACGAACCGGTAGACCCGGATCCCGGCGACCTCCTCCTCGCCGCTGAACCTCATCGGCAGGGTGCGGCGGGTGGTCGTGTCGTAGAACGGATAGTCGCGCTTGTGCACGTCCGCGATCGGGAACAGCAGCCCGTAGCCGAACATCCGCACGTTGACGTCGCCGCCGACGTTGACGCCGCAGCAGTTCACCAGCAGGCCGGTGCGGCGGTCGAAGGCCATCCGGTACGCCTGCAGGTCGACCTGCTTGCCGGTGGACTTGTCGGTGATGGTGGTCGAGGAGTCCCAGACGGCGATGCGGCCGTTGCCGCCGTTCGCCTTCACGTCGCCGCGGATGGTGCTGTCGGCGACCAGGGTGACGCCCGTCCGGAGCTTCAGCTTCGCCATGTCGAAGAGGCTGGCGTTCTGCGCCTCCAGCCGGACCCGCTCGTAGCGGTTCAGCGGCGCCTGGACGACCTGCTCGGAGACGTAGAACCGGATCAGCGGGGCGAGCGTGGTCAGGAACGCGCCCGCGACGACGAGAACTAGAGCCAGCGAACGCCGCATCGCACCTCCCGGGGGGCGGCCGGTGCCTCCCGGTCCTCCCGGCGCGTCCGGCCGAACGGCCCTGACCAGGCTCTCAGGCCCGGCATGTCCGGTTACCCTACAGGATCAGACGTCCCTTACCTCCCGTCTCAGGCCCCCGGCAGGAACCCCCCGATGACCCGTCTCCCAGGCTTCCCGTGAGCCCGCGTCCGCGCGTCCCGGAACGCCGGTGGCTCGCGCTGCTCGCGGCGCTCACGGCGGCGTTCATGGACCTGGTGGACGTGACGGTCGTGAACGTCGCACTGCCCCGGATCCAGGACGATCTGCACGCCGGTCCCGCGCTCGGCCAGTGGACGGTGTCGGCCTATGCCCTGGCCTACGCGTTGTCGCTGGTCACGGGCGGACGACTTGGAGACATCCTCGGGCGGCGGCGGGTGTTGTTGCTCGGGCTGGCGGGGTTCATCTTCGCCTCGTGGGCGGCGGGGGCGGCGCACTCCCCGGCCCCGCTGATCGCGGCGCGCGCGGCGCAGGGCGTGTTCGCGGGGGTGATGGTGCCGCAGACGTTGTCGGTGATCAGCGTCCAGTTCCCGCCCGGACGCGCTCGGGCGCGCGCGTTCACCCTGTACGGGATGCTGCTCGGCGCGGCGCAGGTCGGCGGGCCGCTGCTCGGCGGGATCCTGCTGCACTACGACATCGCCGGGCTCGGCTGGCGGGCGATCTTCCTGGTGAACGTCCCGGTCGGGCTGGTCGCGCTGCTCGGGGTCGACCGCTGGATGGACGACTCGCGCGCGACGCCGCCGCCCCGGCTGGACGTGGCCGGGGTGCTGCTGGTGAGCGCCGGCGCGGTCGCGCTGACGCTGCCGCTCGTCCAGGGGCGGGCGCTGGGCTGGCCGCCGTGGAGCCTGTTGCTGCTGGTGGCGAGCGTTCCGGTGCTGGTGGGGTTCGGGGTCGTGGAGGCGCGGCGCGAACGGTCCGGGCGCAGTCCGCTCGTGCCGCCTTCGTTGCTGCGGCGCCGTTCGTTCGCGGCCGGGCTGGTGCTGACGACGGCGCTGTTCGGGGCTGTCGCGGCCTGTTTCATCGCGCTGACCTGGGGGCTTCAGTCCGGGCTCGGCTGGTCGCCGCTGCGGGTCGCGCTGACCGGGGCGGCCTGGCCGGCCGGGATGGCCCTCACCGCCCAGCCCACGCACCGGATCGGGCCCCCGCGTGCTCGGGCCTTCGTCCGGGCCGGGGTTCTCGTGATGGCGTGCGGGGTCGGCTTGGTCGCGGGGGCGTTCGCGGTCGTCGGAGGCGATCTGCGGCCGTGGCATCTGGTTCCGGGGTTGTTCGTCGCCGGAGTCGGGATGGGGTTGGCGCTGCCTGTGCTGGCCAATGCCGTGCTCTCGGACGTCCCGGTGGACGCGTCGGGCGCGGCGTCCGGGGTCTACAACTCGGTCACGCAGTTCGCGGGCGTGCTCGGGGTCGCGGTCGCCGGGATCGCCTTCTACGCCGGGGACGCCGAAGCCGGGCCGGACGCGGCGGCTCGGACGTTGCTGGTCGCGGCGGTGGCCCTGGTGGTGGCGGGCGCGCTGTCGTCGCTGCTCCCACGGGGGCTGGCCTGGGCGGACGCGGGCGGGCAGGGGTCCTCGCGATTCACACGGGGGCCGTCCCGAATCGGGACGATCCGGGCTAGCCTGCTCCGACACGTCCACCCCGGGAGGTCACGCTGAGCGCCGCACGTGTGACCGTCGTCGTCCCGACCCGCGACTCCGCGCGGACGCTGGAGCGCTGCCTCGGCTCGCTGCGCGCGCAGACCGTCCCGGTCGAGGTGATCGTCGTGGACAACGCGTCCACGGACGGGACGCCCGGGATCGCCGCCGCGTACGCGGACACCGTGCTGGCGGGCGGGCCGGAGCGCAGCGCGCAGCGGAACCTCGGCTGGCGGGCGGCGACCGGGGACGTCGTGGCGTTCGTCGACTCGGACATGGTCCTCTCCGAGGGGGTCGCCGCCGAGGCGGCCGAGGCGTTCGGCGCCGATCCCGGGCTCGGCGGGCTGGTCATCCCGGAAGAGTCGTTCGGGCAGGGGTTCTGGGCGCGGGTGCGGGCCGTGGAGAAGCGCGCCTACCTGGGCGATCCCGCCGTCGAGGCCGCACGGATCTTCCGCCGGGCGGCCCTCGCCGACGTCGGCGGCTACGACGAGGACCTCAGCGCCTTCGAGGACTGGGACCTCGCCGACCGCGTCGCCACGACCGGACGCGCGATCGGCCGGACCTCCTCGGGCGTCCTGCACGACGAGGGGCGTCTGACACTGCTCTCCGCCTACCGGAAGCGCCGCTACTACGGGCGATGGCTGCCGGTGTACCGCGCCCTTCCGACCGCGCGGTCGTTCGGGCGGGGCGGGACGCTGCGGAGGCTTCCGCTGCTGAGCTCCCCGGTCACGGCCGCCGGGGTGATCGTCCTCAAGGCGACCGAGACGGCCGGGCTGCTCGCCGGCGCGCGTGCGGCGGGGAGGGGCGGGTCGTGACCGCGACGGTTCCGGCCTCCGCGCCGACGGTGTCCCGGCTGCCGGTGGTCTCCGGACGGCAGGACGCGCTGGACGGCGTCCGGGCCATCGCGGCGCTGATGGTGCTGCTGTTCCACGTGGCCGCGAGCACCGGATACCTCACCAAAGAGCCGACCGCTATGACGAGGCTGTTGTCCCGGGGCGAGATCGGGGTGCCGATCTTCTTCGTATTGTCCGGGCTGCTGCTGTACCGGCCTTGGGCGGCGGCCGCAGTGGGGCTGACGCGTTCGCCAGGCACAGGTAAATACCTGTGGCGTCGGCTGCTGCGGCTCATGCCCGCCTACTGGGTCGTCATGGGGGTCGCGATCGGCATGTACAGCCGTGGCCATCTGTCGGACGTCCCGAGCATGGTCGGTCTCGCGACGCTCACCTATGGCTTCGACATGCATCCTTGGTGGACGGACCATCTGGGTCCCAAGGGCCTAGGGCAGATGTGGAGTCTGTGCGTCGAGGCGTCCTTCTATGTGGCGCTGCCTGCGCTCGCCTTCCTGCTGGACCGGTGGGCGCGGCGCGGCAAGTCCCTCCACATACGGGCTCAACGGTTGCTCTATGCGTTGGGCGCGCTGTCCGTGGTGTCGGTCGTCTATGCGGTCGCCATGCTTCGGACGCCCAACCCGGCCTACTGGGGCAGCCTGCTTCCGCAGTACCTCGGGTGGTTCGGCGCCGGAATGGCGCTGGCCGTCGTGACGGTCTGGGCGAACGCCGCGCCGCTCGGCCCGGCGGCCCGGTTCGCGCGGACGGTCGCCGCGTCGGCCGCGATGTGCTGGGCGGCGTGCGTCCTCGTGTACGTCATCGCGTCCACGCCGGTCACGGGGATCTCCCGGCTCAACTCGACCAACGCGTGGACGACCGGGTTCAGCGTCGTCCTGTACGGGCTGGTCGCGCTGCTGCTGGTCACCCCGGCGGCGCTGGCCCCGGCGGACGACCGGCTGGTCGGGCGCGTCCTCGGCAACCCGGTGCTGGCGTTCCTCGGACGGATCTCCTACGGGCTCTTCCTCTGGCAGTTCGTCGTGATCTTCGTGTGGTTCGACCTGACCGACCATGCGCCGTTCACCGGCGACCTGCTGACCGACTTCCCGGTCTGCCTGGTGCTGACCGTCATCGTCGCGAGCGTGAGTTACTACGCGATCGAGGAGCCGATCCGGAAGCTGGGCGGACGACTAACCGCGCGCCGGGTCCGGACGGACGTCGCCGGCGGGAGCTGATCCCGGTTCGGCTGCGGCCGACCAGCTGAGCGCGACACCGTCCGCGAGCCAGGTGTCGGGAGCCTCCGGGGCGGTGAGGGCGGCGGTGAGCCGTCCGAGGACGATCAGCCCGCAGATCTGCGGTAGGACATCACGGAGGACGGGCAGCAGGTCGGCGCGCATGCCGTGCTGGTTCAGCCAGGCCGCGACGGCGACCGAGACGCCGCCGAGCAGCATGAAGAACGCGGCGATCCACGCCGACCGGACGTGCCGGGCCGTCCGTCCGCTGGACCACTGCGGCACGGCTCCGACCAGCGCGGACACCGCCGCCACACCCAGTCCGAGCGGGCCCGCCAGCCAGAATCCGAGCGCGGCGGCGAGGCCGACCGGGGTGACGACGCGGAGCGTCCGGGCCGTGCGTCCGGCGTTCGATGTCGTGGGG
Source organism: Spirillospora sp. NPDC052269 (assembly GCF_040679435.1). NCBI lineage: Bacteria > Bacillati > Actinomycetota > Actinomycetes > Streptosporangiales > Thermomonosporaceae > Spirillospora > Spirillospora sp. NPDC052269. Next base: position 126,952 of record NZ_JBFAUU010000018.1, read on the forward strand.
GCGGCGGGTGGTGGCGGTGCGTCGTCGTCGCCGCGTTTCGGGCGCCGGATCGAGATCGGGACGAGCAGCGCGAGCAGGCCGAGGCCGCCGAACAGGGCCGTCCGGTAGGCGGTGTCGGGCTTGTACCGGAGGGTGATCGTCCCGGACGTTCCGGCCGGGACCTCGAAACCCTGCCGCCAGCCGTCCAGGCGGACCGGGCGCAGTTCGCCACCGTTAGCGGTCTTCGCGTTCCAGCCCGTGTTGTAGTTCTCGTTCACTACCAGGATGGACTTGCGCGCGGCGTTCACCTGAATCCGGCGCTCGCCCGGAGCCCACGACTGCACGGTGACCGGGCTCGTCCGGCCTGGTCGGGCGGCGGCGAGCGCTCCGCCGGGATCGACGGTCATCGAGTCGACGCGGAAGTGACCGCCGGCGCTGACGTGGTTGTCGCCGTTCGCTACCCGGACGGCGTGGCACGCCCGGAAGGTCACCGGACGCTCGCCGAGCACGTCGGCGGCCGTCCCGGAGATCTGCGTCTTGACGGCATGACCGTTGACCGTGAGGTCCGGGCCGACTCCGCAGGACGTCGTGAACGGCCGTGAGCTGGGCTTGGGCAGTGCGGGGACGCCCGGAAGCGCCACCTCCGACACCTGGACGGGCACCTGGGACGTCGCGAACCGCAGCGTCACCCGGTCGGTGCGCATGGGCGCGAACCGCAGCCGTCCGAACCCGTCGAGCAGGCCCTCGCGGACCGAGCCACGCCCACCGAGGACGGTCACCGTCATCGCGGACCGCGCGCCCGGCGGCCGCGTCACTTTCAGTTCGCTCACCTTCAGCTCGCGCCCCCAGGCGAGCGTCAGCGACGGCCGCTTGTCGTCGCCCGCCGCGATCCAGGCGGTCGCGGGATCGCCGTCGATGGCCGCGCGAGGCTGGGCGGGAGCCTCCTTCGTCCAGGTGGAGCTGGCGGCGACACGCGTCGGGGCGCGGGCCCGGGTCAGCCTGTCGACCAGGGCGGGGTCGGTGACGACGGCGTGTCCGGTGATCGCGGCGGCGCCGCCGTGGCCGGTGAAGACGCGGCGCAGGGTCGGGCCGTCCTCGTCGCCGCGCGCCAGGTCGGGCGAGCAGACCCAGCGGGACGAGCCGCGCATGCACTCCGGCCGGGGCGGCGTCACCCGGCTCATCAGCTGGGGCGCCGTCGCGCCGGACTTCGGGACGGCGGGTAGTCGCAGATAGCGCTCGGCGGTGATGCCGGGGATGGACAGGTCGCGCACGCCTACCCGCGCGCCCTCGCCCGGTGTCCCGGCGACCGCGACGATCCGCAGCCGGATCCAGGCCGTCGGGCCGGGCGGGGCCGCCAGCGTCTGCGCGTCCGCGACCGGACGGACGTCCTGCTCCCGCACCCCGCGCTCGGTCTCGACCGCGACCCGCGACGGAGCCGGTCCGAGCAGGTCGTTGCGGGTGAAGGTGACCTGGAGCGAGCCCGGGTCCAGGGGCGACGGGAGGTCGACGCGCAGCCACTGGCCGACCGGACCGCGCGTCCCGCCGGTGATCCACTGGGTGTCGGGGTCGGAATCGACGGCGGCGAACGGCAGCGCGGACGGGTCCTCGACGCCTGCCAGGGTGCCGGGGTCGGCGGCCGAGGAGGACGCCGTGACGTTCTTGACGCCGGTGTACTCGGCGACGGTCTGCGCGCCGTCCCAGGCCGGGTCGCCAGGGTCGGGGCCGAGGCCGCCGGAGGTGTCCGGCTTGCTTCCGGCCGTCAGCGTCGGGCCGATCTGCGCGCGGATCTCCGATCGCGACCGGTCGCGCAACCGCGCCGAGTCGGACGCGACGGGCGTCCCACCGAGGTCGGACGCGTCGTCCCCGACCAGCACCGGACGACCCTTGAGGGCCCTCGCGTCGGCGAGGTCGAGCAGGCCCTCCGGGGCGCCGCGCAGCCGGACGGGATCGTCCGCGTCGACCAGCCCGGCCACCGCCCGCGCGCCGTCCACCTGGTAGATCTCGACCGCCGGGTACGGCTGGTCGCGCGCGCTCACGGCGTCGTCGCTCCAGCCTCCGGGCTGGAAGCCGAAGTACTTGACCCGCCTCAGGCCCGGCGAGCCGTCGAGGGCCTGGTGGACGCGGGCGGGCCAGGCTCCGGCCAGGTCGTCCCGCGTGAGGTCGTTCCGGACGAGCAGGTACCGCACTCCGGACCTGGCCAGAACCTCGGCGAGCCCGGTCGAGCCCTGACCGGCCGCGACGCGCTGGTCGATCGCGTCCAGCATCCGCGCGTACCCCGGCGACCCCTGCGGGACCATCTGCCGCGCGCCCCAGCGCGTCCGCAGCAGCGGCTGGACGATGTCGTCCATCGGCCGGCCCCACGTGTAGTCGCCCGTCCGCGAGCCGGGCAGCGCCAGCACGGACTGCTCCCCCGCGCGCGTGTTCAGCCAGGACGCCGCGTCACGCCAGTACTTCGGGACCTCCGGGAAGCCGCCGGGCGCGGCCAGGCCGTTCGCCATCGCGGGCGTCGCGACGGCGAGCAGCGTCACGCCCGCCGCCGCGATCACGCCGACCCGGAGGTTGCGTTTCCGCAGCGTGCCGGGCAGGTGCGCGATGCCGAGCGCGAGCGGCAGCCGGATCATCCCGTCGAACTTGTACAGGTTGCGGAGCGGCGCGAGCGGGCCGTCCAGCAGGTCGCGAAGGTGCGGGGCGAGCGGGCCTTCGACCCGGCTCGCGTGCCCGGCCGCGACGATCGCGACGCCGCCGAGCAGGACCAGCAGCGGGAACGTCCGGTCGGGCAGGTCGCGCCGGACGAGCCCCGCGAGCCCCAGCGCGGCGAGCACGGCGGTGACCACGACCAGCCAGGCCGTCCCGGCCAGCGCGGACCCGACCGGCAGTGCCTGTGGCAGGTAGTCGATCCAGCGTTCGGTGCCGCGCAGGACGTCCACCAGGCCGGTCGTCGCGGTGGTCGTGTCGGCCTGCTCGGTGTAGCCGAGCCAGGAGAAGCCGTACTTGCCGGTCAGGACGAGCGGAACGAGCCACCAGCCGACCGCGACGGCCATGGCGACCGTCCACCAGGAGAGCAGCCGGAAGCGGCGCGTCCCGCGCGGACGGGTCAGCAGGAACAGGAACGGGACGGTCAGCACCGCCACCGTCGCGGTCCCGTTGATGCCGCCGCACAGCCCGACGGCCAGGCCGGACCGGGCGGCGGCGCGGATCCGGCCGCCGTCCCGCCGGACGGCCGTCGCGAGCGGCACGACCGTCCACGGCAGCATCGCGAGCGGCAGGTACTCCCAGGAGTTCTGGCCCAGCGCGGACAGCGCGTGCGGGCTGAGCGCGTACGCCGTCCCCGCCGCGAGCCGCGCGGCCGGGCCGCCGATCTCCAGCCGCGCCGCGAGCGCCCGCACGCCCAGCAGCGCCGCGCACATCAGCAGCGCGAACCACAGCCGCTGGACGATCCAGGGCGGCATCCCGGCCGCGTGCCCGAGCCAGTAGAACGGGCCCATCGGGACGAAGTAGCCCGCGGCCTGGTTCTGCAGCTGGCCGAACTGCTCGGCGTCCCACAGGTGCAGCGCCCGGCCGAGGAACGCGCCGGGGTCCAGCACCATGTCGATCTTGGTGTCGGAGAGCAGCAGGCCCGGCTTCGTACAGAGGGCGAGCGCGGTCAGCGCGAGGCAGCACACGAAGACGCGGATGCGGTCCCGCAGCACGGGGTCGACGGCGACCTCGTCGGACACGATCGACACGCCGTCCGGCATGGTCACGGACGAGTCGCCGACCACCAAAGCGCCCTCCCGGACCCGAACCGAACCGACCTTTCGCCTCCCGCCGGATCAGCGGTCGGCGGTGTCCCCGACGCCGTCCTCGACGCCGCCCTCGGCTGCGTCCTCGACACGGCCGAGCAGGCGCTCGAGCGGCGTGGCGGGCCGCACCGGCTCCGCCTCGCCCGCGTCCAGCAGCTCGTCCCGGACCGGGCCCTCCACGACCCGGAGGTGACCGTCACCGTACCGGCGCACGACCTGTGCGTCCGCACCGGTCCCGCTCATGCCGGCCCCGCTCGTTCCGCGCCGGACGGACGCGGCGACCAGCGCGGCCATGCGGTCCGCGGTGTGCTCCCAGTCGAACTCGGCCGCCCAGGCGCGGCAGGCGTCCGCGACCGCGCCCCGGCGGACGGGATCGGCGAGCTCCTTCAGCGCCCGGTCCAGCGTGTGGACGAGCTCGGCCGCGTCGCCGGTGTCGGCGGCGAGCCAGCCGGTCGTGCCGTCCCGTACCGCGTCGCGCAGGCCGTCCACGTCGTAGGCGATCGTCGGGACGCCCAGCGCGGCGGCCTCCGCGACGACCAGGCCCCAGCCCTCGCCGCGCGACGCGCTCAGGTGCAGGTCGGCGTCCGCGACCACGGCGGCCTTCTCGTCCTCCGGGACGAACCCGAGCAGCTCGACCGCGCCGCCGAGCCCGCGCGCGGCGATCTCGGCGGCGAGCCGATCCTGGTCGGGGCCGCGCCCGATGATCCGCAGGCGCAGGCCCGGACGGTCCGGCAGGACGCGCTCGACCAGGTCGAGCAGCAGGTCGGCGCGCTTGTGCGGGACGAGCCGGGTCACGCACACCAGCCTCGGCGCGGACGGATCAAGCGCCCGCCGCTCCAGGCGACCGGCTGGCGGGGTGTCCACGCCGACCGGGACGAGATAGATCGGGCCCGTCCAGTCGAGCCGCGTGCGGAGCGCCTCAACGGTCGTCGTCGAGATCGCGGTGCAGGCGTGCCGCCGGTACGTCCAGCGCGCGACCGGGCCTTCCAGCGTCCGACCGATCCAGGCGAGCCAGCCCGGGAAGTACAGGCCGAACTGCTCGTCGTGCACATGGAAGATCGCGCAGAACACCGGGGTGCGGCGCGGCAGCGCCCACGGCGTGAAGAACGGGATGCCGTTCTGGCAGTCCAGGACGGCGTCGAACCGCCGCCGATGCGCCAGCATCCATGCCAGGACCAGCGGATACACGGTGAAGCGTGCGCCCAGCCGGACGAAGTCGACGCCGTCCACGCGCTCGCGGCGCGACTGTCCGGGCGCGCGGCAGGTCACGTAGGTGACGCGGGCGCCCCGCGCGGCGAACCGGCGGGCGAGCTCCCACGCGTACCGTTCGGCGCCTCCGGCCGCCGGATGCGCCGGGTCCCGCCAGTTCACGATCGCCACGCGCAGGCCGCGGACGTCGTCGCTCATCCGGAACCGGCCCCGCTGATCTCGGTGAAGGGCAGCGCCACCACCCCGGCGGCCTCCGCCGGAAGCGGGGCCTGCGCGGGCGCCGGGGCAGGACGGCGCGCGGACAGCCGGATGGCCACGACGTCGCGAAGGCAGCGCGCGGAGTGCCGTCGCACCGAGAACGTCGAGCCCGGCACGTCCCGCCAGCGGACCGGGATCGCGGTGATCGCCGCGCCGCGCCGCGCGCAGTGCATCAGCAGCTCGACGTCGAACGCGAACCCGCTGGTCGTGAGGTCGGCCGCCGCCTCCCGGACGAGCGGGCCGGCGAAGAACTTGAACCCGCACTGGGTGTCGGTCACCCCGCCCGCCAGGTCGCGGGTGAGCCGGTTGAACACGATCGCCCCGACCTTGCGGAGCGGATGGCTGTAGTCCTCCACCAGCGAGGACGGGTGGCGGCGCGACCCGACCACGACCGGACGGCCGTCGCGCAGCAGCGCGAGCGCGTCGTCCAGGCCGGACAGGTCGGTCGCCATGTCGGCGTCGCAGAACCCCACGTACCGGGCGGTCGTGGCGAGCAGTCCCGCGCGCACGGCCGCGCCCTTGCCGCGCTCGGGGCAGTGGATCACGCGGACCGGGACCGGCCCGCGCCAGGACGCGGCGATCCGGGCCGTCCCGTCGGTGCTGCCGTTGTCCACGACCAGCACGGACGCGGTGACCGGCAGGTCCGCGAGCCGGGCGCCCAACGCGTCCAGGCCGTCCGGCAGCCGGACGGCCTCGTTGAACGCGGGCACGACCACCTCGAGGGTGGGACGCGTGCCGGGCGGGGGTGTGGGGGCGGCCATCGCGGGGGCGGCGCGGGGCCTACCGGGAGCCGTAGTTGTACAGCGGCTTGATGACCGGGGACTCCTGCGAGGCGTTGGTGTAGTGCACCACGCTCACCGAGGCCACCAGCGCCAGCAGCGTGCCCGCGATGGCAGCGATCGCTATGCGCATCAGGGGGCCCTTCCACGTCGGGGGATGCGGGGGATGTGTCTCGTCACAGTAGTGCCCTGGGTGACAATTGACCAGGCGATCAACGCAAACATGACAATCCACGACATTGCGGTCGGAACGAGCGGCGCGCGGGCCTCGTCAGGGCGAGCCGGAGCCGGGATCCGGTAGAGGACGAGGCCGGATCCGGAGAGCACCTCCTCGGCCCCCGCGAGCCGCGCGCGCCACGGCGCGTCGGGGCCGGTCTCGGCGTCCAGTGCGACATACCGGACGCCCGCCTCCCGCAGCGCGGGCACGAGCGGCCCCTTGCCCGACACCGCCGGATCGAGTCTTCGCGCCACCGGATCCTCGGCGGGGACGGTCGTGGAGCCGACCACCACGGCGTCCCGCGTGACGACCCGGCGGTCGAGGTAGCGGGGCAGCGCGTCCAGCGACGTGCGTCCGCCGTTCCAGGGGTAACCGCGGTATGTCGCCCAGGGAAGGACGAGCACGTCCCCACGGACAGGGTCATCGCGGACGATCTTGCGCGCCGCGTCCCAGCCGTCCGGGTACTCGACCGGACGCAGCCGTCCGCCCGCGCCCAAGGCCAGCGACGGCAGGAGCACCAGCGGTAGCACGGCGACCACGACCGCGACGCCGTCCGCCAACGCGTCCGCGCCGTCCTTCTCACCAGGCCGGACGAGCCGGACGAGCACGTCCGCGACCAGCCCGGCCCCGATCGCGATGGCGAGCACGAGCGGCGCCGTGTACTGCTGACCGTCCCGGAGCACCGCGAACCCGGGCCACAATTCGATCAGCCACTTGAGCGCGGGCGCGGCGACGACGCCGAAGGCCGCCACTCCGAATCCGACCGCGGCCGCGACGGCCAGCCCGATTCCCCAGACAGGACGGTCGGAACGCCACATCCGTCCGGCGAACGCGGCCAGCGACGCCAGCACGAGGAGCGCCCAGCAGAACACCAGAACGCCCGATCCGTACCCCTTGGGCACGACCTCGGCGTTCCACACCCCGCCCGTGAACAGGAGGCTTCCGAGCGCACCGAAAGGCGTGTCCGCGCGCGGCGCGAAGGCGTCCACGGCGGACGGCGCGCCCGGCACCCCCGACGGCCGCAGCCACCCCGTCACCAGCCACGGCAGACTCAGCCCGGCGACCACGGCGACAACCCCGACCACCGCCCGCCCACGCCGCCTCCACCCACCCGAAGCAGTCGCGGCGACCGCGAGCGTCGGCAGGCCGGCGATCGCCATCGCGGCGAACCCGCCGATCGCCGCGGGCACGAGTGCCCGCGCGACCCGTTTCGCCTCGCCCGTGGACGCGGCCGCGACGGCCCAGGGCAGCGCCGCATAGCCGAGCAGCAGCGCCCAGTGCCCCAGGACGAGCCGCTCCGCCACATACGGATTCCAGACGTAACAGACACCGGCCGCCAGGCGCGGAAGCAGCCGTCGCGTGGGCACCAGCGCGGCCGCGCCCGCGCAGCCGAGCACGAAAACGGCCAGGAGCAGCGCCTTCTGCACCAGGTCCCCGGGCAGGACGGCCGACAGCGCCGCGACGAACGCGTCGCTCGGGACGTGCCGGGGCAGGGTCCCGGTCAGCCCGAAGGTCAGGGCCGTGAGCGGCTGGCGCGGCACGACGACCATGTCGTAGGACAGCAGGAATCCCCGCGCGAGGCCGGGTCCGAGCGCCAGCAGGCCCAGGACCAGGCCGGTCAGCGCGGCGGCCCCGTGCCGGGTGCGCGCGGTCGTCCCGTCAGTCATCCCGTCCGGACGTTATCGGATCCCCAAGGACGAACCGCCAGGAACACCCCTCAGGAACAGCCGCTCAGGAGCGGCCGCTCAGGAACGCGGCCCGCGGGACCGTCGCCGCTCAGGAACGCTTCGCGCCGGTCAGCGACATCAGCCGGTGCGTGAGGCTCGGGGCCAGCCAGGCCTGCGCCATGGTCAGCCGCATCATCAGCGGAAGCGCGGTGCGCGAGCGGTCGCGGCGGACCGCCGCGACGAGAGCGCCCGCGACCTGCTCCGGCGTGACGGTCGGAATGACCGCCGAGATGCGCGGGATGCGCTCCTCCGAGCCCGGGTTGTTCGCGAAGTAGTCGCTGGACACCTTGCCCGGGACGATCTCGGTGACGCCCACGCCGGTGCCGCGCAGGTCCACGCGCAGCGCGGCGACCATGCCGCGCAGGCCCCAGCGCGCGGCGGCGTAGCCGAACGCGCCCGGCCAGGTGGCCCGCGAGACCGGCGAGTTGACCACGACGATCCGGCCGCTCCCCCGGCGGACCATGTCGGCGGCGAACGCCGTGGTCACGTAGCCCGCGGCCAGGTAGGGGACGGCGGCCATGTCGCGGAAGTCGTGCGGGGTCGACTCGTCCACGAACAGCCAGCGGCCCGCGCCCGCGTTGTTCACGATCACGTCCGGGACGCCCAGCTCGGCGCGGACGCGTGCGGCCAGGTCGACGACGGCGTCCGGGTCGGCCAGGTCGCACGGGAAGACGCGCGCCTGGTCGCCGATCTCGGCGGCGAGCGTGTCCAGGCGGTCCTTCGAACGGGCGACCAGCGCGACCGTCGCGCCCGCGCGGGCGAACGCGCGGGCCGACGCCGCGCCGATCCCCGACGACGCGCCCGTGATCAGGACGATTCTCCGGCCCAGCTCCACTGCGGCACCTCCGGGACGACGACATGAAAGATCCTCATGTTAGCCGTCCCGGGAGGCGTTCAGTCGCGCGGCAGGCCGAGGATCCGCTCGCCGATCACGTTCAGGTTGACCTCGGTCGTCCCGCCGCCGATGGACATCGCGCGGGACGCGAGCAGGTGGCGGGTCCAGCGGCGGCGCAGGTCGTCCTTCCACCCGCCGGTCAGCGCGCCCTCGGCGTCCAGCAGCGTGAAACCGCACTCGGTGACGCGCTGCCCGTGCTCCATCGCGACCAGTTTCCGGACGTTCGCCGTCGCGCCCGGGTCCGTGCCGCTGATCTGCTTCAGCGTCGCCCGCAGCCCGAGCAGGTTGAACGCGTGCTCGTCGGCGGCCAGCCCGCCCAGCTCGTCCCGGACGACCGGGTCGTCGGCGACGCCCAGCTCCCCGGCCAGTTGCACGAGTTTCCGCAGGTCCGCGCCCAACTGGAACGAACTGGTCAGGCCCACGCGCTCGTTCGCGAGGGTGTTGCGCGCGACCCGCCAGCCCTCGTTCACCGTCCCGACGACCATCTCGTCCGGGACGAACAGGCCGTCCAGGAAGACCTCGTTGAACACCGCGTCGCCCGTGCACTCGCGCAGCGGCCGGATCTCGATCCCCGGCGACGTCATGTCCACGAGGAAGTAGGTGATGCCGCCGTGTTTCGGACGGTCCGGATCCGTTCGCGCGAGGAGGATCCCCCACTGCGCGTCCCGCGCGAGGGAGGTCCAGATCTTCTGCCCGCTGATCAACCAGCCGCCCTCGACGCGCTCCGCGCGCGTGGTGAGGCTCGCCAGGTCGCTGCCCGCGCCCGGCTCGCTGAACAGCTGGCACCACAGGATCTCGCCGCGCAGGGTCGGCCGCAGGAACCGCCTCTGCTGGGCCTCCGTGCCGTACTGCACCAGCGACGGCACCACCCATGCGGCGATCATCAGCGGGACGGGCCGGACGTTCGCCGCGCGCAGCTCCTGCTGGATGACGATCTGCTCCAGCGGCCCGGCGTCGCGCCCCCAGGGCTTCGGCAGGTGCGGCGTCACCCAGCCCTCGTCGGCCATCGCCGAGATCCGCTCGATGGCGTCCATCGTGGACAGCTCGCCCACCCGCCTCCGGATCGCGGCGCGCATCGGCGCCACGTCCTGCGGAAGCTCGATGTCCATCTCGCGGCGCACGCCCCGGACGGCGAGTTCCGCGATCTTCGCGCGGGCGGCGCTCGCGCGGCCCAGCAGGGCGCGCAGCGTCAGCGCCCGCCGGTAGACCAGATGCGCGTCGTGCTCGAAGGTGTAGCCGATCCCGCCGTGCACCTGGATGTTGCCTTCCGCGCAGGTCACGGCCGCGTCAGCGGCGAGCGCACCGGCCACGGCGAGGGCCAGGGCGCGCTGGTCCGGATCGTCCTCCGACAGGGCCCGGACGGCGTCCCAGACGGCCGCGCGGGCCCGTTCGACGGCGATCAGCATCCGGGCGCACCGGTGCTTGACCCCCTGGAACCTCCCGATCGGACGTCCGAACTGCTCGCGCAGCTTGGCGTAGGCGACCGCGTCGTCCAGGGCGCGCCCCGCGACCCCGCACGCCTCCGCGCCGAGCAGGACGGTCGCGAGCGCCTGCCCGTCCACGCCCTCGATCACCCGGTCGGCGTCCCGCGCGACGGCCCCCGCGACCGCGACCCGCCCGACCGGACGTGTCAGATCGAGCGATTCGAGCGGCTCGATCTCGGCGTCGGCGGCGTCCACGACGACCCACCGCTCCCCTCCCAGAGGAAGGACGAGCAGGTCGGCGAGGGTCGCGCCGAGCACCGGGCCGACCGTCCCGCCGTCCTCGGACAGCTCCCCGGTGAGCGCGACGGCCGCCGTCCGCGAACCGTCCGCCAGCCCCGGCAGGATCTCGTCGGCGAGCTTCCCGGCGCCGCCGGCCTCGATGATCGCGGACGCCAGGACGGTCGGCGGGTACGGCCCCGGAGCGAGCGCGCGGCCCAGCTCCTCCAGCGCGACCGCCTGTTCCAGCAGCCCGGCGCCCTGACCGCCGTGCCGTTCGGGCAGGTGGAGCCCGGCGAGGCCCTGCCCGGCCAGCGCGTCCCAGAACGCGGTCCGCCGCTCCGGGCCGTCCGCCACGGTCGCCCTGACCAGCCGCTCCACCTCGTGCCGCCCGACCAGTCCCCGCACGGACGCGGCGAGCTCCGCGTGCTCCTCGGTCAGTCCGATCGCCATGGCCGCACCTCCCACCTCGAGTAAGTAGGAGCTTACGAGAACCGTGTTCCGTTGTCCCGGGCGCTCAACGCCAGAGCACCGCCACGACGAACCCGAGGAGCAGCACTCCCACGACCCCGGTCATGGCCATGGCCTCGGAGCTCAGCGAGAACCCGCCCGCCTCGAACCCCAGGTCGGCGACGCCCTCCCCCGGATCCACCCCGCTGCAGGCGTCCGGTCCGGGCTCGCCCGAGACCTCGCCCCGCGCGGACGCGACGTCCGGCCCTTGGCTCGGCGGCGGCATCACGCCGTCCATGACGGGCCACCCGGCCCCGGGGAGCACGCGCGGGAGCGGGCCGGTGGGGGCGTCCTCGAACTCCTCCTCGCGCATGTCCTCAAACCTAGGCGAGCGATCAGCGATCGCCCAGCCCCGGCGAGGACCGGGACGTCCCGGTCAGGGAGCGGCGACCTTGAGCCCGTCCACGAAGGCGTTGATGTCCGGCCAGAGCTTCCGGCTGGTGTTCGGGAGCGAGGCGAACGCGACGGCCGGGGTCTTGTGCCCGGTGTCGATCACGGCCGTGACCACGACCTCGCCGGTCGCCTTGACGCCGGGTCGCTTGTACTTCAGGTAGCGCGCCACCAGCCAGCCCTTGTGCGTGCCGACCGTCAGCTCCTGCGACGCGAGCGGCGTCGAGTCGTGCTGGAAGGTGTAGTAGTCCTTGTCGAAGCCGTTGGCCGCGAGTGCCGCGACCGCCTTGAGGCTCTCCGGGCCCTTGTAGTGCGGCAGGAGCGGGGCGGCGAGGGCGCCGGTCAGCAGCTGGCCGTACGCCGTCTGGTCGCCGTGCTTCTCGGTGACCAGGATCTGCTGGCCGGACCACCCGGTCACGGCCAGCTTGTTCTTCTTGGTCGGCACCTGCCACGGATCAGCGAACCGGGGGTAGGACAGCCCGGACTTCGCGTCCGCCACCCGCCCGGCGATCTTTCCGGGCTTGCCGGAGAACTTGACAAGCGGCTTCTCCGGCGGCGGCTGCGGCTTCGGCGTGTGCGACTTCTGGCCGGCGGCCGGGAGGCCCGGCCGGTCCCCGGTGGCGGAGGACGACGAGGGCGCGTCCTTCTTGTGTTGCATGAAGTAGACGCCGCCCGCGGCGATCAGCCCCACCACCAGCACGCCGACGCCGCCGAAGAGCGCCACGCGGGACGACCGTCCGCCCCCGATCTCGTCGTCGTAGCCGTCGGATCCTCCGTGGGACGACGCCCCGCCCTGGCCCCCGACCAGCATGTCGTCGGCCGACTTCTCGTCCGCCATCCAGCCCGGCATCTGCCAGTTGCCGCTGCTCGGACGTCCGGGACGCGCCGACGCCGAGCCCATGGTCGGGTCGGCCACCGGCGCGTACCGCCCGTCGCCGTCGCCTCCGTCGGGGCCGCCCTCGAACAGCGAGCCCTCCCAGGCGTTCCCGTTGCCGCCCGGCTCGTCCACCGGCGCGACCTTCACGTCGTCCTCGTGCGCCGGGGCCGCGTCGCGGACGGGCCGCTCGTCGCCCTGGGGCGCGGACGGGCCCATCGCCTCGCGGACGGACGGAGCGCGCTCGTGCGCGGGGGCCGGCTTGGGCTCCTCCCACGCCGGGACGGGCTCGCGCGGCGCGTCGTGCCACCACGGGCCGGACTCCTGCGGAGCCGTCCCGGGCTCGTGCCTCATGTCCGGCTCGACGTCGAACTCGACCGCGCCGACGACGTCGGAGAGGTCGGCGGTCTCCTGCGGGAGCTTCGCCTCGACGGACGGCGTGTCCCCGTACGCGCGCGATGCGGGCGCCATCGGAGCCTCGTCGGCGAGGGCCTCCGGAACGGCCGCGGGCTCCGGAGCGGCGGGCTCCGGCTCCTCCTCCGCGGTGGGCCTGTGCCTGTGCGGGGCCTCGACCTTGCCCCAGACGTCGTGGTACTCGGGCTCGGGCTCGCCTGCGGGCGCGGGGTCCGGCTCGGAGAACTCGGTGCGTCCGGTCGGCTCGGGGATCGAGACCTCGGGGACCTTCACCTCGACCTCGGGGTACGACATCCGGGACCGGGTCTCCGCAGAGGCTCGCGGGGCGCGCCCCGCGGCGGGCTGAGCGGGCAGCGGGCCGGTCGGCGCCTCCGCCATCTCCCCGTCGGCTCCGTTCTCGCTCATGTCGGTCCAGCGCGTTCCGCGCTCCCCCTGATCGGACATGCGGCACACGTTACGCGAAGATCACTCATTAGGGCGTGGCCGGTAATTACGCTCAGGACACATCTTTCTATCGCCTCAGTGATGTGCCGGTGACACCAGATCCCGGTGCGACGGCGGAATAGCAGGCACGAGACGTTCCCGCGTGAGCAGCGCGCCACCGGCGACCGCTCCGGGCATGGCGAACACCGCACCCAGCGGAATCAGGAAGACCACGAATGCGGACGCGCCGAAACCCACTGCCAGGGACCGATGCGCCTTCAGCAACGCGAACCGGTCGCGGCGCAGCAGGCCGCGCCGCTCCAGCATGACGGCAGTCAGCTCGCCCGCGAGGAAATATCCCGAAACGCACGCCGCGACGGCCGGCACGACCGTCTGCCCCACCACCGGCAGGAAGCCGAGGACGAAGAACACCAGCCCGAACCCGACCGCGTACAGGCCGAGGATCAGCGCGTCCTTCAGGGCCCGCGCGATCTGCGTGCCCAGCGGGACGTCCGGCTCGGGCGGCGCGCCTCCGAGCGAGTCCTCGACCGCGACCGCGATCCGCTCGTAGAACGGATCGCCGACCAGCAGCGTCACCGCGGTGAACATCAGCACGGAAAGGAACGCGGCCGCGCCGAACAGCGTGATCCCCGCGACCACGTGCGTCGCGGTGCGCAGCCCGGACGACCAGTGGTCGGCGAACGGCGTGACCCCGCGCGCCGCGTCGTCCAGGTTCCACGCGAGCGAGCCGAGCAGCGCCGCGAACACGGCCAGCACGATCAGCGCCGGGATCAGCCCGAACAGCCACTTCCCCGGACGTCGCGCCACCCACGCCAGGCCCCGGAAGAAGTACACGACACCGGAGCCGAAGTCCTTGAGCCCACGCCCCTTGGCCACCGGCACGAGCGGCCCGGCAGGAGCACGCCCATAACCCCCAGGCCCAGGAGCTCCCGGCCCTGGCCCAGGCCCGTATCGAGGGCCGCCCTGCGCGGAGGCCTGGCCATACGCGGGTGCAGGCGCTTGACCGTAACCGCCCTGGGCAGGCGGTTGGCCATACCCGCCCTGCGGCTGGCCGTACGCACCCTGCGGTTGCCCATACCCGCCCTGAGCAGGCGGTTGACCGTAACCACCCTGAGCGGGCGGTTGGCCGTAGGCGCCGGGCGCACCCTGCCCAGGCATCTGGCCGTAGGCGCCTGGAGCGCCCGGGGCTGGAGTGCGGCCGGGCATGGGAGGACGGCCGGGCTGGGGGTGCTGAGGGTGGCTCACAGGGGCAACGTTAGCGGCAAGGCAACCCGACAAGTGCGGATGAACGGTCCCAGACGGCCCGGCGGAGGCCGGTGTCCTTGAGGGCGCCTGATCGGGGCAGGAGGCGCAGGCCGGGCGGGGACGACACGTACTCGCCCGTCCGCGTCCCGAACTCCGGGTCGGTGGCGATCCGGACGACGGCACGCGCGCCCTGGCCGGCCGTCCGCATGGCGGGCGTGTGGGAGAGCAGCCCGGCGACGCGTCCCACTCCGGGGGTGTCGCGGCCGAGGCCGGTGGCGACGATGCCCGGACAGACCGCGTTGGCGGTGACGCCCGTGCCGTCCAGGCGTCCGGCGAGCTCCTGCGTGAACAGGATGTTGAGCAGCTTCGACCGCGCGTACACGCGGAACGACCCGGACGGCCCGTAGGGGGCGGGTTCGGCGAACCGCTCGGGATCGAGGCGGCCCGCCTGGCGATGCGCCTCGGACGCCACGGTCACCACGCGCGCGCCGCCCGCGCGACCGGCCTTCTCCAGCGGGCCGAGCAGCAGCTCGGTGAGCAGGAACGGTCCGAGGTGGTTGGTGGCGATCATCCGGTCGTACCCGTCCGAGCTGGTCTTGGCCCGCAGCAGGTGCACGCCCGCGTTGTTCACCAGGACGTCCAGGCGCCCGTAGGCCGCGTGGACGCGGTCGGCCGCGTGCCGGACGTCCTCCAGCGCCGACAGGTCCGCCAGGAACAGGTCGAAGATCGCGCCGGGGACGCTCTCGGCCAGCTCCTCGACGGCGCGCTCCGCCCGCGTGGGGTTGCGGGCCACGATGCCGACACGGAAGCCGCGCCGGGCGAGCTCGCGCGCGACCTCCTTCCCGATCCCCGACGTGGCACCGGTGACGAGCGCGATCTTGTCCTCCATGGCCCCAGCCTCCCGGAGAGCCGCGTCGCAGTGGAAGACCCCGAACCGAACGTTCGGACGGGAATTCCCGGAAGATCTCCCGTGCGCGGCTCCGTCCATCCCCGAAAATCCGGTCTCCCGGCCGCTCTCCCGCCGGTTTCGAACCGCCGCCCGGCCCCGGACGCGCGTCCGCCCCGTCCGGGTGGGGACGGGGCGGAACACGGGCGGGGGGCGGGTCGTGCGACCGCGCGGGCCCGGGGCTCGGGGGCGGACCCCGGGCCCGGCGCGGTCAGCCTTCGATGCGGTGCTGGGTCCAGAAGGACGTCAGGTCCGTGCTGGTCGCGGCCTGTGCCGCGGCCTTGAACTCCGCCGTCGTCGAGACCCCGTACCAGTGGGACTGCGCGTAGGTGCGCAGCAGGTTCGCCATGGCCGTGTCGCCGAGGACGCGCTGCAGGTCGTGCAGCGCGCACTTGCCGTAGTCGTAGACGACCGTGGAGTACCGCGACGAATGCGCGTCCCAGTACGCCATCGAGTTGGTGATCTTCTCTGCGGACGACGCCCACGACACGCCCGACCAGCAGCCCGACCCGGTGTCGCCGAAGTACAGGTCGGTCGAGTAGTCGGCGAACGCCTCGTCCAGCCAGGGGCCGTTGTACTCGTCGTCGCCCACGATCCCGTACCACCACTGGTGGGCGAGCTCGTGCGCGAGCGCGGTGGAGCTGACCAGGTCGAGCACGAATCCCGGGTACTCCATGCCGCCGAACCAGAAGTTGTTGTCGAGCACGACGTCCGCCTCGCCGTACGGGTACGCCCCGAACCGCGAGGAGTGGGTGTCCAGCGCGTTCGTCGAGGTGTTCAGCATCGACTGCGCGGACGAGGACGAGATCCCGCTCACGTAGTAGACGTTGACCCTCACGCCGCCGGACGAGGTGCCGGAGACCTTCTGGAACGGCCCAGCCGCCCACGCGAAGTCCCGCACCTTGGCCGCCGTCGCCGTCGTGACCGTCCGGCCGGACGAGCCGGGCGTGTCGGTCGAGGTGCCGGTTGCGGGGACCAGGAGCGAGGTCGGGTGGTCGAGCGTGACCTTGAAGTCGGACGCCAGCGAGTAGAACGACTCGCCGTTGTTGGTGTACGGGTCGAGGTGCCAGCCGGACGCGTCCCGGATGGCGAGGACGGGCAGCGCGTTGCCGATGAAGCCGTACGAACCGTCCCGGCCGAACCGGTCCGCCCCGGACGGCACGACGATGCCCAGGTCGAAGCCGACCGTCCCGCTCTGCCCCTGGTTCAGGGGCGCGGGCAGGGTGACCTTGAGCGCCGTGCAGCCGACCTCCAGCGACCCGGCCGTCCCGCCGGAGACGTTGGAGACGGTGATCGGCGTGTTCGACGGGCACGTCCCGTGGTAGTTGTCCCAGAGCCGCAGGTAGACCTCGGACAGCGGGGTCGCGGACGCGTTGGTGAACGACACCGACTCGTGCCCGGTCCACGTCGCGCCGGACGCGTCGCTGCTGAGGTTCACCGTGTAGGACGGCGTCGCGGGGGTGCGGGTGGAGTCACCGGCAGGCGGGGTGGATCCGCCGGAGACGTCCAGGGCGACGTCGTCGAGCACGAAGCTGGTCTGGAGGCTCACGTCCTCGGTGCCGGTGAACGCGAGCGTGACCGTCTGGCCCGCGTACGCGGACACGTCGAAGGTCTTCTTCACGTACCCGCTCGCCGCGTCCGTGTTGGAGAACGTGCCGAGCGTGGTCGTGCCGATCTTCGCGGTGAGCTTGTCGTAGGCGACCGAACCGGACTCACCGGTGTCGATGTGCAGCCAGAACGACAGGGACGCCGAGGAGCACCCGGCGGGCAGCGTCACCGACTGGGACAGCGTGTCGGTGTGCGTGCCCCCGGTGCCGTCCAGCCGGGCGAACCGGCTGCCGGAGTGCGCGGTCTCGCCGCCGCCGGTGTAGATCACGTTGCCGGACGCCGTCCAGGGCGACGTCCCGCTCTCGAAGCCGCCGTTGCCGACGACCTGCGCGGGCGTGCAGTCCGCCGCCACGCGCGGCGTCGGCTTGGCGCCGGGACCGTGAGCGCCGGTCTGGGCGGAGGCGGGCTGGGCGGAGGCGGGCACGGTCGGGGCGACGAGGCTCGCCGCCACCACCGCGGCCCCCGCTCCGAGGGCGAGAGCCCTTCTCATGCGGGGGTTTCGATTCCGGAGGGTCACGCGGCGCACCACGGGGCGTGCGCCGAGGGGATCGGGGGTCACGGGGGTTCTCCCTCGCGGGCAGGTCCCGGGCGCGGCCGGGGTGGGGTCGCGCCGGGGACAAGGGATGGAACCGTCAGGCCGCCCTCCCGGCCAGGGCCTTCAATGGGGCTGGGGCCCGGGCCGGGAGGGACCGGCCTTCCTACCGGCTCCGTCGGGGGGCGCCGGCCGCCACGGGGGGAACGGTGGCCGGCGCCCGGCGACGTCAGGAGGTGGTGACCGCCACGTCGTCGACGACGAAGCTGGTCTGCAGGGACACGTCCTCGGTGCCGCTGAAGGAGAGGGTCACCGTCTGGCCGGCGAAGGAGGACAGGTCGACGGTCTGCAGCGAGTAGCCGCTGGCCGCGTTGACGTTGCTGTAGGTCTTCAGCGTCGTGGAGCCCGCCTTGACCGTGAGCTTGTCGTACGCGGTGCTGCCGCTCTCACTGGTGTCGATGTGCAGGTAGTAGGTCAGCGAGGCCTTGCAGCCCGCCGGGATGGTCACCGACTGGGACGCGGTGTCGGTGTGGGTGGTGCCGTAGCCGTCCATCCAGGCGAAGTAGGACCCGCTGTGCGAGGTCTCACCGCTGCCGTTGGCCGACACGACGCCCGAGGTGGTGGTCCACGGCGCGGTCCCGGACTCGAACCCGCCGTTGGTCACCTTGTTGCCGGGGCTGGAGCACCCGCCGCCGGGCCCGTTGATCGTCCAGGTGAACGTGGCCGTTCCGGTGTTCCCGGCGGTGTTCTTGGCGGTCACGGTCACCGAGGAGGAGCCCGCGGTGGTCGGGGTGCCGGAGATCAGGCCGGAGGAGGCGTTGATCGACAGGCCTGCGGGCAGGCCCGTGGCGCTGTAGGTCAGGGTCGTGTTGTTCGGGTCGGTCGCCTGGATCTGCAGGCTGGCGGCCGTCCCGACGGTGCCGGTCTGGTTGCCGGGGTTGGTCACCTGCGGCGAGCCGGGCTGGCCGGGGCACGTTCCGGGAACCGGGTCGGTGCCGGTGACGCTGACCGCCGCCCACGCGGAGTTCACGGTGTTGTACTCGGTGCAGTGCGTGCCGTACAGGTCCGCGGCGGCCTTCAGCGAGTCGATGCGGGCCTGCGAGTAGTTCTCGGAGCTGTTGGCATAGGACGCGAGGGCCTTGTACCAGATCTTCTCGGCCTTGTTGTTGCCCAGACCCGTGACGGTGGAGCTGTTGCACGTCGGGCTGTTGCCGTAGCCGTGGTCGCCGGAGCCGACCGCGAGCAGGAAGAACCAGTGGTTCAGCGGGCCCAGCGAGTAGTGCGGGTCGAGACTGCCGTTGCTGCTCGTGTAGCAGTTCGGCGACGCGCCGTCCAGCGACGGGTTGTACATGTAGCGGAGCGGCGTGCCGTTTCCATTGATGTCGATGAGCTCGCCCAGCGTGTAGTCAGGGCGGTCCACGGCGTTGTTGGCGTAGAACTCCACCATCGTGCCGAAGATGTCGCTGGTGCCCTCGTTCATGCCGCCGGTCTCGCCGGTCTCGTCCCAGTTGGTGAGGGCGCCGCTGACACCGTGGCTCATCTCGTGGCCGGCCACGTCGATCTCGACGAGCGGCTTGGCGTTGCCCGAGCCGTCGCCGTAGGTCATCTGGCTGCCGTCCCAGAACGCGTTCACATAGGCGTTGCCGTAGTGGGTGCGCGAGGGGACGCCGTTGCCGTCGCCGAAGATGCCGTTCCGGCCGTGGACGTTCTTGTAGTAGTCGAACGTCTCGGCCGCGCCGTAGTGCGCGTCGACGCCCGCGGACGCGGCGTCGCTGTTGGTGCCGTTGCCGAACGTCCCGGTCGAGTTGCTGAAGGTCGTCCCGGTGCCGCTCGTGGCGTGGTTCAGGTTCGTGGTGTACCCGTTGCCGTGCGACGGGTCCTTCATCGACCACGTGCTGCCCGACTGCGTCAGGTCGATCGACACCGAACCGCTGTAGATCGAGTTCCCGGTCCCGGCGGTGAGGATGTTGTCGTTGGCCTTGGCCTTCTGGGTCTTGGCCAGCTTGGCCGCCTGGGCCGGCGAGAGGAACGAGCTGACCTCGTCCCGCTTGGTGACGACCTTGCCCTTGTGCGCGTCCACCAGGACGTGCAGGACGGTCGGCGTCTGGTCGGTCCGGACGCCCCGGACGACGGTCTCCCACACCAGCTGGGACGACCGGCCGGAGTTCCAGATCGCCAGGTGCGGCGCGGCGGCGGAGCTCACCTTGCCGTGCACCTGGCCGCGCGACGTCGCCTGCGCCTGCTTCGCGCTGATGAACGGCGCGGTCGGCACGGTCGGCGTCTCACGGGTGTTGGTGTCGATCTCCTTGTACGAGCCGCCCGGCTTCAGGTGGACGACCAGGTCGCCGCCGTAGACCGGCAGTCCCTTGTAGGTCCGGTCGAAGTGGACGTCGGCCGCGCCGTTCTTGTCGACGACGACCGTGCGCGGCACGAACGCGTGGCCCGCCTTGGCGTGCGCCTGGCCGGCGTGCGACGCGAGCGCCTTCTCGGCGTTCTTGATCGCGGCCTTGCGGGTGTCGCCGGAGGGATTGACCGTGAAGTCGTCCTTGGTGAAGGACGAGGGCCCGGCCGGCATACCGGGTTTCGGTTTGGGCCCGGCCTGGGCCGCTGGGGGGAGGGCGACGAGGCCGGCCGCGGCGATCACGGCCGCGCTCGACACCGTCACGATTCTACGTGGGGTCATGTGGATCGGTTCCCTCTCGCCTCGTGGGGGGCAGGGGCCCGCCGCGGGGACGGCGGGCCGGACAGAACGGGGACGAGGGCGGCGAGTTCGGACTGGCGACTCCTTTCGCGGCATAGCGGGGAAATTCGCCGCATCTCAGATCAACGTGAGTTTCAGCGCGTTAACTCGCCCAAGGAAGACCGAAGACGGAACGTTAGGGATATCCCTACGTACAAGCACATGAACCGGACACGACGCCCACATGACGTCCGACATCGGCTTTTTCCACGCGCCGTGAGCGCGGTCTCGACCCGGCGTGAGGAGGAATTCCGCGCACCGAAATCACGCCCGGACGACGACCCGAACCGGTGTGGAGCCGCGCCGGGGCCCGCACAAGGGCGTGCGCGATCAGGGAAGGGGCGCGCAGGGTCGGCGCAGGGTTCCTAGACGCCGCTCGGCGGGGGATCCTGAGGAGGACGGTGCGGAGACGAGGCGAGGCGTGCGAGGTCCACGCGCGACCGGACGCCGAGCTTGCGGTACGTCCGCGTCAGCGCGGCCTCGACCGTCTTGACGCTGATGAACAGGCGCGACGCGATCTCGCGGTTGGTCGCGCCCTCCGCGACGAGCCCGGCGACCTTCGCCTCCATCGCGCTGAGCACCCCCAGCGCGGCGGACGGCGCGGACGGCGCCTGAGCCGCACGGTCCAGGTCCCGGACGCGGTCGAGCTCAGCGGTGACCAGCGCGAGCCACGGGCGCGCATGCGCGTGCGCGAAGACACGGCGCGCCTCGCGCAGGGCCGACCGCGCCCCGGGCGCGTCGTTCTGCCCGAGCCGCAACCTGCCCAGCACCAGCCAGGACCGGCCCTCCTCCAGCCGGAACGGCAGCTCCGCCAGCGCCGTCGCCGACCGCCGCGCGAGCGCGGTCGCCGTGGCCTGGTCGCCGTGTCCGGCCGCGACCAGCGCTGCGGCCCGGTCCATCACCGCGACCATGACGCGGCGCTCCAGCCGGGTCGCGCGGGCGCGCGTCTCCTCGATCAGCTCGGCCGCCTCGTCCAGGCTCCCCGACAGCGCGAGCGCCTCCGCGAGGTCGCCGTGCCAGCGCCGCATCGCCGGGTCGCCGAGCCCCTGCGCCTCCTCCGACCGCCGGACGCGCCGGAGCAGCGCCGCCGCGGCCTCGTTGCGCCCGGCCATCAGGTGGATGTGCCCGGCGACGAACCACGCCTGCGGCAGGAACAGCAGGTCGCCGTCGTCGGCGCTGTGCTGCTCGGCCCGGCGCGCCGCGTCCACCGCCCGGTCGGCGTCGCCGCCGGCCGCCTCGGCGAGCGCGAGCGAGAACCACGACGGGCCCTGGCTCAGGTCGCTGTCCTCGGCCAGCCGCAGGCTCTGCCGCGCCACGTCCAGCGCCCGGTCGCACCGTCCGCGGTGGACCTCCACGCGCGCCAGGTTGTGCAGGCAGTGGCACAGGCTCTCGACCGCGCCGCGCCGCCGGACGAGGTAGATGAGCGACCGCAGCTCGGCCCGCGCCTCCTCCAGCCGGTCGGCGAGCAGGTGGTGCCGGTAGCGCTGGAAGGCGGGACCGTTGTGGTCCACCATGACGCGCGGGTCCTGGGGCGACGACAACGCGCGCGCGAGCGTCCTCTCCGCGTCCGGACGCCCTAGGAAGAACGCCAGGTGCGCCTGCTTGGCCAACGCGAGGATCTCGGTACGCCTGTCTCCTGCGCGCGCGGCCAGCTCAGCCGAACGCGCCGCGTGCTCATGCGCCTCGAACGCCGAACCCTCGACGAGCCACGCCCGCCACGCGAGCCGGTAGTGCAGTGGAGCGAGCAGGGCCGGATCGTCCCCGGCGTCCGCGAGCGCGCGCGGGAAGATGTCGCCGAACTCGGCGAGCGCCTGCCCCGCCGAGTCGATCACCGCGAGCCAGCCGCGCACGCGGGGCGCCGGCTCGGACGCTACGGCCAGGGCCTCGTGCGCGATCCGCCGGGCCTCGGGCAGGTCCCCGGCGGCGATCGCGTCCTCGGACGCGGTGAGCAGCCGGTTCACGAACCCGCCGGTGTCGTCCCGCGGGGTGTGCTCGGCGGCGAGGCGGCCGAGCCGGCACGCCTCCGCCGGGGCGCCGCGCCGCCGCGCCGCGACCGCCGCCTCGTCCAGCGCCTCCGCCAGCTCGGCGTCCGGGCCGGGCGCGATGAGCGCGCGGTGCCGGGCGCGCTCGACCGGGTCGGTCACCGCCTCGGCGAGCGCGGCGTGCGCGGCGTGCCGCTCCCCCGGCTCGGCCTCGGCGTACACGACGGCCGCGAGCAGCGGATGCGTGAACCGGACGACCTCGCCCGACCCGATCTCCACGATCCCGTCCCGGACGGCCGCCGCGACGTCCTCGTCCGCTCCGTCCCGTCCGGCCGCGCGCAGCAGGCGCAGCGTCGGACGGGCCGCGGCGCTCGCGGTCAGCAGCGTCCGGCGGGCGTCCTCCGACAGCGTGCCGAGCCGGTCGAGCATGAGGTCGCGCAGGCTGTCCGGAAGCGGAAGGTCGTCGTCGGTCGACTCCGGCGGCGACTCCGCCAGGGCGCGCCCGAGCTCGAGCGCGAAGAACGGGTTGCCGCCGCTGACCTCGTGCACGCGCGTCGCGACCGGGCGCGGCCACCGATCGCCGAGCAGCTGCGACACCTCGGCCACGGTCAGGCCCGGAACGTTGATCGCGTGCACGGGTCCCGGGCAGAAGCTCGCGTCGTACCGCCCGCGCTGATCCACCCGGACGGCCACCAGGGCGCGCAGCGGCAGCCCGGCCGCGCGGCGCGCCACGAACGCCAGCAGCTCGACGCTCGGGCCGTCCAGCCACTGCGCGTCGTCGATCACCAGCAGCACCGGCGACCGCGCGCACAGCACCCGGAACAGGTCCAGGACGGCCAGCCGCAGCGGCAGCGGGCCGCGCTCGGGCGGCGGGTCCCCGCCGCGCAGCAGCGCCGACCGCAGGACGGCCCGCTGGTGCCCCGGCAGCAGGTCGAGCACGTCGTCGCCGGTCGTGGACAGCAGGTCGATCAGCCCGAGGAACGGCAGCTGGCTCTCGGACTCGGCGGGCGCGCAGCGCAGCACGGTGTGGCCGGGATGCTCTCCCGCGAGCCGCTCGAGCAGCGTCGACTTGCCGATGCCGGGCGGACCGGTCAGCACGACCGTCCCGTCGTCGCGGCCCAGATGCTCCCGCGCCTCGCTGAGCAGGCCCGACATCCCCACGATGTCGGCGCCCCGCCGGGTGCGGCCGGGACCCATCGGTTCCACGACCACGAACGCCTCGGCCGCCGCCCGTTCGGCGTCCTTGGCGTATCCCCCGGTTGGCCCTGCCGCACGGTCCATCTGGGCGGGTCCTCCGGTTGCTCATGGCCAGGCACGAGTTCCGCGCCGCGAAACTACTCCTCCCGCCGACCATGGTCAACGGCGATGTCAGCCGTCACCCGGCGCCCGGCGGGCGGTGTCATTTTGGTGGATATCGTGCCGCAACCGTAGTGGAACGGTCTCACCGGGGTCACGTGCGCCGGACACGGGCGAATCGGCACGTCCCCCACTCACCCGGCCCGCGCCCCGCCCCCGGCCGCGCTCCCTCCGGCCCCGTCCGGTTCCGGCCGCATGGCGAGGGTGGCCGAGCCCGGCCACCCTCGCGGAACGGCCACCCGCGAACGGCCGGCTAGGGCATGAAGCGGAAGCTCCACGCGTAGGTGGGCGCCGCGTCCCTCCCCGCGTGCGGCTCCATGTACTGGTGGTTGCCGTGGCAGCCCTTGCGCCGGTACAGCTCCACGGTCGTCCCGGTGTTGTTCTTGAAGCCCGTCCCGACGGCCCTCAGGGAGTGGCAGGGCCCGTCCGGCGCGTCATGCAGGCGCTGTTTCCTCAACCCCTCGCGGTACGTGAAGTTCCCGATCGACGCCGAGGCCGCCCCGGCGGCGCTCAGCCCGCCCGCGGCGCAGCCGAGCACCAGCGCGCCCTTGAGCACGAGCATGGTCCTACTCGTCGAAGTCATGGCTGTCTCCTCTTTCCGGATAGTCGAAGGGCGCCATCCGCGGCTGCAAGGGCATCCCCTGCGTCGGAACCACCTGCCCCTGCGAAGGAACCGTCGGCTGCGGCTGTGCGGGAACCGTCGGCTGCGGCTGTGCGGCAACCGTCGGCTGCGGCAACACCTGCGGCTGCGGAGGAAGGGCCGGACGCGGCACGACCTGCGGCTGCGAGGGAGCCGTCGGACGCGGCAGCGCATGCGGCCGCGAAGGCGCCTTCGGCGTCGGCGGCACATGCGGCTGTGCGGGCGTCTTGTGCACGATGACGCCGCCGTTCGACGGATGTCCGTGGGCGTGCACCGCCGCGTGCCGCGCCCGCCGCTTATGGACGAAGTGCGTGAAGACCACGAACCGGTGGCTGTCGAGCCCGCGCGGATAGCAGGTGATGAGCGTCGCCCAGCGTTCCGTCGCCGGACGACCCGGCCTCATGGGCACGGGCGCGAGCACCTTGCTGTCGGTCGGCAGGATGATCTTCGATCCGGCCACCCGGTAGACGTACTCCCTGCGGCCGGAGACCAGGACCACCCGGTCACCGGTCCTCAGCCTCTGCAGGTCGTCGAAGGGGGCCCGCCCGGTCGTCCGGTGCCCGAGGTAGACGGCGTTGCCCACCTGCCCGGGGAAGGCCGTGCCCGGATAGTGGCCGACGCCGTGCTTGAGGTCCGCCTCCGAGATGCCGTCGCTGACCGCGTCGTCGAAGCGCAGCCTCGGGATGATCAGTTCGACGCGGCCCCGGCCCCGTCCGGGACGCGCCTTCCGGTGACCGTGCCGGGCGTGGGCGGGAGTCCGCTCGGCGTGCGCGGGCACGGCGAGGCAGGCCCCGCCGAGGACACCGGTGGCCGCGGCGGCGAGAAGCTGTCTGAGCTGCACGTACTCCTCCTGGCGGTGCTGATTGCTGAAACCGCCGCCCCGAGGCGAACCCCACGGCCGGACGGCCCTGATCACGGCGACAGCGCACCGCCGTGCCGGACTCGAGGGAGATCGGAGTCCGGCCGGGGGTGCGCTGTCGCGGGCGGGAGCAGGACCGGCGCGCTCTCAGGCGTCCGGCCCGCTCACATCACGAGAAGCCCGGGATCGCCTTGCCGGCGAGGCTGAGCGGCAGACCGTCGACCAGCTTCGGCGGAACCTGCGGGTCGTTCGGGCCCGCATCGGAGCCCGGGACCGGGATGCCGACGCTGCGGATCAGACTGCGAATGTTCTTCGCCACCTCCGGCATCTCGTCCGCCTTGGCCTCGGCGCCGCCGTTCGGCCGGCCGCCGACGCCCCGCTGGCCGACCGGCTGGGGGCCCGCGGCGCGGGGGGCGGTTTCGGCGAAGGCGGAGCCGCTGAGCAGCCCCATGCCGACGGCGGTCAGGCCGGCCGCGACGAGCGCGGCACGGCTCACGTTCTTGGCTCGGTTGCGCATGATGTTCTCCTTCGGAGGTTCGGCGGAACGCGTCGCCCATGCCCGGCGGAAGCGGGGATCCGGGCTTTCGTGATCGACGGCCGCCTGTCGGTTTCGGGGTGGCCGGGTACGACTGTGCGCGAATTCGTGCGAGGGCGGGCCGGGGTCGAGCATGCGCTCATGGCCGCACATTCGGAGGAATCCGGCGACCGGAACCCCGCTTTCGCACCTTCACTTGTCGGCCCGAGCGCCGTGGCACCGGAACTCGCGGCCGTGGCAAGTCAGTGTGCCACTCGGAGCGTCCACAGGACCGGCAACACGCCGCATTGGTGAAGCGGCGGACACCGTCCCACCGAATGCCGTTTCCGGTTGATATGAACCGAATGTACGAGCCCTTGGAAAGCACATCGACCTGATCAACACACGGGCTTACCCGGCCGCGCACGAACGACCGGTCCAGCAGTCGCGACTTTTGCCCTGCCGCCGGAAATTCCCGAGCCACCTGATGAACGTTCCCGCAACGGGCAACGGTTTCGCAAAACGCGTTTGTCCCTCCGGCCCGCCGGTGAGGCTGTGAGGTGCGATGGTCGGATGCCGTGGCGCGCTTCGCGTCCGCGGCAACGCAACGACAGTTGAATTGGAGCACTTCATGCGCAAGCGACAGGCTGCTATGACCCTCCTCGGCAGCGTGGGTTTGATGACCCTCATGTCCGCGCCCGCCATGGCGGGCGACAAGCCTACGCCGCCGCGCAACCTGCAGATCATCGGCATCCAGACCTGCCGCAGCGTCGACATCGTCGGCCTCGGCGCCGCCATCCACAACCTTCTCGGCATCGAGGACGAGCACGGTGACTGCGTCAACGGCGGGACCTTGGTGAAGGGCAAGGCCGAGGTCAACCACTAGCCGGACCGTTCGAGACGAGGGTGCGGACGGGGCCGCCCAGGTCTCCTCCGCACCCTTGCCGTCTCTATGACATCCGATTTGTCCGACACCTGTTCCTTCGACGAAACCCGTTCCTTCCACACCGGATCCAACAGAACCGCGTTCTTGTGAGGCGCGCACCGAGCCGTCCACCCTGATGTCCCTCTCGTTCGGAAGCGCCCGTTTCATTCGCCCTCAGCCATCACCACGCACTCGGACTCCCCCTGGGCAAGGCGAGGATGAGTCAACCCATGGGCCGGCCCGAAGAGCCGGGCGGAGGCGACCAAGGCAGGACGCTTTGGGGCGCCATCGGCGAAGGAGCCCTCGGCGGGCTGCTCGCCGCTCTTCTCGCGCTCGCCCTCTGGTATCTCATCCCCGTCCCGCCCCCGACTCCGATCGAGCGCTGGCTCGCCGTCATCGCCACCACCACGGCCGGCGGAATCGCCTCGATATCCGGACGATTTCGGCGCGGACCCGGACCCGGCGGCCCCACCTCCGAGAACGAATAGGACAGGTCAGCGCCCTTCCGTTTTCCGATTCCCGCTCGCACCGGAGACCGGTCGCATACGATGCGGAGGCAGGTGCCGTCCCACAGGGGGGTGGGTGGCACACGGTCCACGTCAGCACGCGGAATTCCGCTCGATCCGATATCCGCCGGCGTCCGGGGCGCCCCGATCCGGCCGGCCTCCGAAAACGATCCTCGAGAACGGACCGAGACCGCGTTCCGCCGATGCGGCGGACGCGGCCCCTCACTTCCCCGGTTCCGGACTTCGCACCCAGTTCGCGAAATTCACCGTCAGCGCCCAGCGCCTTCTCCGGCATGGGCGAACCACAGCGTCAGGTCGTCCGGGGGGCCGATCCATGTCTTGGATTTCCGACTGGTTCCATCGTCCGGCGTTCGCCGCGGACCCGGTGTCGAGCGGCGTCGGATGGTCGCCGCGGACCGTCGCTCCCGACCTGCCCCGGCTCCGCCTGGGACCGGGGACCGACGAGCCGACGCCCCTGGGAGGCACCCGCCACCTCGAGGAACTACAGGTCGTCGTCCTGAAGCTGTCGGGGCTTCGGTGCAGCCTCCAGGTCCCGGACGACGGGCCGCCGTTCCTCAGCGTCTGCCGCGCCGAGGCCGTCCGGATGAGGCAGACCGTGTGGTGCGAGCCCCCGGCCCAGCCCCCCGGCGTCCTGGCGGTCGGGACGGGGAGTTGCTGCACCGACGCGACCGAGGACACCTCGTGCGGGTTCGTCTGGGAGGCGGGCCCCATCGCGCCCGCGTACGAGGTGTTCGAGGCGGCGATCCTCATCATCGCCGCCATGACGACGGCTCACCCGTCCGCGCCGTGACGACGGCTCACCCGTCCGGGGGACCGGCCCCGCACTGATCCACCCAGGCGGGGGAGTCGGCGGCCCGGCCCAGGTCGGCAAGGTGGTTCCCGTTCAAGATCGCCGACAGGACGGACCACCCGATGAACGTCAGGAAGATCGCCGTGCTCGCCCTCGCCGCCGCCGCGACGAGCACCGCCGTCGTCGCCACCACGGCGTCCGCCGCCGCTCCCCGCGAGTCGTCCGCGCACCCCGGGGCCAAGGCGGCGAGCGTGGTCGGGGCGGCGGAGATCCGCCGCACCTACCAGGCCGACGACGACGTCCGCGCGTTCACGATCGACGCGCACGCCGCGCCCTACACCCGTCCGCTCCCCGGCCGGGACGGGCGCCCGGGCCTGCCGGGCTCGCCGAACGACGCCACCGGCACGGTGACGATCTCGCACTCGACCGTCCGCAACGGCCAGAAGGTCACCTTCAAGGCCACGGGCACCGTCGACTCGCTCGTGACCGCGCCGGGGTACGCGTCGCTCACGGCGATCATCAGCTGGACCAGCCCTGGCGGCCCGGACTGGGTCGGCAAGCGGCTCGGCTTCAGCGTGTACGACGCGGGCAAGGACGCGCCCGGCCGCTCCCGCGACCGCCTCGGCTACTCCTGGGAGTTCGTGAACCAGTCGAAGGACGCCGACGGGTACTGGGACGACGAGACCCCGGTCGGCACGGCGATGGCGCCCGCGCCGTTCGCCCCCGTGACCAAGGGCGGCTTCACCGTCACGCACGCCGACCTGTTGCCCGTCCCTGGCAACTGACCGGAGCGCGAGACCCTGCTTGCGCTGGGGAAAGGGCTACCTACCAGCGCGGATAGATCTCGTCCAAGGCGTCCTCTTCCGGCGGCCGGGTTCGGGCGTGGCGGCCGCGACGCAGGCCAGTATTCGGTGTACGCCGCGTGCGCGCGCCGGGAGCCCGGCGCCCGCACGCGCCCGGCGCCGGTGTTTCGCGTCTCCCGCCCGAGGAGGACATGTGAGCTCGCTGGACCCCTACTGCCCGGACTGCGGGGCCGCCGTCGCACGGCCGCACGCCGACGGTTGCGCGATCGCCCGCTGCCTCTACCACGGCGGACGGCGGCTCACCTGCGGAAGCCAGCACCGTGCCGACCTCGAGCTGGACCACGCCTGCGGCCGGGACCTGTGGACGGGGCGGTGGCCCGGCGAGGCCGAGGCCGCCGAGTTCGGCTGGTGGGCCTGCTGGGACGGCCCGGGCCCCGAACGCGGCTGGGACTACCAGGGGCAGGGCTGGATCCAGGTGCCCGCGGGCACGCCCGGCGCCGTCCCGGACCTCGACCGCCTCAGGACCGACGCCCGCTGGGACCGCGACGCGCTGCGCTGGGTCCGGCGCGTGAAGCACTGAACCGGGGGCCCGGCGGTCAGTACCCGGCGGTGAGGGCGCTCCGGTCTCCCCGGACGGGTCAGTCTCGCGTGAGGCGGAGTCGCCGGGTGATGGCGCGCGCGCAGAAGTCGGTGCCGTGGACGAACCGCATGACGGGCCCGAAGCTCGCCGCGGCGGCGAGGCCGGTGAAGAACAGCCCGGGGACGGACGACTCGAACCCCGCGTCCAGCCTGGGCGAACGGCCGATGCGGGCGATCTCGCGGCGGAGCCCGGGCGAGAGGATCCCGACCCGGTCGACGTCCGGGCTGAAGCCCGTGGCGGCCAGGACGTGGTCGACGTTGAGGATCCAGGGCATCCCGGTGTGGTCGACGGTGGAGAGCGTCACCCGTCCGCCGACGACGTCGGCCCCGGAGAGCCGCTGCCCCGGCCGCACCGCGACGCCCCCCTCGAAGCGGTCGCGCAGCCACCACGCCCCGGCGGGGCCGAGCGTGTTCCTGACGATCCTGGCGCGGGCCGCGTCCGAGAGCAGCCGCGTGTACTGCGGACGCTCGGACCACACCCACGTGCGCCAGCCGCGTCCGAGTCCCGACCGCGGGCCGCGCAGCAGGCGCGTCAGCGGTGACCCGCCGTCGCGGGGCGTCGCGTTCCACCGCAGCCTCGTGGTGCGGGTGATCAGGTGGGGCTCCGCGCCGTGCTCGGCGAGCAGCACCGCGGTCTCCAGCGCCGACTGGCCCGCGCCGACGACCGCGACCCTCCGTCCCTTGAAGACCGCCAGGTCGCGGTGCCCGCTGCTGTGGCCGCACACCTCGCCGGGCAGGTTCCGCAGCTCGGGCGGCATGTCGGCGAACCCGCCGACCCCGACGGCCAGGACGACGTTCGCCGCGGAGACCACCTCCCCCGTCTCCAGGGCGACCTCGAACCGGTCGCCGGTGCGGCTGACGTCGGCGACGACCGTCGGCTCGGCCGGCAGCCCGGTCTCGCGGGTGAACCACTCGCCGTACGAGGTGAACGTGTCGAGGGGAATGGGCTGCCCGGGGCGCCACCCGGGACGGAAGTCGAGGAAGCGCGTCCCGGCGTCCGGCGAGCTGAGGCTGGACGCGAACGGCTCGGACTTCAGGAACATCTCCTCGGGCATGGTGGTGTTCCAGAAGTGCATGGGCGTGCCGATGATCCGGCAGTCCATGCCCGCGCCGCGCAGATGCGCCGCCACGGAGAGGCCGTAGGGGCCGGCGCCGACGACGACGGTCTCCGCGCTGGAGGTGGACACGTCCTGGACTCCGTTCACTGGGACGGCGTTCCTTGGTGGCGACGGCCCTTGTCCGGCTTGGCGGACGACTCGGACGAGGCCTTCTCCCCGGACGAGGGGCGGGCGCGGTGCCGGCCGAGGTGCTTGGCGGACGGAGCCCGCCGGACGGTCTTGCGCGCGATGACGCGCACGCTCTGCCGGAAGAGCGTCGTCATCGGGGCGAGGTCGTCCACCGCGAGCCAGGCCAGTTCACTCCCGCGCAGGGCGGCGAACCCGTGGGGCCGGTTCGTGGCCATCAGCGGCAGGAAGTGGTTCTCGACGAGGATCTTCCGGCCGAATACCGGGCGGACCGGCGGGACGGGGCGTCCGGAGGCCAGCAGGTGCATGACGCGGACGAGGTCGGTCCCATCGCCACCGGTGAACAGCCGGAACTGGGCGCCGAGCCGCGGGTTGTAGTCGAGCAGGCTGTAGGTGTCGTTCCGCTGGTCGTACCGGAAGTCGAGGTCGGCGGGACCGGTGTAGCCGAGCCGCTTGGCGAGCGAGCGGACGTGGTCTTCCAGGCGCGGGTTGGGCAGCCACTCCCCCACGACGGTCGCGCCCGTCCGGCGGGGGTGGGCGAGCCGCTTCCGCCCGACGCCGCCGAAGACCAGGTTCGACTCGTCGTCGAAGTAGCCCTGGAAGAACCAGTCGTGCCGGGTGTCGCCGACGACTTGCTGGAAGATGACCGGGCCCGCGCCGCGATGGTCACGGGCGGAGGAGAGGTTGAACAGCGCGCGTGCCTCGCGGAGGCCGCGCACCATGACGGTGCTGCGGGAGCCGCGCGGGAGCATCCACGGGCGGGCCCACTTGCCGATCATCGGAAATCCGAGCGCTTCCAGGTCGGCCTCGGAGACGTGCGACCCGGTCGGCACGTGACTGGGCGGGACGGGGATGCCGGCGCGGCGGCAGCATTCCAGCAGCGCGGACTTGTCCGCGACCTCGGCGGGCGCGCGGCTCATCCCGGGAAGCCGGAAACGGCTCGCGAGGACGGTGCGGTGCTCGGCCGAGAAGAGCGCGGCGGCGTCGTCCAGCGGGATCAGGAGCGGGGCCCGTCCGATGCGGTCGGCGACCAGGGCGAGATGGCCGAGCAGCCCGGACGCGTCGGTCGGGCGCGGGCCGAACTCGTGGGAGCACCACAGGTAGCGGGACCGGCGCACGGGGCTGGCGCGCCCCTCCAGCAGCGCGTGGACCTCGATCCCGGCGCGTCCGAGGGACCGGACGGCCGCCAGCGTGCCGTGGTGCAGCGGATAATGGTTGGTGCGGAAGAGCAGCACCGGAAGCCCGGTGTCGAATTCGGGCACACGGGAAGGCGCATGGGCAGGCGCATGGGAATGGGACAGCGTGGGCCGATTAGCCGCTTCCGCCAAGATTCACCCCGATTCGAGGTTGGGTAAAGAGTTCTTCATCCGGCGAGACCCGCGGTTCTTCACCCAAAGTCGTCGGGCATATTTTACGCATGAGGACCGCCCCCGCACGCGCAGACCGCCCGCGTTTCGCCCTATCGAAGCCGAGGTCCCCCAAGATTCTCGGAGCCCTCTCACTGGCCTCGATCCCCGCCTTTATCGCGTTCGGCGCCGGCACCCCTCACAGGACGGCGGCGCCGTCCTTCGGCCCGGCGCGGCACACCGTCCCGCTCGGGGCGTTCCTGGGATCGGGGAGCGAGGGCGTCGAGGCCGTCGGCCGGTTCCAGAGCTGGCTCGGCTCGCCGGTGGACGTCGGTCACACCTACCTGCCCGGCAACAGCTGGCGCGACATCGAGGGCGCGCCCGCGATCCTTTCGCCCTGGCTGGCCTGGAAGCGCGAGAATCCCCGAAAACTCCTGGTCCTGAACATGCCCATGCTGCCGAACAACGAGGACGGCGTGGACGACGGCTCCGTCTCGGCGATGCTCGGGAACGGCGCCGGGGGCGCCGACGACCAGCACTTCAAGGAGCTGGCGAAGCGGCTCGCCGCCGGTGGCGCGCGCGACGCGGTCATCGTGCCCGGCTGGGAGATGAACGGCGCCACCTACACCAGCCGATGCGGGCCGAACCCGGCGAAATGGATCGCCTACTGGCGGCGGATCGTCACGGCGATGCGCGCGGTCCCGGGCACGAGGTTCCGCTTCGACTTCACCGTCTCGCGCGGCCTCGACGCCATTCCGTGGCCGCACTGCTATCCGGGTGACGACGTCGTCGACATCATCGGGTCGGACAATTACGACCAGCCCGAGGGGGCGCACTTCACCCAGTTCGTCCAGGAGCCCTACGGACTGGGCGAGCAGGCGCGCTTCGCCACCGAGCACAACAAGCCGATGTCCTTTCCGGAATGGGGGATGTTCCGCAATTCCGATGACCCCGGCTTCGTGAAGAGCATGTACGACTGGATCTCCACTCATTCGGTGGCCTATCAGACCATCACCGACTACTGCCCGCACGGGGTGTGGGGCTGCCAGGAGAACCCGCGCGCGTCCGCCGAGTACCGGAGGCTGTTCGGCGGCCACGGCGTCACGTCGCCGCCCGCCCCGGCCAAGCATCGCTAGCTGACCGGGACGGGGCTGTTCAGCGCCGGTGCGTCGGCGGTGCCCATGGCCACGGCCAGGGTGAGGGCGCAGAGCCGGCGCTGCGTCTCGGCCATGTCGAAGTCGCGGACGCGGACACCGGCCGCCTCCGCCTCGGACGCCGCCAGACCGGGATCCCGGAGCCGCACCGCGATGGCTTGAGCCAGCTCGTCCGGGTCTCCACAGGTCACCAGTGCCCCGACATCGGATGTGACGACCTCGGCGAGCCCCGGGATCCGCGACGCGACGACACTGCGGCCGACCGCCAGCGCCTCCAGCGCGACCAGCGGAAGCCCCTCCCAGCGGGACGGCAGCGCGACCACGTGCGCCGCCGCGAGCCAGTCGCGCGGGCAGACGGCCTCCGGGACGAACCGCACCCGGTCGCCGCCGCGCCGCCGCAGCTCGTCCAGGGTGTCGCCCGATCCGACGATCGCGAGCTCGGCGTCCGGGCAGGCCCGGACCACCTGATCCCAAGCGTCCAGGAGGATGTCCTGGCCCTTCTGGCGGGTGACGCGGCCGAGGCACACCACGAGCGGGGCCTGCCGGGGAAGCCGGAGCCGTTCCCGAGCCAGCTCACGTTCGCGCTGGTCAGCGGGGGGAAAGCGGGTGAGATCAACGCCGTTGCGGATCGTCCACAGGCGCTCCCGGATCCCCTTCCCGGTTCCCTGCCGACGCTCGCCCTCGCCGACGCAGACGATCGCGTCCGCGCGGTGCGCCGCCCTCCGCTCCCACCACGCGCTCGCGCGGCCGAGGACTCCTCCGCCGGACAGCCACGACCAGCCGTGCGGCTGGAAGATCACGGGACGTCGCGTCGCGACGCCCGGCAGCCGCCCGACCAGTCCCGCCTTGGACGAGTGCAGATGGACCACGTCCGGGCGCACGGCGGCGATGACGCGGCGCAGCCTGCGCGCCTCGTCCAGCGTGCTCGGTCCGGGCACGCGACCGGCCTCCCACGGATGGTGCGGGACGCCTTCGACCAGCAACTCCTGCGAGAGCCTGCCGTCCTGCGGGCAGGCCACGAAGACCTCCCACCCGCGCCGACGCTGCGCGGCGACGGTCTGAACGACGTAGCCGGCGACCCCGCCCGTCGTCGGTTGAGAGACGTGCAGCACCCGCAGCGGACGGTCCTGGGGGCCGACCTCGACTGCGGGAGCGGTTTCATCGGTCATGAGAGGCCGCCCGCGTGCCGCCCACGCGTTCGCGCGATCCGACTCAACCGCGTCAGCCCCGTGCGGCCGGCGACGAAGCCCAGGTAGCCGGCCGACCGGGCCGAACGGCACAGGACGATCCGCTCGTTCCGGATCAGGTCCGGCCGCCACTTGAGCTTGTAGTCCTCCTGGCCGCGCAGCAGGCTCAGAAACGGCAGGCCGCCCCGGCACGCCAGCCGCAGGTCGTTGCCGAGCAGCATCAACGCCACGTCCATGCCGGTCCGGAGGTCGGGTTCGGCGCCGTACAGGTAGGCGCCGACCCAGTCGGGGCCGATCACCGCGAGGTCGGACGCGACCAGCCGCCCGTCCCACCGGTACTCGGTGAGCGCCGCCTGCCCGGACGCGATCATCGCGGCCGCAGCGTCCCCGAGCATCGCCGCGAAGCGCGGCCGCAGCGTCCCCGAGCATCGCCGCGAAGCGCGGCCGCAGGTGCTCGGGGTTGATCCCGCGCCCCTGCCACTGCCGCCGGTGCAGCCGCAGCATCTCCCCGACCGCCCGCCGGGCCTCGGCGGCGCCGGCCTGCCGGACGTCCAGTCCCAGCGCCTCGATCCTCCGGAGCCTCGCACGGACCTTGCCCGCCGTCCGGCCCGGGAAGCGCGCGCAGAACTCCGCGGGCTCGCACGCGGGAAGCCGCAGGCACACCGAGGACGGCACGCGGCGGCCCGGACGCGTCCAGTGCTCGGCCAGCAGGCCCACCGAGCCGTTCGGCATCACCTCGGGGAAGTCCAGGACGCCCCAGCCCGGCTCGTCCAGCAGCGCCTCCACCAGGTGTTCGAGCGCCATGTCCGCGTGCGCGATGTCGACGAGCACGTCGGTGTGGTCGCTCTGCGCGGCGGCCAGCGGCACGAGGACGCGGTGTCCGTGGCGCCATCGCATCATCAGCGGCGCCAGCGCGATCAGCCGGTCGTCCCGCCAGACGGCGACGAGGCGCAGCCGCCCCGGACGGCCGTAGTGCCGCCACCAGGCGGCATTCCAGGCCAGGGCCTGGAAGGGGGTGGCGCGACTGCGGTCGTACAGGTCGTTCCAGCCCTCGCCCAGCACTTTCCAGGCGGTTTCGTCGCGGTGCACCTCGGTGCGCCAGCGGGCCGTGTCCACCCGGAAGGGGGACGGCTGGAGGCTCACTGCCCGGTCTCCGGCGCGGCCGATCCCGGGTCCGAACCACGCCGCTGCCTGCGGCGGCCCGCCGACGCCTGCGGCCACTGCAACCCGGCGAGCGCCGCCAACGCCGCCAGCAGCCCCCCGGACGCCGCTCCGACCGCGACGTCCAGGACGATCTTGGGCGAACTGGCCGTCGCGGGGGCGAGCGCGTCACTCATCAGGACGACCCGGACGCCCGTGTCCGCCTGGTGGCCCGCGCCGTAGCGGACGAGCGCGGCAGCGGCGGCGTTCGCCAGGGCCGCCGCGCGCCGCGGGCCCGACGCGGACGCGGTCAGCCGGATGAGCGGAGTCTCCGGCGAGGTGGACGTTCGCAGGTGCTTGGCGGCGGTGTCCACGGCCGTCCCCCAGGGCGGCGGGGGCGGCGCCCAGGTGAGCGTCTCGGGGAGGCTCGCGAGCCTGCCGTACGCCTGCGCGTAGTTGACCGCGTCGGAGCCGTTGCTCTGCTTGTCCGGTGCGACCAGCACGTTCGCGGACGCCTCGTAGGTGGGCGGGCTGATCAGCCCGTACCCGGCCCCGGCCACCGCGCCGAACAGGATCACGGCCATCGGGAGCACCGCGCCGCGCGCCGGGCCCGACGGCCCGCGCGACCGCCCGGCCGCGGGTAGGGGACCGGTCTCCGGGCCGTTCTCCGCCGTCCGGGTCTTGGCCGTGGTCATCGATGTGCCTCCTCGGAAGTCGTCATGAGGCCGGGGTGGCCGACCTGGTAGAGCGCGGCCAGCCGGGCGACGAGGCCGTCGATCGCGTAGGCCCGCGCGGCCGCGGCGCACGGACGCGCCGTGGCGGGCCGGTCTTCGAGCTCGCGGAGCGCCGCCGCGTACGCCCCGGCCGTGCCGGGCACCCGCCGGGCGAACGGCTCGGCACTCCCCGTGCCGTCGCTCCCCGTGCTGTCGCGGCCCGGCCGCAGGTCCTGGAGGGCCGGGCAGGTGGTGTAGATCGTGGGAAGCCCGTTCGCCAGGGCCTCGAGGACGCTGAGCCCGAAGGTCTCCTGCTCCGAGGGCGAGGCGAACACGTCCATGGCCGACAGGTAGGCGCCGATGTCCTGCCGCGCGCCCGCGAAGATGACGCGATCCCCCAGGACGGACGCCAGCGCGTACAGGCGCAGCGCGTCCGGACCGTCCCCGACGATCAGCAGCCTGGCGCCCGGCACCTGCGCGACGGCCTCGATCAGGACGTCCACGCGCTTGGTCGGGACGAGCCGTCCGACCGTCCCGACGACGAAGTCCCCGGGCGCCACCCCGAGCCCCTCCCGGACGCGTTCGCGCGCCACGGGATCGAAGGCGAACGCCACCGGGTCCAGCCCGTTCGGGATCGTGACGACCCGCCGCGCGGGGACGCCCCAGTCGCGCAGGCGGCGTTCGACCGTCGGCGAGACCGCGACCGTGGCCGAGCCGAGCTGCTCGCTCGCGCGGTACAGCATCCGCACGGGCCAGGTGGTGTCGCGGCCTTCGATGTGCCCGTCGCCGAGCGAGTGCTCGGTCGCGATGATGCGCCGCACGCCCGCGATCCGCGCCGCGACCCGTCCGTACAGGCATGCCCGGTAGAGGTGGGTGTGGACGGCGTCGTACCTGCCGCGCCGCATCAACGACACCAGCCGGGGCAGGACGGTCAGGTCGCGGTTGTGCACCATCCCCAGGTCGTGCACGGGGACGCCGAGGCCGCGCAGCTCGTCCGCGAGCGTGGTCGGCCCGGCCAGCGTGGCCACCTCGCACTGCACGGGAAGGTGCCGCGCCAGCAGCAGCAACTGGTGCTCCGCGCCGCCCAGGCCCAGCCCGGTGATGAGGTGCAGGACCCGTGTCATCCGAGCCTCCTCTGCCGGAACCGGTGGCGGGCGAACTTGAGCCGCATCCGGAACGGGTCGTCGCGTTCGCCGATGTAGGTGCGGGCGAGCGCATGCCGGTCGGCGCCCGTCTCCCAGATCGCGCACGCGTAGTCGTAGCCCGCCTTCCGGACGGCCCTCGCCTCGCGCGGCGTCACGTTCCCGTACGGATAGGCGAATCCCGAGACCGGCCGCTGGACCAGCTCCGACAGCTGCGCCCGGCTCTCCCGCAACTCGCTGACGAGGTCGTCGTCGCCCACGTCGGGCAGGGAGAGGTGCCGGACGCCGTGGGACGCGACCTCCATGCCCGCCCTGGCCACGGCGCGCAGCTGCTCGGCGTCCATGAGCCGCTTGCGAGGCCCGTCGTCCCAGGAGTTCCGGCCGCCGATCTCCCCGGACACCATGAACACCGTGGCCGTGAACCCCAGCTCCCGCAGCACCGGAACGACATTCCTGACGAAGTCGGCGTAGCCGTCGTCGAAGGTGAGGCCGACCATCCGCCGGTGCCGTCCGGCGGCCCGCGCGGCCAGCAGCTCCGACATGCTCACACCGCGCAGGCGACCCGCCTTCAGCCAGCGCATCTGCCGTTCGAAGCGGCTGGGCGTGACGG
Source organism: Spirillospora sp. NPDC052269 (assembly GCF_040679435.1). Classification (NCBI taxonomy): domain Bacteria; kingdom Bacillati; phylum Actinomycetota; class Actinomycetes; order Streptosporangiales; family Thermomonosporaceae; genus Spirillospora; species Spirillospora sp. NPDC052269. The sequence continues at coordinate 164,772 of NZ_JBFAUU010000018.1, forward strand.
TGATCAGATGTGGATCCTCGAGGTAGTAGTCGACGGAGTGGTACATGAGCACCGGTGGAAGGCTGCCCGGCCCGTCCGGACGGTCCGCCCGGTTCGCGCCCGGCCCCGGCCTGCCGTGCGGCTGGTCCCTGGTCGTCCACTCGATGCCCATCAGCCGATCACCCTCCGCATGGCCGGCAGTCGTTCCGCGGGAGGAGCCGATCCGGCCTCACCGGCTCCCCTCGTTCCGGTCTCCGCCCGTGCACGTCCCGTCAGGCGGCCCCGCAGGAGCTCCGAGGCCCCGACGGCCAAGGCGACCAACACCGCCATGACCAGCAGCAACACCACGCCCCCGACCACCAGCCGGACGAACGGCAGGCCGTCCCCTGCCATCAGCCGCGTCACCTGCCCGGCGCTGAATCCTGCCGCGAGAGCGCATCCCACGCCGATGACGAGCCGCCGTCCCAGCAGGCCGAACCTGATGGGCGCGACCCTCCGCCGGACGGTCACCAGCTGCAGGACGGCGGCGACGCTGATCCCGGCCGCGTTGCCCGCCGCGAGCGCCCCCGCCCCGTGGCTCGCGCTGAACAGCGCGGCGACACCGAACGTCACCGCGAGGCCGACCAGCATCGCCAGCGGCGTGCGCCAGCCGGGCCGCCGTCCCGCCGACAGGGCCCGGACACTCACTCCCAGCAGGCACTGCGCGAGCAGTCCGAGCGAGTAGATCCGCAGGATGCCCGCCGTGCTCAGGGAGTCGGCCCGGGTGAACGCGCCGTGCTCGAACATCACCCGCGTGATCAGCGGCGCGAACTCCCACAGGTAGGTGACCGCGACGAGGATCAGCAGCCCCACGGCGGTGAGGTCGCCCTCGATGCGTCTCCGCAGCCGTCCGGCGTCGTCGTCCAGGTGGGCCCGGACGAGCCGGGGGAAGGTGACGGTCGCGACCAGCAGCGCCAGCACCATCGGCACCTGGGCGACCTTCTGCGCGTAGTTCAGGTGCGAGATCGTCCCCTCGGGCAGGCCCGATCCGAAGTAGCGCTCGATCAGCACCTGCGCCTGCCGCGCGACCGTGAACACCAGGACGGGCGCGGCCGCCGCGAACCGCACCTCCCGCGCCGACAGCCCCGAAGCCAGGCCCGCAGGTTCGGCCGGGAGGCGCGCTCCGCCGCGCAGCACCCGTACGAACGCGGGCATCTGGACGAGGACCATGAACAGGCTGCCGCACGCGACCCCGAGCGCCGCGCTGGTGATCCCCCACGCGTCCGCCAGGGTGACCAGCATCGTGAGGATGCCGACGTTGTAGGCGAGGTAGATCGCGGCGGGCGGCCCGAACCGGTGGTGCGGACGCAGGATCGCGCTGACGAACCCCGCGACGCCGAACGTCAGGACGGTCACGGCGGTCAGCCGCAGGCACATGACCGCCTCGGACCGGTCCGCGACACCGGGTGCGGCGATCCGCACCAGCCACGGCGCCAGGACCATCACGGCCACCGACACCGCCGTCAGGACGAGGACCAGCCGCGGCGCGACCCGCCGCACCAGCCGCGGCACCCCGTGTGCGCGAAGCATCGCGCGTGTGACGACCGGGACCATGACCAGCGCCATGGCGTCCTCGATGAGCAGCGGCGACACCGTCTCCGGGACCGTCCAGGACACCAGAAACGCGTCCGTGCCCGCCCCCGCCCCGAAGCGGTCGGCGAGCAGCAGGTCCCGGACGAACCCCATCCCCGTGCCCGCGCACACCAGCACCGCCGAGAGCGCGGCCGCGCGTCCGACCGAGAGCGTGCGAACTCCCTCCGCCTCCTCGGCGGCGGTCACCGCTCGCCCTCCCCGTCGGCCGAGGCCACCGGCCAGGTGTGCCGTGTGGCCAGCCCCAGCACGATCCCCACCAGGACGGTCGTGGGCCCGCCCACGTCCGAGTACAGGAAGTTGACGCAGACCGAGGTGGCGACGCCCACGCACAGCAGCCAATGCGCGTCCGCGGCCCTCCCCCGGCGCCACAGCCCGATCAGCAACGCGCCCAGGGCCAGCACGAACGCGCCCGCCCCGAGCACCCCCTGCTCCGACAGCGCCAGCAGGTACTGGTTGTGCGGCGACAGCAGGGGCTCCCGGACGAACCCGGTCACCGAATCGGCGGTGTCGCTGGACCCGGACAGCCCGAGCGGCGCGTACGCGTCCCGGAAGGCCGGGAAGTTCTTGATACCGACGCCCGTCGCGGGATGGTCCTGCCACATCCCCTCAGCGGTGCGCCACAGGCTGTAGCGGTCCCCGACCGAACGATCCGGATCGTGGACGGAGTCGAGGATCGACCGGACGCGCCCCCCGATCATCCCCGCGCCGACCCCGAACCCACCCATCACCACGGTCAGCAGCGCCCCCGCCCCCAACCCGAGCCGGAAGGCGAGCTTCGCGTCGAACCGCATGAGGACGACCAGCACCCCGGCCCCCGCCGCGATCCAGCTGCCCCGGCTCAGCGAGCACACCAGCCCGACGACGAGGACGGCCGTGACGCCGAGGAACAGGGCACGCCTCCACCCGTCCGGCGCGGTCAGCGCAAGGGGGACGGCCATGACCAGCGCGATCCCGCAGACGATCGACATCGCCATCACGTCCAGCGCGCCGAACGTCCCGACCGCGCGGATCATCTGCCCCGCGTACGAGGCGCCGTTGCGCGTGGCGGTCTGCCAGACGCCCACCCCGGCCTCGACGACGCCCAGCGTCACGATCGAGCCCACGACGATCGACACGTCCCGCCGGACGCGCAGCGACACGATGACCGCCGGCGGCACCAGGACGAAGATCTGCGTCTGCCGCACCCATCCCACGAGGCTCGACGCGGGATCGGCCGAGAGCTCCGTCGAGAGCGCCGCCGCGACGACGATCCCGGCGAACACGAGCGCGACGGCCACCGGGACGCGGACACGCCCCGCGGCGCGATCACGCACCCAGAACGCGCCCGCCAGAACGACCAGGAGCAGGCTGGCCACGTCACCCGGCGAGACGCGCGTCGTCCCGGAGCCGACCGCGCCGTCCCCCCAGGGGATCGCGACGCTCAGCACCGTCGCCGCGACCAGCCACGACGGACGCACCCGCAGGCCTTCCAGCACGAACAGGGCCGATCGAGGCGGGGGGTCGATCCATGGGAGCGGGCGCCGTCCCGGCGGCGCGGACCGCACGCCGGTCACGCGGTGCCAGGACGAGGGTCGGGGACGGCCTGGACCTGCGGGTTCATCGCCCGTCACCGCCCTTCCCGGACGATCACTGCCCGGACGGTCATCAGCAGGATCCGCAGGTCCGCGGCGAACGACCAGTGGTCGATGTAGTAGTTGTCGTAGCGCACCCGGTCCTCGATCGAGGTGTCGCCGCGCAGCCCGTTGACCTGCGCCCATCCCGTGATCCCGCCCCGCACGCGATGCCGCAGCCCGTAGTTCGGGACGGACGCGCCGAACGTCCGGGCGAAGTGCGGACGCTCCGGCCGCGGCCCGACCAGGCTCATCTCACCGCGAAGGACGTTCCACAGCTGCGGCAGCTCGTCCAGCGAGGTCTTCCGCAGGAACCTCCCCACCGGCCCCACGAGCCGCTCGTGGTCGATCGACCAGCTCGTGTCGGCGGGGTACTCGCTGCTCGGACGGACCGTCCGGAACTTCACCAGCGTGAACTCCCGTCCGAGCCGTCCCACGCGACGCTGCCGGAACAGCACGCCCGGCCCGCCCTCCAGGCGCACCGCGAACGCGCACAGCAGCATCAGCCAGCCCAGCAGCACGACCATCACCGACGCCACGACGAAGTCGAACATCCGCTTACCGCGCCGTCCCGGCGTGACCCGCCCGGCGGGAAGGACGCGGACGACCGGGATCCCGGCCAGGTACTCGCGTCCGCGCACCCCGGCGGGGAGCAGGCCCGGCGCGGTCACCACCGCCCAGACCTCGCCGGTGCTCCGCGCGGCCGTCCGCGTCACCACGTCCAGCTGGACGGGAGGGACCCCCTCGCAGACCACCACGGCGACCCGGACGCGCAGCGTGCGAAGCGTCCGCGTGAGGTGCGGCCAGTCACCCGCCGCGGCCGCCGGGAGGACGGGCTCCTCAAGGCCCCGGAGGTCCAGCCGCGCCGCCACGGTCAACCCCAGCTCAGGGCGGTGGTCGAGGTGCTCGGCGATGCGGTCGGTGACCGGGCCCGCCCCGATGACGACCGTCGCCCGCAACCGCGCCGGCCTGCGCCGGAAGCGCCGCGCCGCCTTGAACACCGGCAGCCGTCCCGCCACCACCAGCACCGATGCCGCGAGGACGAACTCCAGCAGCTGAAGCGCCGCGTGCCCCAGCGTCGCGGTGGCGGGCGGCGACAGCACGCGATGGGCGACCAGGTCGGCCAGCAGCACACGGATCACGGTCGGCATGACCTCGTCGGCGAGGCTGAGGCTCCGGCGCGGCCGGTAGCCCCCGGCCGCGACCTGCAGCGCCACGAGCGTCGCCCCCGTGAGGACGGCACGCGCCGGGCCACCGGCCTGAAGAAGGGAGAGCCACGCGGCGACGGTGAAGTCCAGCAGCACGAGCGTCAGGCGGTAGCCGGCGACGGGCAGCCGCGACGCGAGCCGGCGGCGGGGAGCGCGCCGGTGGGACGGCCGCCGGCGGTCCGTCCCGGGCGTGCGGTCCTGGACGGCCCGCGGGAAGGACGCGGTCTCCTCGGCCGTGCCAAGGGCCGCGATCCCCTGAGCTCCCAAATCGACGTCCTTTCGGGAACAGGAAAGGCCAGGCCGGGCGATCCGCCTTGATTCACCGTCGCTCCGCCTGCGGACACCGGCGGAAACGGGACGTTCCCACGCAGTGCGGGCAGGCGGCCGCGGGACGCCCGCCCTCCGGGGGTTTCTTCGGTTCACTCGGGTTCGCGATCTCCTCGCGAGCATCACACGCCAGGAGAACGATGGAGCCGTGTCACGACCCCGTTTGACGGATATCGAGGGGGACGATGGAACAACGTTGACCACCGGAGGCGGGGCGAAGAACCCACAAAAGGCTCCCGAACCGAACATCCGGACATGCCTCTATTAAGCGTCCAGACAAAAAGCAACCGGGCCGGGAGCGAGTAGAACTCGCTCCCGACCCGGTCAGGGCTTGGATCAGTGACGGTACCCGTCGTAACCCGCGCCGTTGCCGTTACGGCCCTCCATGGAGCCGTTGTCGCAGTTGCCGTCCTCCCGGTCCTGAGCCAGGACGTTGTGGAGGATGACACCGATGACGGCGGCAACCTCGACGGCCCGGCAGGTCTCAACGCCAATGCCCTGGGCGTTGGACGCGTGGTGGGAGTGGATGGAGGTGTACGGGTACGGCTCGTCCCAGGCCATGGCCGGAGACGCGCTAGCCATCACACTAGCCGTCGTGAGGGCCATGAGCCCTGCCGCCACCAGTCGCTTCATTCCGAAGCCCCTTCTGTGCACAGTGGATTTCTTCTAAGCGCCCGTCCCTTGCAGGCCGGGCACCCACGGACACTCAACACGTTGCGCGGGCCGACTTCCACCACTGTCCGAACCATTAGCAGCTAGCTCACCGATTCTTGACTTTCCAATGACGCGCACCCCGGGTGGAAATATCCATTTCTCCCTATCAATCCCCCCGACACGACATCTCGCCGCTCTTCCCGACGGCGAACACGTCACCTCTCGACAATCCGCCGCAAGCGGGCGAGTTCAACGGTCCGCCTCCGTCCACGCCCGGCGCACCACGGGCGCACCCCTGGCGGCGTTCCCGGCATAGAACCCTTCTCACAACATGAGGGACGTTCCGCTTTCTTGGCCTGAACCGGTAGTTGTCATGCCAAATGCCGGGAATTCACTCTCACGTCGGATGCATGTCGCATGCGCGACTGCCCGGATCAGAAGGAGCACACATGGGAGCGACGACTCGACGGAGCATCGCCCTTGCCATAGCCGGAGCGGGCCTGAGCGGCGCGACTCTGCTGTCCTCAGGCGCGGCCGAGGCAGCGGCGCCTGCCGCGCCCCAGGGCGCGATGGCGGCGTCTTCCAGCAGTCCGATCTGCAGGTACAGGGTGACGCCGTGGATCGGGCTCAACGTCCGCGTGCTGCCCAACGGCCGCATCGTCGGCGCCCTGCGGCACAACCACCGGGTGATGGCCAAGAAGTGCCGCAACCCGCGCGGCTGGGTGCGGCTGCGGGGCGGCGTCCGGCCCTCGTGGATGGGCCGCTTCGTCTTCAGGCCGTACCTGCAGCGCGTGCGGTAGCCGCCGGGAGGCGCCCGGGAGTTCAGGCTGTGAGCCCCGGGGCGGGGCCTCTCCGGCAACACAAAAAGGCCCCGTGTGGTCGGAAGTCTCGCTTCCGACCACACGGGGCCTGTTCGTGGAGGTGGCGGGAATCGAACCCGCGTCCTTCGGTGATGGGCCAGGGCTTCTCCGGGCGCAGCCTGCTTGACGCTTTCTCAGCCCCAGCGCTCTCGCAGGCGAGTCGCTGACGGGCTCAGTCGCTGTTAGGTGTTCTCTACTGCCCCGCGACCGGGCGGCAGAGTGGAGTCTCCTGATGATGCCGGATCCCGGGGCGGAGACGTACCCGGGCCGGCAGAGTCGCTACTCGCCTCAGGCGGCGAGAGCGAACTCGGACTGCTTCTTGTTGGCAGTTATAGGTTTGCTGTCACAGGATTAACGAGGTCACAACAGCAACCCTCGACCCGCTTCCCCTGGCTCGACCTACCGAAGTCGAGACCGGTCACCCCCATGTTGACTTGTCAAGAAGTCGGACGCCTGGGCGTCCACCACCAGACACTAGTAGGTCAACGCCGCGGATGCCAACGGGATTCCCGGGGGCCGGAGAAAAGTGACGCCCCGGTGGGCGGCGAACATGTCGCGCCCACCGGGGCCGACCGGCAGGGTCAGGCCGGTCCGGACGGCAGAGCCTCCCCCGAGACGAGGCTCTGGTCTCATCACGGCGACTGGGTCCGCAACCCCCCAAGCGGTGTCCCAGTCACCTGTGAAGACGTGCGGAACGGCTCGGATGGTTGCTTCCGCCGAGTCAAGAGATCACCAAAAGGTGACGGAAGTCTCACCGCATGTGATCAGGGGTTGCGGGTGGGGCCGGTCGCCGGGTTCGCACCCGTGCCGGGCGACTGGTGGCCCGGCGTCTGGCCGCCGGTCCCCGGACGCTGTCCACCGGTGCCCGGGGTCGTCCCCTTCGGCGGCTTGGTGGTGGACGGCGGGCTCACCGTGGTGCCGTTCAGGAAGTTCGCGGCGATCTTCGCCGCGTTCGCCCTTCCCTCGACCGCGATCGCGAACGCGATGTCGTCGCGGAACCCGACGAACCAGGACACGATCTTGGTGCGGCCGCCCTCCTGGTAGGTCACCTGCGCGCTCACGCCGGAGACCTTGCCGCCGCTGGTGGCGTTCGCGTCATTCGCCGCACCGGTCTGGACGGACCGGCGCACCATCACCTTCAGGTCGCTGGCCGTGATCGCGTTGAGCAAGTTCGCCTGCGCGGACGGGGTGTCCGCCGGGTCCTTGGTGATGAACGGCGGGCGCCACACCCCGGACGACACGGCGGCGGCCGCCGCGGCCATCGCCAGCGGCGAGGTGGTGACGCCGCCCTGCCCGGTCGCGATCAGCGCCTTCTGGCCGTCGTTGGCGGGGGTCGGGATCGTCCCGGCGTAGGACGGGAAGAGGCCGCCCCAATCCTTGCCGAGGCCGAAGCGGGCCGCCGCCTGGGGCAGCGCCTGCTGCGGGAGCTTGGTGGCGAGCTGCGCGAGGGTCGTGGCGCAGTTCACAGAGAAGGCGCGCTCCAGGGTGCTGTTACGGCCCGCCTTCCCGGACGGGTTGGACACCGTCTGCCCGCCCACGTTCGTCGTGGCGGGGCACTCGGTCGGCGTGGTCTTCGCGATCTGGTTCTGGAGCAGCGCGTCCGCGGTGACGAAGGAGAACGCCATGCCCGGCGGGTAGTGGCCCTCCATGGCCTCGTCACGGCCGCTGGTGTGGTGGTTCGACACGGCCAGCACGTCACCCGTGCCGGGCCGCACCGCGACCAGGGACGCCGGGACCGAGCCCTTCAGCTGTGCGAGCACCTGGTCGGCGCGCGGCTGGAGCCTGCGGTCGAGGGTGGTGACGATCGGGGCCGGGTCATGGCCGCTCCACGAGCGCAGCGGCGTGATGTCCTTGCCCTCCGGGTCCTGCGCGACGACGTCGATCGAGGGGGTGCCCGCCAGGCGGCGCTGTTGCAGCAGCTGGAGGCCGCTGACGCCGATCGTGTCGCCCGGCTGGTAGGGGGCGCCGACCTGCTGCAGCCGGTCGGCGGTGGCCGCGCCGAGCTCGCCGACGACCTCGGGGGCGAACAGCGCCTGGATCGGCGCGCTGATGACCTTGAACTGCAGGCCGTCCACCTGCCTGAGCCGCTCGATCAGCTTGTCGCCGCTGGAACGCTGGAGGGTCAGCAGGGGGAGGAACTTCTGCGGGGGCGCGGACTGGACGCGGCCGAGCAGCCGCTCGCCGTCCAGCCGCCGGCCGCCCTCGATCTTGGTGGTCTTCACCATCTGGTCGATGGTGGCCTTCGGGTCCTTCAGCTGCCCGGGGATGACCCCGACCAGGTCGGCCGGGACGGACTTCAGCACCGTCTTGGCGTTCTGGTCCTGGATCGCCGCGCGTCGCGGGACGGTGGTGACCACCGCGAGCCGCTGGCCCTGCTTCAGGCTCGGGTGGATGATCGACGGTTCCCACTTGATCTTCCAGCCGGCACCCGCGCGCTGCAGGTTCATCGAGCTGTTGTAGGTCCAGGGCTCGCCGTTCTCACCCAGGTCGATCTTCACGGCGTACTGCGCGGTCGCGGTGTCGCCGGTCTTGACGACCTTCAGCATGTCGAGCTTCAGCGCCGCAGCGTCGAGCTGCTTGCGCACTCCTCCGAGGGCGGCGGCGACCTCCGCCTTGTCCGCCCCCATGGTGTGCCCGGCGGCGGCCGGATAGTTGCCGACCTCCCAGGCGACCAGGAAGTCCCGGACGGTGGGCATGGCCGACTGTTCGGCGAAGCACGCCGACGCCGAGCCGCCGACGAGGACGACGCAGGCCCCCACCGAGATCATCCGGCGAGCCGTGCTGCGGCCTCGGAGGTTCATCGACACCCTTCACCGTCTCCTGAGCCGGGCCGCGGCCGCCTTCTGCATCTCGCGGTCGGCCTCGCGCTTGGCGATGGCCTGGCGCTTGTCGTACGCCTTCTTACCACGGCCCAGCCCGATCTCGATTTTCGCTCGACCGTCCTTGAAATAGAGCGCCAGCGGGATCAGGGTCCAGCCGGGCTCGTCGGTCTTCTGCTCGATCTTGTTGATCTCCCTGCGGTTCAGCAGCAGCTTGCGCCGACGCCGCGGGGCGTGGTTGGTCCAGGTGCCCTCGGTGTACTCGGGGATGTGGACGTTCTCCAGCCAGACCTCGTGGTCCATGACGTGCGCGTAGCCGTCAGCCAGCGAGGCCCGTCCGGCGCGAAGGGCCTTGACCTCGGTGCCCATGAGCACCAGGCCGGCCTCCCAGGTGTCGACGATCTCGTAGTCGTACCGGGCGCGCTTGTTCTGGGCGATCAACTTTCGCCCCTGCTCACGTGGCACGGGAATCAGCCTCGGTTCTGGTCGGGTCACCCCGGCCCGGCGCCGGTCGGGGGCGCCGGAACGGGAACGTCGGCCCAACGCGGAGCCGCCCGCGTCCTGAGGTGGACGGGGCGGCATCGGCACGCCGGACCTCGGCCCAGTGTAGGCGGGTGATCAGATGCGCAGGTATCGGCGCAGGGTGAGGAAGGACGCCACCGCGCAGAGCAGCACACCGAAACAGATGGCCACGATGATGACGAGCGACACCGAGCCCCAGCCCAGTCTGGACGCCATCTGGATGTTGCTCGCGAGCCGGTCGACCAGCAGCATCTTGGAGAACACCAGCAGGACGGCGGCGAGCACGCCGCCGATCAGGCCGGCGATCGCGCCCTCCAGGATGAACGGCAGCTGGATGTAGGTGTTGGACGCGCCGACCAGGCGCATGATCCCCGTCTCACGGCGCCGGTTGAACGCCGACAGCCGGACGGTGTTGCCCACCAGCAGGACCGCGGCGATCACCTGGATGCCCGCGATGATCAGCGCGGCGCTCTGCAGGCCGCCGAGGATCCGGAAGAACTTCTTCAGGATCTCCTGCTCGTTGATCACCTGGTCCACGCCGCCCTGGCCGAGGACGGCCTGGGAGACGGCCTTGTACTGCTTGGGGTCCTTCAGCCGGACGCGGAAGGAGTCCGGGATGTCGCCGGGCTTGGTGCTCTGGACGAAGCCGGGGGTGGACGCGAAGCGGTCCTTGAACCGCGTGTACGCGTCCTCCTTGCTCTCGTACTCGACCTTGGAGACCTGCGGAAGTCCCTGGAGCTTGGTCTTGAGCGCGTCCTTCTCGCCCTGCTGCGCGTCCTTGCCCGCGCACTGCGGGTTCGAGGAGGTCTTGGCGCACAGGAAGATCGAGACCTCGATCTTGTCGTACCAGTAGTTCTTGGAGGAGTTGGCCTGGTTGTGCAGCAGCAGACCGGTGCCGAAGAGCGCCATGGCGATGGCGACGGTGATGACGAGGGAGATCGTCATAGTCAGGTTCCGGCGGAGACCGATCCAGATCTCCTGGAGAACGAACTGTGCGCGCATGCCTCGCTGTCCTTGATCGCCTGTGCCCCGGTGGGAGCTTCGAATGCCGGTGCAGGCTATCGCTCTGCGACCGCTGGGCCGCGCGGGCGGCGAGCCCCGGGGCGTCCACCCCGGTTCCGCACCGTCCCGGCGTCGGGTTCGGTGGCCGTGGGGCGCCTAGTACGCCTGGCCGTAGACGCCGCGCGACTGGTCGCGGACGACGCGGCCGTCCTCAAGCTCGACGACGCGCTTGCGGAAGGCGTCGACGATGGCGGCGTCGTGCGTGGCCATGACGACGGTGGTGCCGGTCCGGTTGATCCGGTCGAGCACCTTCATGATGCCGATGGACGTGGCGGGGTCGATGTTCCCGGTCGGCTCGTCCGCCAGGAGGATCATCGGCCGGTTCACGAACGCGCGGGCGATCGCGACACGCTGCTGCTCACCACCGGACAGCTCGTCCGGCATGCGGTGCGCCTTGCCCTCCAGGCCGACGAGGTCGATGACCTCGGGGACGACCTTGTTGATGAAGCGGCGGGGCTTGCCGATCACTTCGAGGGCGAACGCGACGTTCTCGAACACGTTCTTGTTGGGCAGGAGCCGGAAGTCCTGGAACACGCAGCCGATGCGGCGGCGCAGGTGCGGGACCTTCCAGTTGCTCAGCTTGCCCAGGTCCTTCCCGGCCACGTGGACGTGGCCCTGGGACGGCCGCTCCTCCTTGAGGATCAGCCGCAGGAAGGTCGACTTGCCGGAGCCGGAGGGACCGACCAGGAAGAGGAACTCGCCCTTCTCGATGGCGACGTTCACGTGCTGGAGGGCGGGCCGGTTCTGGTTCTTGTAGCCCTTGGTGACGTTGTCGAAATGAATCACGGCTGCATCACGGCGGTTCAGCACCATTCTTGCGAAGGACCCGCGCGGTCCCAGGGGACGGACCACTCAGCGTAGCCCTCGGACTTACTTCGGGCTCGGAACACTCGACCTTAGGGGCTGAGTCCGAGGAACCGGTAACCGGACGCCCTCAGACCCCGTCCCACCTGCGACGAGCCCGGCCGCACGCCCCGCCGCAGCCGATCCGGCTCGACGGGCCGCGTGACCCCGTGCAGTGTAGGGGCGGAGGCGGGCCGCCTCGACCGCACGGGCCCTCGGCAGGCATCAGGACTTTACAACCGGTCCGCGACGAATGCCGGGGAATCGCGCCTAAAGTTCTCAGTGACAGATAGTTCCCGATCGAGAGGGGCAGCCGGATGAGCTGCGAACATCTGGTCTGCGCGAACTGCTCGGGGCCGGTGGTCGAGGGCCGGTGCCCGACCTGCCGGGCCGCCCGCGCCGAGGTGCACCGGCACGGCCCGTCCGTCCCGCCGGCCCTGGTCCTCGCCGGACTGGTGGCGCTGCTGTTCGTCGCGCTGCTGCTCCAGCGCCTCTACGGCTGATCGGCTCCACGACCGACCCCCGGCGGCTGGGCGGGCCCGGCGCCCGCCTTGTCAAGCCCGCCCTGTCGGGCGGCCCTGTCAGTAGGCCTTGTCAGTTGGCCTTCGGAAGGGGCGCGGTGGCCTTGCTGATCGTCCCGAAGAAGCCGATGACATCGGCTTTCGGAGGATTGGCGGCGCCGTTCTTCGGGTTCGCCGGGTCGGACGCGGCGAGCTGGAGCGTCTCGGTGTAGTCGATCTCATAGCCGGGGACGGTGCCGTCCAGCAGATGGGCGGTCTCCGGCGGGATCGGCGGCTTGCGCTTCGGCCGGTCCTTGGACTTCACATAGAGGCTGTTGTTGCGGAACAGGGAGTACAGCACCAGCGCGCCGCCGCGGTCGGCGCGCAGGGCGAAGATCGGGTAGGGCGTGGCGACCACCACGCTGGAGAACCCGAGCCCCTGCTTGCGGGCCTTCTTCCCGGCCGCCTGGATGTCGGCGTTCATCCCCGTCGTGACCGGGCCGGACGCCATCACCTTGGACGCCACGCTGGACGGCCCCTCGGCGGCGATCGTCGCCTGGATGCCGGGCAGGTCGCGCGGCCGGATCAGGACCGAGGTGTCACCGGTCTCCAGGGCGGTCGCGTAGCCCTGGGCGTCCAGGACGACCTTGGGCAGTTTGGTCTTCGGAGCGAGGTCGGTCTCCACGCTCAGCTTCCACTGGTCCCCCGGCGAGCGCAGGATGAACGCCATGAGCGCCGTCCGGGTGCTCTTGGGCTTGCCCTGCTCGGTCCGCGGGACGGCCGCGACGAACCACTGCGGGAACGTCTTGACCTCCTGGAATCTCGGCACATAGAAGGTCGGCTTGCCGAAGGTGAAGCGGGGCACGGGATCGCCGTCGTGGGCGGCCTTGCGGAACTCGGCGGCGGTCAGCGAGTACTGACCGTCCACGACCCAGCTCAGGGCGAGGCGCTCGTCGCCGGACGCGCGCGCGACGTCGTCGTTCACCGACCAGGACCGGAACCGGTCGGCCGCGAGCCGCGGCGTCAGGGCCACGGGCGTCGCGGTCGGACGCGGCGGGGCCGGGGTGACCTTCGTCTTGACCTTGGAGCCGCCGCCGCACGCGGACACGGACAGGGCGAGCGCCGCGAGGACGGCCGTCGCCGCCCGGTACTTCCTCGGCACCGCGCCCCCTTGCCACCGCTCACCGGCCTCCATGGCCGACCCCATCGTGATTGTGCCATTCACTAGGGTATTGGGCGATCGCTCGGGCACTGGCCGGACGGCGATAAGCTCTGTTACGTGGCTGCCATCGATCCTCAAGATCAGCTCAAGGAGCTCGACGCGACGCTGTCCGGCATCGAGCAGGTGCTGGACATCCCCGCCATGGAGCGGGACATCGCCGGGCTGCGTGAGCAGTCGGCCGATCCCGAGCTCTGGAACGACCAGGAGCGGGCCCAGGCGGTGACGCGCAAGCTGTCCCACCTGGAGGCCGAGCACAACCGGGTCACCGCCCTGCGCCAGCGCCTCGAAGACGTGGCGACGCTCTACGAGCTCGCCGGCGAGATGGACGACGCCGACACCAGGGAAGAGGCCGACGGCGAGCTCGCCTCCGTCCACAAGGCGGTCCAGCAGCTCGAGGTCCGCACCCTGATGTCCGGCGAGTACGACGCTCGCGAGGCCCTGGTCACCATCAACGCCCAGGCGGGCGGGGTGGACGCGGCCGACTGGGCGCAGCAGCTCCAGCGCATGTTCCTGCGCTGGGCCGAGCGCCACAACTACCCGACCGAGATCTATGAGACGTCCTTCGCCGAAGAGGCGGGCATCAAGTCCACGACCTTCGTGGTGAAGGCCCCCTACGCGTACGGGACGCTGCGCGGCGAGCACGGCACGCACCGGCTCGTCCGCATCTCCCCCTTCGACAACCAGGGCCGCCGCCAGACCTCGTTCGCGGGGCTGGACGTCGTCCCGGTCGTCGAGCAGAGCGACCACGTCGACATTGACGAGAGCGACCTGCGCATCGACGTGTACCGGTCGTCCGGGCCGGGCGGGCAGGGCGTCAACACCACCGACTCGGCGGTCCGGATCACCCACCTCCCGAGCGGCATCGTGGTGTCCTGCCAGAACGAGCGCTCGCAGTTGCAGAACAAGGCGACCGCGATGAACGTCCTGCAGGCCAAGCTGCTGGAGCGCAAGCGCAAGGAGGAGGCCGAGAAGATGGCCTCGCTGCGCGGCGAGGGCACCAGCTCCTGGGGCACCCAGATCCGCAACTACGTCCTGCACCCGTACCAGATCGTCAAGGACCTGCGCACCGGCGTCGAGGCGGGCAACCCCACCGCCGTGCTGGACGGCGACATCGACGATTTCATCGAGGCCGAGATCCGCTGGATGCGGCAGCAGGAGTCCGAGGCCGGCGCCTCCTGATCCGACGCCGCACGACCGGGCTTGTGAGGCCCCGTCCCCTGAGGGGGGCGGGGCCTTTTCGGTTCCACCACCCCCTCGCAAAGCGGGCATCTCTCTCATAGCGCATTCGGAGCGTGACTTCATCGTGACTCTGCGATGATGTTGCGTGGAAGCTTCGCCTCTCCCCTCGGGGGCCGTCATGTCCGCTGGCAAGATCCGTCCCGACTCGTCCCGGCGCCACCTCGCCGCCCCGCCTCCCGGTCAGGTCGCCGGGGGCTCGTCCGGAAGCGTCGTCCGGGCCCTCGCGGCCTACGGACGCGTCGGAGGGCTCGCGGTGTCCCTGCTGGTCGGGGTGCCTCTGGCGGCCGGGTGCGGGGGTTCGGACGCGGGCGCGAGCGGATCTCCCGCGCTGACGCAGGACCAGGCGCGGCAGGCGGTCGGGGCCTACGCGGCCACAGTCGGGCAGGCCGGCGACAAGCTGGACGCGTCGCTCCTGCCGAAGGCCGAGACCGACCCCCAGCTGACCATGGACACGGCCGCCGTGAAGCTGCGCCGGGCCACGAAGGCCAGGATCGGGACGCTGAAGCTCTCGCATGTCAGCGTCGCCGTCCCGCGGCTGTCCTCCTATCCGCACTGGTTCGCGGCCGAGGCGATCAGCGGGTCCGGGAAGGACGCGGTGCGCCACGCCATGCTGTTCACGCAGGCGAAGGCGGGGGCGCCCTGGCTGATGGCCGCCGACCCGTTCCCCACCGACACCGCGTTCTCCCGCATCGCCCTGGACGGCCACGGCTACGCGCAGACCGCCGAGGCGTCCGGGGGCGGGCTCGTGATCGCTCCGGACAAGCTCGCCGCCGCCCATTCCGCCCTGCTCAACGACGGTCCGCAGACCGCCGGGGCGGGCCGGCTGGCCCCGGGGCCGAAGACCACCGACGCGTACACGGCGCTGCGGCAGGCCAAGGCGGCCCTGCGGAAGGACGGCATCACCCTGGAATCGCGGTTCTCACCCGCTCCCGCCCAGGTCTTCGCGCTGCGGACCCGGGACGGCGGAGCGCTGGTCTGGTACGTCCTCAAGCAGAAAGAGGCGTATTCCGCGACGAAGAAGGGGAAGCTCACCGTTACGGGCGACCTTGTCGGGCTCGCCCCGCCGTCGTCTGTCTCGACCCGCATGGACACCACCGTGCTGATCCAGTACCTCGCGACCGTCCCGGCCAAGGGCACGGTCGGCGTGACCGGGATGTACCGGAAGGCCGTGGCCGCATCCGGCCAATGAGACCCCGTCGGGGCCGGTGCGCTCCGCTCTTCCTGACCGCTGCAGCGGTCCCGCACCGGCCCCCGACGGTCTACCCCTCCGGCGAGGCGGCGGCGTTCCCGGTCGTGGCGACGATCTCGCCGAGGCGCCGCAGCATGGCGACGTGCCCGTCGAGGTCCTCGGCGCGCGTCCTGCCAGGCAGGACGGCCGTGATCTCGCCGTCGCGAACGTTCCACGCCGGGATCTCGCTGTCCAGGTGGGCCTGGACGGCCACCGCCGAGAGCCGTCCGCGTGCCTCGGGCGGCTCGACCTCGAACCTGGCGTCGAAGGCGTCCGCGTCGGTGGCGTTGCGGGCGAGGGACGCCATCAGCTTCGCGCCGAGGCCCCGCTCGCGAACCTCCATGTCGGGTGTCCCGTCCTCGGCCCGGACGGTCAGCACGGTCAGGTGATAGGTGACGTTCTGGCTGCGTTTGGACCCGTCCGCGCCGCCGACGGACTTCCGGACGTCGTAGGAGCCGCAGCCGATCGTGGCGTCACGGCCGTCGACCTGGCCTTCGAGCAGGAGGCCGAGCCGGAAGTCCTCTTGCGGGGGACGGTCATGCCACGGGGGCCGGGGGTTCTCGTCGGTGAACGCCCAGCCGTGTGCGTCCGCCCACTCCCGCACTCCGCGCAGCCGGGCCTTGTCGACCTGGTTCCGCGCGTACACCATCCCGCCCGCGACCGCGAAGATCATGACCGCCACCGCTGCCGCCGCGAGGACCGTTTGGGTACCAGACACGCGTCCTCCCCTTTACCTTTTGGGACGAGGGGCGGCCGAATCCAGTTCCGGTCAGAACCGATGCCCGAGCAACTCGGCGAGGCGGCGGGCCGTGCCGAGATGTTCGTCCAGGTCGGAGAGGTGGAGCGGGGTGTCCCGGACGACCATCAGTTCGCCCTGCCGCAGGCTCCAGAGCGGCAGCTCGTCGTCCAGGCGGGCGCGGATGAGGTCGGACGAGAGGTGGTCGCGGGCGGGGTCGCCCGGCTTCACGTCCGTGTCGAGCCGTTCGGCGTCCATCCGGACGACGAGGACGGTGAGGTGGTTCGTCACGGTCTCGGTGCGTTTGTCGCCGTTGGCGTCCGTGACGACGCGCCTGGTCGGGTAGGTGCCGTGGCCGAGCGACACCGGCAGCCCGCCGACGTCCCCGGTCAGCAGTTCACGGACGCGGAAGCCGTCGCGTCCGACCTGCCCGCGCCACGGCACCCTCAGATCGCCCTCGTTGAAGTTCCAGCGGTGCTCAGCCGCCCAGTCGCGCAGGCTCCGGACGCGCTCGTCCTCTTCCGCGGCCCTCTCGCGGGACGCGCCGACCGCGACCAGCACGATCGCGGCGACGAGCACGGCCCCGAGTATCACCATCCCCGCCACGCGGCTCCTTCCCGTCCCCCGTCGGACGCGACGTCCTGGACGTCGGTTCCGCTTGACCGGTTTTGCCCCGATCCAGCACCCTCAACCCCATGATCATCATCAGGCCCGGGGACACCGGGGACATCACGGCCGTCCTCGGCCTCTTCGACCGCGCCGTGGAATGGCTCGTCGCGCGCGGCCAGATCGGCCAGTGGGGGGACGAGCCCTGGACGGGCAACGCGCAGCGCGAGGCCCTGGTCGAGCGTCTGGCCAATTCCGATGGACTGCGCATCGCCCTCCTGGACGGAGCCGTCGCCGGTGCCGTCCACCTGGGTTCGGCACCCGGATATGTGTCGCCCGCGACTGTTTCCGAGCTTTACGTCGAGGCCCTGGTCACCGATCGCCGCCATAAGGGCGCGGGCATCGGAACCGCCTTGCTGGAGCGGGCCCGAGAGGAGGGCCTCGAGCAGGGGGTCGTGCAACTTCGCGTGGATTGCTGGGCGGGCGCCGACGGCGAACTCGTCCGCTACTACGAAAGCCAGGGATTTACCCGGGACACCGAATTCGTCGTCGCCGACCATCCCCGAGGCCCATGGCACGGCCAGGTCCTGGTCCAGCCCCTTCGGTGACCGAATTCCGGTCGAAAGGACCGCGTCAGGTCGGCTGGGTACCGGCGATGGTGTTGTCCGGAGAATCGATCCAGATGGTCTGACCCTCCGGTGTCACGGTAATGCCGTAGCGGGTGAAATCGGGGGCGCCGGATCTGATCCAGCGCTCCACGGCGTCGAAGCCGACCCGCGGGAGAAGCCGCTGGTCGCGGAGGGGCATGAAGAACGCCTGGGCGATGAAGCGGCCCTCGGCGGTGCCGTCCGCCTTCACGGTGAACAGGGCGAGCCGTCCGTCCGGATGGACCGTCTCCGCCCACGGCACGAGGAGACGGCCACCCGGGCGGGTCTGCTCGACCCACGCGTAGGGGACGGTGTGCGCGGCCGCCGTGACCATGATCCGGTCATAGGGCGCGGCGGGCGCGTACCCGTCCTTTCCGCTGCCCGTGATCACCCGCACCGGGTAGCCGGCCCGATCCAGGGCCGCTCGGGCATGGGCGGCGACGTCCTCGTCGATCTCGACGCTGACGACGTTGTCGCCGCCCAGCAGGTAGGCGAGCAGGGCGGCGTTGTAGCCGGTGCCCGTGCCGATCTCCAGCACCCGCATCCCGGGCTCGAGCTCCAGCATCTCGATCATCTCGACCATGAGCGACGGCTGGCTGCTGGAGCTGGTGGACTCCATGCCCTCCCCCGTGGACGGGTCGCACAGCTCGGGCGGCAGCGTGGGGTCGGGACGGATCTGGATGACGACCGGCTCGTCCCACCGAACCTGCTCGTGCCACTGTTCCGGGGCGTCCCTCCGGTTCAGCGGGACCAGATGGCCCTGCTCGCCGCGCACGAAGATCTCGTCGGGGATGAAGTCCTCCCGGCGCACCGCCTTGATCGCGTCGCCCGGGTCCACCCTTCGCCCAGGACGCATGGCTCTCACATCCTGTCGCCGTCGCCTGTTTTCCGGGTCCTCTTCCTTCTTACCCATCCCCACCTCCTTTCGTGACCGAGCGTGAGCGGCGAGCGATCGCTCTTCCCTTTACTTTCGGAGGAGGTCGAACCAGACGGTCGTTCTGGAACGTTCCGCCGCCCAGCCCCAGTCGGCGGCCAGGACGGCGACCATCAGGAGGCCGCGGCCCGACTCCTGCCAGTCGGACGACTCGACCAGGTGCGGGACGGTCCGCGCTCCCCCGTCGTCGGTCACCTCGACCCGCAGGCAGTCGTCCCGGACGAGCAGGCGCACGTCGACGCCCCCGCCGCGACGCCCGGACGCGGTGTACCGGACGGCGTTCGTGAGCACCTCGGACGCCAGGAGCTCGAGATCGTCCAGGTCGACGCCCCACTCGTGCGCCTCGGCGACCCCGCGTAGCGCGCGCCGGGCCACGCCGATGTCCAGCCGCCCCCCCATCCCGCCGACCAGCCTCAGCGCCGGGCAGCCACCCTCAGGCCCGCCGGACGGTCCGGGCACGAGGTGGCCGCCGGTCACCGGCGCACCGCCGCGATTCGCTCCGCAACGCAGGATGTGCCGCCCTCGACGACCTCGGCCTGCTGATCGCCATCCCATCGAAAGAACCACGCGCGCACCCCGTCGACCATCCCCGACCACGCCTTCCCCCCGAAAATCGAACTCTTCGCGTTCGCTTGCGCACCATCCGTGATCGATGGCACGCTGTGCAAAGACTGCTTATACGGAGCGCAACATGCAAGTAATGCAAAGGCATTGACCGCACTCAGTGATCAGAGTGTCACCGGCACGCCAC
Organism: Spirillospora sp. NPDC052269; assembly: GCF_040679435.1. NCBI lineage: Bacteria > Bacillati > Actinomycetota > Actinomycetes > Streptosporangiales > Thermomonosporaceae > Spirillospora > Spirillospora sp. NPDC052269. The sequence goes on from NZ_JBFAUU010000018.1 coordinate 184,151, forward strand.
CCTCCGTCCGGCCGGAAGGAGCGAACTTGTCGAGTCGCAGACCCGTCCTCACCATCCGCCTTCGCCGACTCGCCGCGGAGCTGCGCCGGCTCAGGAAGGACGCCGATCTGACCAGGGACGATGTCACCGAACGCACCGCGCTGAACCCGGCCACGCTCTGGCGCATCGAGACCGCCAAGACCCGCCCCCAGGCGCGCACCCTCAAGACCCTGCTCGACCTCTACGGCGCCCCCGAGGAGCAGCGCGCCGAGCTGACCGTCCTGCTCAGGGAGTCGGCCCAGCGCGGCTGGGCGCACACCCTCGCCTCCGACCTCCCCGAGCAGTACGCCGCCTACATCGAGTTCGAATGCTCGGCCAGCCGGATCTCGAACTACGAGTGCTCCTTCATCCCCGGGCTCCTCCAGACCGAGGAGTACGCCCGGGCGACGATCGAGGGCTGCGGGCCGGGGATGACCGAGGACCAGGTGGACCACCGTGTCGAGGCGAGGATCCGCCGTCAGGAGCTCCTCACGGCGGACGGGCCCCTGGAGCTGCGGGCCGTCCTCGACGAGGCGGCCCTGCGCCGCCGGGTCGGCGGCACCGGCATGATGGCGCGGCAGGCGCAACGCCTCCTGGAGGCGGCGGAAATGCGGAACGTCACCATCCAGGTCGTCCCGTTCGGCATCGGGGCGCACCCGGGGATGATGGGCTCCTTCGTCGTCATGGACTTCCCGGAGGACGTCGGCGTGCGCCTCGCCTATCTCGACGGCCAGGCCGGTGACGTCTTCCTCGAGGAGGAGGCCGATGTCGAGCGCTTCAGCCTGGCGTTCGAGCATCTCCGCAGAGCGGCGCTCAGTCCCCGGGCGTCAACGGCCCTGATCACGGAGGTCGCCAGGGATTCACGAGCCTGAGGAGAAGTTCGTTCAGCGCGGTGATCAAGGACCGGCGGCGGCCGGGTCCGAAGCGCGCCGGGGTCGTCCGGACGCCCGGTCTGGGAACCGCCGCCCCCTGACGGGGCGACGGTGCGCGTCTTTGGTGCTCGCCCTGCCTCGTGGGTCAGGCTCGGGCGGTGGTGCCGTCGTTCACTTCAGGTTCGCGTACACGAACGGCACGACGAACGCGATGAGGGACAGTGCCTCGGCCAGGGCGAACCCCAGGATCATGTTCTGGCGGATCACCCCGGTCAGCTCCGGCTGCCGGGCGATGGCCAGGCACCCGAGGCCGAAGATCAGGCCGATCGCGATCCCGGGGCCGATGGTGGCGATGCCGAAGGCCACGGCGGCGATGTGCCCCTTCACCTCGGCGACGACGGGCGGTGGTGCGTGGGTCATGCGTTGGTCCCCTCACTGGTCGCGAGGTTCTCGTGGTCGCCGGGCCGAGCCCGCTAGGGAGGATGACTGACGAACACGGGAACCTCTTCTCTGACATTTCGCTTCATGAAGGACATTCCCTGACAACCCCCGCCTGACGATCGTTTGGACGGTCCAAAAGCGGCCACGCCGGGGAGGTGTAGCGCCCCCGGGAAACACCGCGGCCCCCGTCCCGGGGTGGGACGGGGGCCGCCGTGGGCGCCTGGTTACAGGACGCTGGTGCTGGCCAGGGTGCGGACCGCGCCGAGGGCGACGGACAGGGTCGCCAGGTCGAAGCTGTCGCTCTCCCAGATCTCGGTCAGCGTCTGCTGGGCCCGGGTGACGGCCGTGCGGTTCTTCTCGGCCCAGGCGGCGAGCCGCTCCTCCGGCCGGGTGCCGGAGGCCGAGGTGACCAGGACGTCACGGGTGAGCGCCGCGTGCGCGGAGTACAGGTCGTCCCGCAGGGCGGACCGGGCCATGGAGCGCCAGCGGTCGTCGCGCGGGAGGGCGATGATGCGCTCGCGCAGCCGGGTGAGGTCGAGGCGGTCGGCCAGGTCGAAGTAGACCTCGGCGACCTCCTCGACCGGACGGCCCGTCTCCTTGGCGATCGTGACCAGGTCGAACGTGGAGAAGGCCGGGACGAACATGGCGGCCTTCTCGGCGAGCTCGTCCGGGACGCCGCGCTCGGCGAACGAGTCGCGGCGCTGCTCGAAGGCGGTGAGGTCGGGGCCGGCGAGCAGCTTGGGGAACTGCGCCGACAGGGCGACCGCGCCGCCGCCGAAGTAGTCGATCGTCTCCTGGATGTCGAACGGGGGCCGCCGGTTGTGCAGCAGCCAGCGGGCGCCGCGCTCGGTGAGCTTGCGGGCCTCCAGCAGCATCGCGATCTGCGTCGACTCGTCCACCTGGTAGTCGAGGGCGTCGACCGAGCGCCAGAAGCGCGGCATGTCGAAGACCTCGCGGGCCACCAGGTACGCGCGGGCGATGTCGGACGACGACGCGCCGGTCTCCTCGTTCAGGCGGAACACGAACGTGGTGCCGGAGTTGTTGATCACGTCGTTCACCACGGCGGTGGTGATGATCTCGCGGCGCAGCGGGTGCCGGTCCATGTGCTCGCGGAACCGCTCGCGCAGCGGGGTCGGGAAGTAGTCGACCAGCCAGGACGCCAGGTAGGGGTCGTCCGGCAGGCCGTTGGCGATCAGCTCGCCGTCCAGGGTGAGCTTGGCGTAGGCGAGCAGCACCGAGAACTCCGGGCCGGTCAGGCCGAGGCCGGCCTGGCGGCGCTCGGCCAGCGCCTTGTCGTCCGGGAGGAACTCCAGGCGGCGCTTGAGCTTGCCCTCCCGCTCCAGCTTCCGCAGGTAGCGGGCGTGGACGTGGAGCATGGCCGGGGCCTGCGCGCGGGACGCGGCGAGCACCACGTTCTGCGCGTAGTTGTCGCGCAGCACCAGCGAGCCGACCTCGTCGGTCATCTCGTAGAGCAGGGTGTCGCGCTGCTTGCGGGTGAGCTCGCCGTCCCGCACGACCTGGTCGAGCAGGATCTTGATGTTGACCTCGTGGTCGGAGGTGTCCACACCGGCGGAGTTGTCGATGAAGTCGGTGTTGACCAGGCCGCCCGCGCGGGCGTACTCGATCCGGCCGAGCTGGGTGAGGCCGAGGTTGCCGCCCTCGCCGACGACCTTGCAGCGCAGGTCGGCGCCGTCCACCCGGACCAGGTCGTTGGCCTTGTCGCCGACGTCGGCGTTGTTCTCGGTGGTCGCCTTGACGTAGGTCCCGATGCCGCCGTTCCAGAGCAGGTCCACCGGCGCGCACAGGGCGGCGTGGATCAGCTCGTACGGGGTCATGGACAGGACGCCCTCGGCGATGCCGAGCGCCCGCCGCATCTCCGGCGTGATCTTGATGGACTTGGCGGTGCGCGGGAACACGCCGCCGCCCCGGGAGATCAGGGACGCGTCGTAGTCGGCCCACGAGCTGCGCGGCAGCGCGAACAGCCGCTGCCGCTCGGCGAACGAGCGGGCGGCGTCCGGGTCGGGGTCGACGAAGACGTGCCGGTGGTCGAACGCCGCGACGAGCCGGGTGTGCTCGCTCAGCAGCATGCCGTTGCCGAACACGTCGCCGGACATGTCGCCGATGCCGACGGCGGTGAAGTCCTCGTTCTGGATGTCCTTGCCCAGCGAGCGGAAGTGGTACTTGACCGACTCCCACGCGCCGCGCGCGGTGATGCCCATCGCCTTGTGGTCGTAGCCGACCGAGCCGCCGGAGGCGAACGCGTCGCCGAGCCAGAAGCCGTACTCGGCGGCGACGCCGTTGGCGATGTCGGAGAACGTCGCGGTGCCCTTGTCGGCCGCGACGACCAGGTAGGTGTCGTCGCCGTCGTGCCGGACGACGTCCACCGGCGGGACGACCTTGCCGTCCACCAGGTTGTCGGTGAGGTCGAGCAGGCCGGAGATGAACTCCTTGTAGCAGGAGATGCCGGCCTTCATGAACACCTCGCGGTCCGAGGAGTCCGGCAGCTGCTTGCCGACGAACCCGCCCTTCGCCCCGGCCGGGACGATCACGGTGTTCTTCACCGCCTGCGCCTTGACCAGGCCCAGGATCTCGGTGCGGAAGTCCTCGCGCCGGTCCGACCAGCGCAGGCCGCCGCGCGCGACGGACCCGAACCGCAGGTGGACGCCCTCGACCCGCGGCGAGTACACGAAGATCTCGAACTTGGGCCGCGGGAGCGGCAGGTCCGGGATGCCCTCGGGGTCGAACTTCAGCGCCAGGTACGGCTTGCGCTGGTAGTGGTTGGTGCGCAGGGTCGCCCGGATCATCGCGAGGTAGGCGCGCAGGATGCGGTCCTCGTCGAGACTGGCGACCTCGTCCAGGCGGCCGGTGAGCTCCTCGGTGATGCCCTCCGAACGCTCGGCCTCGCCGCCGGCCAGCGCCGGGTCGAGCCGCGACTCCCACAGCCGGACGAGCAGCCGGGTGATGCCGGGGTTCCGCAGCAGCACGCCCTCGATGTAGCGCTTGGAGAAGGACGTCCCGGTCTGCCGGAGGTACATCGCGTAGGCGCGCAGGATCATCGCCTGCCGCCAGTTCAGCCCGGTGTGCAGGACGAGCGCGTTGAACCCGTCGTTCTCGATGTCCCCGCGCCACAGCGCCTCGAAGGCGTCCTGGAACAGCGCCTTGACGTCGTCCTCGGAGACGTCCGCGGCGGGCTCGTAGCGCAGTCCGAGGTCGTAGATCCAGTACCGGCGGCCCTCGGGGGTGTTGATCTCGTACGGCCGCTCGTCGGTCACCTCGACGCCCATGTTGGACAGCAGCGGCAGGACCCGGGTCAGCGAGATGGGCTCGCCCAGCCGGTAGATCTTCAGGCGGCGCTCGCCCGGCTCGGCGCGGTACGGCTCGTACAGGTTGATCGAGGTGCCGTCGACGGCGTCCGGGGCGGCGCCGAGCTCGTCCAGGCGGCGCAGGTCGTGCACCGCGGTGCGGGCCGGGAAGTCGGCCTTGTAGCCCTCGGGGAACGCGTCGCCGTAGCGGCGGCTCAGCGTGCCCGCCTTCTCCTCGCCGCACTGCTCGACGATCGCGTCGGCCAGGTCGTCCGCCCAGGAGCGGGTGGCGGCGGCGAGCCGGGACTCCAGCTCGTCGACGTCCACGTCCGGCAGCGGGCGGCCGCGCTCGGCACGGACGACGACGTGCAGGCGGGCGAGCATCGACTCGGTGACGTTGGCGCTGTAGTCGACCGCGACACCCTCGAAGGCCTGGCGCAGGATGTCCTGGATGCGCAGCCGGATCCTGGTGGTGTAGCGGTCCCGCGGGAGGTACACCATGCAGGACATGAACCGGCCGTAGGCGTCCTTGCGCAGGAACAGCTTGAGCTGGCGGCGCTCGCGCAGCCGCAGCACGCCGAGCGCGATCGGCAGCAGCTCGTCGGCGGAGATCTGGAACAGCTCGTCGCGGGGGTAGGTCTCCAGGATCTCGACGAGGTCCTGGCCGTCGTAGCTGCTGGGGGTGAAACCGCCGAGCTCGAGCACCTGGTCGAGCTTGCGCTTCAGCACCGGGATGTGCGCGATGGACTCGCTGTAGGCGACGTGCGTGAACAGGCCGAGGAACCGGCGCTCGCCGATGACCTCGCCGTTCTCGTCGAACTTCTTGACGCCGATGTAGTCCAGGTACAGCGGGCGGTGGACGGTCGAGCGCGAGTTCGCCTTGGTGACGATCAGCAGCTTCTTCTCGGTGGCCTTCTCGCGCACCTCGGGGGGCAGCGCGGCGAAGCCGCCGGACTCCGGCTTGTCGTTGCGCAGGATGCCGAGGCCGGTGCCGGGGACGGGCCGCAGCGCCGTGCCGTCGTCGGTCAACGTGTAGTCGCGGTAGCCGAGGAAGGTGAAGTGGCCGTCGGCGAGCCAGTCGAGCAGCTCGACGGTCTCGGCGCGCTCGCCCTCGGGGACGGGCGGGGCCGTCCGCGCGATCAGCTCGGAGATCTCGTTGGCCCGGGCCCGCATCTTCGGCTCGTCCTCGACCGAGACGCGCACGTCCTGCAGGACGCGCCGGAGGTCGTCCTCCAGCTCCTCCCGCCGGGCGCGGTCGGTGGTCCGGTCGATCTCGATGTGGATCCAGGACTCGTCGACGTCGGTCGGGCTCTCCTGGACCGAGCGGAACCCGTGCAGGTGCCCGGCGACGTCCCGGTCCACGCCGAGCTGCGGGTGGACGATCATGTGGGTGGTGTAGTGGTGCCGGTTCAGCTCCATCGCCACCGAGTCCACCAGGAACGCCATGTCGTCGGTGACCACCTGCACGACGGTGTGCCCGGGGTCCCAGCCGTGCTCGTCCAGCGTGGGGGTGAAGACGCGGACCTTGGCCCGGCCCTGCGGCCGCTCCTCGCCGAGCGCGCGGTGCGCCATCGCCGGCCCGCAGATGTCGCAGGGGTCGCGGTCGAGCAGGTCCTCCGGCGCCACGTGGCGGTAGTACAACCGGAGGTAGGCGACCGCGTCGTCGAGATCGTCCCCCCGCGACCCGGAGCCTTGGAGACAGGTCTCCGCAGCCCTCCTCAACAGGTCGTCCTTGGCCTGGTCGAGCTTGCCGCCCATCAAACAACTCCCGAAGAAGAGACCTCGCCACTCCGTTGTGGCGCTGCTCACTGCGTCAGCGTAGCCAGGAATGACCAAAAAGCCGACTTGGGCAGCGCCGGTCCGAGGCGCCGTTCACCTGGCGGTCCATGGCGGAGGTCACGGTGGTTTACGGCCGCGTTCGGCCGGCTGGGAGCGTGTCCGCGAGGTCGTCGCGAACGCCGTCTCCAGCGGCTTCCAGCCTACGGCGCGGCGTCCCGGCTCGCGGGGGACACGCGCCAACACGCCGGTGCCCGACGGCCCCCGGAAGGCCGCCGAGAACAAGATCGTCGCAGCGCATGGCCGGGTCCGGCCGTCCGGAACGTGACGAAGATCACGTTTGGATTCACCGGGACGCCCGGACGCCCTGCCACCGGCCGTGCGCTCAGCCGGTCGGCGCGGGCTGCTGCCCCTGGCCGGTGCTGCTGCTCGGCGGGTCGGTCGGCTTGGTCGGCGGCTCGCTGGTCGTCGGCGGCGGGGTGGTCGGCGTCGTCGGCGTGCTCGTGTGCGTCGGGGTGCCCGTCGGCGTGCCCGTGGTCGTCGGCGGCGGGGTGGACGGCCCGGTCGAGGGCGGCGTCGACGGCCCGGTGGGGGTGTCGGTCGGAGACTCGGTCTCCGAGGACGTCGGGGTCGGGCGGTGCCTGGTCGGCAGCTTGCCCGGCAAGGACGGCCCGGTGCCGCGGGTGTCGGTCGTGGCGGGCTGCCGGTCGGTGTCGTTGACCTTCTGCGTCGCCTGGCCCTTGTTGCCACCGGACAGCGCGAGGACGGCCGACACCACGACCACGGCGATCAGCGCGGCGGCGGCGCCCGCGAGCGCGGCGCCGCGGCCGGTGCCGAGCCGCCCGGCGAACGGGGACCGCCGGCGCGGCCCGCCCTTCGGCTGCGTGATGTGCGCGGCGGGCCCGCCGATGCCCTGCGTCCGCTCGGTCTCGGCGGCGGCGCGCTCCCGCGCGGCGAACTCGGCCGGGCTCGGGAGGCGGTCCGGAACCTCCTGGGCCGGGACCTGCTCGGCGGCGGCCACCGGGTTCGGGGCCGTGCGGCGGCGGCCGAAGCGGCGGCGGCTGCGCTCGTTCTCCTCGGCGAAGTCGGCGGCGACGACGCTGCCGGCGGCGAGGATCGAGGTCGCGTCGGACGGCTCGGGCACGGCCGGGACGGGTGTGGCCTGGGTCTGGTAGTCCTCGTGCCCGAGCAGGCGCATGAGCACCTGGCGGGCGCTCGGCCGGGCGGACGGGTCCTTGGTGAGGCAGTCGGTGACCAGGTCGCGCAGCGGGCCCTCGAGGTCGCCGAGCTCCGGCTCCTCGTGCAGGATCCGGTTGATCACGGCGGGGATGGTGTCCTGCCCGAAGGGCGGCGCGCCGGTCGCGGCGAACGCCACGGTCGCGGCCCAGCAGAACACGTCGGCGGGGGTGCCCGCGCCCTCGGCCCGGATCTGCTCGGGCGACATGTAGGACGGGGTGCCGATGACCTTGCTGGTGAGGGTGGTGGAGCCGCTGGTGGCGCGGGCCACGCCGAAGTCGATCACGCGCGGGCCGTCCGGGCCGATCAGCACGTTGTGCGGCTTGAAGTCGCGGTGCACGATCTCGCCCTGGTGGATGGCGGCGAGCGCGGTCGCGGTGCCGACCGCGAGCCGCTCCAGCGCCGCGCCCTCCAGCGGGCCCTCGTCCAGGACGAGCTGGTTCAGCGACGGGCCGGGCACGTACTCGCTGACGATGTAGGGCCGGTCACCGGTCGCGTCGGCGTCGATCACCTGCGCGGTGCAGAACGGAGCGACCTGCTTGGCGACCTCGAGCTCGCGCAGGAACCGGGCGCGGGCCCTGTCGTCGGCGGTGAGGTCGGAGTGCAGCAGCTTGACGGCGACCCGGCGGCCGTCCTCGGCGGTGGCCAGGAAGACCGTGCCCTGACCGCCCTCCCCGAGCCTGCCGATCACGGCGTACTGTCCCAGCCGCTCCGGGTCTCCCGACCGCAGAGCTCCAACCTCCATGTCGCGAGACCGTCCCTCTCGTGTTGTCGTCGGACCGAACCGTCCCGGAGCCCGCGGCCCCCCGTCCCGCCGCCGTCCGGAAACCGGTCCCCCTCACCGGCTGGACGATCACGGGCCGCGACCGCGCGGATGGTCCCGGTGACAGTGGGACGCCCGGGTGCGCGGGGAGGTTCACCCGTCCCTGCGACCTTACGACGCGATCTGACCCGACACGCCGCATCGGACGGGTTCGGTCGCCTCAAGCCTAGTGGGAAGGGGCGCGGAGCGATACCACACAATCCCGGCAGGAACCCACATTCCCCCTGGTGAGAACGCTGTTTTCGAAGAAATTCGCGAGTGTGAGCGACACGGCGGGGGTATCGGAAGGCCTGACGATCTTGCAAGGAGGTACGACAGGCATGTCCATCCCCTTAAAGGCCGTGACCGGCGCGGTCCCGCTCACCATGTCCCTGACGCTCGCGCTCGGGACCGGAGTGGCCGAGGCCAGGCCCGTCTCGGCCGCGAACGGCGAGGCGACCGCGAGTCCGGAGCAGTCCGCACCACAGCGGCCCGCCCCACAGCGGCCCGCGGACCGGCCGGTTCATGAACGACGCGGTTCGGAGCATCCCGGAGCGCGACCATCCATTCCGGGGCAGTCCGCGCGTGTCTTGGACTCCGCGCCCATGGCGGCCCCGGACCTGGCGCCCGCGCGGGCCGAGGAGGCCGCGGCGTCGCCCGCAGGGGCGGGGGCCTTCAGCGCCGCCCGCACCCGGCAGGTCGCGAGCATGGGAAAGGCCGCCCAGCCCGAACAGGCCGCAGGCCCAGAATTGGGCGCGCGGGCCGTTCAGGCCGCGCAGAGCGGGCAGAGCGCGCACGGCGGACAGGCCGCGCGCGCACGACAGAGCATGCGCGGCGGACAGGCCGTGGGCGCCGGAGAGGTCGTGCGGACGGATCAGGCCGCGCGGGCTCGGGAGGGCGCACAAGGTGTCCGGGTCGCGCAGCGGCAGGCCGCGCGCGGCGCACGGGCCGTCCAGGCCGGGCAGGGGCAGTCCCTGCACAGTCGTCTGGGGCGGGCCGAGCTCGGGGCGCGGATGATGGCCGTCCAGCGGCGCGCGGCGCTCATGCAGCGCGCGAGAGTGGCACGGCGCATGGAGGCGCGCGCGGCGCGGGCCGTGGACTACGCGACGCGGCAACTCGGACGTCCCTACGTGTGGGGCGGCAACGGGAGCCGCGGGTTCGACTGCTCGGGGCTGACCCAGCAGGCATGGCGGCACGCCGGGGTCAGGATCCCGCGCATCGCGGCGGACCAGTTCCGGCGCGTCCGGCCGCATGTGTCGGCCGACCGGCTGAAGCCCGGAGACCTGGTGTTCTTCCACGGGCTCGGGCACGTCGGGATCTACGCGGGCCGCGGGTGGTTCATCCACTCGCCGCACGCCGGGAAGGTCGTGACCTTCCAGCGGCTGCGCGGCTGGTACCGGTCGCAGTTCGCCGGGGCGGCGCGTCCCGGCTGGACGGCCCTGCCGCCGCTGCCGGCGACCCTGCCCTGACCGTTTCGTCCGGACCGCGGCGCGCCCCTGGGAGAGTCTCGGCGGCGCGCCGCGGCCGGTGATCCGATAATCGAGCCCATGACCTTCCTGGACGGACGGCGCGTCTACACCCGCGCGGACCTGATGGCCGAGCACGGCATCGGGCGCAGCACGCTGGAGAAGTGGTACCGGGAGCGCGCCGCCAACGGCCATCCCGAGCCCGTCGGGACGGTCGGCTCGCAGAAGGCGTGGGACGCCGAGGCCTGGGACGCGTGGCACGCGGTGCGGGCGTCCGAGGAGATCCCGGACGGCCTGCTCACCCGCGACGAGCTCGGCGCGAAGCACGGGCTCAGCAGGCACCGGCTCAAGCAGCTGTGGAGCGAGCGGGTCGACAACGGCCATCCGGCCCCGGCGCATCAGGTCGGCAAGGCGCTGTACTGGGACGACGCCGAATGGTCCGCCTGGTACGCCGGCTACACGGCGCAGGAGGCGCGGCCGGAGGAGGGCCCGGACGACCTGGTGACGCTCGCCGAGGCCGCCCGGATCCTCGGGCTGGCCCAGTCGAGCGCCACCGTCTATGCGAAGCGTCCTCCTGCGGGCTGGCCTACGCCCGCGCACGAGGAGCAGCTGGGCGGCGGACGTGTCCGCCGCCTCTACCGGCGTTCCGACGTCCTCGCCTATGGCGAGGGCCGTGGGAAATGAGCCGCCGTCAGCTGTCCTGCGTGTAGTACTTCAGGACCTCTGGGTTCGCCATGGCGCCGGTGTTGGCGGCCTTCTCGATCGGCGTGCCCTGGAGGATCTTGCGGACCGGCACCTCGAGCTTCTTGCCCGACAGGGTGCGCGGAACGCCCGGGACGACGTGGAACTCGTCCGGGACGTGCCGGGGCGACAGCGCGGAGCGGATCTCGCGCTTCAGCCTGTCGGCCAGCTCGTCGGTGAACTCCTGCCCCTCGGCCATCTGGACGTACAGCAGGAGGCGGCCCTCCTGCCCGAGGCGTCCGGTGTCGATGACGAGGCTGTCGGCGATCTCGTCGAACGCCTCGACGACCCGGTAGAAGTCGGCGGTGCCCATCCGGATCCCGCCGCGGTTCAGGGTCGAGTCGGAGCGTCCGTAGATCACGCAGCCGCCGTCCGGGCGGACCTTGAGCCAGTCGCCGTGCCGCCAGACGCCGGGGAACATGTCGAAGTAGGACTCGCGGTAGCGGTGACCGTCCTCGTCGTTCCAGAAGAACACCGGCATGCACGGCATCGGCTCGGTCAGGACGAGCTCGCCGACCTCGTCGATGACCGGCTTGCCGTCCTCGGTGAACGCCTCGATCCTCGCGCCGAGGCCGCGGCACTGGAGCACCCCGGCGTACAGCGGCAGCAGCGGGGACGGCCCGATGAAGCCGGTGCAGACGTCCGTCCCGCCGGAGAACGAGCCGACGAGCAGGTCCTTGCCGACCGACTCGTACACCCAGGCGAAGCCCTCGGGCGGCAGCGGCGAACCAGTCGAGCCGATGCCGCGCAGCCGCGACAGGTCGTACTGCTCGCCCGGCCGCTGCTCCTGCTTCATCGACGCGGTGATGTAGGGCGCGCCGACGCCCAGGTAGGTCACGCCGTTCTCGGCGGCGAGCTCCCACAGGTCGCCGGGCGCGCCGTCGTACATCACCACCGTGGCGCCGACCAGCAGGCCGCCGACCAGGTAGTTCCACATCATCCAGCCGGTGGTGGTGTACCAGAAGAAGACGTCGCCGGGGCCGAGGTCCTGGTGGAACGACAGGGCCTTGACGTGCTCCAGGACGATCCCGCCGTGCCCGTGGACGATCGGCTTCGGCAGGCCGGTCGTGCCGGACGAGTAGACGACCCACAGGGGGTGGTCGAACGGGACGTCCTCGAACTCGAGCTCCGCGCCCGGCTTGGGCAGGTCGGCGTAGGACATCCCGGCGCGCAGGCCGTCCGGGGCGGATGCCGGGTCCAGGTACGGGATGAGGATGGTCGAGGTGACCGTCGGCAGCTCGGCCTCGATGTCCCGGACGACGTCGCGCCGGTCGAAGCGGCGGTCGTTGTAGGCGTAACCGTCGACCGCGATCAGGACCTTCGGCTCGATCTGCGCGAACCGGTCGATCACCGAGGACGCCCCGAAGTCCGGCGAGCAGGACGACCAGATCGCGCCCAGCGAGGCCGCGGCCAGGAAGCAGACCAGCGCCTCGGGGATGTTCGGGACGTACGCCGCGACCCGGTCGCCGCGTCCGACGCCGAGCTCGGCCAGGCCCGCGCGGACCTGGGCGACGTGCTCGGCCAGCTCGCGGCGGGTGATCACCCGGTGCCCGCCCGCCTCGGACCGGAAGATCACGGCGGTGTCGTCCGGCTCGCCCGGCGCGCGGTGCAGGACGTTCCGCGCGTAGTTGACCGTCGCGCCGGGGAACCAGCGCAGGCCGTCCACCGGCATCTTCCCGCCCGCGCGCACCGGTCCGTCACCGCGCTCGCCGAGGACGCCGAAGTACTCCCAGACCGAGTCCCAGAAGGCGTCGATCTCGGTCGTGGACCACTTCCAGAGATCCGCGTAGGACTCGGTGACGACGCCCCTGTCCCGCAGCCAGTTCCGGTAGTGGGTCACACGCGCGTCGGCCACCACTCCTTCGGACGGCCGCCAGAGCGGAAGACCCTCGGGCACCTGCTGGGACATGCGAAAACTCCCCTCCAGCCCCCGCCGTCCGACGGGGGGCGTACCCCAGGATCGGACTCCGGAACCATCCGGCGCAACCCTCACGACCTCGGACGATTCCCCTCCGGGGGTGTGGATGGCCCACACCTTCGGGGCTGATGTGCGTCGGCCGACTCCATCACGACGCCTCAGCGGAGGTTCAGGCGGATTCCGTGAGCTCCACGACGGTGCGGACGACCGCGTCGGTGTCGGTCAGATCGGACAGGACGGCGTCGGCCCCGGCGGCGCGCAGCTCGGCGGCCGTGGCGCTGCCCGTGGCGACGGCGATGATCGGCGACCGGGCGATGCGCGCGGCCTGGACGTCGCGGGGGTGGTCGGCGAGGTAGACCGCCTGCTTCTCACCGAACACGGCATTGTGCCGCTCACCCGCGCGCGTGCGCGCGAGCTCCAGCAGGGCTGCCTTGGAGTAGACGCCGTTCTCGTAGCCGCCCGCCACGAGATCGAGGAATCCGGCCAGGCCCAGCTCGCTCAGCTTCAGCTCGGCGTTCGGCTGGATCGCCCCCGTGAGGACGGACTGGACGGTGCCCGGCAGCCGGGACAGCGCGGTCACGGCCTCGTGCGCGCCCGGGAGGACGCGTCCGTGCGCGGTGAGGTCGGCGCGGCGGGCCGCGAACGCCTCGGTGAGCGCGGCGACGAACGCGGGGAGGTGGTCGTCGGTCGTGACGATGTCGTTGAACGCCAGCGTCTCGAAGATGATCTCCGACTCGGTGCGTCCGGGGGTGGGGGCGAGCCGCACCAGGGGGCGGCCGGTGGTGCGCCGGAACGCCTCCGCGTAGGCGTCCCGGGTGACCCGCCCGACATCCACGAGAGTGTGGTCCACGTTCCAGAGCACCAGGCGGTTCGTCGTACGCATGGCGCGAGGTTAGCCGAACGTGGTCACCGTGGACACCGGGTGTCCGAGCACGTCGTAGGACACCTGTCCGCGCGCGCCGGGGGCGAACGTCGCCAGGTAGGTGTTGATGTGCAGGACGTCCCCCGGACGGCGGCTCGCGGACGTGGAGCCCACCACCTCGACGGTGCGCCGCTCCCCCGCCCGAAGCGTCGGGAAGCTGCAGATCACCCGCTCGAACATGTGGCAGGACGGGTCGCTCACCGACTCGATGCGCATGGCCGTCCCGGCGCGTCCGCCGACGATCTTCTCGCTGCGCGCGACCAGGCCCCGGACGGCCCGGTCGGCGGCGTTCGTGACCGTGAAGGTGTAGCTGTACCGGCCGCCCGCCGTCAGCCGGTCGGCCCCGAGGACGCGCACCGCCGGATCGGCGGACAGCCTCAGGCGGGACGCGGCCTGCGCGGCGTCCACCGGCCCCTCCTGGCTCCCGGCCCAGGGGGTGGTGACGACGGCCGCGCCGCCGGCGACCGCCAGCCCGGCGACCACCGCCCCCGCAGCTCGCCGCACAGCACCCCCAGAATCCGCGTTTTACCAGCTCAATTGATACATATTACTCATCAGCCCATGTGCGGATAGCGGTGGTCGGCGGGTGGGACGAACGTCTCCTTGAGCGCCCGCGCGCTCACCCAGCGGGTCAGGTTGAGGATCGATCCGGCCTTGTCGTCGGTGCCGCTCGCGCGGGCCCCGCCGAACGGCTGCTGCCCGACCACGGCCCCGGTCGGCTTGTCGTTGATGTAGAAGTTGCCCGCGGCGAACCTGAGCCGCTCGGCGGCCGCCGCGATGGCCGCCCGGTCCTGGGCGACGATCGCCCCGGTGAGCCCGTACGGCGCGACGCCCTCCATCTGCCGCAGCATCGCGTCGTAGTCGCGGTCCTCGTACACGTGGACGCCCAGGATCGGCCCGAAGTACTCGGTCGTGAAGATCTCGTCCTCGGGGTCGTCGCAGGTCAGGACGGTCGGCTGGACGAACCAGCCCTCCGAGTCGTCCGCCCGGCCGCCGGTCACGACCTCGATCGCGGCGGACGCGCGGGCCCGGTCGAGCGCGGCGGTGTGCTTGGCGAACGCCCGGTCGTCGATCACCGCGCCGAGGAACAGGTTCAGGTCCTCGGCGACGTTCCCCATGGTCAGCGACTCGACCTGGGCAACGAAGTCGTCCTTCATCCGGTTCCAGAGGGACCGCGGGACGTAGGCGCGCGAGGCCGCCGAGCACTTCTGCCCCTGGTATTCGAACGCGCCCCTGACCAGGGCCGTCTTCAGGACGTCCACGTCGCCGGACGGGTGCGCGACCACGAAGTCCTTGCCGCCCGTCTCGCCCACGATCCGCGGGTACCCGCGGTAGTTCTCGATGTTCTCGCCGATCGTCCGCCAGAGGTGCTGGAAGGTGCGGGTGCTGCCGGTGAAGTGGATCCCGGCGAGATCGGGATGGGTGAGCGCGGCCTCCGAGACGGCCCTGCCGTCCCCGGTGACCAGGTTGATCACCCCGGGCGGCAGCCCGGCGGCCTCCAGCAGGCGCATGGTGTGGTGCGCGGCGAGCTGCTGCGTCGGCGACGGCTTCCACACCACCGTGTCGCCCATCAGCGCGGGCGAGGTCGGCAGGTTCCCCGCGATCGCGGTGAAGTTGAACGGCGTGATCGCGAGGACGAACCCCTCGAGCGGCCGGTACTCCATCCGGTTCCAGACGCCCGGGGAGCTGATCGGCTGGGTCGCGTACAGCTCCCGCGCGAACGCGACGTTGAACCGCCAGAAGTCGATCAGCTCGACGGCCGAGTCGATCTCCGCCTGCTGCACCGACTTGGACTGGCCGAGCATGGTCGCCGCGTTCAGCGTCGCCCGCCACGGCCCGGACAGCAGGTCCGCGGCCTTGAGGAAGATCGCCGCGCGGTCCTCGAAGGCCAGCGCCCGCCACGCCGGGGCCGCCGCGCGGGCGGCGTCCACCGCGGCGCGGACGTCGGCGGGCGTCGCGTTGCCCATCGTCCCGAGGACGTGCGCCCGGCGGTGCGGCTCCACGACCGGGATCGGCTCCCCGCCGCCCAGCCGCCGCTCACCGCCGATCGTCATGGTCAGCTCGGCGTTCTCCCCGCCGAGTTCCTTGATCCGCGCCTCCAGCGCGGTCCGTTCCGGACTCCCCGGCGCGTGCCCCTTCACCGGCTCGTTCACGGGGACGGGCACGTTCGTGACGGCGTCCATGGAAAACTCCCCTGATCTCCGACTGCGTCGTCAAGTGCCGGAGATCTACCCGTCCCGCCGGGCCCCTACGCGGTTCCACGGGGACGCGGCGCGGCCTCACCGGATCGCGCCGGGGGCTTCGCCGGGTCACGTCAGAGCAGGTCAGCGAGTTCCTGGGTGGCGTACCAGAGGAGCTCGTGGCCCTCGGCGCCGTCCACGGTGGAGGACGCGTCGTCGTCGCCCGCGTCGGCGGCGGGCAGGGCCGCCACGGCGGCGCGCACGTCGGTCTCGGCCGCCGCGTCGTCCACGTGGCCGGAAGCGATCTTCTTCCAGGGCACGGCGGCGGTGATCTCGACCCGGGCGGGGTCGTCCTCGTCGCCGGACGGGCGGACCGCGTCGTCCGGGACCTCGGCGGCCAGCACCACGCGGCGCGGCGGTGCCTCCGGGTCGGCGGAGAGCAGCCGCAGCGAGGCGTGCGCCGCGGCCGTCATCGCCGCGTACTCGTACTCCTCGATGTCGGCGGCGGAGTACCACTCGCTCAGCGCCGGCGTGACCGCGTACCCGGTCAGCGGAGCGGGACCGGCCTCGCGGTCCTTGCGGACCCGCGCGAGGGCGGCGAGCGTGGATGGCAGATAGACGCGCATGACCCCGTCAGTCTGCCACACCGCAGGTCAGGGGAGGAGTCCGAGGGACGCCAGGGCCTCGCGGGTGCCGCCGGTGGTGGTGTGGTGGACGCCGTGCATGCCGAGCGCCTCGGCGGCCCGGGTGTTGTGGACGATGTCGTCGATGAAGACGCACTCGTCCGGGGCGAGGCCGAGCAGGCCGGTGGCGTGCCGGAAGATCGCCGCGTCGGGCTTGCGGAGGCCGACCTCGGAGGAGATCACCACGGCGTCGAAGAGCCCGGACCAGCGCTCGCGCGGGTAGGCGTTCCCCCAGGAGTTGGACAGCAGGGCCGTCCGGACTCCGCTCTCGCGGACCTCCCTGAGCAGCGCGTACATGTCCTCGACCGGCGCGAATCCGGCGAACATCCGCTCGATGAGGCCGGGGGCGGCGACCGGGCCGCCGTCGACCGTGCGCAGCTCGGCGGCCAGGAGCCGCTCGAACTCGGCGGGGTCGAGCGAGCCGTCCTCCAGCCCGTGGATGGGGTTCTGGCCCGCGCCGTCGTACGCCTGCTTCACCCAGGCGCGCATGAGGGTCCGGTAGCCGCCGGTGTCGATCCGGTCGGCGGCCAGCCAGGCGCCCACGGCCTGGTCGAGCGGGGAGGTCAGCACCCCGCCCCAGTCGGTGATCACAGCTCGGGGGGTCACACCTTCGATGGTATGAGACGCCTGATTCGTCCGGGAAGTCGTATCGGCGCGACGGTCTCCCCCGGCGCCGCCGGACGCACGGCCAGCACGAAGGCCAGGCACAGCAGCGGGACGGCGGGCAGGACGTACCGGTAGTCGAACTGCGCGGTCAGCGCGGGGAGGACGATCAGGGTCATCCCGATCGTCCAGGGCATCAGGGCGTCCCAGCGGCGCCGCCTGATCATGAGGACCAGGCCGCCGAGCATGATCACGCCCAGTAGCGTGCCGGGCAGGTAGGCGACCTTCTGGTAGGCGCCCAGGAAGGACGCGTACGGGCCGGTCGCCTTGGTCGGCCTGTAGCCGGGGTCGTACGCGCGCACGTAGGGCTCGGCCGGGGCTTCGGGATTGAAGGTCTTCGAGCCGAACAGGTAGTGCTCGTAGGTCGTCCGGTCCGGGAAGGTGGGGTGGTCCCAGCGGAACGTCCGGCCGAGGTCGGTCGCGGCGACCTGGGCGTAGTCGCCTGGCTGGTGGGTGACCGCGCGGATGGCGAAGTCGAACGCCAGCCGCTCCCCCTCGGGCGTGAAGCCGGTGGCCTCGACGCGGTAGCGCGGCGCGCGCGGCCCCCAGATGTAGGACTCGCGGACGGACCGGTGCCTCGGGTCGCTCGACAGGCACAGCGCCATCTGCTCGACCGGCACGTCCATCTTCCTGCAGTCGGCGAACGGCGCGACCCGGCCGTACAGGAAGACGCCCGTGCTGCGGGTCATCGTGAACTCCCCGCGATCGGCCGCGAACCAGGACGAGTAGGCGACGATCGGGATCACGCCCGCGACCGCCATGGCCACCAGTGGCCGCCAGCCCGTCCGCCGCGCGAGCATCACGAACGCCGCGACCCCGAGCAGCGGCAGCCCCGCCGACCGCGTGATCGTCGCGAGGCCGAGCAGCAGCCCGCCCGCCGCGGCGAGCACCAGCGTCCGGCGTCCCGTCGCGCGCAGGAGCAGGACCGTGACGGCGCCCATCACCAGGAAGCCGAACAGGGTGTCCGACATGAGCATGTGCTCGAGCTGCACCTGGTTGCCGTCCAGCAGGACGGGGACCGTCGCCAGAGCCGCCAGCCAGCGCGGCGCGCGCGCCCTGCGGGCCAGGACGTAGACCATGACCGCGACGGCGAGCCCCATGAGGTGCTGGAGCAGCGACACCAGGGCCAGGCTGTGCAGCGGCTTGACCAGCCAGAGGAACAGCGAGTACCCACTCGGCCGAACCAGGTTCGGGTTGAGGTTGACGGCCCCGGACAGGTAGTCGCTCGAGTCCGGGAACCACATCACCCAGCGGTAGCCGAGCATCGCCGTGCCGCGCAGCAGGGCGCCCGCCGCCAGCAGCGACAGGAAGATCCAGTGCGTCCGGGCGAACGCGCGCGACCGCGCCGCGCGCGCCCTCGGCGGCCCGGCGGTCCCGGCGCCCGGGACGTCCTCCCGGACCGTCAGCTCGGTCATATCCGCCACAGTCTAGGCAGGAACCCCCTCTGACCCGCCCGACTTCACCCCGAACCGCCCTCCGGCAGGCGCGACGCGGCGGCCCCTCGCCACCGGGAGGCTCTGGCTTCGGTCGCGGGCACGCCACCGGGAGCCTCCGCCCCCCGCGTCCTCATGGGCGGGACGAGGGGGCCGGAGGCCCGTCCGGCGAAGGGCCGCAGCGGGTGCGGGGGCTGCTGCGGGCCTCCGCCGGCCGGCGCCGGCTAGGCCGACTGGAGGCGTTGGAGTGCCTCGCGGACGCCGCCGTCGCTCTCCTCCAGGAGGACGGTGGCGCGGTCGGCGGGGATCTCGCCGAGCAGGCTGACCAGGGCCACGCGGGTGTTCCCCCCGGCGTCGGCCAGCGCGGCGGCGCAGGAGGCGGAGTCCATTCCGGTCGCCTCGGTGAGGATGCGGACGAGGCGGGCCCGGAGCTTGGCGTTGAGGGCGTTCACGCTGACCATCAGGTTGGAGTAGGTGCGGCCCAGCCTGATCATGAGCGTGGTGGAGAACGAGTTGAGCACCAGCTTGGTGGCGGTGCCCGCCTTCATCCTCGTGGAGCCGCTGATCACCTCGGGTCCGGTGGCCAGCGGGATGTGGACGGCGACCTCGTCGCCGTACGGCGCCTTGGGGTTGCAGGAGATGAGCGCGGTGTGCGCCCCGGCGGCCGCGGCCGCGCGCAGGGCGCCGATCACGTAGGGGGTGCGTCCGGACGCGGCGACGCCGATCGCGACGTCGCCGGGCTCGACCGCGGCGGCGTCGGACGCGCCGAGGTCCACGTCGTCCTCGACCTCGGAGACGGCCTGGGTGAACGCGCCCGGGCCGCCCGCGTGGTGGGCGACGACCCGGTTCCACATGCCGAACGTCGGCGGCAGTTCCGCCGCGTCCAGCACCGCCAGGCGTCCCGAGGTGCCCGCGCCGAAGTAGTGCACCCGGCCGCCGCGCCGCAACGACTCCACGGCGAGGTCGACCAGGACGGCGAGCTCGGGCAGGACGGCCGCGACCACGGCGGGGACGGTGGCGTCCTCGGCGTTGATGCGGCGCAGCACCTCCAGGGTGGGGAGGGTGTCGACGTCGAGGGTCCGCGGGTTGCGGCCCTCGGTGGGCAGGTCAACCTCGATCACCGACGCCTCCGGTCGGGTCGCACGGTCCGGCCGCGGACCGCCTCGAACGTGGCCTCAAGGGCCCTTCGGGTAGAGCCGAAGGTGCGCTGCGCGACCCCGACGAACACGCAGTCAACCACCGTCAGCTGCGCCAGCCGGCTGGCCGTCGCCCCCGATCGGAACGTGGTCTCCCGCGCGGCCGTCGTCAGGATGAGGTCGGCGACGTCGGCGATGGGCGATTTGGGGAAGTTGGTCAGGGCTACCGTGGTGACCCCCTTGCTCTTGGCGACCTCCAGCGCGTCGATGGTCTCCACCGTCGCGCCGGTGTGCGAGATCCCGATCGCGACGTCCCCGGGGCCCAGCAGCGCGGCGCTGGTGAGCATGATGTGGGCGTCGGACCAGGCGTAGCAGTTCCTCCCGATGCGGTGGAGCTTCTGCTGGAAGTCCAGGGCGACGAAGGCGCTGGCGCCCACCCCGTACACGTCCACGCGGTCGGCGGCCACGATGACGTCGACGACCTGCTCGAGCATCTTGATGTCGAGCTGGGACGCCGTCTCCTCGACGGCGCGCGCGTCGGCGAAGGTGACCTTCTCCACGATCTGCTCGAGGGAGTCGTCCGGACTGATGTCGCTGCCGATGACCCGTCCGCCGGTGGCGCTCTGGGCCCTCCCCGCCTCCGTCGCGAGGGTCAACCGCAGCTCTGGATAACCATGGAACCCGATCGCCCGGCAGAACCTGATGACCGTGGTCTCGGAGGTGCCGCAGTTCTGGGCGAGTTCGGTGATGGTCGAGTTGGCGACCCCTTCGGGATCGTCGATGACGCGTTGCGCGACTCTGCGCTCCGCCGGTGGAAGCGAGGGCAGCAGCGACCGCACCCGCACCACGGTGCTCAGCGGCGTCTGCGACGTCGCCTCGTCCCGTGCTGTGTCCTGGGTCGCCCCACCCCCACTACTCCCCGACTCTGAGCCGGTGGGTTTCCTCATGTAAGGAATTTTCTTACCCCCGCGATGTTCCGTCAACGGTAGAAACGGCTACGGTCGCCATGTGTTGACCCATTTGGCCGGTCCTTACGTGATCGGCATAGACGCGGGTGGCACGAAGACCCGCTGTGTACTGCTGACTCTCGGCGGAGCGCCGGCCGGGACCGGAACCGGCCCCGGCGCGAACCCGAATTCCGGTGGCGACACCGCGGGTGCCCTCACCACGGCCCTGAGAGAGGCCCTCGGCGACGTGGACCGATCTCTCGTCCTCACGGGCGTCTTCGGGATCGCGGGCGCCGGCTCGGCCGGACGTCCCGCGGCGGTCTCCGCCGCCCGGCGCGCCTGGCAGTCCTGCGGCCTGCGCGGATCGCCCGCCGTCGTGACCGACATCGCCGTGGCGTTCGCGGCCGGCACCAGCGCCCCCAAGGGCATCGTGGTGTTCTCCGGCACCGGCGCGGGCGCCGCGGTCATCAGCGACGGCACGATCGTGCGCCGCGCGGACGGCTACGGCTGGCTCGTCGGGGACGAGGGGTCGGCGGTGTGGCTCGGCCGCGAGGCGGTGCGCGCCGCGCTCGCCGCGCTGGACGGCCGCAGCCGCCCCACCCTGCTCACCGAGTCGGTGCCGCGCGCGCTGCTCGGCCAGGCCGTGCTGGCACAACTGGGCGCCGTGTCCCCCCGCCATCAGCGCACCCACCGTCCCGCCGCGTCCCCGGCGCCCGCCCTGGCCTTCGCCGGGGCGGCCGTCAACGGGGCCGGCGCGGGCGGCACCACGACGCTGGCCCGCGAGCCGGGCCCGCGCGTCCCCCAGAACCCCGCCCTCGCGCAGGCCATCATCAAGGAGGTCTACGGTCGCCCGCCCGCGGCCCTCGGCAGGCTCGGCCCGGTGGTCGCCGCCGCGGCCGCCGCGGGGGACGCGGTGGCGCGCCGGATCACCGAGGAGGCCGCCGAGTGGCTGCTGCGCGACGTGGACGCCGTCCGCGCCGCGCTGACCGACCCGTCCGCACCGGTCGTCATGCACGGCTCGGTGCTGCGGGACGGCCCGGTCGCCGACGCCGTCCGGGCGGGGCTGCGGCACCGCTTCAACGCCGACCCGCGGCGCGCGGGCGACGGCGCCGTCGGGGCCGCGTCCCTCGCGATGCGGCGACTGGGATTCCCACCGCCGGAATAGCCGTCCACCCCGCGCCGACGCCCCCTTCTCTACTGGAACGTGCCATTTTCGCCACCTGGGGTGAGTGAATGTTCACTCACCCCAAGTGGCGGCCCGCCCGCGCGGGCACCTCCCGTGCACGTTCGAGCAGGGCTTCAAAGAAGCCGCCAACAGCCGCCCCGCGGACCCCGAAGATGGACGACGCGGCCCGGCGATGGTTTGGACAGCGCGCCGCGCTCCGGCTACCGTCGCCCGGGTCAGGTCACGGACCGGTCACGCCTCGGGAGTACTGTGCGCGCTTCACGTCCCTCGTCCCCTGCCGGGGTCGCGGCCGTCGCGGCCCTGGCCGCCTCGCTCGCCGCCTCGCTCGCCGGGTGCGCCGGAGACGCCGAGGCCGGAAGACGCGGCGCGGAGGCCGCACCCAAGCCGTCCCAGGCGGCGGCCGCCGCGGACTGGATCCCCGGGTACGTCGCGAGACTGACCCCCGCCCAGAAGGTCGGGCAGCTGTTCGTCCCGACGGTGGGCGACGCGGCGCAGGGCCGGGAGATGGTCCGCCGGTTCCATGTGGGCGGCGTCATCTACTTCCCGGAGAACCTGCGGACGCCGCGGTCCACCGCCGAGCTGTCCAACGCGCTGCAGAAGGCGTCCAAGATCCCGCTGACGATCGGGGTGGACGAGGAGCAGGGCATCGTGTCGCGCACGCCGTTCGTGACCCGGTTCCCCGGGAACATGACGCTCGGCGCGTCCGGGCGTCCGGCGGACGCGCAGGCCGCGGCGCAGGCGACCGGGGCCGAGCTGCGCGCGGTCGGCGTCAACCAGAACTACGCCCCGGACGCCGACGTCAACGTCAACCCGGCGAACCCGGTGATCGGCATCCGCTCGTTCGGCGCCGACCCCGCGCTCGTCGCGCGCATGACGCACGCGGCCGTCGCCGGGTACCAGCAGGCCGGGGTCGCCGCCACGGCCAAGCACTTCCCCGGGCACGGCGACACCGCCACCGACAGCCACACCGGACTGCCGGTGATCAAGCACGACAGGGCCACCTGGGAGCGCCTGGACGCGCCGCCGTTCGAGTCCGCGGGCGCGGACGCGGTGATGTCGGCGCACATCGTGGTCCCCGAGCTGGACGGCAGCGGAGACCCGTCGACGCTGTCCAAGAACGTCCTGACCGGGCTGCTGCGGAAGAAGCTCGGCTTCCAGGGCGTGATCATCACCGACTCGCTCCAGATGGACGGCGTCCGGGAGAAGTACAGCGACCGGGCGGTGCCGGTCCGCGCGATCAACGCGGGCGCCGACCAGCTGCTCATGCCGCCGAGCCTGTCCGTCGCGTACAAGGCGGTGCTGAAGGCGGTGAAGTCCGGCAAGATCCCCCAGGCCCGGCTGGACGACGCGGTCGCGCGGATCCTGCGCTTGAAGGAGCATCGCGGCCTGTTCCGCGGCACGCAGGTCGATCCGGACAAGGCCGCGGACCTGGTGGGCACCTCGGAGCACCACGCGCTCGCGCGCAGCGTCGCCGAGCACGGGGTGACGGTCGTCCGCAACGACGGGAACGCGCTGCCGCTCAAGGGGCGCACGGTCTACGTCACCGGCGCGAAGAGCGCCCAGGTCGGCGCGGCGCTGCGCGCGGCGGGCGTGAAGACGGCCGGTTCGCTCGGCCAGGCGGACGTCGCGCTGCTCACGACGCTGAACCAGGGCGCGTCCGGCACCGCCGCGAGCGCCCGCGCGCTGGCGTCCAAGCCGACCGTCGTCGCCGCGCTCGGATCGCCCTACGACCTGGACAAGTCCAGCCGGGCGAAGGCGCTGGTCGCGACCTTCTCGTCCGCCTCACCGGCGGTCACGGCGCTCGCGCGGGTCCTGTCGGGGCAGGTCAAGCCGACGGGGAAGCTCCCCGTCCCGGTCGCGGGGAAGCCCGTCGGCACGGGCGTCTCCTACTGAAGCCACGCAGGAACGACGAAGGCGGGGGTGCCGCTCATCCGAGCGGCGCCCCCGCCTTTCGTCGTGCGCGGTGACCGGTCAGAGACCGAGGTCCGCCAGGGCCGGGAGGGCCCGGCGGGCGGCCTCCTTCGCCTCCCCGGCGGAGCGGGAACCGCGCGCGGCCTCGGCCGCCTCCCGGCATTCGTCCAGCGTGTGGCGGGCGAGGGCGGCGCGGACGAGCGGCAGCGACGGCGCGCTCATCGACAGCGACGTGACGCCCAGGCCGACCAGGACGCAGGCCAGCACGGGATCGCCCGCGGCCTCGCCGCACACGCCGCACGGGATCCCGGCGGACGCGGCGGACGCGACCAGGTCCAGGACGGCGGGCTGCCACGCGTCCTGGAGGTGGGCGAGGCTGCCGACCTGCCGGTCCGCGGCGCAGGTGTACTGGGTGAGGTCGTTGGTGCCGAGGCTGAAGAACTCCACCTCGGACGCCAGGTCGCGGGCGCGCAGCGCGGCCGCCGGGACCTCGATCATCACGCCCGGGTGCTCGATCCCGGCGTCGCGGCAGGCGGCGGCGAAGAAGGCCGCCTCCTCGGCGTCGGCCACCATCGGGGCCATGACCTGCAGCTTCGCGGTCCGGCTGGACGCGGCCCGGGAGAGCGCCGACAGCTGAGCCGACAGGACGTCCGGGTGGCGGCGCAGCATGCGCAGGCCGCGCTCGCCGAGCGCCGGGTTCGGCTCCTCACCGGGCGGGGGGAGGAACGCCAGCGGCTTGTCGGCGCCGGCGTCCAGGGCGCGCACGATGACGCGCCCGTCGGGGAACGCCTCCAGGACCTCGCGGTACGCGCGCTCCTGCTCCTCGTCGGACGGCGGGGTCGCGCGGTCGAGGAAGAGGAACTCGGTGCGGTAGAGGCCGACGCCCTCGGCGCCGTTCTCGACCGCCGCCGGGACGTCTTTGGGCCCGCCGATGTTCGCCAGCAGCGGCACCCGGTGGCCGTCCTTGGTCCGCCCCGGGCCGGTCGCGCCGGCCAGCGCGTCGGCCCGCGCGGACGCGGCGTCGCGCGCGGCGGACACGGCCGCCCCGGAGGGGTTCACCACGACCGTCCCGGCCTGGCCGTCCACCAGGACGGGCGTGCCGTCGGCGATGCCGGTCGCGCCGGGCAGCGCGACGACCGCGGGCACGCCCATGGTGCGGGCGATGATCGCGGTGTGGCTGGTCGGACCGCCCTCCTCGGTGACGAACGCGACGACCTTGGCCGGGTCGAGCACGGCGGTGTCGGCGGGCGCGAGATCCCGCGCGACCAGCACGAACGGCTCGTCCGAGTCGGGCACGCCCGGCATCGGCAGGCCGAGCAGGCGGGCGACCGTGCGGTCCCGGATGTCGTCGAGGTCGGTGACCCGGGCGGCGAGGTACTCCCCCGCGCCCGCGAGCAGCTCGCGGTACACGCCGAACGACTCGAACACGGCGCGGGCCGCCGCGCGGCCCTCGGCGGCCTTGGCCTTGACGCCGTCGGCGAGGCCGGGGTCGCGGGCCATGAGCGCCTGCGCGTTCAGCACGTCCTGGCCGTCCTTGTTGCCGACCTCGGCCGCGACGACGCCACGCGCCTCAAGGTCGTCGGCGACGGCGGCGAGCGCGGCGAGCGCCGCGGCCGTCTCGGCCTCGGCGTCACCGGCCGGCGCGGTGTCGGCGGACGGCTCGGGGACGGCCCCGGCGATCCCGCGAACCGGGCCGAAGCCGACGCCGGGGCTCACCCCGGCGCCGCTCAGCTCCGCGGAGTCGCCGGAGGTCCCGGCGTCCGTACCGCCCGAGTTCCCCGGCTCAGGCATTCTCGGGCTCGGGCGTGGACAGCAGCGCCTCCAGCTGGCCCAGGAGCTCGTCGGCGCCGTCGAAGTCGGCGGCGATCACGACCTCCTCACCGTGCCTGGCGTCCATACCGAGGACGGCCAGGATGCTCTTGGCGTTCACCGGGGCGCCGCCGGCCTTGGCCACGGTGACGTCGCCCGCCGCCTTGGCCGCGGTCTGCACGAACAGCGCGGCCGGGCGCGCGTGCAGCCCCACCTTCGACTCGATCTTGACTTTGCGCTCGGTCACAGGTCCTTCTTCTCCTCGGTGTCCCGGATCCGCAGCTCGGGTCCAGGAGTCACGGTCACTTGCCGCAGGTCGGCCACCACGTGCTGCGCGGCGCGCAGCGCGGCGGACGGCTGCGTCGTGGTGATCCCCACGACGGTCATACCCGCGTCCCTCGCGGCGGCCACGCCCGCGGGCGCGTCCTCGAAGGCCACGGCCTCGTCCGGCGGGACGGAAAGGCCGCGCGCGGCGGCCAGGTAGCCCTCGGGGTCGGGCTTGCCGACGACGACGTCGTCGGCGGTCACGATCAGGTCCATCAGCTCCCGGACGCCCAGCTCGTCCAGCAGGTCGTGGGCGTAGCCGCTGATCCCGGACGTCACGACCGCGGTCGGGACGCCGAGTCCGCGCAGCGCCCGGACGAGCTCGACCGCGCCCGGGACGGCCTCGGGGACCGGCATGTCCGGGTCGTTCTCGTAGGCCAGCACCTCGTGGAACAGTTCCTCGACCGTCCGGCCGGGGAACAGGTGCAGGCGGTCGGCGAGGACCTCGCGCCCGCGCCGTCCCGCGAACGAGGCCAGCTCGGCCTCGTCGTGGGGCACGCCGTGCGCGTCGAAGAGCCGCGCCCACATCACGCGGTTGCGCGGCTCGGTGTCGATCAGCGTGCCGTCCAGGTCGAAGACGGCGGCGCGGACCGGAAGGCGGGTCAGCTCCATACGAACAGCTCGGCGCCCTGGTTCACGTCGCCGGACTCCACGACGTCCGACAGGGCCTCGGCCGGCGCGTCGAGCGCGACCACGGCGCAGATCGGCGAGCGTCCGCCCGCCTCCACCGCGGCCGGGTCCCAGGCGACCAGCGGCTGGCCCGCCGTCACCCGGTCGCCCTCGGCGGCCAGCAGCTCGAACCCCTCGCCCTTGAGCTGGACGGTGTCGATGCCGAGGTGCACCAGCACCCCGTGCCCCTCGTCGTCCACCACCACGTAGGCGTGCGGGTGCATCTTGACGATCTTCCCGGCGACCGGGGCGATGGCCTGACCGGGCTCGCGGGCCGGGTCCACGGCGGTGCCGGGGCCGACCATGGCCTGGGCGAACACCGGGTCCGGCACGCCGGCCAGCCCGACGACCCGCCCGCCGACCGGGGAGAGTACGCGCGTCATCGGTCCTCCTTGCGGGGTCAGTCGAGGATGTCCTCGATGTCGGTGGCGATCGTGTCGGCCTCGGGGCCCACGACCACCTGGACGACGGAACCGGACCGCATGACGCCGAACGCGCCGGCGGCCTTCAGGCCCGCCTCGTTCACCAGGCCCCCGTCCTTGACCTCGGTGCGGAGCCGGGTCGCGCAGGGCTCGATCTCGATGATGTTGTCGGCGCCGCCCAGCGCCGCGACGATGTCCTCGGCCTTGGCCATAGCGGGTTTCCTCTCGATCTCTTGTTCGGCCGCGACCGGCCCGCGGGCCGGTCGGAGCGGTGTCGGTTCGTCGTGGGGGGCGGTCCGTCCAGGGGGAACGAGCCGAAAAGCCGGACGGTCCATCCGTGCGGACGGACCGTCCGCGGTGTCAGTCCGTCTGGGTGACCTTGTTCAGCCCGCGCGGGACGTCCGGGTTGATGCCGAGCCGCCGGGCCAGGTTCTCGACCATGATCTGGCCGGGCACGATGAGGCCGAGCGGGGCGACCCATTCGGGCAGGTCGGGGCCGGGCAGCGCGGCCGTGCTGGCCTGCGCGAGGCCGCTGCCGCCGCCGAACCCGAACGCCTCCGCGCCCGCGCCGCGCACCCGCTCGGCGAGCGCGATCGTGCCGGGCAGCGTCGGGCTGTTCTCGGCCGCGACGAGCAGCGCGGGGGTCTGGTCGTCCACGACGGCGATCGGGCCGTGCAGCAGGTCGGCGTAGGACAGGCCCATGGCGTGCAGGTAGCACGCCTCCTTGATCTTCAGGGCCAGCTCCAGGGCGGTGCCGAACGCGATGCCGCGTCCGGACACGACCGCGCCCGGGACCTTGGCGAGCGCCTCGACGATCTGCCCCAGCGCCGGGGACGCCTCGGTGGCGCGGATCAGGCCCTCCACCTCGTCCGGGACGCGGCGCAGGTCGCCCGCGTCCTGGCCGATGCCGAGGCCCAGGCCCAGCACCGCGAGCGCGGCGAGCTGGGTGGTGTAGGTCTTGGTCGCCGGGACGGCGAGCTCCTCACCCGCGAGGGTGATCAGCGCGACCTCGGCGGCCTCGGCGAGCGGCGAGCCCTGGCCGTTGGTGACCGCGACGGTGCGCGCGCCGCACTCCTTCGCCCAGGCCAGCGTCTCGACGATCTCCTCGGTCTTGCCGGACTGGCTGATCGCCACGGCCAGCACGCCGTCGAGGTCGAGCTTGCGGTCGTAGGCCGTCGCGATGGAGGGCGCGGCGAGCGTCGCGAGGCGCCCGGCGTGCGACTCGATCAGGTACCGGCCGTACACCGCGGCGTTGTCGGACGAGCCGCGCGCGATGAACAGAACCTGCCGGGTCTCGGCGGCGAGCCGCTCGACCTCCGGGACGCGCGGAAGCAGCGCCTCGATCGTGCGCCGGAGCGCCTCCGGCTGCTCACCGATCTCGGCGCGCATGCGGCTGGTGGTCATGATCCCCCTCCGAAGAGTTCCTGCCCGTTGATCCACGTCATACGCGCGCGCTGGTCGGGGCCGAGCCAGACCAGGTCGGCCTTCGCCCCTGGGGCGATGCGACCGAGGTCAGGCCGTCCGACGAGGTCGGCGGGGACGCGGGTGGCGGCGTCCACGGCCGTCACCAGGTCGATGCCGATCGCGAGCGCGTTGCCGATGGCGTCGTCCAGCCGGAGGCCGGAGCCCGCGATGGTGCCGTCGGCGCGCAGCGGCGGCCCCTCCTCCGGCATGGTGATCGGTTCGCCGCCCAGCTCGTAGGTGCCGGGCGGCATGCCCGCGGCGGACGCGGCGTCGGTGACGAGCACGACGCGTCCGGCGGCCGCGTTGAAGACGACCCTGGCCACGGTCCCGGACACGTGGTGCAGGTCGAGGATGAGGCCGGGGCTCAGCCGGTCGTCGGCGAGCGCCTGGGCGGCCACACCCGGATCGCGGTGGTTCATCCCGGACTGGGCGTTGAAGATGTGGGTGACCTTGCGCGCGCCCGCACCGGCCGCGGCGGCGACCTGGCTCGCGGACGCGTCGCTGTGCCCGACGCTGACCAGCACGCCGTTCTCGACGAGGGTGCGGATCGCGTCCAGCGCGCCGTCCCGCTCGGGCGCGAGCGTCACCAGCTTGACCAGCCCGGTCTCGAGCAGCGTCGCGATCTTCTCGGGCGTCGGGTCGGTCAGGTGCGCCGGGTTGTGCGCGCCCTTGCGCTTCTCCGACAGGAACGGGCCCTCGAGGTGGACGCCCAGCACGCGCGTGCCCAGGCCGTCCAGCGTTGGCAGCTGGTCGCGGACGCGGCGCAGCGCGGCGGCCTGAACCTCGACGGGCGCGGTGATGAAGGTCGGCAGGAACGACGTCACACCGGTCTCGGGGAGGCGCTCGACGACCGTCCGCCAGCCCTCCTCGTCGGCGTCCACCATGTCGTACCCGAAGAAGCCGTTGACCTGCAGGTCGACCAGACCGGGAGCCAGCAGGCCGTCCTCGAGGTGGAGGTCGGCGCCGTCCGGGCGCCCCTCGCCCGCCTCGACGATCACGCCGTCCTCGATCCGGACGTATCCCGGCGAGACCACGCGGGTAGAACCCTCCGCGGGGGAAATGATCATGCTGTTCGCGGTGATCAGACGTTGTGCCATCGGGACGCACTCTCCGTGACGCCGGGTTCGCCGGTCGTGTCTGCCACGACTGGTCTAGTCCGGTCTGGACCAGTACGCAACATACCCGACACACGCCGCAAAGCGATAGAGCGAGGATGCCGCTCGGGGGGAGCCCGGCCGCTCATGAGTTCCACAGGCGCGCAGGCAGGAAGCGGGAGCGGCGCGCGGCACGCCTGGTCCGCCGCGCTCGCGGTGCTGCAGCGCGTCGGCCGCAGCCTCATGCTGCCCATCGCCGTCCTGCCGGCCGCCGGCATCCTGCTCCGCCTCGGCCAGAACGACCTGCTCGGCAAGGACGGCCTCGGCTGGGACCGGATCGCCGAGGTGTTCGCCGCGGCGGGCGGCGCCCTGCTCGACAACCTCGCGATCCTGTTCGCGGTCGGCGTCGCCATCGGCTTCGCCAAGAAGTCCGACGGCTCGACCGGCCTGTCCGCCGTGGTCGGCTACCTGGTCTTCGACCGGGTGTCGAAGACCCTGTTCGCCCACTCGTCCACGCTCAAGGGCTCGGTCGTCCAGAAGGTCGAGCAGGACGGCGTCCTCCGGGAGGTGGTCGGGTACGGACTGCAGAACCCGACCCGGGTCCTCGGCGGCATCGTCGTCGGGATCGTCGTCGCCCTCCTCTACCAGCGCTTCTACCGGATCAAGCTACCCGCGTGGCTGGCGTTCTTCGGCGGACGCCGGTTCGTCCCGATCGTCAGCGCCGCCGCCTGCCTGCTGCTCGGTGTGGTGTTCGGACTCGTCTGGCCGACGCTCGGGAGCTGGATCGACTCGTTCGGCGACTGGATCACCGGCCTCGGCGCGCTCGGCGCGGGCGTCTACGGCGTCGCGAACCGGCTGCTGCTGCCGGTCGGCCTGCACCACATCCTGAACTCGCTGATCTGGTTCGTCTTCGGCTCGTACGACGACCACGGCGTGATCGTCCACGGCGAGATCAACCGCTACCTGGCGGGCGACCCGCACGCCGGGACGTTCCTCGCGGGCTTCTTCCCCGTCCTGATGTTCGGCCTGCCCGGAGCCGCCCTCGCCATCTGGCGCGCCGCCCCCGCCCGGACGCGGGACGTCGTCGGCGGCCTGATGGTGTCGTCCGCGCTGACCGCCTTCGTCTGCGGCGTCACCGAGCCGATCGAGTTCTCGTTCATGTTCGTCGCGCCGCTGCTCTACGGCATCCACGTGCTGCTGACGGGCGTCTCGATGTACGTCCTCGCCGCGTTCGACGCGCAGCTCGGCTTCTCCTTCTCCGCCGGGCTCATCGACATGGCGCTGAACGCGACCAAGAGCAACACCCGCCACCTGTTCCTGATCATCGGGATGGGCGTCGTCTACTTCTTCCTGTACTACGCGATCTTCCACGTCGTCATCACCCGCCTGAACCTCCCCACCCCGGGCCGTGAGCCCGAGGACGACGCCTGACGATTCGGGACGGGTCGCATTACCCCGGTTCGACCTGCGAGCACAAGCGTTCAGGATTTCGCCGTTAGCGAACCGACCCTCACACACGGGACTTCGACGGACAAGAACACCTCCGGGGACGACCGGCACGAAACCTCGAATTCGGCGGCTTCATGGCGCTGACCTGCGGAATCAAGTGATCTTCGGCGGCCTCGGCGCGATCCGGACGTTACGCATCTGTGAGTTGACACACGTCGAAATCGTGTGGTCTAGTCCGGACTAGACCAGTACATACCGAGTCGATCCGGACTCCAGCCGGCCGGCGATCGGCCCGGGCTCCCCTGAGGATCCCCCGTGACGACCATTGACCCGAACAGCCCCGTCCCCAAGTACTTCCAGCTCAGGGCCATCCTGCTGGACATGATCGAGAGCGCCGAGCTCCCGGTGGACGCCTCCATACCCTCCGAGCGCGAGCTGTGCGCGCGGTACGGGCTGTCGCGGATGACCGTCCGGCAGGGCGTCGACCAGCTCGTCTCCGAGGGCCGGCTGTACCGGGTGCCAGGCAAGGGCACCTTCGTCGCCCGCCCGAAGATCGAGATGCCGCTGCGGCTGGTCTCGTTCACCGAGGACATGCTCGCCCGCGGGATGCGCCCCGGCGCGATCGACCTCGACCGCCGCACCGTTCCCGCCGACGCCCGCCTCGCCCGCACCTTCGAGGTCGAACTCGGCACCCCGATCCACGTCATCGAGCGGCTGCGCACCGCCGACGGCGAACCCATGGCACTCGAAAGGGCGCATATCCTCGCATCGCTGGCGCCCGACCTGCTGGACCGGAGGCTCGCCGACCGGTCCCTGTACGGCGTCCTCGAGGCGGTGTACGGGCTGGTCTTCGACGCGGGCGACCAGACGATCGACGCCGGGCTGGCGGACGCGGCCGACGCCCGCCACCTGCAGATCCCCCGGGGAAGCGCCGTGCTGTTGCTGCGCCGCCGCTCCTTCACCAACGGGACCTGCGCCGAGCTCGGCGTCTCCACCTACCGTGCCGACCGCTACCAGGTCCACACGGCGCTGGGCCATCCCCCGACCCGATCCTGACCCCCGGCAGCGCGGGCCGCTCCGCCCGCCGCTGACACCACCCCGCATACCGAGGAGAGGAATCACCCCTGATGAGTTCCATCGCCGCGGCGGAGGGCTCGGCCGGGCGCAAGCCCTGGTCGGCCGTGTTCGCCGTCCTGCAGCGGATCGGCCGCAGCCTCATGCTGCCGATCGCCGTGCTGCCCGCCGCCGCCCTCCTGCTGCGCTTCGGCCAGCCGGACATGCTCGGCGCGGACGGGCTCGGCTGGGTCCGCGTCGCCGAGATCGTCGGTGAGGCCGGCAACGCGCTGTTCGCCAACCTGCCGCTGCTGTTCGCCGTCGGAGTGGCGATCGGCTTCGCGAAGAAGGCGGACGGCTCGACCGCCCTGGCCGCCGTCGTCGGCTACCTGGTCTTCGACCACGTCTCGAAGATCATGTTCTCGCACACCTCGCAGCTCAAGGCGAACGTGCTGATCGACAAGGTCGCGGACGGCAAGACCTCCGCGGTGATCGACTGGGGCGCCAAGAACCCCACCGACGTCCTCGGCGGAATCCTCATCGGTGTCGTGGCGGCCCTGCTCTACCAGCGCTTCTACCGGGTCAAGCTGCCCACCTACCTGGCCTTCTTCGGCGGCCGCCGGTTCGTCCCGATCATCACCGCCGTCGCCGCCCTCATCCTCGGCGTCCTGATCGGCTTCGTCTGGCCGGTGTTCGGCACCTGGCTGACCGACTTCGGCAACTGGATCACCGGCGCGGGCGCGCTCGGCGCGGGCACCTACGGCGTCGTCAACCGCCTGCTGCTGCCGTTCGGCCTGCACCACATCCCGAACTCGCTGGTCTGGTTCGTGTTCGGCACCTACAACGACAACGGCACCGCCGTCCACGGCGAGATCAACCGCTACCTGGCGGGCGACCCGCACGCCGGCGGCTTCCTCGCGGGCTTCTTCCCCGTCCTGATGTTCGGCCTGCCGGGCGCGGCCCTCGCCATGTGGCGCGCCGCTCCCCCGCACCGCCGCAAGGCCGTCGGCGGCATCATGATCTCCGCCGCCCTCACCGCCTTCGTCACCGGCGTGACCGAGCCCATCGAGTTCGCCTTCATGTTCGTCGCGCCCGTCCTGTACGCCGTGCACGTCGTCCTGACCGGCATCTCGATGGCCCTGCTGGAGGCCCTCCACGCCCAGCTGGGCTTCGGCTTCTCCGCGGGCCTCATCGACCTGCTGCTGAACGCCAGCAAGAGCAACACCAAGGGCCTGGCACTCATCCTCGGCCTCGGCGTCCTCTACTTCTTCATCTACTACTTCCTCTTCAAGTTCCTGATCGAGAAGTTCAACTTCGCGACCCCCGGCCGCGAACCGGACGCCGACGAGGCCATCGACACCCCCGCGCCCGCGGAGAAGGCCCCCGCCTCCCGCAAGCGCGAAAAGGCCACCCAGTAACACCAGGCCGGACCCAGCCCACAAGTCCGGTGCGACGCCGCGCTCTGCAAGGCCCCATCCGAGGCCCGCGCCGCCCCAGTCTTCCCGGACGTTCCGGCTGTGCGTCGCCCGTCGGGTTTGCGAGC
>NZ_JBFAUU010000019.1:0-204400 GCF_040679435.1 Spirillospora sp. NPDC052269
ATCCTGTCGGCCAGCTCCTACTTCATGAAGTCCCCGCCGGAGCAGTACTCCGACGACGACGCGCGCGACGCCGTCGAGGCCTTCATCAACGGCGAGCTCTGAGCAGGGAAGACGGCGCAAGCCGCCGAGGCCCGGGGGCCCGGCGGCTTCACCATGCCCGGCCGGTCAGTGCACCGTGAGGGCGCACGGCTCCGTCCCGGAGAGGGCGACGGCCGCGCCGAAGCCCTGGGGAACCGGGACGTCCCTCACCAGCCAGGGACCGGGCAGCGCGCCCGAGGGGTCGTGGACGGTCTCCCCGCCGACCAGCAGCGGGAGCCCCTGGACGAGCCGCCCGCCCGCCGCCTTCACGCAGGCCTCCTTGCGGCTCCACAGGCGGGTGAACTGCCCGGCCGCCACGAGCGCGCGTTCCGAGGCGGGGAAGAAGCGCGCCGCGAACGCGTCGGCGTCGAAGGCGGGTTCGGCCTCGACGTCCACTCCGATGGAGCGTCCGGCGGCCACGCCGAGCAGGGCCCGGTCCCCCGAATGGGACAGGCTGAACGACGTGTCGGGGCTGCCGGCGATCGCGGGCTTGCCGTGCGGCCCCCTGGTCCAGCGCAGGGAGCGCGGCGGGACGGACAGGTACGAGCCCAGCAGCCGTCGCGTGACGCCGTGGGACACCGTGTGGCGGCGGCGCCTCGCCGGGTCGTCGAAACCGTCCGCCCGCCGCAGCTCGTCGGGGTCGAGGAGGGCGCGCAGGAGGAGCACCTCCTGGACGGGGACGTCCAGTGAGATGCTCCACACGTGCACGCTCAATGAACGCTCAGCCGGTTCTGGGAAAGCCCCTGGAACACGGTGAGGTTCTGGATGTTGCTCGTGCCCTCCATGAACTCCACGCCTCGCGCGTCCCGCGCGTACTTGTCCAGCAGCGGGTGTTCCCAGCGCGCGCCGGGGCCGAAGTAGTCAAGCATCGCCAGGGTCACCTCCTCGGCGAGCCGCGCCGCCCGCGCCTTCGCCATGGACGCCAGGTACCCGAGCATCGGGTCGTTCTCGTCCATCGCCACGCCGGCCCTGCGCACCAGCTGCCGGACCCCGGCGATGCGCCGGGAGACCCGGTCGAGCTCGTCCCGCTCCCAGGAGGTCAGGTCGCTCCGATGCTCCAGGACGTAGTCCATCGCGCCCCTGGCGATCCCCACGCCGAGCGCGGCGACGCCCGGACGGAGCCGGTTGAACCCCTGCACCGCCCCGGCCAGCCCGCGCCGCGTCGCCGAGAGGTGCCGGCCGAGGACCCGCTCGGCGGGCACCTCCAGGTCGGTGAAGACCACCTCGCTGACCTGGTTGCCCTTGAGGCCGACGGTCGGGAACGGCTCGGCCCTGAAGCCGGGGGTGGCCGTGTCCACGAGGACCGAGATGATCCCGAGCGGTCCCGGGCGCACCCGGGCGAAGACCATGCCGACCGCGGCCCGGGCCGCGTTGCCGATGAACCGCTTGGTCCCGTTCAGCAGCAGCGGTCCGCCCTCGGGACCCGCCGGGGTCAGCGTGGACTCCAGGGCGGGCGCGTCCGAGCCCCGGTCCGGCTCGGTCAGCGCGAAGAACGACCAGGTCGGCCGCTCCAGCAGCCGGCCGTAGAACCAGCGTTTCTGCTCCTCGTCGCCGAGCAGCGCCACGAAGATCCCCGACAGGGAGGATCCCGGCGCGGCCAGCAGCATCCCGGTGTCGCAGGCGGCGAACTCCTCGACGAACGTCACCCGTTCGAGCCCGCCCATGCCGTCGAACAGGTGACCGTCCAGGACGATCGGGGCCGGGTTGTACGCGGCGGGGATGGCCGCCCGCGCCAGGAACGCGAGGCCGGGCCTGTCGAGGAGGTCGTGGACGAGCTCGGGGTCCACTTCGAGGTCCAGCGCGAGGGGCCGCAGGTCCCGCGCCCACTCGCGGGCGTGGCCCTGGAGCACGGTCAGCCGCTCATCGAGCTCGATCATGCCGGTCCTCCCGGTAGAAGTCCGCGAGCAGCTCGGACGCGTGGGCCGCCTGGCCCGGACCGTCGGCGCGGAAGCCGCTGCCGCCCAGCAGGCGGAGCAGGACGCGGTCGGCGCGGGTGATCTGGCGGTGCGGGTCGTCCAGCCGGTCCGGCGCGCGTCCAGCCAGCAGGGTCGAGAGCTCCACCTGCTCGGTGACGGCCTCGGCCAGCTGCCCCTTGACCATCTGCTGGAGCAGGAGCGGAGTGCCGCCCGTGGTGCGCGCGCCGAGATAGGCCACGGTCCGGTCCAGCAGCCACTCCGAGACGCCGAGCCGCAGCCAGAGCAGTCCGAGCGTCCACTCCCTGGGGGCGGGCGGCGCGGACGGATCCCTCACCACGCTCAGGCCGACGCCCTGGAGTTCGAGGTGGGCGGGCCTCCCGACCACCAGCGCGTGACCGGCGGGGCCGTGCCGGACCCCGTCCTTGTGCAGCAGTTCGAGCGCCGCGACCAGGCCCTCCTCACGGGCGGTCCGGCGGATCCCGGGGTACCCGCTCATTCGACCTCCACGGTGCACAGGCTCAGATAGCGCAGGACGGGGTCGTACTCGGCGATCACCACGCGGCGCCCCCGCCAGTCGGGGAGCGCCTCGGCGAGGGTCTGCCAGACCCCGGTGCAGGGCTGCCCGGACGGGGCGAACCGCACCTCCGCGACGTCCTCGGGGACGTGTCCGCGCAGGCCGTTCCCCGCGATGAGGGAGTGGTCCCCGGACGGGATCAGCGATGCCAGGTCGCCGGGGGCGACGTCGGTACGGCG
Source organism: Spirillospora sp. NPDC052269 (assembly GCF_040679435.1). Lineage (NCBI taxonomy): Bacteria > Bacillati > Actinomycetota > Actinomycetes > Streptosporangiales > Thermomonosporaceae > Spirillospora > Spirillospora sp. NPDC052269. Next base: position 2,748 of record NZ_JBFAUU010000019.1, read on the forward strand.
CTCGACGGTGAAGCCGCCCGCGACGCCCGACGGCCCGAACACCAGGGCCACCCCGCAATCCGCCTCGGGCCGCTGCTCCGGGCCCAGCGGCAGGTCGTACCAGAGGCGGCTCTGGTCCAGGACCATGAGGATCGCGCGCTCCGCCCGGTACCCCTGGACGATCCGGAGCGCCGTGAACGGGCCGGCCGATCCCTGGTCCGTGACGCCGAGCGGCAGCGGCGCGCCGGGCACCAGCTCGGTCAGGACCGACGTCGGCGACCGCAGCACGTCGGCATCGGGTGCGCTGCCGGCGATCGCGACCACGTCCACCGGAAGGTCCGGCAGGTCCAGCCGCGGCACCAGGTCCTCGACCATCTCGGCGTAGCTGGTCCGGACGGTCTCGGTGAGCAGCCCCGCCCGCGGCTCCACTCCCCAGAGCGCGCCGAGGTCGTGGACGTAGTCGCGTAGCAGCGGGCTGTCGGTCTCTGACAGGTAGGCGCGGCCCTCTCCGTACAAGTGCCAGGTGATCCGCTCCAGCCGCATCGTCACCCCTGCTCGGTGGCGAAGTCGGCGAGGGTGCCCACGGTCTCGAAGTGGCGCTGCTCCAGGGAGTCGGTGTCGAACTCCAGGTCGAGCTCGTCCTCCAGGCGCATCAGCACCTCGAGCACGCTGGTGGAGTCCAGGCCGAGGTCGTCGAAGAGGCGGGTGTGCTCGCCGATCGTGGCCTGGTCGCGCCTCAGCACCGCGGCCAGCGCCTCGGACACGGCGAAGACGATCTTCTCGCGGTCGGTGGTCATGCCGGTCTCCTTCTCAGGGGGTCGGGTTCTGCGGGCGGAGCAGGTCGGCGGGAGTGTCGGGCACCCTCACCAGGAAGGGCTTGCCGTCCTTCACCAGCACCTCGGCGGGGGCGCCGTGGCTGAGGAACAGGACAGGCGAGGCGGTCGGCCCATAGGCTCCGGACCGCAGGACGCCGAGCAGGTCGCCCGGGCGGACGGGCGGCAGCGGGACGCCCTTGCCGATCGTGTCGTTGGGCGTGCACAGCGGCCCGGTGACGTACCAGCGCTCGGTGGGTTCCTCGTCGATCCGGCTCAGGGAGCGCATGGGGAAGTTCCGCTTGATGACCGAGCCGATCCCCACGGCGGCCATGTGGTGGTTGGTGCCGCCGTCGGCCACGGCGAAGTTGTCGCCCATCGAGGTCTTCACGTACCGGACGCGGACCACGTACGTGCCCGCCTTGGCCGTCAGGTAGCGGCCGAGCTCCAGGATGATCCGGGTGCCGGGGTACCGGTCCGCGAACGCCGCGACCACCGGGTTGAGCCGGTCGGTCAGGGTCTCGTGGTCGAGGTCGCCCTCGTTGTCGAAGTAGGCGATGCCGAGGCCGCCGCCCACGTCCACGACCTCCAGCGGGAAGCCGAGGGCGGCCGAGAGCCGCTCGGCCATCTCCAGGATCCTGGACGTGTTGGCCACGACGACGTCCTCGCTGAGGAACCGGGTCCCCAGGTAGGCGTGGACGCCCATCAGCCGCACGTTCGGGAACTCCCGCGCAAGGCCGGGCCGGGCCAGCAGCTGCTCCTCGTCGATGCCGAACTGCCGGGGCCTGCCGCCCATCGTCAGCCCCGAGCCCTTGACCTCGAAGGCGGGGTTGACCCGCAGGGTGACGTCGGCGGGGCGGCCCCTGGCCGCGCAGAGTCCGTCGATCAGTTCCAGCTCGCCGAAGGACTCGCAGACGATGGTGAAGACGTCGTGGTCCAGGCAGGCCTGGAGCTCCGCGCGGCTCTTGCCGGGGCCCAGGAAGATGATGTCGCCCGGCGCCACCCCGGCCTCCAGGGCCGTCAGGAGTTCCGTCATCGACGACACCTCCGCCCTGGCCCCGAAGGAGCGCAGCAGCGAGCAGACGGCGAGGTTCGGGTTGGACTTGAGGGAGAAGAAGATCTCCATGCGGGGGTGGAGCCGGTCGCGCAGGTTGCCGAACTGGCTCGCAAGGACGTCGCCGTCGTACACGTAGAAGGGGGTGCCGAACCGTTCGGCCAGCTCGGAGACGGGGATCCCCTGGACCTCGAACTCGACGCTCACGACGTGCTCCTCTCGCTCTCCTCGGCCAGGCGCTCGGCGATCCGCATGTCCAGGTCGTCCAGCCGGTGCCGGTCGCCTGCGATGAGGAGGCCATGGAGGCGTCCCTCCACCGGATGGGCGCCCTCGGCGGGTCCGGCCGCGTTCACGGTCGCGAAGTTGTTGACGATCAGCCCCTCTCCCCCTCCCTTCACGAACAGGAGGCCGTCGAGAAGGCGGCGCAGGGCGGCGTAGGGCAGGGGCCTGCCGAGCCGCAGCGGGTACTGCCGGGCGAGGGCGACCCGCCCCGGCCCGAGGAAGAGCTCCTGGAGCCGAAGCTGGTAGGTGGACATGTTGCTGCGGGCGTTGATCTCGACGACGGGGTAGATCCCGCCGTCGGGGTCCACCATGGCGTCGACGCCGACCACCCCGTGGAACCCGTCGGCGCTCAGCCGCTCGCCCAGGACCTGCGCGGCCTTCCGCAGCTCGGCGACCTGCGTCTCGTCCAGCCGCGCCGGGATGCGGTGGCCCTTGTGGACCCCGCCCTCGGTCAGGGCCTCCTTGACGAAGTCGAAGCGCACCTCGCCCGACCGGGCGATCGTGAACTGGTAGTTCAGGTCGGCCTTCTTGGCCACCCACTCCTCCAGGAGCAGCGCGACCCGGTCCTCCTCGTGCTTGAAGGCACGGCGCCTGACCATGGTGGCGAGCCGGTCGAGGCGCTGCTCGTCCCGGACCACGAGGATGCCCTTGCCCGAGACGCCGAACGCGTCCTTGGCGACCACGGTCCGGCCGGACGCGAGCAGGCCCTTGGCCTCCGCGGCGATCGCCTCGAACTCCCCGGCCGTCTCGGCGACCCAGCCCTCGGCCTGGCGCAGCCCGGTGTCGGCGGCGACCCTCCGGCTGTAGATCTTGCTGTTGACCGTCCGGCAGGTCGCGGCGTCCGGGCCGACCAGCGGCAGCCCGGTCCGCCGCGCGAGCTCCTCCTCCAGGTCCGAGGTGCCGTGCGTGAGCAGCCAGGCGCCCCGCGCGGCCAGGTCCGTGAGCTCCGCGACGAGCGCGGGGTCGTCGAGGACGTCCTGGGTGACGGTCCGCTGCGGGTCGTGCCGGGCCGCGCACAGGATCCGCGGGAGCTCGATCCCCAGCTCGGCCAGGTGGTCCAGGTACGCCGGGTCGGACGCCTCCTTGAGCAGGACGTGGTCGTCCGGACCGCCGAGGAGCAGGGTGAACTCCTCCATCCGGTTCACCAGGGCCGAGCTCGTGGAGAAGCCCATCTTCGGCAGGCCGGGCACGTCGCCCGCCCACCGCTCCTCGACCTCGAAGTTCCCGAGGAGGACGAGCGGGGTGCCGGGCGAGCCGGTCACGGCCGCCTTCAGCCTGCGGAGAAAGTCCTGCATGGGAACTCCTAGTGCTGGAATGCCATGGCCGAGAAGGTCGCCCCGAGGCCGACCGCGACCATGAGATAGCGGTCGCCCGGGTGGAGACGGTCGAGTTCGCGCGCGGACTGGTAGTTCAGGAACGGGTCGGCGCAGAAGCAGTGGCCGGTGACCGGGACGTTGTCGAGGAGGACCCGCTCCGGCGGGTAGCCGACCGCCTGGCAGAACCGGATCCAGGAGACCCGGTTGACGTTGTGCGGGAGGATCAGGTCGAGCTCGTCCAGGGTCAGCCCCGCCTGCTCCACCGCGCCCAGGACGACCTCCGCGAGCGCCTCCGGGTAGAGCTTCTGGAACTCGGCGGGCGCGTCGTCGGTCAGGGGCAGGAAGGCGTTGAACCGGCCGTGGGTGCGGGTGACATAGCTGAGCACCCGGTCGCGGTCGCCGTCCTGCCGGACCAGGAAGGCGCTGGCGCCCTCCCCGTTGAGCGCGGTCCCGGGGACCGTCCGCGCCGCCGGGGTGAACGTCTTCTCGCCCGTGAGGACGAGGGCGAGCGCGTCGGGGTCCCCGTCGGCCTCGAGCAGCCGTCCGCAGAGGTCGATGGCGAGCAGGCCCGACGCGCAGGCGTGCTGGAACAGCGCGAACGCCTCGGCGTGCCGGAGCCCGAGCCGGTCGCGGACGTCGTGGACCGGGTTGACCGGGTAGGGGGCGACCGTCGGCATGGTCCTCGCCTGGACCACGTACCGGACGAGGTGCTCCCGGCCGCGGAGCGCGTCCAGCTTCCCCGCGGCGGCCAGCATCAGGTCCGTCCCCGTACCCTCGGGCTCCCTGAGCACGTGCGACAGGCCGTAGAAGCGCCGGAACACCTTGATCTGCGTGTCGGTCAGCCCGAGGCCGTCCTGGAGGTCCCCGATCGGGACGCTCTCCGACGGGAGGTGGGTCGCGAGGCCGTCCAGGGCCGGCATCAGACCTCCGTCCGGTAGCGGCGGCGCACCGCCGGGGACAGGTCCTCGTGCACGACGTCGAGCTCGCCGGCCCTGAAGAGGTCCCGGGTGAGGGTCCGCTGGATCTTCCCGCTGGTGGTCCGCTGCACCTCCGAGGGCCGGACGAGGACGACGCCGCCGAGCAGGACGCCGAACTCCCGGGCCATCGCGTGCCGGATCAGCTGAGTCAGCTCCGCCGCGGAGAGTTCGCCGAGGTCACTGGCCCGGCACTCCTGGACGACGACGACCTCCTCGTCCGGCGCGGGCACCGCGAAGACCGCGCCGACGCCGCGCGACAGGGCCGGGTGGACGGCGCGGACCTCGGCCTCGAGGTCCTGCGGGTAGAGGTTGCGGCCCCGCACGATGAGCAGTTCCTTGATGCGCCCGGTCACGTAGACCTGGCCGTCCCAGATCGTCCCGAGGTCCTCCGAGCGCAGGTAGCCGCCGTCGCCGTCGGCGGTCTCCCAGCCGAACACCCGCCGGGTGGCCTCCTCCTGGCCCCAGTAGCCGCGCGCGACGTGGCCGCCCTTGATCCAGATCTCGCCGATCGCGCCGTCCTCGAGGCGACGGCGGGTGTCGGGGTCGACCACGATCGTGCCCGGTTCGAGGACGCCGCTGCCAGCGAGGGGCCGTCCGTCCGGGGCGGGCACGAACTCGCCCTTCTCCAGCAGTTCGGCGTCGACGTTCGTGACCACGGGGCCAGTCGTCCAGCGGGTCCCGCTGATGACGAGCGTGGCCTCGGCCATCCCGTAGCCCGGCAGCATCGCGGTGGGCGGCAGCCCGTGGGCCGCGAACCTCTCGCCGAAGGCGCGCAGGGTGGCCGCCCTGATCGGCTCCGACCCGTTCACCGCGTACAGCCAGCGGGAGAGGTCGAGCCCCTCGATCTGGTCGTCCTTGATCCGGCGCACGCACAGGTCGTAGGCGAAGTCCGGGGCCGGGGAGAGGTTCACCCGGTAGCGGTCGATCATGTGCAGCCAGCTGTGCGGACGCTTCACGAACGCGATCGGCGGCATCAGCACGGTGCTCGCGCCGTGCGCCAGCGGGATGAGCAGCATGCCGATGAGGCCGAAGTCGTGGTACATCGGCAGCCAGCCGCCGAACCGCATCGTCCGGGACGCCCCGGTCATCGCGCCGAACAGTTCCGCGTTGGCCAGGATGTTGCCGTGGTCGACCATCACGCCCTTGGGGCCGCCCGTCGAGCCCGACGTGTACTGGAGGAACGCGATCGTCCTGGGGCCGGTCTCCGGCCGGGTCCAGCCGTCGGGCGCGGGCAGGTCGGCGGGGGCGAGGCAGGCGAGGTCGCCGAGCCCCGCCTCCTCGGCCCACTCCTGGAGCACGTCCAGGCCGGACGGGTCGCACAACGCCACGGCCACGCGCGCGTCGCGGGCGATCGAGGCCAGGCGCTCGCGCTGCCTGCGGAAGCCGTCGGGCTGCGGGGCGGGCACCGCGATCATGCCCGCGTACAGGCAGCCGAGGAAGGCGCGCGCGAACCCGAGCGCGGTCTCGTGGACCAGGAGCACCCGGTCGCCCGGCCGGGCGTGGCCGCCGAGGAACACCGCCATCCGGCGCGCCTCGCGGTCCAGCGCGGCGTAGTCGAGCGTCGTGTCGGTGGACGGGTCGGCGGGGTTGTGGGCGATGAGGGCGACGTCGGTGCCGCCCGCCTCCACCCGCGCCCGGATCAGCGCGATGAGGTCGTCATGCTCGAACATGCGCTCGGCCTCTCCCTGAGTGTCGGTGTCGGAGTCCTTGCTCGACCGCGGTGACGCCGAGGTCGGCCAGGGCCTCCCGGGCGCCCGGGCCGAGCCGGGAGCGGTCGGACGGGCAGAGGCCGGAGTCGATCCAGGAGCCGACGGCCGCGCGGACCAGGTCGTCCCGGGCCGGGACGGCTCCGGGAGGGATCGTGGCGGCGTCCGCACCGAGGAGGTATCCGGCGGCCCAGAGTTCGGTCTGCGTCTCCCGGGGCAACCCGGCCGGTGCGCGCGCGGTGTCGAATCCGGCGAGCACCCGCGCGGCGTCGAGACCGTCGAGCACCTGCGCGTCGTCGAAGCCGGCAAGGCCGCACCAGTCGCGCCAGTGCCATCCGTAGTAGTGCTCCACCGGCTCGCCGGAGCCGGGCCTGATGAACTTGAGCTGGCAGCGGGACCGGACGAACTCCACGACGTGGGAGCCCGGGTCGCGGAACCCGGCCCGGTCCGCGAGTTCCCCGACCGTCCGCTCGTCCACCCGCCAGTGCTCGGACGGCAGGGGGCGTCCGGCCGCGAAGACCGTCGCGTGGAACGCGCCCGGATGGTCCGCGAGCGTCGGCCCCGCCGCGTGGTCCACCAGGTGCGGCACCGTCGCGACGACGGGGACGCCGCGGGACGCGCAGAACAGCGCGATCATCTCGTCGTCGTCGCGGACGTGGTCGGGGATCGGCTCCAGGTAGGCCGCCAGTTCCCGGGCGAGGGCGACGGGCAGGACGAACCCCTGGGTCGGCGTCCACTCCGCGGACGAGAGCGGGGCCCAGGCCGACCCCGCCACCGCCGCCCGGCGGACCAGGTAGGAGTTCTGGGGGCTGTTCCAGTGGGAGTAGAGCGTGACCCCGTGCTCCGGACGCCGGGACAGCGCGTCCGTCAGATGTCCGGCGAAACCCGGGGTCAGGGCGGCGTCGTCCTGGAGGACGAGGTGGTGGGTGGCGCCGTCCTCGATCTGCGCCCAGGCCCGTTTGGCGGTGCGCAGCGGGCTGGACGGGCCGGTCGGGTCGGGGTCGCGGACGACGCGCGGCAGCAGCGGACGGCAGGCGTCGACCAGGGCCGGCAGCCGTTCCGCCCGGGCCGGATGGTGCATGATCGCGACGCTGATCAGCACGGGTTCAGCCCTGCCCCGCGAACGTCGCGGGCCGGCCGTCCCGCCGGGCCGACGCGTACGCCGCCTCGATGACCTGCGCGGTCGACAGGATCTCGTCGAGGGGTCCCGCCCAGCGCTCCGGCTCGGCCCTCACCTCGGTGAAGTCCGCGAACATCGCGGCGAACCACTCCTCGTGGGCGCCGCCCTTCGCGGGCGACTCCAGCTCCCGCCGCTCGGTCCCGTCCGGGCCGGACAGGACGGCCACGTCGTCGGTGACGTCCAGCGTCCCGGTGGGCCCGGTCAGCCCGTAGTGGTTCGACCGGCGCTCGGCGACCCAGCTGAGCCGGATCTCCGCCGAGCCGAGGGGGAACTCGAGCCGGACGTCGATCGCCTCCTCGATGCCGTTGTCCTGGAACCGCGCGGTCGCGGCGACGGTGTCCGGGCGTCCGCCGAACAGCCGGGTCAGCATGTAGACGCAGTGCGAGCCGTGGTCGAGGAGGATGCCGCCGCCCGCGACGTCCGGGTCGCGCCGCCAGTCGGGACGCCAGGACGCGGTCCCGGCGGCGTGGGTGCTCCGCTCGATCCGGAAGGTCGCCGTGGCGGGCGTGCCCACCACCTTGACCACCGCCTCTTCGAGCAGCCGCATCATCGGCGAGAACCTGTAGTTGTGCGCCGGGTACAGCAGGCGGCCCGTCCGCCTGGAGGTCTCGGCCAGCGCCAGGGCGTCGGCCGTGGTGAAGGCGACCGGCTTCTCGCAGATCACGTCGCACGACGCCCGGAGCGCGAGCGTCGAGAGCTCGCGGTGGTAGGCGGGCGGCGTGCAGACGTCCACCACGTCGACGGACTCGGCCGCGAGGAGCTCCGCGAGGCCCGCGTAGGCCCGGACCCCGGCCTGGGCGCGGCGGTGCGGCGACGGGTCCGCGACGGCGACCACCTCGACTCCGGGCAGCGGAGCGTAGGAGCCGAGCCTGGACGTGCCCGCCATGCCGAGTCCCGCGATCGCGACCTTCATCGGGGACCTCCGGTGAGCGTGCGGACGATGATGTCGGCCGCCTCGCGGGCCTGGTCCTCGCCGAGGGTGAGCGGCGGGTAGAGGCGCAGCGTGTTGCCGCCGGTCATGGTGAGGACCCCGGCGTCCAGCAGGGCCATGAACGTCTCGCGCAGGACGGCCTTGGAGACGGGCTCCCTGGTCTCCTTGTCGGCCACCAGCTCGATGCCGATGGCCAGCCCCGCCCCGCGGACGTCGCCGACCAGCGGCGCCTCGTCGACCAGCGGGATCAGCGCGTCCAGGAGCTCGCCGCCCACCTTGCGGGCGTGGTCGACGAGCCGCTCCTCGACGAGGATGTCCACGACGGTGCCGACGGCGCGGCACGCCATGGGGAAGGCGCCGAAGCTGGAGGAGCTGGCGCTCGGGTCCGAGAAGGGCGGCGCGGCCATGTGCCCGGCGCTGGACAGCACACCGGTGACCGGGTAGCCGCCGCCCATGCCCTTGCCCACGGTCACGATGTCGGGGGTGACCTCGTCGCGGACGAACGCGAAGGTCTCGCCGGTGCGGCCGAAGCCCGTCATCATCTCGTCCACGAAGAGCAGGGCGTCGAACTCCTCCGCGACCTCCTTCAGCGCCTTCAGGTAGCCCTCGGGCGGCACGACGTTGCCGGAGCGGCCCTGGACCGGCTCCACCACGATCGCCGCGAGGTCGCCGGTGGAGTTCTGCTTGACCGTCTCGCGGGCCTGCTCGACGCACGCGAACCCGCAGGACGGGGCCGTCAGCTTGAAGGGGCAGCGGTAGCAGTTGGCGTAGGGCGTGCTGAAGTTCCCGGGAGGCAGCGGGCCCAGCCCGGTCCTGGCCCCCACGGTCAGGGCGAGGCTGCCCAGCGTCTTGCCGTGGAAGCCGCCCCAGAAGGAGAGGAACTCGGTCTTGCCGGTGACCGACTTGGCGAGCCTGAGGCCGGCCTCCACCGCCTCGGTGCCGCCGCTGTAGAGCTGGACGCGGTCGAGCGGCTCCGGCACGAAGTCGCGGAGCGACTCGGCCATGTCGCGCCGCGCGCCGGACCCGAAGGCCCCGATGGGCGCGGTGGTCAGCTCGTCGGCGAGCGCGCCGGTGAACCTCGGGTTCGCGTGGCCGACGGAGTTCACGCCGCCCGCGCCCTGGAAGTCGAGGACCCGGTTGCCGTCGAGGTCGGTGAGGACCGCGCCGTCCGCGGACTCGACGCACAGCTCGGACCAGAGCATGACCGCCTGAAGCCCCGGGCCGACCACCTCCTGTTCCGCCGCCCAGTGCTCTTTCGAAGCCTCTCGGGTGTTGTTGAGACCCCATGCATGCATGCTGCGCCCTCTTCAGCGTTGGCGTTCGACGATGCTGACCGGGTCCAGCGTGCAGAACCGGGTCCGGCGGCGATAAGCCTCGTTGGGCCGCCCACTCGGACCGGGGAGGTCGGCTATACCCATCGGGTGTCGACATTTGTCCTGAATGCGACAAATGGCACACCGAGCGGCGGCGCGGCGCTTTGATGTCGCTATGACGAACCAGACCTCCGCCATGGCGACCGCGAAACTGAACGTCGGGATCCTCGCGGCCAACGAGCTTCTCCATCGCGGGCTGGACACGGTCCTGTCGCAGGTCGCCCTCGTCGGCGCCGTCGCCCACTGCCGGCACCCCGCCGAGGTAGACCGGCTGCTGGCCGCCGGCGACGTCGACGTCCTGATCCTCGCCGGCCCCTGGACCCGGCCGCCGGCCCTCGCCCGCACGAGGATCCTGATGCTGCTCGACGAGGCGTCGGCCGCCGACCCCTCCGCGGCGTCCCTGGACGCCGACGGCTTCCTGTTCCAGCAGGAGCTGACCCAGGAGTCGCTCTCCGACGCGATCCGGCGCGTCGCGGCCGGCGAGACCCCGATGCCCGGACGCCTGGCCCGGCACCTGATCTCCCAGGTCACCGCCCCCGGCCGGGGCGCCGTCCCCGCGCGCAGGCTCATCGACCTCACCTCGCGCGAGAAGAGCACCCTCGACCTCCTCTACGAGGGGCTGAGCAACAAGCAGATCGCCCGGCGGCTCGGCATCTCCGAGCACGGCGTGAAGCGGCTGGTCGCCAGCGTGCTGCTGAAGCTCGACTCGCCCAACCGGACGAGCGCCGTCGTCACCGCGATCAAGGCCGGTCTCATTGACCACACCGCCTGACCGACGACCGCACCGTCCGACCATCGACCGTCCGACCATCGACCACACGGCCTGACCGCGGCCGTTCGGGCCTGGCCCTCCCCCGGGAGGACCAGGCCGTCCCGCTCAGCTCGCCAGGACGTAGCCGACCAGGTCGCCGACCGAGGTGAAGGCGTAGACGCTCTCGACCGGGATGCCCACGCCGAACTCGGTCTCGATCTCCTCGATGACCACCATCAGCGCCAGCGAGTCCAGGGCGAGGGTCACCATCGGGGTCTCCGGGACGATGGCGTCCAGGTCCCACTCCTTGAGGTACTCCTGGGGAAGGGCCATCTCCAGGGTGCTGCGCAGCACCTTGAGTACCTCGTCGGCGTCGATCTTTCGCTGGGTCACAGGGATCTCCTCATCCGTGGTCGGTTCCGGACCGCAGGCCCTTGCCCCGGGCCAGGGCGGCGAAGAAGACGTCGCGCATCGTCTCGGAGCTGCCGGCGAAGACGCCGAGCACCCGGGCGTCCCGGAACGCGCGCGAGACCAGGGTCCGCTCGTCGAACGCGCCGACGCCGAGGTGCTGGGCGGCGCTCCTGATCGCGCGCTGGGTGATCTCGACCGTCAGGAACTTGGCCGCGGCGACGTCCTCGACGCGGTACGCGCCCGCGTCCATCCCGTCGAGGGTCTGCCGGACGAACGCGAACCCCGCCTCCACCTCGGCCCGCTGCGCCGCGAGCCCCGGCCCGTCCCCCGCCGAGGCGAGGAGCGAGCGGGCGTTGGCCAGCGCCGAGACGGCGACCAGGATCCGCTCGTTGAGCAGCTTCGCCGTGGCCAGCGGGAACCCCCGGTTCACGGGGCCGAGCAGCGCGTCCTTCGGGATCCGGCAGTCGGTGAAGCGGATCCATCCGGTGGGCGAGCACCGGGCGCCCATCTTGTCCAGCCGCTCCTTGACCGAGAAGCCGTCCGCGGCCGTGTCGACGACGAACAGCGACATGCCGAGCGGCCCGCGGTCGGGCCTGGTCCGGACGAGCACGACCAGGAAGTCGGCGACCGGCGCGTTGGTGATGAACATCTTCTCGCCGTTCAGCACCCAGTGGTCGCCGTCCTCCACCGCGGTCGTCCGGATCGCGCCGATGAGGTCCGATCCGCCGGTCGGCTCGGTGATCGCAATCCCGGAGACCAGCTCACCGCGGAGCGACGGACGCAGGTACCGCTCCTTCTGCCGCTCGGTCCCAAGCTCCTCCAGCAGGGGCAGCACCGAGTGTGCCTGGGCGAGGAGGCTGGTGGCCATGCCGAGCACGGAGTGCTCCATCATCTCCTCGACCATGGCCCCCGCGTGCCGCATGGACAGGCCGAGCCCGCCGTTCCGGACGGCGACCCGGTGCCCGGTGAGGCCTCCCTCCGCGAACGCCTCGAACGCCTCGGGCGGCAGGTCCTCCGCGTCCTCCCAGGCCGCCATCCGCGGCAGGATCCGCTCGGCCAGGTACGCGCGCACCTGGTTCCTGAAGGCGGAGACGGACGCGGACTCGGCCGGCGCGCTCTCCCCTTCGAGGTTCAGGAGGTCCTCCCGGCCCAGCAGGACCGGCAGGAGCGCGGCGTCCCGGAAGGCGCTCGAGATCCAGTGGTCGTTGAGGAAGCCCCTGCCGCCGAAGAACTGGCAGCACTCCTCGACGCCCTCGGCGACCAGGCGGCCGGTGACCAGGGCGATGAGACCGGCGTCCGCCGGTTCCGCGGCGATCAGCTGGGCGTGGGCCATCCGGAGCCGGGCCCCGATCGTAGCCAGCCGATGCCGGATCGCCTGCTGGTTGACCAGCCGCCCGTCGCCGAAGGGCCGGTCCACCACGTGGTCGAGCGCGGCGGACAGCGCCCTGGCCTGGAGGCCGAGGCCGACCGCGGCGATCAGCAGGCGGGTGTTCGCGACGATCTCGGCGAGCTCGTCCGGACGCTCGGTGATGTCGGCCACCACCTGCTCGTCGCCGACGCGGCAGGCGCGCAGCGTGTAGGTGCCGAAGGCGAGGCCCTCCAGCCCGACGGGACGCACCCGGGCCAGGCTCAGCCCCTCGCCGCCGGCGGGGATCCGCACGACCAGCCGCCTGGGCCCGGCGTGGACCTCGACGAGCAGCGCGGCCGTCTCGTCCGGCAGCGGGACGTCGGCGGCGACGCCGTCGACCACCAGCCCTCCGCCGGCCGACGGCACGGCGTCCACCCGGACGGTCGTCCCGAAGATGCCTCCGGTGAGGTCCTCGCCGAGCGCCACCGCGGCGGCGGCCGGGCCCGGGGCGCCCGCGAGCAGGGTCCAGACCGGCAGCGCGTAGTCCTCCCGGAATATGCGGTCTATCTGATCGCCCGCTTTCCCCTGAGGAACCGCGCCGTGAATTCCCGCGCAGAGTTCAACGATCCGGGCGCCGACTGCTTCGTCCAAGGCGACCATTCCTCTCGCCGTTTCCTGGAGCCACATCATGACCAGGCACGATCGGCGGAGGTAAGACTCGATCAGACGCGCGGCCTGCTATACCCGAAAGAGCCCGGCGTCTTTCGTTCCGTCATTGCTAGCGTGCGGGCATGACCACCACCGAGATCGGTTCCCTTCTGCGCACCGCCGAACAGGCCGCCCTGGCGGCCGGACGGTATCTGGCACGGCATCACCGGTCCGGCGCGTCCACGCGGGTCAAGGGGCTGCCCCACGACGTGGTCACCGACGCGGACGCGCGGGCCGAGGCCATGATCCGCGAGGCGCTGACCGCCGCCCACCCGGCGAGCGAGGTGGTCGGGGAGGAGTCGGGACGCAGCGGCTACGGCGAGGTCACGTGGTACGTGGACCCGATCGACGGCACCCACAACTTCGCTCGGGGCCTCGGGCTGTTCGCCGTCTCCATCGGCGTCCACCTGGGTGGCGCGCCGGTCGCGGGAGTGGTCTACGAGCCGTTCGGCGAAGAACTGTTCACCGGCGCGGACGGCACGCTCCTGGTCAACGGGGTCACCCCGGAGAGGCGCGTCCCGGACCCGCTGCCGGTCGTCCTCACCGACATCCCCACCGCCGGGCTGCGCGACCCGGTCGAGTACGAGCTGTTCGCCGACCTGAACGACACCACCGACCTGCGGCGGATCGGATCGTCCGCGCTGGCCCTGGCCTATGTGGCCGGCGGCCGCGCCGACCTCGCGGCCAACGCGGACGTCTTCGCCTGGGACGTCGCCGCGGGCCGGGCCCTGGTCACCGCGGCGGGAGGCGGCTTCACCGGCGTCCCGGACGAGCCGGGGGCCGAGCGCCGGGGCGGCTTCGTCGCCTGGGGACCGGGCTTCGACCGGCACGGGGCCCGGCTGGCCGAGGCGATGGGCGCGATCTCCCATCTGACGGTCAGCGCACCCCGCTGACCCCCATGAGCCCCGTGAGCCCCGTGAGCCCGGCGATCTCCGCGAGCGGCACGTCCCACTCCACCAGCTCGATGAGCAGCGACTCCATGCCGAACAGCAGTGCCTCGTGCGCCGCGGGCGGGAGGAGGCAGGTGTCGGCGAACAGGGACAACCGGGTCATGTCCGGTTCGCCGAAGACGTCGCCGAACTCCATGAAGAAGGTCCCGCCGGTGGCCCGGCGGTCCTCCCAGGAGAAGACGGTCTCGCGGGCCGCCGTCCTCAGCTCGGCGGCGGTGCGGTCCTGCGGAAGGCGGTCCTTCCTCCCGCGCATGTCGTTGAAGAAGCAGTCCAGCTCCGGACGGCCGCCACGGCTCCGGGTGACGTCGTCGATCTCCTGCCAGGCCTTGGCGGGCGCGAACCGGCCGTGCCGGTAGGCGCCCATCGAGGCCGACCAGACCGTCCGGACCAGGTCCGCGAAACCGGGGCCCGCGAGATCGATCAGCACCGGGACGTTCTGGGCGAGCGAGCCGACGGCATACCGGAGCTCGGACGGGATCCTGTTGCCCACGATCAGCAGCAGCCCGCAGCGCGCCTCACCGGTGGCCGCGCCGAGCATCGCCGCCGTCGCCGCCAGGCAGACGGTCGAGGTGCTCACGCGGTAGCGCGTCGCGAGCACCTCCAGCGCCAAGGTGACGGCCTTGGACGTCAGGCCGCCGCGCCAGTGCCGCAGCTCCTCGGCCTTCCCCGGCGGGGTGGTGAAGTTGGAGGCGGGGAAGGCCGTCAGCGTGTCCCGGAGATGGGCCAGCGCCGAGGCCTCCCGCCTCAGCCCCCGCTCCGAACCCTCGTAGGCCGCGACGTCCACGGGCTGGAGGGCCGGAGCAGGACGGTGCGACCCCGCCAGCTCCTCGGCGACCAGACGGGTGCTCTGCAGATCCGCCGTGAGATGCGTGACGCAGACGATCACCGCCTGGGGAACTCCGCCCGGCGCGCAGATCGCGGCCCGGAAGGGAGGCTCGGAGTCGTGGGCGAACACCGCGTCCTCGAGGCGGCGGTTCAGCTCCATGGCCCCCGCGAGCAGTTCCTCCGGAGAACCCTCGGCGGTCCAGACCTCGACCTGGACCTCGCCCGAGTCGAGGACGCGCTGGACGAGCTCCCCCCGGTCGTCCTCGGAGAAGAGCGTCCGGAGCGCCTCGTGACGGCCGACGGTCTCGGAGATCTGGTCGAGCACCTGCCCGATCGTCCGCCCCTCGGGGACGAGCAGGACCTGGGTCACGTTGTACGGGGTGCCGGGCTTCATCCGTCCCATGTCCAGCCACGCCTGCCGCTGGCCCCAGGTCGAGGGCGCGGTGACCGAGCGCTCCCCGGTGAACGGCACCTTCTCCGTGCGCAGGTCACGCATGCCGTGCTCCCGCCAGCTCCGCCTCCGCCGCGCGCAGGCGCTCGCTCAGGTACAGGTCGTTCAGCCCGCCGGGCTCCGTGTGCGGGCCAAGGAACAGCGGAACGAGCCCGTCGCCGTCCGTCGGGCGGGTCGCGGCCGGGAGGGTGAGCGTTCCCACGAAGTCACCGGCGTCCAGGGCGTCGGACCACCGCTCCTCCGCGTCGAGCAGGCGGACGGCCTCGGGCGGCGCGGGCCGCCCGAGACGGACGAGCGACGCCGCCCGCGTGCTGAACCGGGCCATCACGGCACCGTGCCGCTCGATCGCGATCGCCATCGGCAGGACGGCGCGAGGGGCGAGCCATTCGCACCCGAGGATCGTCAGGGTCGGCAGCCCCTCGCCCTCCTCCCGCACCTCCCAGTGGGCGAACGGCACCGACCTGCCGTAGCGCCGGACCGCGTCGGCGTCCGCACCGCACTCCGGGCACGTCCGGACCAGCACCGTCACCGGCGGCGCCGGCGGACGGACCTCGCCCGGCGCCTGGTCGGACGGCACCAGGAAATGCGCCCGGACCTCCCGCAGGGCCATCCGCTTCACCACGGACTCGATGTCCATCACAGGTTCCTCCCGCATGTTCCGCCGTGGGCGACGGCCTTGACCGCGAGGTCCACGAGCTCGGCTCTGCCCTCGGCGCCCAGGGAGTCCCGGTCCTCGGCCGTCAGCCCCGATCCGACCCACGAGGCGACGGCCTCGGTGAGCCACGCGCCTGGGGCGCCGAGGTCGATCGCGGCGACGTCCGCGCCGAGGAGGAACCCCGCCGCCTGGAGCTCGGTCACGACACGTCCCGGCAGGTGGCCGGGCCTCTCCATCCGCCGCACCTCGTCCGGGTCCACGCCGAGGAGCCCGCACCAGTCGTGCCAGTACCACCCGTACTCGTGCCCGGACGGCTCCGTCGGCAGGGGCAGCCGCAGCACGCACCGGGACTCCCTCACCTCGACGATGTAGTCGAGGGACGCGGCAAGGACCTTGTCCTCCCGGGCGTCCGTCACCCAGTGCCCGGGCGGCAGCGGCCTGCCGCCGGCGAAGACGGTCGCGTGGCAGCCGGGGAGGTGACCGGGCGTGAGGCTCGGCACCTCGGACTCGTCGACCAGGTGCGGCACGGTGGCGACCATGGGGACGCCGCGCTCCCGGCAGAACCTCGCGATCATCTGGTCGTCGTCGGCGACCGCGTCGGGGATGGGCGCCAGGTACGCCGCGAGGTCGCGGGCCAGCGGAGCCGGCAGGACGAGCCCGAGCGCGGGGGCCCAGTCGGTGTCGGACAGCGGCGCCCACGAGGCGCCCGCCGCGGCGGCCCGGCGCACCAGGTAGGAGTTCTGGGGGCTGCGCCAGTGCGAGTAGAGCGCGACGGCGTGGTTCGGCCGCTGCGCGATCGCGCTCCGGAGCTGACCGGCGAAGTCGGCGCTGAGGCCCACGTCGTCCTGGAGCACCAGGTGGTGGGTGGCGTCCGGCGCGATCGCGGCCCAGGCCCGTTTCGCGGTGCGCAGGGGGCTGCGCACGCCGTCCGGATCCGGGTCCGGGACGATCCTGGGCGCCAGCGGCGCGGTGTCGCGCAGCAGCCTCCCGATGAGCCCGGCCCTGGCCGGGTGGTGCATGACGGCGACACTGATCTCGATCATGTGAGTTCCCGGGGCGCGCGGACCATCCGTCGGACGAACAGCCAGGTGATGAGCGGGACGGTGAGGATCCCGAGGAGGTTCAGGGCGGCGATCGTGCCGTACAGTCCCGCGGACTCGTGCCGGGACCTGGCGATCACGCCGCCGATCACGAACATCCCCCCGAAGTACGGGATGTTGGCCACCAGGGCGATGACGCCGCCGCCGATCTGCTCGATCAGGACGACGGCCGTGACGGTCACGCCCAGGCAGCCGTAGGAGAGTCCGACGATCGACAGGAAGTGCGCGGTCTCCACGGCCACCCGCGGGTCGTCGGTCATGAGCCGGGCGATGCCGTCCCGCCCGAGCCAGAGGGCGAGGCCGATCACCGCGTAGACCGCGACGGCGTGCCGCATCCCGCTGCCGAGCACCCTCGGGACGTCGTCCAACCGTCCCGCGCCGCGCAGCCGGTTCATGACGATCGCCGTGGCCGAGCCGATCGCGGTGGACGGGACGAGGACCAGGCTCTCCAGGGTCGCGGCGGCGGCGAACCCCGAGACCACGTCCGGTCCGAACGGCCCCAGGATCCAGAGCAGGCCGAAGTTGCTCGCCCCGATCACGACGAAGGACATCGCCAGGGGCAGGCCCGTCCGGGTGAGCTGCTCGGTCGCCTCGGACCGCCAGACCAGGGGGCCACGCGCCTTCCACACGCCGCGGCGGTGGACCTGGACGAGGCCGACCACCAGCGACACGGTGCCTCCAGCCCCGATCGCGATCGGCAGCGAGTACACGCCGAGGTCGGTCCCGTAGCCGAGCAGGGCCACGCCGCCGACCTCCACGGAACCACCCATCACGACGATCACGGCGGCGGAACCGGCGTGCCCGAGCCCGCGGAGGCTGGACGCGCAGAGGGTGGTCGGCAGGAACAGCATGCTGGCCAGGCACGTCCAGCGGACGAAGGCGGTGAACGTCCCGATCAGCTCCGGTCTCATGTGCATCAGCGACGCCAGGCCGGGCGCGCTCACCATCACCAGGACGGTCAGCGCCCCCCAGATCACCGCGCCCACCCGGCCCATGCTGAGCGCGACCGGGACGACGTCCCGCACGCGGTCGCGTCCCCGGGAGATCGCCGCGGCCACCTGGTTGCTGACGTCGAAGCCCATCTGGAGCGAGATGTACAGGAAGGCCAGCGGCATGTAGACCGAGCGGATGTACAGGACCTCCCCGTTGATCCGCCCCATGATCGCCATGACCGCCAGCGGGACGATCACCCCGGCGGCGCCGCTGAGCGCGAGCGAACCCGCCGACCGCCGGATCTCGCCCCCGCGGCCCGGGCCGTCCGCCAGCGGCTCCGCCGCCCGAAGTTGGTCGGTCCCAGCCATGACACCCCTCTGGTCGAAGCCGTGCGATCCGAAGCCGTGCGATCGAGACCGAGTGATCCGCGACCGCCGGTCGTGCGCGTGAGTTCGAAACTGCCAGTAGTGCGCGCGGGGGTTAAGCCCCTGTCGGGCGGTCCATCCGGGCGTTCGAACGGGGATGCCCGGTCGTGCGCCCGCCCCCTTGGGACCTGCACAGCGTGCAAACGGGACCGGTCGGGGAGTCGGCGAGCCTGGCGCTCCGGTCGGCCAGCATGATCCCCAGCTCGAGCCGGCTCCGCGCCCCGAACAGGGCCATGGTCTTCGCCACGTGGCGTTGCACGGTCCGGGCGGTGACGTCGAGCTTCTTCGCCACCGATTCGTCGGTGTAGCCGCAGGTCACCAGTTGCAGGATCGCCTTCTGCGTGTCGCCGATGAGACCCCTGTCGGAGAAGAGGTCGAGCAGTTCGGTGATGTTCGCGTGCCGCTGCGAGGCCGGCACCTCCCCGGGCACGGACCCGCCATGCACTATCTGCAGTCCAGAGCGTGATCGGGACATCTCTTCAACACCCTCCGATCGAGTCGACGTTCCCTGGCTCAGCCGAGCGGGGCGACGGCCGGGGCCGACACGTCCGCCAGCACGCGGCCGAACTCTGGCGAGGCGAGATAGGGACGAGGCGCTCGGAGCCTCGGGTCGCAGTCCAGCCAGGTGTCGGACACCAGGCCGTAGCTGGAGACCAGGCCCTCGTTGAAGGCGAGGGTGTCATGCACGTCCACGACGTTGCACCAGCGGCGGACGACCGGTCCCACCTGCGGGTTCAGCGCCAGCGGCGATCCCACCGTGACGAGCGCGTCCGCCGGGGCGCGGCAGACGGCGTTGAAGGCCGCCACCGCGCCGAGCGCGTGCCCGATGACGACGTCCGCGCCCTCCTCCATCGCCTCGAGGACCCGGTCGGCGCCGCGCCGCTCGAAGAGGAAGGCGCGCATGGCCGCCAGGGTGGACTTCAGCTCGTCGGCCGGTATCCCCGCGAAGTAGCGCGACCTGCCGAGCCGCTCCAGGATCTCCTCGGGCGACAGTGGTCCCCGCACGGGTTCGGGGACGTCGAACCGCGCGGTCTGCCACCAGCCGGAGATCACCGTGAGGTCCCAGGCGGTGAGCTCTCCCCGCCAGGGTTCGACGTCCCCGTCGTCGAGGTTGACGAAGGAGACGTCGGGCTCCACGATCGGCCGGCCGGCCAGCGCGAGTCCGTCCATCATGGAGGTGACCCATTCAAGCCGGAGCGAGTCCGGCGTCCTGCGCGGACCTCCGGTCCCATGGACCACCACGACGCGTGACACCACGAAACCCCGTTTCCGCGAGGCTGTAGCCGTGTCCGTTCACGGCGTCCTCGAGATCGTGGAGGTCGTGCCCCTCGGGGGACGACCTCCATTGTTCGAAATACCTGTCGTTGGCGGCGTCGTCGACACTCGACGCGTCGAACGACGGAGCGAGCCCGATGAAGTCGGAGATCTCCGCGAGCGTCTCCGACGGGCGCTTCATCAGTTGCTCGTAGCGAACCGTCATGAACGCGTCCAGGAAAGCCGAGTCGGCCATGGCCAGATCGTGGGCGTGGATCCAGTGCTCGACCAGCCGGCGGACGGAGAGCGCGGGCGTCCATTTCCGGGTGCTCAGTGAGACCGGAACGGGATGCCGGGTGATCAGAATGAATTTCGAATGGGGGAACGCCTGCTGAAGGAACCGGAACCTGAGCATGTTCGGCGGCGATTTCTCCAGGAGCACGGGCAGCGACAGGTCCCAGTAGCGCGACCACTGCGCGGCCAGGCGTTCGGCGACCTCCGGGGACGCCTCGGTCATGTGGGCCTCTTCGGTGAAGGCGAAACGGCCGGGGCCGCCGTGGTGCTCGTCCGTCGGGCAGACGGTCTGGAGGTGCTCGCCCTCGTCCATCGGGGCGCCGGTGTTCTCGAACGCGCTGATCTCGGGGTGCGTCCCCAGGAGCGACGCGAGGAGAGTGGTGCCGCTCCGGTGGAGGCCACCGATGAACACCGTCAACTGACCGTCCGGCCGAATCCGCCTCATGAGACCATCCGATCACGGTGTTCGATATGTCAGAAGAATTCTGTCGTATTCATGACACCAACTACGATCAGTGGCCTTATGGCGACGCATTGGAGGCGACCGGAGAGTGGGCGGAACGTTCAATTAACGATAATTCAAAAACCGTTCCCGGCGGCCCGATGGTACGGCGAGGCGACTCGGCGCCCGCCCCGTGATCCGGCCACACGGTCCAGGCATGCTCACGACGATTCCCCGCAGACAGAGCTCCCTTCCCCGGCCCCTTGACACTCTCGGAGTTCCGTGGTCATGCCGATGGTGCGGAACAGGCCGGGCACGAGTGCCGTCGCCAGAGCGGGCCGCCGCGATCCGAGCGTATGCAGGGAGGCTTACAGGTCGCTTACAGCTTCCGCTTCCGTCCTTTCACAAGCGTCGATATTCGCCTGGACGGCCGTGAGGGGAAGGGCGGCGGCCACCTCCTGGAGCAGATGATCGGCCTCCTGCCGGCTGCGGGCCGCCGCGACCTCGTCGCCCGCGGCCGCGTAGGCGCGGCCAAGGGCATGGAGCGTCTCGCCGAGGAAGGCGCGCCAGCCACGGGCGCGCCAGAGCCGGGTGGCCTCCTCCAGGCGCGCGACGGCCGCGGAGGGGCGCCCCTCGGCCAGGTCGAGTTCGCCGAGGATCTGCAGCGTCTCGGCGTGGTGGTGGCCCATGTCGTTGCGGAGGCTGATCGTCAGCGCCGCCTCGGCGGTGGGACGGGCGCGTTCGTCGCCGAGGGAGGTGTAGAGCCTGGCCAGGTGGATCAGGGAGAACGCCTGGGTGAAGTGGTCACCGAGGGCGCGGGCCACGTCCAGGGACCGGGTGAGCAGGTCGTGGCCGCGCTCCACCTGGCCGGCCTTGCAGAGGCCCGCGCCGAGGAACTGCATCGCCGTCGCCTCGAAGCGGGCGTTGCCGAGCAGCCGCGCCAGGTCCCACGCCTGCGTCATGTGGTCGATGACCCGGTCGAGGTCGGGGTCGAGCTCGGCGTCGCGGCGGGCGCGGGCGCCGGCGTCGGCGTCGGCGTCGGCGTTGCGGCGCGCGCGGGTGTGGGCGTCGTGGTGGGCGATGGCGAGGATCTGGTGGGCGCGGGCCTGCCCGCCCAGGTGGCCGCTGTCGGTGGCGAGGCGCAGCGCCTGCTCACCGGTGTCCAGGGCCTGCCGCGTGCGGCCCTGGGCGACCTGGCTCCAGGCGATCATCACCAGGGCGTCGGCCATGCCGCGCCGCTCGTTCAGGCGCTCGAACAGCTCCAGGAGACGCTGGGCCCGGTCGTACAGGGCGACCATGGTCTGCGCGCCCTGGTCGGGAGTGGCCCAGATGGTGACCTCGATGACGCCGCGCTGGAGCACCGCCTCGCCGAGCCGGTCGCCGTCGGCCCTGCAGGCCCGGAGGGCGTGCCGGTGGGTGCCGCGCCACTCGGCGTACAAACCGCGCAGGTCGCAGTACTTCTCCTGGCACGCCGCCAGGTCCCAGGCAGCCTGGGCGAGGTGCAGCCGGGCGGCCTGGCGGACGGCGGCGCTCAGGGCGGGCTGTTCCGCGTCGAACCAGGCCATCGGGTCGTCGAGGAGGCGCGCGGCGAGCGGCGAGGGGAGCGGCCAGCGCCGCGCGGGCCCGTGGATGGACGCGTGGCAGCGTCCGGGGATCTGGTCGGCGGCGCGTTCGGCCAGCCACAGCCAGCCGCCGAAGGCGCGTTCCACCGCGGCCAGGCGCGCGTCCGCGTCGTCCTCGGCGACGGACCGTTCCCGCGCGTACAGGCGGACCAGGTCGTGGACGCGGTAGCGCGGTCGCGGCTCGGTCCCGACCTCGGTGAGCAGCTGGGCGTCGATGAGCGCCTCGAGGTGCCGCTGGGCGTCGTCGACGCCGATGTCGGCGACGGCGGCCGCCGTCCAGGAGGCGAAGTCCGCGCACTCCAGCAGGCCCAGCAGCCGGAACACGCGGCGGGTCTCGGCCCGCAGGCGGGCGTAGCTGAGCGCGAAGCTGGCGTGCACCGCCAGGTCGTCGTCGCTCAGTTCGGTCAGGCGGCGGCGCTCGTCGCCCAGCAGGCCCGCCAACCGGGTCAGGGCCCAGCGCGGCCGCCTGGCCAGCCGCGCCCCGGCGATCCGCACCGCCAGCGGGATGTACCCGCAGAGCCGGACGATGTCGGACGCGGCCTGGTGCTCGGCGGCGGTCCGGTCGTGCCCGGCGATGCTGCCGAGCAGGTGGACGGCCGCGCCGGGGTCGAGCACGTCCACCTCGACCAGCACCGCCCCGGGCAGGCCGGTCGCGGCGGACCGGCTGGTGATGACGGCGGCCGGTCCGGACGCCCCCCGCGCGGCGGTGCCGGGCAGCAGCGGCCGCACCTGCCGCTGGTCGGCGGCGTTGTCGAGGACGACCAGGACGCGCCGTCCCGCCAGGACGCTGCGGTACAGCGCCGACCGCTCCTCCGTCGTCTCGGGGATCCGGCAGGCCGCCACGCCCAGCGCCCGCAGGAACCGGGCGAGCACCTGCCCGGGGTCGACCGGCTGCGCCTCGGCCCCGCGCAGGTCCACATACAGCTGCCCGTCGGGGAACTCGGCGGCGATCTGGTACCCGGCGTGCACGGCGAGGGTCGTCTTGCCGATGCCCCCCATGCCCACGATCACCGGCAGCCCGCCCTGCCGCAGGACGCGCTTCACCGAGGCCAGGTGCTCCCGGCGGCCGGCGAAGTCGGGAACGTCGGCGGGCAGCTCCGCCGGGGTCACGGGCGATCCGGCGCCGGCGTCGCCCTCCGGGGCGCCGTCGTGCGCGAGGATGGCGAGGAACGCCTGCTGGACCGCTCCCCCGGGTTCGACGCCGAGCTCGTCCGCCAGCCGCCGCCGCAGGGCGTGGAAGCACCGCAGGGCCTGGGCGGGGCGGTCGTCGGCGGCCAGCAGCCGCATCCGGGCGGCCTGCAGCGGCTCGTCCAGCGGGAAGTCCTCGGCCATCGCGGTCACGACCCCGATCCCCGTCGCGGCCGTCCCCGCGTCCAGGGCGCGGTCGGCGAGCGCGAGGGCCGCCGAGCGGACCCGGTCGTCGATCGTCGTCAGCAGCGGGTCGCTGCGCTCCAGCCGGGCCAGGCCCGCGAGCACCGGCCCGCGCCGCAGCGCCAAGGCGGCCGCCAGGTCACCGCGGGCCACCAAGGCGCGGAACCGGCCCAGATCGACGGCGGACGGCGCGACGACCAGCCGGTACCCGTCCTCGTCGAAGTCCACCGCCACGCCGTCGTCGCCGAACTGGCCGAGCCAGTCGCGCAGGCGCGACACCCCGGTGTGGACGGCGCCGCGCCCGACCCTGTCGCCCTGCCCCGCCCACACCAACTCGACCAGCCGGGCCAGTGGCACCCGCTGCCCCTCGGCGGCGAGCAGGACCCCGAGCAGCGCTCTGAGCACGGGAGCGCGCGGCATCGGCACCGGAGTCCCGTCCGCCTCCACCCGCAGAGGGCCGAGCACGCCGAAATTCAAGATCATCCATTCCCACGCTCTCTGACGGAACGGTGGACCGCCCTTTCGGCGACCACCGGGTTTTCGACGGCCACCGGGCATCGCGCCTCTCCGAACCGTGCGGGGAAAACGAGAGAAACGAAACCCATCGACGTTTCCTCGACATCATCGATTCGGGCCGTCCGGATTTCCCGGACATGAACGAACGCGGCAGGGCGGGCCGCGGGCGAACCCGCCCTGCCGAATCGAGCGTGAATCCCCGGACGGCACGAGTCGTCGCGACCGGCCTCCCTCCCTGGCCGGACGGCTCCCTCTGATCACCCGCCTCGCGGCCGCCGGCGTCCGGGCGGCCCGCGCGCAGCGGCGCGACGCGCGCCCGGCCCTCCTGCCGCCGCTGGCCGAATCCGGCCATCAAGGCGCAGGCCAGGGACGCCCCGGTCGCGTTCGAGCGGGGCGTCCCGATGGCCGGGCACATCGACGATCGCGCCCGCGTCGACCCGCGCTCCGCGCGCGGGGTCGGCGAACACGACATCGGGGTTCTCGTCGAACGGTGGACCACGCCCAAGCCCACACCACCCAGCGTCCGGATCGGCGACCTGTCCGGGCAGAGCCCGGCCTGGTCCACTTCGAATATCGTCGAATCGACACCAAGTCAATGACGAAAACGTCAGCCGACGCGTGAACGACGTGACCGGCAAGCAATCCCGTCGATCTTTCCCGTACGATGGCACATCAGCTCGACGGGGGTCTCATCAGGAGATGACAATAGGGGTCAACCTCCGGGTCCAGGCCAAATCCTCCCCGCCGGATCCCGGTCACCAGGGGTGGCGGTCCAGGAAGTCGCCGACCTCCTTGGCGAAGGTCTCGGGCTCGACGTTGAGGACGGTCATGTCGACGACGACCAACGCCGACACGAGGTCGGGGCGCTGGGCCGCCAGCAGGAACTCGACCGCGCCGCCCATCGAGTGTCCGAGGACGGTGACGGGCCCGCCGCCGAGCGCCTCGATGACCGCGGCGGCGTCCACCTCGCCGCGCACGTCGCCGTCCGGCGGGTACAGAAGGGTGACACCAGGGTCACCTGATCTCCGTTGACCTGTCCGCGGGCAGGTCTCATCCTCGCAAGAGGAATCACTCGCTGTGATCGGTGAGGTCGACGAGCGTCGCGGGGACGAGGCGGCGCGGCCATCGCGCAGGTGGCGGCCCACGCGCCGAGCCCAGCGGGTCAGCGGGTCAGCGGGTCAGCGACCGAAAGGGAGGCCGGTCATGGGAGATGCCGACGATCACGCGATCGTCATCGGCGCCGGTGTCACCGGGGTGCTCACCGCCCGGGCGCTGGCCCGCCGCTTCGCCCGCGTCACCGTCGTCGAGCGCGACGCGCTGCCGGAGCGGGAACCGGGTTTCCGGCCCGGGATTCCGCAGTCCCCTCAGATCCACGCGTTCTGGAAGCGCGGTGTCGACTCCGCCGAGTACCTGCTCCCGGGGCTGACCAGGGAACTCACCGAGCGGGGCGCACACCGGCTGGTCGTCCCCAGGGACTTCCTGTGGCTGAGCCCCGCCGGCTGGTTCCCCAGGGTCTCGGGCACCGGCGACCTGTCCTGCAGCCGGGTCCTGCTCGACTGGGTCCTGCGGCGCAGGGCGGGTGAGGACCCGCGCATCGAGTTCCTGCCGGAGAGCCGGGTCACGGGATTGGTGGCCGCACCTGACGGGGAGGGCGTCCAGGGCGTCCGCGTGCGCACTGTGGGCTCCGCCGAGCGGCTCCTCACCGCGGGCCTGGTCGCCGACGCCAGCGGACGCCGGTCCACCACCGCCGAGTGGTTGGCCGAACTCGGTTACCCCGCACCCGAAGTGGAGCGCTACGACGCCGGATTCGGCTACTCGACCCGCTCCTACAAGCCGTCCGGGTCCGCCGCGCGGGACTGGAAGGCCATCTACATCCAGACCAGCCCGGACACGCCCCGCGGCGGGGCGC
Source organism: Spirillospora sp. NPDC052269 (assembly GCF_040679435.1). Classification (NCBI taxonomy): domain Bacteria; kingdom Bacillati; phylum Actinomycetota; class Actinomycetes; order Streptosporangiales; family Thermomonosporaceae; genus Spirillospora; species Spirillospora sp. NPDC052269. Next base: position 28,323 of record NZ_JBFAUU010000019.1, read on the forward strand.
TGGTCCCCGTCGAAGGCGGCCGCTGGCTGGTCACCCTGATGGGCTGCGGCGAGCATGTCCCGCCCACCAAGGACGACCAGTTCCTCGACTACGTGCGCAGCCTGCGCAGTCCCGTCCTGTACGAGGCCCTCCGGGAGGCCGAACCCCTGTCCGACGCGCAGGCGTTCCGCGACACCGCCAACGAATGGCGCCACTACGAGGCCCTGGACCGCTCGCCGCGCGGCTTCGTGGTCCTGGGCGACGCGCTGTGCCGTTTCAACCCCGTCTACGGCCAGGGCATGACGGTCGGGGCCATGACCGCCAAGGCCATCGCCGACACGATCGACGGCATGGATCCCGCGCGGATCCACCGCGAATCCCATCGCCTGCAGCGGGCGGCCGCCGCGCAGTCGGCCGACGCCTGGGGCCTGGCCACCGGAGAGGACCTGCGCTTCCCCTGGACCCGGGGCCGTCCCCCGGGAGCGGCGGTCAAGGTCCTGCACCGGTACATGGACCACGTCGTGGCGGCCGGGAACGTCGACGCGGCGACCTGCCGGGCGATCTTCCGGGTCTTCGGCATGGCCGCCCCGCCCGCGACGCTGTTCAGCCCGCCGGTCGTCGCCCGGGTCCTGGCCCGCTGGCGCGTCCCGGCCCGCCCGTCCCGCTTGGCGGCCGCCCCTCCGTCCCCGTCCTCGGCCAGGTGACCCGCCCGGCGGGACCGCCGGGGTCGGCCTGACAGGGTCTCGGCGGCCCTGCCGGGGTCAGTGGGGCGCGGGGGACGGGAGCGGTTCGGCGGCGGCCTCGGGGAGGCCCAGCCCGTCCAGGATCACCGCGAGCATCCGGGTGGCGTTCACGACGGGCTCGGCGGTGCGCTCGGCGGCGATGCCGACGGCGTTGGCGAGCCGGACCAGGTCGCGTGCGTCCACGTCGCCGCGCGCCTCGCCCGCCTCCTGCGCGCGCACGAGGAGGCGCTCGGTGACGGTGCAGATGGCGGCCTGCGAGTCGCCCAGCGCGGACGCGCCCCACGGCGAGGACATAGCGGCGATCAGGGCCGCGGACGTCCCCTTCTGCGCGGACACACCGGAGAGGTAGACGCGTAGCCAGGCGCCGAGCGCGACGCCGGGGGACGGCTCGTCCGCGAGCCGCCCGGCCTCGGCGACCAGGCCCTCGATCCAGTCCGACAGGACGGCGTGCAGCAGGTCGTCGCGGGTCGGGAAGTGCCGGTACAGGGTTCCCGGGCCCACGCCGGAGCGCTTGGCGATGTCGTCCAGGGACGCGTCGACGCCGTGCTCCTCGAACGCGACGCGGGCCGTGGCCAGCAGCCGCTCGTAGTTGCGCCGCGCGTCGGCGCGCTTCGGTCGCGTTGCCATCGCCCTCTCCTCGGACCCGTTGCGATCCGGAGACAGTCTCCGTATATTCGCAGTCAAGCGGAGACAGTCTCCGAATGATGCTCGCCGCCTCCGCGACGCCCGCCGTCCGCTGCCTCCCGTCCAGTGTCCCCCACCTCGGAGGAGGTCTCCCTCGTGGTCGAGTCCACCGTCTCCGACGCCCCGCCCGGCACGCGTCCGCACCGGTTCGGGTTCGCGCTCGCCCTGAGTGTGATCGCCGCCTGCCAGCTCATGATGGTCCTGGACAACACGGTCGTCACCATCGCGCTCCCGCGGATCCAGGACGGGCTGGGCTTCTCCCCGACCGCGCTGTCCTGGGTGATGAACGCCTACGTGGTCGCCTTCGGCGGGCTGATGCTGCTCGGCGGCCGGACCGGCGACCTGCTCGGACGGCGCCCGGTGTTCGTCGTCTCGGTCGTCGCGTTCACCGTGGCATCCCTGCTGTGCGGGATCGCCGCGGACGGCGCCTGGCTGCTCGCCGCCCGGACCCTCCAGGGCGTCGCGGCCGCGTTCGCCTCGCCCGCGGCGCTCGCCCTGATCGCGGGCTCCTTCGAGGGTGAGCGCCGGGCCCGGGCGCTCGGCGTCTACGCCGGCGTGTCCAGCGTCGGCTGGGCCGCCGGGATGATCCTCGGCGGCCTCTTCACCTCCTGGCTGTCGTGGCGGTGGGTGTTCTTCGTCAACCTCCCGGTCGGCGCCGCGATCGCCCTCGCCTCCCCCCGCGTCCTGCCCGCGCCCTCCCGCAGGCCCGGACGGTTCGACACGGCGGGCGCGCTCACCTCGACGCTCGGCTGCGGCGCCCTCGTGTACGCGCTGGTCCGGGTGGCGGACAGGGGCTGGGGCGACGCGTCCGCGCTCGCCGCGTCCGCGGTCGCGGCCGTCCTGCTGGCGGCCTTCGTGTTCGCCGAGTCCCGGGCGTCCCAGCCGATCACGCCGCTGCGGCTGTTCGCCGGCCGCACCCGGACCACCGCGCTGCTCGCCCGGATGTGCGTCAACGGCGCGATGATGGGGATGTTCTTCTACCTCACCCAGGTCCTCCAGAGGGTCATGGGCTACAGCGCCCTCCGAACCGGGCTGGCGTTCGTGCCGATCGCGGTGGCCATGCTGGTCTCGACGCGCGTCGCCCCGAGGCTCGCCGCCCGGACGGGACATCGGTCACCGGCGGTCGTCGCCGCGCTGGCGCTGGCCGGGGGCATGTGGTGGCTCGGGCGCCTCGGCCCGGACAGCGGGTACGGCGCGGGCATCGTGGTCCCGCTCGTCCTCGCCGGGCTCGGGATGGGCGTCGCCTTCGTGCTGCTCACCGCCATCGCCCTGGACGGCGTGGGCGCCGAGGACGCCGGGGCGGCGTCCGGCCTGGTGACGGTCTCCCAGCAGCTCGGCGGCGCGCTCGGCATGTCCGTCCTGGTCACCGCCTACGGGACCGCCGCCCGAGGGACGCACGGGACCGAGGCGCGGGTCTTCCTGCACGGCGCGCGCTCCGCGTTCGACACCGCGGCGATCCTCTGCCTGCTGGCCGCGGTCGCCGTCCTGGCCGGACTCCGGCGCACCGGCGACGGGAGGACGACGGGAGGACGACGGCATGAGCGATGACGGATCGGGCGCCGTGAGCCTGACGGCCCTTCCGGCCGGGGTCAGTGGCCTTGCTGCTTGAGGCGGTCCTGGGCCTGGGTGGCGAGGACGGCGGCCTGGATGCGGCGCTCCACGCCGAGCTTGGCCAGGAGGCGGGAGATGTGGTTCTTGACCGTCTTCTCGGCCAGGAACAGGCGCTGCCCGATCTGGCGGTTGGTGAGGCCCTCGCCGATCAGGACGAGGATCTCCCGCTCCCGGTCCGTCAGGCCCGGCAGGGCGTCGGGCTCCGCCTCCGGCTCCGGGCCCTGGCGCAGGCGGGCCATCAGCTTGGCGGTGGCGCTGGGGTCGAGCAGGGACTGGCCGCCCGCGACCGTCCGGACGGCCGACACCAGGTCCGAGCCCTGGATCTGCTTGAGGACGTAGCCGGAGGCGCCGGCCATGATCGAGTCGAGCAGCGCCTCCTCGTCGTCGAACGAGGTCAGCATCAGGCACGCCAGCTCCGGCATGCGCGAGCGCAGCTCCCGGCACACGGTCACGCCGTCGCCGTCGGGCAGGCGGACGTCCAGCACCGCCACCTGCGGGCGCAGCGCGGGGATCCGCACGAGGGCCTGCTCGACCGTGCCCGCGTCGCCGACCACCGTGATGTCCGGCTCGTCGCTCAGCAGGTCCTGGACCCCGCGCCGCACCACTTCGTGGTCGTCCAGCAGGAAGACCCGGATCGGGTCGTCGGGTCCGGGCCGCTCGCCGTCCGCCATCGGAAATGCTCCTCGTTCTGCGCCGTCTGGTGCCTGCCCCGGATGGCGCCCACCTGGGCGGACGGCACCCACCAGCGACGATATTGCACGATCCAGGGTCGAACGGCCAGGGCCGAACGGCCCTATCACCCGGGCCGAATCCACCTCGGGCGGCCTCGGGCGGGACCAACAGCCCTCGGCGAAGGGGCTGTTCGGCCCGAGCGTCCCACCGGCCGTCCGGAGCTGCTGTTCCAGACCGAGCGGGAGGGCGGCGCGGACTCCCGCTCCCAGGAGGTCAGCCGGTGCGGGGCGGGCGGGTCGTCCACACCTGGGCCATCAGGACGGCGCCCATGCCGAACAGCACCACGCCGAGCGGGACGTGGACGGCGACGTCGCCGTTGGAGCCGAGCATGAACTGGACGCTGGTGAGCACGATCATCAGCAGGGTGACCGCCGCGTAGCGTCCCGGTCCGCGGCCGACCCGCCACACCAGGAGCGCGGCGATGATCTGAAGCAGCAGCGCGACCGACACGACGCCGCCCGTGGCGTGGTGCACATGCCGGTGGGAGTCGTCCTCGTCGGCTATCAGCTGTCCGGCGGTGATCCCCTGCGTCAGCAGCGCGGTGGCCAGGAACACCGTGGTCGCCTTCATCAGGCCGAAGAACCGCGGACGCGACCCCTGCTCCGTATGGGCCAGAGGGGGCGACATGGTCGGTGAAGACATGGATCACTCCTTGTTGGACGTCGCCCTGGGCGGGACGAGCGGGCGAGGTCGACGCTGTGGGGATGGGCGCGGGCGGTGCCCCGACGAACACAAGACGCCGGTGCCGCGGCCTCTGTAACAGCCGAGGGGTGTGACATGGGCCACCGGCCGCGGGTCGCCGGCTCACCTACCGGGCACGGTCGCAAGTGGAAGCAGCCCGGCGGGAGGACGGTCGGACCGGTGCGGGTCAACGGTGGCCCGGGACTGCTCCTCCGCGTCGATGGGGAGGTCGACGGCGTGCCGGCGATCCAGGTCGTGAACGGTTACGTCACCGGAGCGGGGGTGGTGGGCCATTGGGCGGCGAGGGTGGAGGCGCGTTGGGCTGCGGCGGCCACTGCTTCCGGGCCGCCGTCGGCGCGTCCGGCGGCGTAGCCGACCAGGAAGGTCGTCAAGGGGGCGGCCGGACGGGCGACGCTGTGGGCGGCGTCGCCCGCCAGGGCCAGGAGGAGGGCCTGGTCGACCTCCAGGTCGATGCCCAGGTCGGCCTTCACGGCGGCCGTCCATTCCTTCAGTACGTCGGACATGGGTGTCGTCTTTCGTCGTTGTGCGGTCGGCCCGCGGGTCAGGCGTGGTGGCGGGAGGTGGGGGTCGGGCGGGGGCGGCGCGCGGCGCGTGAGGACGGGGCGGTCCGCCTGCGGTAGACGAGGTAGGGGCGGACGAGGTAGCCGATCGGGGCGCTCCACACGTGGACGAGGCGGGTGAACGGCCAGGCCGCGAAGAGCAGGCAGGCGGTCAGGGCGTGCAGCTGGAACAGGAGCGGCGCGCCGGCCATGGCCTCGGGGTGCGGGTGGAGGGAGAACAGGCCGCGGAACCAGACGGAGACGGTTTCGCGGTAGTCGTAGCCGGGGCCGAAGACGTTGTGCGCGGCGGTGGCGGTCATGCCGAGCAGGACGGTGACCGACAGCAGCGGGAAGAGGAGCTTGTCGCTCCGGTTGGTGCCGAGGCGGATCTGCCGGTTCAGCAGCCGCCGGGCGCACAGCATGCCCAGTCCGGCGACCATGGTGACCCCGGCGATCGAACCGAGCACGGTCGCCGCCGTGTGGTACATGTGCTCGGTGATCCCGGCGGCCTCGGTCCAGGAGTCCGGGACGGCGAGTCCCACCACGTGGCCGCCGATCACCATGAAGGCGCCCAGGTGGAACAGCGGGCTGCCCCAGCGGAGCCAGCGGTGCTCCAGGAGCTGGCTGGTGCGGGACGTCCAGCCGAACTGGTCCTGGCGGTAGCGCCAGACGTGCCCGACCGCGAACACGGCGAGGCAGACGTAGGGGACGGCGACCCACAGGAGGAGGTCGCCGCCGCTCGTGGACGCGGCGGCCAGGGGGGTGGGTGCGGCGTTCATCGGGAGCCCTCCGGACGGCTGGACGGGGCGGGTGGCACGCGGGTGGGCGGGGCGGGGATGGGGGGCACGAAGGTGCCGGGGGGCGCGAACTCGCCGTCGCCGTAGGCGCCGTAGGGGTCGAGGCCGACGTCCTCGTTCGGCGGGCCCTCGGCGACGAGCCGGGCCACCGCCTCGCGGTCCGCCTCGGTGGACGGCGGCAGCAGGGTGAGCAGCGCGGCCAGGACGTGCCGGTACGGGGAGGCGGAGTCGGACAGCGCGCGGTGGATCAGCTCCAGTCCGCGCCGGTGCTGGCGCAGCGGCGCCTCGCCGTCCCCGGGGCCCGCCAGGGCGGCGAACTCCAGCACGACCGGCAGGTGGTCGGGCAGCTCACCGCCGCCCGTGTCCCATCCGGCGGCCCGGTAGCGCTGGTTCAGGGTGAGCAGGGCCATGCCGCGGCGGCGCGTGTCGCCGTGCAGGTAGTAGGTGACGTAGAGGCTGCTCTTGCGGCGCAGGTCGAACATCTCGACGTAGTGCCGCTCCAGCGCCTCGGGCTCCTGACCGGTGAGCCACGTGGTGAACGCGGCCAGGTGCTCGGCGGCGGGCGACTCCGGCAGCCCTTCGACCGCGGACTTCAGCTCCGGCCGGGCGGCGGTGAGTTCGGCGTCCGGGTACTGGAGCAGCAGCGAGCACAGGCGCAGCAGCAGGGTTCGCTCCTCGGACGCCTCGGGCAGGGGCCGGGACGGGCGGCGGGCGGCCGTCCGGGGGCGGCCGAGGACGGGGATCGTCGGGGGCAGGAGGTTCATGGACGGCCTCCGGTGGGGCCTTCGGGCGCGCGGCGGCGCAGGGTGGGAATGCCGAGTGACACCCGCCGGCCGCCGTCCGCCGGGGCGCCGGACGACTCGACCGGGCAGCGGTCCTCCATCGCGGTCAGCGCGGCGGCGTCCTCCTTGTGCGCGGCGGGGACGACGTACCGGTCGGCGTACTTGGCGACGGCGATCAGCCGGTGCAGGTCCCGCGCCTCATCCGCCGTGAGGCCCACGGCCTTCAGGACGGCCTCGTCGCCCTCCTCGCCGAGGGTGCGCTCGCGCATGTACGAGCGCAGCGCGGTGAGCTTCATCAGGACCCCGGCGACGACGTCGGCGTCCCCTGCGGTGAACAGCTCCGCGAGGTACTCCAGCGGGATGCGCAGCCGGGTGACGGCGGCGAAGACGTGGTCGGGGTCGTCCTGGTTCCCGCCCGCCGAGCCGACGGCGTCGAGGACGGGCGACAGCGGCGGGACGTACCAGACCATCGGCAGGGTGCGGTACTCCGGGTGGAGCGGCAGCGCCACCTTGTACCGCATGACCAGGTCGTACACCGGGGAGCGGCGCGCTGCGTCCAGCCAGTCCTCCGGGATGCCGGACTCCCGTGCCGCGGCGATCACCTCGGGGTCGCGCGGGTCGAGGAAGACGCGGCGCTGGGCGTCCAGGAGGTCCTTCGGGTCGGGGGTGGCCGCGGCCTCGCCGACGCGGTCGGCGTCGTACAGCATCAGGCCGAGGTAGCGCAGCCGTCCGACGCAGGTCTCGGAGCAGACGGTGGGCTGCCCGGCCTCGATGCGCGGGAAGCAGAAGGTGCACTTCTCGGCCTTGCCGGTGGCGTGGTTGACGTACACCTTCTTGTACGGGCAGGCCGTGACGCACATGCGCCAGCCTCGGCAGGCGTCCTGGTCGACCAGGACGATGCCGTCCTCGACCCGCTTGTACATCGCGCCGGACGGGCAGGCGGAGACGCAGGCCGGGTTGAGGCAGTGCTCGCAGAGCCGGGGCAGGTGGAAGAGGAAGGTCTGCTCGAACTCGAACTTGACCTTCTCCGCCCACTCCCCCGTGAGGTTGGGGTCGCCGCCGGCGTGCTCGGGGGCTCCGCCGAGGCCGTCCTCCCAGTTGGCGCCCCAGGTGATGTCCGTGGGCTCGCCGGTCAGGACGGAGCGGGGACGGGCGACGGGCATGTCGTTGCCCGCCGGGGCGTTGACGAGGTTGTCGTAGTCGTAGGTGACCGGCTCGTAGTAGTCCTCGAGGGACGGCAGGTCCGGGTTGGAGAACAGCGAGAGGAGCCGCTTGCCGCGGCCGCCCGAGCGCAGGACGAGCCGTCCGTGCTTGTCGAGCGTCCAGCCGCCCTTCCAGTGCTCCTGGTCCTCGTAGCGGCGCGGGTAGCCGACCCCGGGCTTGGTCTCGACGTTGTTGAACCAGGCGTACTCGACCCCGGCGCGGTTGGTCCACGTCTGCTTGCAGGTGACCGAGCAGGTGTGGCAGCCGATGCACTTGTCGAGGTTCATCACCATCGCGATCTGTGCCATGACGCGCATGTCAGTACTCCACTCGCTGGCCGCGGCGGCGGATGACGGTGACCTCGTCGCGCTGGTTGCCGGTCGGGCCGTAGTAGTTGAAGGCGTAGGTGAACTGGGCGTAGCCGCCCGCGAGGTGCGTCGGCTTGAGCAGGAGCCGCGTGAGCGAGTTGTGCATGCCGCCGCGCCTGCCGCTGACCTCGGTCTTCGGGACGTTCACGTTGCGGTCCTGGGCGTGGTACATGTACACGGTGCCTTCGGGCATGCGGTGCGTGACCACGGCGCGGGCGGCGACGACGCCGTTGCGGTTGTAGGCCTCGATCCACTCGTTGTCCTTGACGCCGATCTTCTCGGCGTCGGCGGTGGACATCCAGATCACCGGGCCGCCGCGGGACAGGTCGAGCATGAACTTGTTGTCCTGGTAGTTCGAGTGGATGGACCACTTGGAGTGCGGGGTGAGGTAGCGGACGGTCACCTCCGCGCGGCCCTCCTCGTGCAGGTGCTCGTCGCCGAAGTGCCGGGAGGCGTTCAGCGGGGGCCGGAACACCGGGAGCTGCTCGCCGAGCTCGGTCGTCCAGTCGTGCTGGACGAAGAAGTGCTGCCGTCCGGTGAGGGTGTGCCAGGGCTTCTTGTGCTCGGTGTTGATCACGAAGGGCGAGTAGCGGCGTCCGCCGGTCTCCGAGCCCGACCACTCGTAGGACGTCATCACCGAGCGCGGCTGGGCGCGGGTGTCGGCGAAGGTGATCCGCTCGGCCTCGCGTTCGGCGGACAGCTCCACCAGGCCCTCGCTGCCGGTCTGCCGCTCCATCTCGCGGAAGCCCTCGGTGGCCAGGCGTCCGTTGGTGGTGCCGGACAGCGCGAGGATCGCCTCGCACATGTCGGACGCGGTGGCCAGTGAGGGGCGTCCGGCGGCGACGCCGTCCCGGACGGTCCCGCAGCGGTGCCGCAGGGCGTCGATCTCCTGGTCGGGGTGGACGGTGATGCCCTTGGTGGTGGTGCCAAGGGTGTCGAGGAGCGGGCCGACGGCGCGCATCTTCTGCGCGGTCGCGGCGTAGTCGCGTTCGACGACGACCAGCTTCGGCATCGTCCGGCCCGGGACGGGCTCGCACTCGCCCTTCTTCCAGTCCAGGACCGTCCCGCCCGGCTGGGCGAGCTCGTCGGGGGTGTCGTGCGTCAGCGGCACGGCGAGGACGTCGGTGCGGGTGCCGAGGTGCTCGGCGGCCAGCTCGCTGAACCGGTCGGCGAGGCCGAGGAAGGTGTCGTAGTCGGTGCGGGCCTGCCAGGGCGGCGCGATGGCCGGGGTGAAGGCGTGCACGAAGGGGTGCATGTCCGTGCTGGACAGGTCGTCCTTCTCGTACCAGGTCGCGGCCGGCAGGACGACGTCGGAGAGCAGCCCGGTGGACGTCATCCGGAAGTCCATGGTGACCAGCAGGTCCAGCTTGCCCTCGGGGGCCTCGTCCCGCCACACCACGTCCTTCGGACGTCCCTCGGGCGGGGTCTCCTCGGAGCGGACGGCCGCGTCGGTGCCCAGCAGGTGGCGCAGGAAGTACTCGTTGCCCTTGCCGGACGAGCCGAGCAGGTTGGCCCGCCACACGGTGAGGACGCGCGGGAAGTTGGCCGGGTCGTCGGGGTCCTCGGCGGCGAACCGCAGCCGTCCGGCCTTGAGCTCGTCGACGATGTGCTCGGCGACCGGACGGCCCGCCGCCTTCGCCTCGTCCGCCAGGTCGAGGGGGTTGCGGTCGAAGCCGGGGTGGCCGGGCGTCCAGCCCAGCCGGACGGCCTGCGCCAGGCAGTCGGCGAAGCCCTTGCCGGTGAAGCGGCCGTCGCCGAGGGGGGACGCCAGTTCGTCGGGTCCGAACGCCTCGTAGCGCCACTGGTCGGAGTTCAGGTACCAGTAGGAGGTGCCCGTCATGTGCCGGGTGGGCCGCTGCCAGTCGAAGGCGAACGCCAGGTGCTGGAAGCCGGTGATCGGACGGACCTTCTCCTGCCCGACGTAGTGCGCCCAGCCGCCGCCGTTGACGCCCTGGCAGCCGGTCATCGTGGTGAGCGCCAGGAACGCCCGGTAGATCGTGTCGGAGTGGAACCAGTGGTTGGTGCCGCCGCCCATCGCGATCATCGAACGGCCGCGGGTGCGCTCGGCGTTGCGGGCGAACTCCCGGGCGATCCGGGCCGCCTGCTCCGCCGGGACGGACGTGATGGTCTCCTGCCACGCGGGCGTGTACGGCTCCGACGCGTCCTCGTACGAGGACGGCCAGCTGCCCGGCAGACCGGGACGCTGGACGCCGTACTGCGCGAGCATCAGGTCGAACACCGTGGTGACCAGGCGTCCGCCGATCCGGCGCACGGGCACCCCGCGCACCATGACCGAGCCGCCCTCGGTGGCGCCCTCGTCGAAGCGGGGCAGCGACACGGCGACCGTGTCCTCCGCGCTCTCGAACAGGCTGAGCTCGGGGGTGGTGTCCCCCAGGTCGAGGTTCCAGCGGCCCGCCCCGGTCTTCCCCCAGCGGAAGCCGAGCGAGCCGTTCGGCACGACGGGCTCGCCGGTGGCGGCGTCCAGGAGGACGGTCTTGGACCCGGCGTTCTCGTCGTCGCGGCCGAGGTCGGCGGCGGTGAGGAAGCCGTCCGGGACCAGGCCCAGCCCGTGCTCGCGCAGCGTCACCAGGAACGGCGCGTCGGTGAACGTCCGCAGGTACTCCTGGAAGTACGGCACCTCGCGGTCGACCAGGAACTCGCGCAGGATCACGTGGCCCATGGCCATCGCCAGCGCGCCGTCCGTGCCGGGGTGCGGGGCCATCCACTCGTCGGCGTGCTTGACGTTGTCGGCGTAGTCGGGGCTGACCGCGACGACCTTGGTCCCGTTGTAGCGGGACTCGGTGAGGAAGTGCGCGTCGGGCGTGCGGGTCACCGGGATGTTGGAGCCCCACATGACCAGGTAGCCGGAGTTCCACCAGTCCGCGGCCTCCGGCACGTCGGTCTGGTCGCCGAAGACCTGGGGCGAGGCGACCGGCAGGTCGGCGTACCAGTCGTAGAACGACAGCAGGGTGCCGCCGATCAGCGACATGAAGCGGGAGCCCGCCGCGAAGGACGCCATCGACATCGCCGGGATCGGCGAGAAGCCCACGACGCGGTCCGGGCCGTACCGCTTGACGGTGTGGACGTGGGCGGCGGCGACCAGCTCGTTCACCTCGTCCCAGCCGGCGCGCACCAGGCCGCCCTTGCCCCGGGCCCGCTTGTAGGCGCTCGTCTTCGCGGGGTCGCCGGTGATCTCCGCCCACGCGGCGACCGGGTCGCCGAGGCGGTTCCGCGCCTCGCGCCACATCTCCAGCAGCGCGCCGCGCACGTACGGGTAGCGGACCCGGCTCGGCGAGTAGGTGTACCAGGAGAACGACGCGCCGCGGGGGCAGCCGCGGGGCTCGTACTCGGGGCAGTCGGAGCCGATGGACGGGTAGTCCGTGGCCTGGTGCTCCCAGGTGATGATGCCGTCCTTGACGTACACCATCCACGAGCAGGACCCGGTGCAGTTGACGCCGTGGGTGGAGCGCACCACCTTGTCGTGCGCCCACCGGTCCCGGTAGAAGCTCTCCCATTTCGGGTCGCCGTCCCCGAACACGGCGCGCCCGTCGGCCGACACCTCACGGCGGGTCAGCAGCCGACGGGCCGCCAGCGGCCAGCCCTCCCCTGCGGGGGACTCCTGGCGCCGCGCGTTCTGATCGTTCTCCATGCTCGGAACGCTAGAAGCCGCACCCCTTGGCGTGCCCGGGGCAGGCGGTCCACACCTGGCGGACTTCCGGCCCAATCCGTCCGGTCGCAATAGGGACCATCGGCCCCTCACTCGGGCCCGGTCGGCGCGGTCGGCGGCGGCGTCCGGCGTGCAGGCTGGTCACTGATCGAACCGACGGCCCTCCGCACGACCGCCTCCGTGCCCCGTCGGACGACCATTCCCCCGGCGCCCGCCGCCTCCCGCACGGCGCGCCCGGCGGAGGGCCCCCGGTTCGATCGGAAGTCCGGCCGCGCGCCGCGGCCGGACACGGCACCCGGATCCTCCCTTCGCACGGACCCTCCGCCGCACGGGCCTCCCGTTCGCGGATCCTCCCGTCGAACGGATCGTCCGCCCGCCACGGAGTCCCCTTCACACCGGCCGGCCCGCGCCGGCCCGACCCGCTGGAGCCACGACATGAGCGTGCTCACCCTCGCCTCCGACCCCAAGGACGCCGCGGCCCTCGACGCCGCGCGGGCCCACCACGCCCAGCTGACCGGGGAACTGGCCGGACGCGTGACGATGCTGGTCACCGCCGTGGACTGGGACCCGAACGCCGCCGAGAGGATCCACGCCGACCTCGTCGTGTTCTGCGACCGCTCGCTGCTGCCGCACGCCGCCGCCGAGGAGGCCGCGATCTACCCCGAGGCCCACCGCGTCCCCGAGGCCCGCCTGCTCGTCGAGAGCATGATCGGCGAGCACCGCCGCATCGCCGCGCTCGTCGAGGCCCTGCGCGTCGCGCCCGGCCCGGTGGAGGCCGCGCCGGACGCGCGGGCCCTGCAGGTGCTCTTCGAGGAGCACGCGGCCAAGGAGAACGACCTCGTCCTGCCCCTGCTCGCCATGACGCCCACGGTCTCCCTGGCGAAGCTGCTCGCGGACACCCACCACCGGCTCACGGGGCCCGCCACGGGCTCCCACGGAGATCAGAACGCCGAGGAAGGACGGGACATGCGGGATCAGGCCGAGGAGGCGGGCGGTTGCGGCGGAACGTGCGACTGCGGCGGCGCGGACGGGACGGGCGAGCCCGAGCTGGACGTCCGGACGGTCCCGCACGCCCTGCGCCACGCCACGGTCTTCGGCGCGCTCGACGCCGTCCCGGCGGGCACCGCGATGGTGCTGGTCGCCCCGCACGACCCGCTGCCGCTGCTCGCGCAGATCGAGCAGCGCAGCCCCGGCGCGTTCTCGGTGGAGTACCTGGAACGCGGCCCCGAGGCCTGGCGGCTGCGGCTCGCCCACAACTGATCCCGACGTCGCGGGAAGAAGGGAAGACACGTCATGGACGGATCCCGCCTTCGGGCCGGCGCCCTGCTCGGGACGGTCGGCCTGGGCCTGGCGGTCGCCGGGCCGGTCATGGTGCTCCGCGGACGCGGCGGCAGGAAGGAGATCCGGGCCGAGCTGGCCGCCCAGAAGATCACCTTCCCCGACCAGGGGCTGCCCGCCGAGCTCGCCGCCTACGCGGGCCGCCAGGTGGAGACCGGCCCCGAGGCCCATGCCTACGCCCAGTACATCAAGGGCAATCTCGCCAAGGCCACCGGCGGACGCACCTACTCCGAGCTCGCGACGGAGCTGCACGCCGCCGGAGGCGACGACGAGAAGCTCGTCAGGCTGCGCCAGACCGCGTTCATGGGCCAGTCCCTGCGGGCCTCGCTGATGTCGGCCTACCAGGCGTGGCAGCTCACGACCCTGGCCACGGGCCTGGGCGCCGCGCTGACCGGCCTGGGAGCCGCGCTGGTGGCCACCGCGGGCGTCCTCGCGCCCCGGTCCCCGAACCAGTCCTGACACGGAGGATCCGATGAGCGGCGCAGCCCACCCGACAGGCACGGCCCAGGTCACGGACGCAGCCGAGGTCACAGGCGCGGCCCGGGTCACAGGCGCAGCCGAAGTCACAGGCGCGGCCCGGGCGATTCGGCGGCAGCGGCACGACGCGGGCGAGCGGCCGTTCATCGTCATCTGGGAGTCCACCCGGGCCTGTCCGCTGGCCTGCCGCCACTGCCGCGCCGAGGCCGTCCCCGACCGCGATCCGCGCGAGCTGGACACCGCCGCGGCCAAGGACCTGCTGGAGCAGGTGGCGGCCTTCGGGCAGCCCGCCCCGCTGTTCGTGATCACCGGTGGCGACCCGTTCCAGCGGCCCGACCTGGCCGAGCTCGTCGCCCACGGCAGGGAGACCGGGGTCCGGGTGGCCGTGTCCCCGTCCGGCACGCCGACGCTCACCGAGGAGCGCCTGCGGGCCGTCCACGCCGCGGGCGCGTCCGGGCTCTCGCTCAGCCTGGACGGCTCGACGGCCGCGCTCCACGACGACTTCCGTGGCGTCCCCGGCGTGTTCCGCCTGACCCTGGACGCCTGGGACACCGCCCGCGCCCTCGGCCTGAAGGTGCAGATCAACACCACGGTCGCCCGGCACAACCTGCATGACCTGCCCGACATCGTCCGCCTGGTCGCCGATCACGGGGCGATGCTGTGGAGCGCCTTCTTCCTGGTGCCCACGGGCCGCGGCCGCGACCTCGGCGCGCTGACGCCCGGCGAGGTCGAGGACGTCCTGAACTTCGTCTACGACGTCGGCCTGACCGTCCCCGCCAAGACCACCGAGGCCCACCACTTCCGCCGCGTCGCCCTTCAGCGCCGGGTCCTCGCCGAACGCGGCGACGACCACGCGGCGGCGCTGGGCCTCGGGCCGCTCTACCGGGAGCTGACCGGCCGGGCCGCCGACCTGGGCCTGGACGCCGCCACGCGCCGGGTGCGGCGGCCGCCGCTGGACGTCAACGCGGGCCGCGGCTTCGTCTTCGTCTCGCACACCGGCAGCGTGCACCCCAGCGGCTTCCTGCCGCTGAGCGCGGGGAACGTGCGCGAGACGCCCCTGACCTCGATCTACCGCTCCTCGGCGCTGTTCACCGGCCTGCGGGCCGCCGACAGGCTCGGCGGACGGTGCGGGCAGTGCGAGTTCCGCCGTGTCTGCGGCGGTTCGCGGTCGCGCGCGTACGGCGTCACCGGCGATCCCTACGCCGAAGAGCCGTGGTGCGGATACGTCCCGGGGTCCTTCCCCTATCAGGAGGAGCTGGCGGCGCTGCTGCCCGACAGCGCCCTTGCGGCACCCGCGCCGCCTCCTCGTCCCGGCCCTGCGGCCGGCATTGGCGGCAGGGAGCCCCATGGACGTCAAGAAGGTTGATCCGGCGCTGGGCGGCGGTCGTCCGCCCAACAGGTTCAAGGCGTCCGGACTGCGCAGTCGGCACCTGGTCGCCCACGCGGTGGTCGCGGCGTGGGTGGTGCTCGCGCTGCTCGCGGGGAGCGTCCAGCACACGCTGCCGGTGGCCCGCTGGCTGGCCGTCCACCTGTTCCTGCTCGGCGCGGCCACCACCGCGATCATGGTGTGGAGCGAGCACTTCGCCACCGCCATGCTCCATGCCCAGCGGCCCGACCGGCACTGGAGCGACGCCCGGCTGGCCGGTGCGAACCTCGGGGTCGTCGGCGTCCTCGGCGGCGTGTGGGCCGACCTTCCGGCCCTGACCGGCGCCGGGTGCGTCCTGCTGATCCCCGCCGTCGCCGCGCACCTGGTGGTGCTGGTCCGCATGGGCCGAGGAGCGCTGGGAGGACGGCTCGCCCCGATCGCCGACTACTACCGCGCCGCCGCGATGGCGCTGATCGTCGGCGCGGCGCTGGGCTGGCTGCTCGCCGCCGGCAAGGTCGGGCCCCAGCACTTCAGCGCGCTGAAACTGGCCCACGTCCACGTCACGCTCCTCGGCTGGATCGGACTGCCCGTCCTCGGCACGCTGTTCATGCTGTGGCCGACGGTGCTGGGCGTCCGGATGGCCGAACGCACCACCCGGCTGGCGCGCTGGGTGCTGGGACTGACGGCGGGCGGCCTCGCCGTCACGGTCACCGGGCTGGCGGCCGGGTGGCGTCCCGCCGCCGTCCTCGGGATCGCCTCCTACGCGGCCGGTCTCGTCGTCACGATGCAACTGCTGGCGCGCACAGTGCGGCGACGGCCCGCGATCTCGACGGCGGCCGCGTGGACGCTGGCCGCCGCCGCGGCCTGGCTGTGCGTCGGCGTGGTGGCGGACCTGGTGCTGCTGATCGTCCGGCCGCTCGCCGAGGTCCTGAACGGTGTCGCGTCCCTGGTCCCGGTGCTGCTCGTCGGACTGGTCGCGCAGGTGCTCATCGGGGCACTCACGTATCTGCTGCCCATCGTCCTCACCGGCGGCCCCAAGGAGCGGGCCGCGCTTCGGACGGTGCTCGAGTGGGGCTGGGTACCGCGGCTCGCCGTCCTCAATGCCGGAGTGGCCCTGTTCGGGCTTCCGCTGCCCGGCCTCTTCGGCCGGGTGGGTGTGCTGCTCGCTGGTGCGTCCGGGGCCGTGTTCCTCACCGTGGTGGTGCGCGTGCTGCTCCGCAGCGGACAGGGGCTCCGCCGGGACGCGGGCAAGGCCGGAGTGCGGCGGCGTCCCATCCTGTGGGGTGCCGGCGCGGGGGTTGTGCTGCTCGTCCTGGCTGTGCTGGTGGCGAACGGCGGCCGGGACACCGGCGGCCCTGCCGTCGCGGGCGGGACGACCGGTACCGGCACTCGCACGGTCGCCGTCACCCTGGCCGACATGCGCATCCGCCCGGCCAAGATCGAGGTCGCCGCGGGCACCGTCCTGCGACTGGAGGTCACCAACGCCGACGCGCAACAGCACGACCTCAAGGTGGAGGGCGGCCCCACCACCCCGATGCTCTCCAAGGGCCGCACCCATGTGCTCGACGTCGGACGGATCACCAAGAACCGCCAGGCCTGGTGCACCCTGCCGGGCCACCGGGCGGCCGGAATGACCATGGACATCGTCGTGACGGACGGCGGGACCACAGGCGGGACGGCGAGCGGGACGACGGGCGGCACCGGACACGAGGGGCACACGTCCACCGCCGGGGGAAGCGGCGAACTGGACCTGTCCGCCCCCTTCTCCGCCGGCTGGCGTCCGCGCACCGCCGATCTCGCGCCCGCGCCCGGCGGCAAGGTCCACAAGGTCGAGCTGCACGCCGTCCACGCCACGGTCGAAGTGGCCCCTGAGGTGAGGCAGGAGATGTGGACCTTCGGCGGGACCGCGCCCGGCCCCACCCTCCACGGCGAGGTCGGCGACACGTTCGAGGTCACCCTCATCAACGACGATCCGTCCATGGGGCACGGCATCGACTTCCATCCCGGCTCGCTCTCCCCCGACGAGCCCATGCGCACCATCCCGCCGGGGCAGCGCCTGGTCTACCGGTTCCGTGCCGAGAGGGCCGGGGCCTGGCTGTACCACTGCAGCACCATGCCGATGCTCCAGCACATGGGCAACGGCATGTACGGCGCCGTCATCATCGACCCGCCCGGCCTGAGGAAGGTCGACCACGAGTACGCCCTGGTCTCGTCCGAGATCTACCTCGGGACGCCCGGCAGCACCGCCCAGGTGACCAAGATGCGCCAGAACACCCCCGACGCCTGGGTGTTCAACGGCGTCGCCGATCAGTACGCCCAGCGTCCCCTGAAGGTGAGGGCCGGTGAACGGGCCCGGTTCTGGCTGGTCGCCGCGGGTCCCAGCGACGGCGTCGCCTTCCACATCGTCGGCACCGTCTTCGACACCGTGTACAAGGAGGGCTCGTACCTGCTCAGGCCGGACGAGGCGGGCGGCTCGCAGGCGCTGGACCTGGGCCCCGCGCAGGGCGGCTTCGTCGAGACGACGTTCCCCGCGGCAGGCCACTACGCGTTCATCGACCACGACATGCGGCGCGGCGAGGCCGGAGCCCACGGCATGGTCGAGGTGACCGGCTGACCGTCCGGCGTCCGTGTGGCCTGTCGGTGATTCCGTGTGGCCTGTCGGTGATCAGGACCCCGGCCACCGGGCTTCGGCCTGCCTCCTGAACCTGATCAGGCCCCGAGCAGCGGGCTTCGGCTCGCGGGGCCGAGGGCGCGGGGGGAGCCGTTGAGCTCGCGGCCGGTGATGATCTCGGATTCGATCCGCACGAACACGGCGTCCCGCAGGGGCATCCAGGACGTGGGCCCGGTCCGCGTCAGCCGTTCGTGCTCGGCGGGGTCGGTCACCAGGGTGGCCTGGCCGGTGACGACGACGCTCCAGCCGGACCGGGTCTCCGCGTCGTACTCGTCCGCCTCGAACGCGACCACGACGCCGTCGATGGCGCGGACGAGCTCGGAGTCCGGCGAGGTGCTCAGCACCACCGAGGCGTCCACGTCCAGCGAGAAGTTGATGGGCAGCACCGCGGGCAGCGCCCGCCTCGTGTAGACCACACGGCCGACGGGCGCCTTGGCGAGCAGGCTCAGGCTCTCCAGCCGGTCGAGTGCACGAAAGGCGTCGTTCTTGAGCATGACCCCATCGTGCCTGGCAGGAGCGGTGGGGGGTTAGGGCCGGTCGGCCCTAACCCCCCACCGGCCGGGCGCCGGACCCGGGGCGCGGGGAGGGACGACCGGGTCCCTGGTCCGGGGACCGTTCGCCCGCCGGCAGGGACTGATGGCCCCTGCTTCCGGCGGCCCGCCGGGCGGAGAGTGGAGGCGCACAAACCCCCTTTCGCAGGCAAGGGGCTCGCGCTGAGCCTGCGAACCCGGTGGCGTCGTACCGCCAGAAACAGGAAAGGGACGGACACCATGGTCCAGCCGTTGAAGTCGAAGAGCGGCAGCTCACCGTCGGGCGCTCCGGTGCCCGGCCAGGCCTGGCTGATGCTGGTCCTGGCCACGGCCGGTTTCGCCGTGAACTTCTGGGCGTGGGCGCTGCTCAGCCCGCTCGGCCCCCGGTTCAAGGACGGCCTCGACCTGAGCTCCTTCCAGCAGTCGCTGCTGGTGGCGGTGCCGGTCGTGGTCGGCTCGCTGGGCCGCATCCCGGTGGGCGCGCTGACCGACCGGTTCGGCGGACGGGTCATGTTCCCGATCGTCTCGGCGGCCACGATCGTCCCGGTGCTCTACCTCGGCCTGGCCGGACACTCCTCCCTCACCGCGCTGCTGGCCGGAGGGTTCTTCCTGGGCCTCGGCGGCACCGCCTTCGCCGTCGGCGTGCCGCTCGTGAACGCCTGGTTCCCGCCCGCGCGGCGCGGACTCGGCATCGGCCTGTTCGGCGCCGGCATGGGCGGGACCGCGATCAGCGCCCTGACCACGGTGAAGCTGGTGGACGCGCACAGCATGTCCACCCCGTTCCTGATCACCGCCGCCGTCCTGGCCGTGTACGCCATGATCGCCGCGCTGCTGCTGCGGGACGCGCCGGGCCGCAGCGTGCCGTCCGAGCCCCTGGCCCGCCGGCTGGCCGCCACCGCCCGGCTGGGCATCACCTGGCAGGCGTCCGCGCTGTACGCGGTGGCCTTCGGCGGCTACGTCGCCTTCTCGGTCTACCTGCCGACCTACCTCAAGACCGGCTACGGCCTCACCCAGGCCGACGCCGCCAACCGCATGGCCGGGTTCGTCCTGCTCGCGGTGGCGATGCGTCCGATCGGCGGCTGGCTGTCGGACCGGATCGGCCCGGTCCGGGTGCTCACGGGCACGCTGGTCGTGGTCGTGGCCGGCGCCACCGCGCAGGCGTTCACCCCGGCCCTGGCGCCGGTCGGCACGATCGCCTTCCTGGCCATGGCCGCCGCGCTCGGCGCGGGCAGCGGGGCGACCTTCGCCCTGGTGGCCCAGCGCACCCCGGCAGCCCAGGTCGGCTCGGTCACCGGCGTGGTCGGCGCGGCGGGCGGACTGGGCGGATTCCTGCCGCCCCTGGTGATGGGGTCGCTGTACGGGAAGTACGGAACCTACGCGGCGGGCCTCGTCCTGCTCGCCATCGTGGCCGCCGCGGCGCTGGTCTTCACCGTCACCGGCGTCCGCGCCGCGTCCGAAGGCGGGAAGGAGCCGCGCACCGGCCGCCGGGGCGGAAGCCGCCCCGCGGGCACCACCGCGTAGACCGAACCACCGCGTAGACCGAACCACCGCGTGGACCGAACCACCGCGTGGACCGAACCACCGCGTGGACCGAGCCACCGCGCAGGACGGGTGGCCAGGGCCACCGGCACATCCGGCCAGGCCGGGTCCGACGGCACGACGCCGTCAGACCCGGCCTGGCCGTTCCGGGCGCCGGAGACGCCCGGCTAGGCGATCACGCTCATCCGTCGGCCGAGGGCAGGGGCACGGCCCAGACCAGGATCGTGCCGCAGGGCTCGTTCGGGGAGACCTCGAAGTGCCCGCCCAGCTCCTCGGCGCGCTGCCGGAGGTTGGCCAGGCCGCTGCGCCGGGTGACGGCCGGGTCGATGCCGCAGCCGTTGTCGGTCACCCGCAGGCGGAGGGTCCGGTCGCTCGCGTCGACGCCGACGTCGACGGCCGTGGCCCGGGCGTGCCGGGCGGCGTTGGACAGCGCCTCGCCCAGGACGGCCAGGAGGCGCTCGGCGTACTCGGCGGGCACCTCGGTGTCCAGCAGGCCGGTCATCCGCAGCGCCGGGGTGAAGCCGAGGGCCGCGGCGGCCCGGTCGGTGGCCGTGACCAGCTTCGCCCGCAGGCCGCCGTCGCTGCCGCGGTCGCTCTCCCGCAGGCCGTAGATGGTGGAGCGGATGACCTTGATCGTGTCGTCCAGGTCGTCCACGACCCGCTGGATGCGCTCGCTCACCCGGGGCCGGTCGGCGACGCGCCCGAGCGTGGACTGCAGCGTCAGGGCGCCGGCGAACAGCCGCTGGATGACCAGGTCGTGCAGGTCGCGGGCGATGCGGTCCCGGTCGCCGAGGACCAGCATGTGCTCGGCGTCCTGGCGGTGCTCGGCGACCTCCAGGGTCAGCGCCGCCTGGTTGCCGAAGCCGATGATCATGTCGACGACCGCGTCCGGGAACGCCCGTCCGCCGGGCGCGTTCGCCACCAGCAGGACGCCGCGCACGTGGTCGCGGGTGCCGAGCGGCACGTAGAACGCCGGTCCGAGGTCGACCGCGGACGGGCCGCCGCCCTCGGCGCGCAGGTCGGCGCCGACCGCGTCGCTGGTGACCGTCTCCCCGGTGGTGAACACCTTCGACGCCAGCGTCGTGGCGGGCAGGACCAGGCCGCGGATCTCGTCCTCCCGCGTGCCGGAGGCGACCTCGACGACCAGCTCGCCGCTGTCGCCGACCGGGACGGCCAGCGTGACCAGGTCGGCGCGGGCCAGCTCGCGGACGGTCGCGGCGACCGACGCCAGGACCTCCGACGGCGCCCGTCCGGCCAGCAGGCTGCGGGTGAGCTCGCCGCTCGCCGCCAGCCACTGCTGCTTGCGGCGGGCGTCGTCGTACAGCCGGGCGTTGTCGATCGAGACCCCGGCCGCCGCCGCGAGGGTGCGCAGGACCGCCTCGTCGTCGGCGTCGAACTCCGCGCCGCCGTGCTTGTCGGTCAGGTACAGGTTGCCGAACACCTCGTCGCGCACCCGGACGGGGGCGCCGAGGAAGGTGGTCATCGGCGGGTGCCCGTCCGGGAAGCCCGCGGAGGCCGGGTGGTCCTTCAGGTCGGCCAGGCGCAGCGGCTCCGGACGGTGGATCAGCTCGCCGAGGATGCCCTCGCCGCGCGGGTAGTGCCCGATCCGGGCGACGACGTCCTCGCCGACGCCGACGGTGATGAACTGCTTGATCGTGCCTTCCTCGCCCAGCACGCCGAGCGCCCCGTACCGGGCGTCGACCAGGGTGACCGCCGACTCCACGATGCGGCGCAGCACCACCTCGAGGTCCAGGTCGGAGCCGACCGCCAGGACCGCGTCCAGCAGGGTGCGCATCCGGTCGCGCGCCGCCCGCACCTGGTGGACCTGCTGCTGCAGGCCGTCCAGCAGGTCGTCCAGCCGCAGCTGCGGGGAACCCCCAGGCACCGCGCCTTGGCCCCGTTCCTGCGCGCCCTCGTCCACCAGAACACCCCTCACACCAGCACCGTCGAAGCACTGTTCAGCATGCCCGATGGGTCGACCATGTTCGATACCGCCCCGGCCCACGACCTCGGCGGACGGTTCCTCCGGGCGATTCCGGCCTTCCGTCACAGGCTGCTCCGCGTGCCGAAACGCCTGCCCGGGCGGTGAGTGCCCGCTCCCCGCCGCGCTGGAGTGGCTCCACAGGGCTCCCGAGTGTACGAAGCGCAGGTCATGCTCAGACCATCACGCTCCGTGACCGCAACTCCTAGGAGACGACCATGCCCGGCACGACGACGACCCTCGCACTGGCGGCCGGCGCGGCGATGCTCGCCGGCGGCGCCGCCCTCGCCCTCCCGACGCAGGCCGCCGGCCCCGGGGTGAAGGCGCCCATCACCGCCTACGCCAACGTCACCGCCAACGGCAGGATCAAGTGGGGGTGGGGCATCGGTTCGGTCACCAAGCCCAGCGCCGGCATCTACTGCGTCCGCGCCAACAGGGCCGACATCAGCAAGACCTTCCCGGAAGCCACCGCCGTCAACTACGGCCGCGTCGTGTCGATCATCGCCGAACCGCACAAGGACTGCGGCAACCGGAACGACACCTACCGCGTGACCGTCTACAACGCCGACACCCGCAAGGTCACCGACGGCGGCTTCTACATCACCGTCGTCCCCTGACAGGGGGTCACAAGGGGCGGACGGACTGTTCGACGACCTCGACGGCCGCGTCCACCGTGGCCCGCACGTCGCCGTCCGGCGGGTAGAGCAGAGAGCGGCCGACGATCAGCCCGCGCACGTTCGGCGGACGCAGCGCCCGGCGCCACCCTTCCAGGACGGCCCGCCGGTCGTCGGACACCTCGCCGCCGAGGATCAGCGCGGGCAGCGTGGTCGCCGCCATCACCCGCTCCATCTCCGGCACGACCGGGACCTTCAGCCACGTCCGGGCCGAGGTGGTGCCCAGCGCGGACGCCACCGAGATCGCGCGGATCATCGCGTCCGCGGTGAGGACGTTGCGCAGCCGGCCGTCCTCGCGGCGCGCCGAGAACGGCTCCACGACCGCCATCAGCCCGTGCCCGGCCAGCTCCGACACGGCCCGCCCGCACGCCTCCAGCATCGGCGCGGTCGCCGGGTCGGACTCGTCGATCCGCAGCAGCATCTTGCCGCCGTCCAGCCGGGACGCCGCGACCGCGGCCGCGTCGTAGCCGGTGAACCGGTCGTCGGTCTCGAACGCCGCCCCGGCGAGCCCGCCCCGGTTCATCGAGCCGAGCACGACCATCCCGTCCAGGACGCCGAGGAGCAGCAGGTCCTCGATCACGTCGGGGGTGCCGAGCACGCCGTCCACGCCGGGCCGCGCCAGCGCCGCGCAGACCCGCGCGAGGTAGTCCGACCGGTCGGTCATCGCGCGCGGGTCGCCGCCCGCGCTGAGCACGCCGCGTCCCGGATGGTCGGCCGCGACGATCATCAGCCGCCCGGTCTCCCCCGCCGGCCGCGTCCGCCGCACCCGCGACGCCGCCCGCTCGGCCACCGCCCCAGGGCTGCGCACCCGGACGGCGGTCAGCTCCGCGATCCGTTCCGCCCACTCGGTGGTCGCCGGCACCACGGCCTCACCTCACGCCTGAACATGGAACGTTCTCACCAAGACCTTGTCACCCGGACGTCCTCCCGCCAACCCCCCGTTTCCCACAGCCACCTCGCATGCCGTTCCCAGGACGTTGAAGGGGCGGTTATGGCGCGTTGATCCCGAACGGACAGCCTTCGCGTGGTAGCGGGCGGCGGGACGAGCCGCCCGCCGTCGAGGCACGAAGGAGCGCCCGTGAGAAGACTGACCGCCGCGTTGGCGGCCGGTGCGGCCCTGGTGGCGATGGCCGCCACGCCAGGGCAGGCCATGGCGACCTCGCCGGGGAGGGCGGCGCCCGCGCCTCCCTCCGGGCAGGGGGAGGCGTCGAGGCAGAAGGCGGTCATCGCGTCCCTGCAGCGCGATCTGCACCTGTCGGACGCGCAGGCGCGGGACCGGTACAGGGTCGAGGCGGAGTCCGGGCGGACGTTCGTCCGGGCGGTGCGCGCCGGGCTCCCCCGCGAGTCGATGTGGATCGACCGGACGACCGGGCGGCTGCGCGCCAACGCGGTGAGCGCGGCCGAGAGCGACCGGTTCCGCCGGGCCGGAGTCCTCCCCCGGACGGCTCGCCACTCCACCGCCGACCTCGCCGCGACCAAGCGCAAGCTGGACCGGTTCGTCCAGGGCGGCGGCAAGGCGGCCGGGGCGGGCGGGTCCTGGCACGCCGACGCGGCCACCGACAGCGTCGAACTGCGGGTGCCCGACGACCGGACGGCCCGCGCCCTGCTGGACGGGGCGCGCCTGACGGCGTCCGACCGGGCGAGGATCCGGATCGTGCGGAGTCCGGGCACGCCCCGGACGCACGGGATCATCAGCGGCGACGACATGGGCCCGCGGGACCGCTCGGTCTGCAGCGTGGGATTCATCGCGCGGGACCGGCAGGGCAACAACCGGGTCCTGACCGCGGGCCACTGCACCGGGGCGTACAACGACTGGTACCGGGACGGCGAGCGGATCGGGGCGCAGGTGCTCGCCGACTTCCCCGGCCGGGACTTCGGCCTGGTCAACATCGCCGACCCGTCCCTCTGGACGCCCCTGGGCGGCTACATCAAGACCGGCGGCGCGTGGCTGAACCTGTTCGGGTCGTGGGAGGCGCCGAACGGCGCGACGATCTGCAAGTACGGCATGACCACGTCCTGGACCTGCGGCGCCCAGGTCGCCGGGCAGGGTGTCACCGTCGACTACCCGGGCCAGGGGGTCGTCCGCGACCTGGGTCAGGCCGACCTGTGCTCCTCGGGAGGGGACAGCGGCGGGCCCCTGGTGTGGGACAACACCTACTTCCCCGACTCGGGGCACATGGAGGCCCAGGGCGTGCTGAGCGGCGGCTACGACTGCTCACGGCGCATCACCTACTTCCAGCCGGTCAACCCGATGCTCCAGACGTACGGACTGTCCCTCTACACCAACCCGCGCTGACGGCGAGGAGAACCATGAACAGAACGATCACGTCGGCGGCGCTCGCGGGTGCGACGGCGCTGGCGGTGCTCACGTCCTCCCCGGCGCATGCCGACCAGCGAGCGCACGCCGACCGGGGAGAGGTGTCGGCACAGGCGGCGCGGAGCACCGCGGTGACCTTCGTCAACCAGTCGGGCTGCAACGCCAGCCTGTGGTCCGCCGACCTCGCCCACGGCATGTGGACCGGGTACCCGGCCAATTGGATGATGACCAACGTCACCGGCACCTGGGCGTCGGAGTCCAACGGGTTCATGACCGGCACCGAGGGGACGGTCGTCTACGGCCTCTCCAGCTGCGAGGATCCGGCCCGCGAGGGCGCGTGGGTGACGATGCGCTGGGACAACCCCTATGTCGGCAGCAACTCCTACAGCGAGGACGTGCAGGCGCTGAACGGCGCGAACCTGCACCTGACGCACAGCGGCGGCTCGGGGAACAACGCGGAAGTGAAGTGGATCCTGTGGTGACGTCGAAGACGAGGATGAGGGCTCGAGCGGGGATCACGGTCGCCGCGGCCGTCGCGCTGCTGGGGGCGGGGTTCGCGCAGCAGGCCGGAGCGGCGACCCGCGACGGCACGACCGGCGGGGCGGCGACCCGCGACGGCTCGGTCAGCGCGTCGGCCGCCCGGAGCACGGAGATCTGGTTCACCAACAACACCGGGTGCGAGCTGCGCCTGGCGAACGCCGACCTGGACCACGGGATCTGGACCGTCTACCCGCTCTACTCCATCTCCCCCGGAGGCGGCGGGCACTGGATGTCGGAGTCGGACGGGTTCATGACCGGCACCGAGGGCCGGGTCCGCTACAACCTCTTCGGGGGGTGTGAGAACAAGGTGCTGCGCATCCATTGGAACAACCCCTACGTCGGATCCAACAGCTATGACTGCGACGATTCGTCCAGCGGCATCCGCTGCGGTTTCTGGGGCGGGTCGGGCAACAACGCCGTCGTCACGGTGACGGCCGATCAGGCCTGACCCACCTCATCCGCTGCGGCTCGGTTCCGGACGCCCGGAACCGAGCCGCACGCGCCGTCGGGGCCTCCCAGGGGTTCGAGCAGGGCGGCTACGTCGGACACGTCGGGGAGCCTCAGGGCGGTGAAGATGCGGTGGGCTTTCGAGAGGTGGGTCCTGGCCCGGTCGGTCTCGCCGAGTTCGCGGAGCGCCCAGCCGAGCTGCGTCAGTCCGCGGGCGTGGAAGTAGTCGTCCCCTTCGCTGGACGCGACCGCGCAGCCGTCCTGCGCGTGCTCGCGCGCCGCCTCGAAGTCGCCCGCATGGTTGTACGCCCGCGCGAGCCAGCTCAGCGCGAGGGACTCCCAGTAGCGGCCGCCGATCACCCGCAGGATCCGCACGCTCTCGTGGAACCCGGCGAGGGCCTCGTCCGGACGGCCCGTCCACAGCTGGACGTTGCCCAGGTAGAGCAGGGCCCGCGCCCGGGCTCCCAGGTCGTTGATCTCGTGGGCGAGCGCCAGGGCCCTCTCGCCGTCCGCGGTCGCCTCCGCGGGACGGCCGTTGGCCAGCTGGGCGACCCCGCGCAGCGCGAGGGCGAACGACTCGCAGGCGGGGTTCGCGGTCGACCTGCTGATCCGGACGGCCTCGTCCAGCGCCACGAGCGCCCCGGGGAAGTCCCGCTCGGTGAGCCGCTCGCCGCCGAGATGGTTGAGCACGTAGGGGAGCATCCCGTCGTCCCCGATCCCGCGGAGCAGGTCGACGGCGCGCCCGGTCAGGGGCAGCGCCTCGTCGACCATGAACCGGCGGCTCACCGCGCCGCCCTCCAGGAACAGCGCCCGCCCCTCGGCGGCGGGATCGCCGCGCTCCGCCGCCGCCCGGCCCAGCACGCGCGCGCTGCCCTCCAGCCGGTCGGTGCGGACGTCGTTGAACGCCAGCGGGGTGATCGCCATCAGCACGTCGGCGGGCAGCGCGATCGGGATCCCGGGCTCGCGGGAGGCCCGCTCGATCGCGTCGAAGACGTCGTCCTGCGCCTCGTGGAACCAGACCACGGCCCGCCGCCGGTCGGCGAACTCCCGTCCCGCCGCCGACGTCGGCGTCACGCGCCGGGGCAGGCGCTCCGACGGCGAGATGACCGGATGGGTGTTGCGCAGGGTGACCAGGTAGAACTCCAGCAGCCGCAGCAGCGCGGGGATCGGCTCCGCCTCCCCGGCCAGCTCCCTGCCGTACAGCCGGAGCAGGTCGTGGAAGCGGTACTCCCACTCCCCCGTCGAGGTCATCAGGCCGACGTCGACCAGCGCCTCGCACAGGTCCTCCGCCTCGAGCGGCGGCCGGTCCAGCACGGCGGCGGCGACGGCGGACGACACGGGCTGCGGGGCGACCGCGGCCAGCAGCCGCACCGCCCGGGCCTGCTCGGGCGGAAGCTGCCGGTAGCTCAGCTCGAAGGTGGCCCGGACGTCGAGGTCGCCGGTCCTGAGCCGCCGCAGCCGGTGGTGCTCGTCGTCCAGGCGTCCGGCGAGCGACGCGACGGTCCAGCCCGGACGGGTCGCCAGGCGGGACGCGACGACGCGCACCGCGAGCGGGAGCTGCCCGCAGAGCGCGGCCAGCTCCCGCACGGGCTCCGGCTCGGCCCGGGCGCGCTCGGCGCCGATGATCCTGGTGAGCAGGTCCACCGCGTCGTCCTCGTCCAGGACGTCCAGGCCGATCCGGTGCGCGCCCGCCAGCTCGGGCAGCAGCGCGCGGCCGGTCAGCAGGGTCGCGCAGTGCGGCGTCCCGGGGAGGAGCGCCTGGACGTGGGCATGGTCGCGGACGTTGTCGAGCAGCACCAGCATCGGCCGCCCGGCGAGGAGCGTCCGGTAGAGGGCGGCCCGGTTGGCGAGGGAGTTGGGGATGTCGCCCTCCGCCACGCCGAGCCGCCGCAGGAACTGGTCGAGCGCCTCCCCCGGCTCGACCGGGGGGCCGTCGGCTCCGCGCAGGTCGATGTAGAGCTGGCCGCCCGGGAACAGGTGCTTGACCTCGTGCGCGGCCCTGATGGCCAGGCTCGTCTTGCCGACCCCTCCCATGCCGTTGATGACGACGGGGCGCGCCGGATCCTCGCTGAGCGCGGCCACGATGTCGGCCGTCTCGCGCCGACGTCCGGTGAAGTCGGGCAGGACGGCGGGCAGATCCGCGCAGACCACCTGCCGGGCCTCAGCGGACATCTCCCCCTCGCCTACGACGGCCGCGTCATCGGAATCGGTCTCGGAGCGGCCGCCGACGGTCGTGGTCAGGTGGGCGGACGACGGGTCCGAGGCGTCCGCGAGGATCTGCGCGTGGCGCTCGCGCAGGGCCGGACCCGGTTCGAGGCCAAGATCCTCGGCGAGGGCGTGCCGGGCCCGGCCGTACGCGGCGAGCGCGTCGGCCGTCCGTCCGAGGCGGTGGTAGGCCGACATCAGCGCCGCGACCAGCCGTTCCTGGTGCGGGTCGTGGTCCAGCGCGCGGACCAGCCCGGGGATGGCCTCGTCGTCGCGTCCGGCCACGACGAGCAGTTCGAGGTGCCGCGCGGCGGCCGCTTCGCGCTGCGCGGCCAGCGATCCGCGAGCGGTCTCGGCGAACGGGCCCGGGATGCCCTCCAGCGCCTCGCCCCGCCAAAGGGAGAGCGCCTCGGAGAGGATCCGCGCCGCCTTCGAGGGATCGGCGCCGGCCGAGGTGTTCGCGGCGGAGACGGCGTCGGCGAACGCCAGGGCGTCGACGCCGGCGCGTTCGGCGAGCAGGCGGTAGCCCGTGCGCGGACGGTGCTCGAGGAGCGACGGCTCCCCCTTGCCCCGCTTCGGCTGGAGGGACTTCCGCAGCCGGTAGACGTGGCTGGCGACGACCCGCTGCGGGCCTTCGGGCAGCTCGTGGCCGTAGAGGCCGTCGACGATCGTCTGGACGGGGACGAACGCGCCGGGCGAGAGCGCCAGCATCGCCAGGATCGCCGTCTGCCCCGGAGACCCGGGCGCGACCGTCCGGCCGTCGACGGCGAGTTCGGCCCCGCCCAGCAGCCCGACGGAGACGGCCGGTGGAGCCGGCGGCGCCGCGTCCCCGGAGACCTCGGGATTCCCACCGGTGGTCACTGTCGTCCTCCCTCACGGCCGGCGGTGTCGCCCCCGGGGTCGATGCCGAGGGCGGCGAGCCGCCGCCGCGCCTCGGCCAGATGGTCGTAGGCCTCGGCCGAGCCCGCCGCCTCCAGGGCCCTGCCGTACGCGAACCGGGCCCGGGCCGCGTGGTGCGGCTGGCCGGACGCGGACGCGTCCTGCCAGGCACGACGCGCCTCCTGGACCGCCGCCTCGTGCCGTCCGCCGGCCGTCAGTGCCCCGGCGAGGCGGTAGCGGACGGGAATGGAGAGGGACAGCATGCCGCGCTCCCCGGCGCGTTCGAGCACCCCGCCGTAGGCGGCGATCCCCGCCGGGAGGTCGCCGCTCCGGCACAGCAGGTCCGCCTCGGTCATCGCCGCGATGGCCGACAGGCGCGGGTCGGCGGTCCGGAAGACTCCGGCGAAGTGCCGGGCCCGTTCGATCAGCCGCTCGGACGGGACGGACCGCGCGGGGTCCGCCGCGTCCACGACCAGCTCGTGCAGGTGCCCGCCCAGCGCCAGCAGCGAGTCGGGACGGGCCTCGCCGTCCAGTTCGCCGACGAGGGCGACGGCGCGGCGGAACATCGCCCGGGCGCCCGCGTGGTCGCCGGTCTCCCTGCGCGTCAGCGCGC
The DNA here is from genome assembly GCF_040679435.1 of Spirillospora sp. NPDC052269. Classification (NCBI taxonomy): domain Bacteria; kingdom Bacillati; phylum Actinomycetota; class Actinomycetes; order Streptosporangiales; family Thermomonosporaceae; genus Spirillospora; species Spirillospora sp. NPDC052269. Next base: position 57,707 of record NZ_JBFAUU010000019.1, read on the forward strand.
CGTAGTGGAGGCAGAACAGGCTGAGGACGTGCCGATGCCCGCCCGCGTCCCCGTCGAAGTCGGTGGGACGGTCGCCATCGGGGTCCAGGCCGTACAGTGCGAGCGACTCGTCCAGGAGGGCGCGGGCGCGGCCGAACTCCCCGGAGGACAGGTGCGTCACCCCGGCGATGTAGGCGGCCTGCGCGGCGCACCCGGCCATGCCGACGCCGTCCACGCCGACGCCGTCCACGACCGTGTCGCCGTGCCGGTGGAACAGGTCCACGGACGTCCGGTGGAGCGCGTCGGTGGCCTCGGCGAACGGCCTGAGGCTCAGATGGTCGTCCAGGGTCGGCAGGAGCACCAGGAAGTCCAGCGCGAGGCGGATCACGCGGAGGTCGCCGGTCGCCGCGGCCCGCCGCGCCAACGAGATCACCACCCCCTGATGCCGCTGGACCCAGGCCGCCGCGGCCTCGTCGTCCGAACCCAGCGTCACGCCCGGACGTGCGGCGCAGCGCAGGACGGGCGCGACCACCCGCACGATGTCCGGCCGCACCGACACCAGGGCCCCGAGCATCATCGCGCCCAGCAGGTCCAGGGCATTGGTGACCGCCGCGGTCAGCTCGGCCTCGCTCAGCAGCTCCCGCGCCTTGTCCCGCGCGTGGACGGCGACTAGCTCGTGAATGCCGTAGCGGCCCGACTCGCGGGGCTGCATCAGGGCGGCGTCCACCAGCTCCCCGAGCAGCCGTCCGGCGTCGGCCTCCGGCAGGCCGAGGACGGCCGCCGCCGACGGGACGCGCCAGCCGGTGGGGTCGACCGCCGCCAGCGTCACCAGCGCCTTGGCCTGGTGGACGGTCAGCTGCGCGAACGACGCCTCCAGCGCGCCGGTGACGGCGAGGTCGCCCGCCTTCAGCTCGCCCATGAGCCGGGTGGTGTCGGCGAGCCGGTCCACCATCGAGGAGACCGGCCAGGCGGGCCTGCCGGCGAGCCGGGCGGCCGCGATCCGCAGCGCGAGGGGCAGGTGGCCGCACAGCGAGGCCAGCGCCGCCACCTGGTCGGGCTGCTCCTCGGCGCGGCCCCGTCCGATGATCGTCGTCACCAGCTCCGCGGACTCGTCCGCGGAGAGCTCCCCGAGCCGGATCCGGACGGCCGCCGGGGCGGACGGCAGGGGCCCGCGCGAGGTGGCGATCCAGGCGGACCCGGGCGTGGCGGGCAGCAGCGGCGCGACCTGCTCGTCGCCCGCCGCGTCGTCCAGGACGACCAGGACCGCCCGGTCGGCGAGCACGGACCGCAGCAGCGTCAGCCGTTCCGGGACGCCGGTGGGCAGGCGGTCGGCGGGGACGCCAAGCGCCGACAGCCACCCGTCCAGCACCGTTCCCGGGTCCACCGGGCCGTCGACCTCGCGCAAGGAGGCGTAGAGCATCCCGCCCGGGAAACGCGGCGGCGCATCCGGCCCGGACTGCACTGCGGCATGGGCGGCGTGCAGGGCCAGGGACGTCTTGCCGATGCCGCCCATGCCGCTGATGACGACCCCACCGCCCGCCGTGAGCGCGTCCGACGCCTCCGCGACCTCGCCGGACCGGCCGGTGAAGTCGGCGGGCGCGGCCGGCACCTGCATGGGAACCCGGCTGACCTGGGGTTCCGCGACCGTCCGGCGCGGCTCGTCCGCCGAGGGCCGGACGAGGGTCTTCGCGGACGCCTCCCCGGAAACACCCTCGTGAGGCGCGAGAACGGCGGCGTCGCCCGACAGGATCGCGGCGTGCAGGTCCCGCAACCGCCGTCCGGGTTCGACACCCAGCTCATCGGCCAGGAGACGACGCGCGTGCGCATAGGCGGCCAAGGCATCCGCGGTCCGGCCCGAACGGTACAAGGCCAGCATCAACACCGCGTGCAGGCGTTCCCTGAACGGATGAGCGGCCACCTCGGCCGACACGACGGGGATCAGTTCCGTGTGCCGGTCGACGGCGAGCATCAGCTCCCCGTGGAGTTCGCGCAGACCGGTGCGCGCCTCGGCCAGGGCGTCCCGGTGGGCCGTGGCGAGCGGCGCGTCCAGGCCGCTCAGCGCGGTCGGTCCGCGCCACAGGCCGAGCGCCCGCTCGACGACGGCCAGCGCCTCGGCGGGAGCGCGTCCCGGAGTGTGGGCCTCGGCGGCCAGAGCGGTGAACTCGAGCGCGTCCACCTCGGCCGGGGACAGCGCGAGGCGGTACCCCCCGGAGCCGCCGGTGACGATCAGCGAGGGCGCTCCCAGGCCGCCGCCCCGCCCCCTCCGCCGGTCGGGTTCGAGGACGGCGCGCAGCCGGTACACGCAGTTGGCGATCACCTCGCGCGCCGACGGCGGCGGATCCCCGGGATAGAGCCCCGCGACCAGCTCGTCCAGCGACACCGTCGCCCCGGCGCGCATCGCCAGCGCGCCCAGAACCGTCTGGACGCCGGGACCACCGGGCGGGACGGTCTCCACGACACCACCGCGAACCCGGGTCACGGTGACGGGCCCGAGCAGACCGATCCGCACATCCGTCCGTGCGCGCGCTGCGCCGCCCGCCATGCCGCGCCTCCGCCCCCGACAGGCGTCATCGCCTGTTGCCCCCGTCGGGCGGATTCTAGACAGGCGATGACATTTGCGAAACCGCACAGGCCCCGGCCGACCGGCGGCGCCTCGCCCCGCACGTCATCGCGGCCCCCGGCGACACCCCGACTCGGGAAGCGAACCGGCGGCTACCGCCGGCGTCCCCTCCAGATCACCGGTGATCCACCGGACGAGACCGAGCAGACCGACGATCCCGCCGGACGCCCCCGAACGGGCGGGTCCCCGCCAAGGCGAGGCCGGGTGCGGCCGGACCGGTCGGCCTCCGGAGCGTCGGCTCACCGCCCCGCACCCCCTCCAGGACGTCCCGCCGGGACGGCGCCTCGCCGAGCCCCACCGGCGCCAGGACGTCCTCCCGCGCCTCAGGCGGGACGTCGAGGGCCCTCACCAGCGCGGCACGCACCTCGGCCCCGCCGTCGATCCGCTCGGCAAGCCCGCGCGCGAACAACCGGAGCAGGTCGTGGTACCGGTAGCGGCCGGGCGCGGGGGTGTCCAGCATGCCGAGATCGACGAGCCCCTCGGCCAGGTCCTCGGCCTGATCGGCGTCCGTCCCGAGGAGCGCCGCGGCGACCTCCCGCGAGACCGGGCCGGCCCCGGGCAGGGCGAGCAGGCGGAACGCCCGCGCCTGGTCGCCGTCCAGCAGGTCGTAGCCGCGCCGGAACGCCTCCTCCACGGCCTGCCCGCCCAGGGAGAGCCCGGCGAGCCGCCCCCGATCGTCCGACAGCGCAGCGGCCACCTCACCGATGCTCACGTCCGGCCGTCCGGCCAGCCGGGCCCCGACGATCCGCACCGCGAGCGGAAGCCCCCCGCAGAACCGGACGGCGTCCAGCGCCGCGCCGGGCTCCGCGGCCACCCGTTCCGCACCCGCGACCCGGGCGAGGAGTTCGAGGGCCTCGCCGCTCTCGAACCCCTCCATGTCGACCCGCTCGTCCATGGGCAGCTCGCTCAACTTCGCCCGAGCGGTGACCAGGACGGCGCAGCCCGCACCGGCGGGCAGCAGCGGACGAACCTGGGTGAGGTCGCGAGCGTCATCGAGGACGACCAGGACACGCCGGTCCGCCAGCCGCGACCGGTACAACGCCGCCCTCTCGACGGCCCCCTCCGGAATCGCCGCGCCGGGCACACCGAGCGCCTCGAGGAAGCCGCCCAGCACCACCCCCGGGTCGGCAGGACGGCCGCCCGTCCCGCGCAGATCGGCGTACAGCCGCCCGTCGGGAAAACGCTCACCGACACCGTGCGCCACATGGACGGCCAGGGTCGTCTTCCCCACACCGCCCGGCCCGGTCACCGCCACGACCACCGGCGCCCGGCCCCCGCCGGCAGCCCCCCGCTCCGCCGAGGTCAGCAAAGCACGCAACCGGCCGACCAGCCCACGCCGCCCGGTGAAGTCCGCAGCCTCGTCCGGCAGGTCTTGGACGGCCTGAACCAGCGGCTCAGCGGTAGGGATCGCCGCATCGACGGCATGCGGCGACGGGTCGGCGGCGAGGATCCGGCGGTGCAGGTCGCACAGCTCCGGACCCGGCGTCGCGCCCAGGTCGTCCGCCAGAACACGCCGCGCCCTGGCGAACACGTCCAGGGCCTCCGCCCGCCGCCCGTTGCGCTGGAGCGCCAGCATCAGCAGGCCGTGCACCGCCTCGTCCCACGGGTGCTCGTGCGCCAGGAGGGTCAGCTCGCCGACCGCCTGCGCATGGCGTCCGAGATCGAGATCGAGATCGAGCTCCAGCCGCCTCCGCACCGCACGGAACCGCAGGTCGGCGAGCCGGGACCGCTGCTGCTCGGCATAGGGACCGGGCAACCCCGCCAGCGGCGCCCCGCCCCAGAGCCCGTCGGCCTCGAGCAGCAGCCGCCGGGCCGCGACCGGATCCCCCGACGCCCGCGCCTTCTCCGCGGCGGCGATGCGTTCCTCGAAGACGAAGGCGTCCACCTCCGCGTCCGGCGCCCGCAGCGCGTATCCCGTGCCGACCGACACCAGCACCTCGGGCCGTCCCCGGTCGCGTTCCAGCACCCGGCGCAGCCGGGACGCGTACGTGCGGACGGCCCCGACCGCACGAGCAGGCGGATCGCCTTCCCACAACGCGGCGACCAGGTCCTCGACCGCCATCCCCCGACCACGACGCAGCAGGACCGCCGCCAGCAGCGCGCGCTGCTGCGGCGACCCCGTTTCCAGTTCTCGCTCCCCGCGCCAGACCCGAGGCGGTCCGAGCACGGTGAAGCGCCATCGCTCCCCGTTCACGGGATCGAAGCATGACCCGGACGGATCATCGCCCCGTCAACGCCCGATCAACGCCGCCGCTGGACCGGGGCCCCGCCGGACGCGGCACCACCGGCCGCCCCCCTCCGAGACCGCGGAGGTCAGGAGGTCGGGGCCCACATGACCACGCGCGGGCCGAGGCGGTGCAGTCCCGCGGCGACCTCGGCGTCCCAGTGCCTGCGGAGGCCGGGCGTCCAGCGCTCCTCGGGCAGGACGGAGAACCCGTGCCGCGAGTACCAGGGCCCGTTCCAGGCGATGTCGCGGAAGGTGAGCAGGCTGACGCCGGGCGATCCGGCCGCCGCCGCGTGGTCCAGGACGGCCAGGAGGAGCCGCGTGCCGATGCCCTGCCCGGCGAGGTCGGCGTGCATCGAGATCTGGTCGAGGTGGATCGCGCCGTCCAGCGGGGAGAGCACCGCGTACCCCGCCGGCGGATCCCCCGCCACCAGGATCTCCGCGTCGCGGCCGATCATCTGCTCCACCACGGTCGGCCCGGGCGGGAACTCGATGCCGACCGCGCCGAACATCCGGTCGGCGGAGTTCTCGATCGGGGGCAGCAGGTCCAGGTCGGCCGGCGAGGCCGGACGGATCTCAAAGGGGTCAGTGCTCACCCATCGATCGTAAGCGCCCAAACCCGCCGTTCCACGCCGGACGCACCATCAGCCCGCCCGAACCACCCCTCCCCGCCCACATCCGACCGCCCCCCGCTGCAGCGCCGTCGCGTAGAACAGCAGCGCCGCCCCCCGACCTGCGCCGTCCGCCTGCGGGGGGCCGCCGGGCTCAGCTCGCGAAGTAGCGGGACATCCAGGACATGGGCGGACCGCCCCAGCCGCCGGGATCGGCGGGCGGGTTCGGACCGAACTCCAGGAAGCAGTCGGCGGCGAGGCGGGTGACCGCGTCCGCGACCTCCAGCCGGTCACGCCACGGACGCGGGAACGCCTCGGACCCGTGCGCCGCGCCGAGCAGGTTGCCGCAGATCAGGCCCGTGGAGTCACTGTCACCGGAGTGGTTGACCGCGATCAGCAGGCCGAGCCCGCCGAGCGCCGCGACGCCGCCGGGGCCGTCCGTGCGGGCATGGCGTTCGGCGGCGAGCGCCGCGTACACGCCGATCGCGAGGGCCTCCTCGCCCATCCAGCCCCGGCCGAGCGACTCGGCCCGCTCCGGCGTCGGCTCCCCTTCCCCGACCAGCGCCGTCGCGACGTCGAGGGCCCGCGCGGTCTCCTCGTGCCCGGGATGGTTCGCCAGTTCGCCGCGCGCGACGGCCAGGGCGTCCGGGAGCGACCGCCCGTGGACGAGCCCCCAGACGGTCGCGGCGAGCACACCGCCCGGCAGGTGCCCGCTGGGATGTCCGTGGGTGAGCGCCGCCGCGTCCCGGCCCAGCTTGAACGCGTACCGCGCGCTGACCGGGGAGAAACCGCAGGGCGCGGTACGGGTCACGCCGCCGCAGCCCTTGGAGTCGTTGATCGGCTCGTCCACCGTGCCGAGCGGCCGGCCCGGATCGCGCCGTTCGGCGGCCTTGTGCAGCGCCGACACCAGCGTCCGCCCGGGGCTCCGCCGTGCGGTGACCGCGGGAACCGACAGCAGCCAGCCACCTGCCAGTCCGCCCTGATCCGGGACGGTCTCGCCCTGCCCCTTCAGCCACTCCAGGTACGCCACCTGCAGCAGCCCGAGCGCCGCGCCGCCGATGCCGCGGCTCCTGGCCCGCACCGACGCCTGCACCAGCCCGTACGCGGTCAGCATCATCAGCTGCGCGTCCCCGGAGATCGCCCCGGCGGGCGCCCGCCCGTCCACGAGGTCCGTCAGCCCGGACGGCCCGTACCGCCGCCGGATCCCGTCCAGCGAGACCCCCTCGACGGGCATCCCCAGCGCCGTCCCGACCGCCCCGCCGACCAGGCACCCCGGCACCCGCTCCTCCAGCGGATACGGCGACGGTGACGCCCCGGAGGACGAAGACGACATCCCGGAGGGCGGCGACACGAACGACATCCCGCCACGCTACCGCCGAACAACGGACGACTCCCGAACGCCGACACCGCCGCCCCGCCTGCTCCGCCGCCCAGCGCCGCTTCGGGCGGCGGCGAGCGGGCGCACTGCCGTGTGCCTCCCGCCCACGGCCGCGGGTTACTTGACGCCGGCCTCCTTCATCTCGCGGAGTTCGCGCTTGAGCTCCTTGATCTCGTCGCGGAGGCGGGCGGCGAGCTCGAACTGGAGGTCGGTCGCGGCCTGGTGCATCTGCTCGGTCATCTGCTCGATGAGCGACTCCAGCTCCTCGCGCGGACGCTCGCCGACCAGGTCGGCGGCGTGGCGGCCGGCCTCGCGGCGGGACGCCAGGCCGGGGACGGGGGCCTTGCCGCGGGACTGCTGGCGGCCCGCGCCGCCGATCAGGGTCTCGGTGTCGGCGTCCTCGCGGGCGAGCGAGTCGAGGATGTCGGCGATCTTCTTGCGGAGCGCCGTCGGCTCGATGCCGTGCTCGGTGTTGTACGCCTCCTGCTTGGCGCGGCGCCGGTTGGTCTCCTCGATGGCCCGCTCCATGGACGGCGTCACCCGGTCGGCGTACATGTGCACCTGGCCGGACACGTTGCGGGCGGCGCGTCCGATGGTCTGGATCAGTGACGTCTCGGAGCGCAGGAAGCCCTCCTTGTCGGCGTCCAGGATGGCCACCAGCGACACCTCGGGCAGGTCGAGGCCCTCGCGCAGCAGGTTGATGCCGACCAGGACGTCGAACTCGCCCGCGCGCAGCTCGCGCAGCAGCTCGATGCGGCGCAGGGTGTCGACCTCGCTGTGCAGGTAGCGGACCTGGACGCCGAGTTCGAGCAGGTAGTCGGTGAGATCCTCGGCCATCTTCTTGGTGAGGGTGGTGACCAGGACGCGCTCGTCCTTCTCGGTGCGCACCCGGATCTCGTGCACCAGGTCGTCGATCTGGCCCTGGGTGGGCTTGACGATCACCTCGGGGTCGACCAGCCCGGTCGGCCGGATGACCTGCTCGACGACGTCGCCCTTGGAGCGGCCCAGCTCGTAGGGGCCGGGGGTCGCCGACAGGTAGACGGTCTGGTCGATGCGCTCGAGGAACTCCTCCCACTTCAGCGGCCGGTTGTCCATCGCCGACGGCAGCCGGAAGCCGTGCTCGACCAGCATTCGCTTGCGGGACGCGTCGCCCTCGTACATCGCGCCGATCTGCGGGACGGTCTGGTGCGACTCGTCGATGACCAGGAGGAAGTCCTCCGGGAAGAAGTCGATCAGGGTGTTGGGGGCCGTGCCCTGCTCACGGCCGTCGATGTGCCGCGAGTAGTTCTCGATGCCCGAGCAGGTGCCGACCTGCCGCATCATCTCGATGTCGTAGGTGGTGCGCATGCGCAGCCGCTGCGCCTCGAGCATCTTGCCGCGCCGCTCCATGTCGGCGAGCGTCGTCTCGAGTTCGGCCTCGATGGCGCCGATCGCCCGCTCCATGCGCTCGGGCCCGGCGACGTAGTGCGAGGCGGGGAAGACGTAGATCTCCTCGTCCTCGGTGAGGACCTCGCCGGTCAGGGGGTGCAGGGTGGCGAGCTTCTCGATCTCGTCGCCGAACATCTCGATCCGGACGGCGAGCTCCTCGTACTGCGGGATGATCTCGACCGTGTCGCCGCGGACCCGGAAGGTGCCGCGGGTGAACGACAGGTCGTTGCGGCTGTACTGCATCTCGACCAGGCGGCGGAGCAGGTCGTCCCGCTCGATCTGCTGGCCGACGCGGAGCCGGACCATGCGGTCGACGTACTCCTGGGGCGTGCCGAGGCCGTAGATGCAGGACACCGACGCGACCACGACGGTGTCGCGGCGGGTCAGCAGCGAGTTGGTGGCCGAGTGCCGCAGCCGGTCCACCTCGTCGTTGATCGAGGAGTCCTTCTCGATGTAGGTGTCGGTCTGCGGGATGTACGCCTCGGGCTGGTAGTAGTCGTAGTACGAGACGAAGTACTCGACCGCGTTGTGCGGCATCATCTCGCGCAGCTCGTTGGCGAACTGGGCGGCGAGCGTCTTGTTCGGCTGCATGACCAGGATGGGCCGCTGGAGCTTCTCCACCAGCCAGGCGACCGTGGCGGTCTTGCCGGTGCCGGTCGCGCCGAGCAGCACCGTGTCCTTGTCGCCGCGCCCGACCCGCGTCTCGAGCTGGGCGATGGCCTGCGGCTGGTCGCCGGACGGCGTCATGTCGCTGACGACCTCGAACGGCGCTACCTTGCGCTGCAGGTCGGTGACCGGTCGCATCTGGCCTTACCCCCGAAGATCTACCTTGGGCCGGGTCATGAGCGAACCCGGCCAACCCACTCTACGTAGGGGGTACGACAATCTGCGGCCCCGAACTATTTCCGCAGGTCAGGAGGTCGGAACGGGAAGCCTGGCCCGGACGGCGAAACCGCCGTCCCGGCTGGGCCCCGCCTCGAAGTGGCCGCCGAGCGCCACGACCCGTTCCCGCAGGCCGATCAGGCCGTTCCCGCCGCTGGGCAGGCCGTGCCCGGCGGCCCCCTCGGGGGCGGCCCGGTTGACGACCGAGACCTCCACGGCGTCCGGCGGGAGCCGCACGTCCACCCGCGTGGACGCCCCGCCCGCGTGCTTGTGGACGTTGGTCAGGGCCTCCTGGACGATCCGGTACACCGTCCGGGAGATCGCCGCCGGCACCGGCCGCTCCTCCCCGTAGACCACCAGGTCCACCAGGAGCCCGGCCGCGCCCGACTGCCCGACCAGGTCGCGGACGTCGCCCAGGTCGGGATCGGCGGAGGCGAGCTCGCCCTCGCCCTGCCGCAGGACGCCGATCACCTGCCGCAGCTCCTCCAGCGCCTGCCGGCCCATGTCGCCGATCACGGTCGCGGTCTGGGCGGCCCGCTCCGGGTCCCGGGCGGCCACGGCCCGCAGCGCCCCCGCGTGGACGACCATGACGCTGACCCGGTTGGCGACCACGTCGTGCATCTCACGCGCGATCCGGGTGCGCTCCTCCGCGCGGGCGCGCTCGAGGAGCAGGTGCTGCTCCCGCTCCAGCCGGGACGCCCGTTCCTGCAGGGACACCAGCAGCTGCTTGCGCGCCCCCATGTACATGCCGAGGATCACCGGGAACGAGGTGAACAGCAGCCCGAACGTGGCGTTCGCCGCGGACGAGTCGTTCCCGCCGCCCGGCGACGGGACGATCAGGAACACCGCGTAGCTGGTCGCGGCGATCGCGATGGCCGTCCAGCGGGACGCGGCGTACGCCCCCAGCGAGTACAGGCCGATCAGCCCCGTGATCGGGCCGCCGCCCGCCGCCGTCCCCACGACCAGGGAGACCAGGGCGATCTGCACGGGGTAGTGCCGGCGCGCGACCAGCCCGAACGCCAGGAGCGCGGAGACCAGGGCGACGCCGTAGCCGGGCAGCCAGTACGACTTCGAGGTCTCCGCCCACATGATCGCGCCGTCCAGGACGGACGCGCCGGCCGCCAGCGAGACGTCCAGGACCCGGGACCGGCGCGACGGCCACGACGTCGTCCACCACCCCCGCAAGTCCATGCGCCGAGCTTATAGCGACATGAGGGGAGGATCTGATGCTCCAGGTGATATCCCCCAGAGATTCACATAACGCCCGAGAAGCCCACCAACGCGACCGTGGCGTCGTCAAACGGCTTGCTCCGCGGCCACCGGACGACCTGCGGGTCGGTCGCCTCGACCTCGCGCGTGCGCGCGATGAGCGCCTCCGGGCCCTCCTCCCGGACGATCCGCGCCAGCCCCGCCCAGTCGGACTCGCCGAACATGTCGGCGAGCCGGGTCGCGCCGTCCGTCAGCAGCAGGACGCTCCACAGCTCCGCCAGCGGGACGGTCCCGGTGATCGCCTCCTCGACGATGCCCGGGTCGGTGGAGGCCCAGACCGGCCCACCGGTGATCTCCTGGACGCCCCGCATGCCGTCCAGCAGCAGCGTCGAGTCGGCCAGCACCAGGTAGTCGAGCAGGTCCCCGCGCACCCGGACGGCCAGGACGGTCGCGGCGGGCGAGTTCGGGTGGGCCAGGTCGCAGGTCGCCCGGTGGGACTCCGCGACGTCGGAGATCGCCCCGGCGAGCCGGGCGACGAGCGGCCGGTGCCCGGGCGCGTGCGCGCCCTCGGGCGGCCCGACCGGCGGTCCCGCCTGCGGCGCGTCGCCGAGGCCGTCGGTCAGCCTGGCGAGCAGCCGGGTGCCGAGCGAGCGCGCGTACCAGGCGGTGCCGTGCACGCAGCCCAGGTCCGCGCCGAGCGGCAGGCCGCAGCCGTCCAGCACGACGGCGGCCCCCGGCGCGGCCACCACGAAGTCCTCGTTCCGGCGCTGCGGACTGCCCTGATCGGTGGCCCAGGTGACCTGCATCGACACATCCTCGAAAGGGTCGGCCCGCGCCGCACGGCGGGCTCGGGCGGCGGCGGGTCAGACGGCGGTGGCGGCGCGGCGGGTCAGGTCGGCCCAGATCTCGGTGATCCGGGCGTCCAGCTCGTCCATCGAGCCGGAGTTGTCGATCACGTGGTCGGCGACCGCCCGGCGCTGCTCGCGGGTGGCCTGCGCGGCGATCCGGGCGCGCGCGGCGTCCTCGGTCATGCCCCGGTTCGTGAGGAGCCGCTCGACCTGGAGCTCCACGGGCGCGTCCACGACGATCACCACGTCGTACATCGCGGCGAGGTTGTTCTCGGCCAGCAGCGGGACGTCGTAGACGACGATCGCGTCGTCCGGGGCGACGTCCATGAGCTCCTGCATCCGCTCCCCGACCAGCGGGTGGACGATCCCGTTCAGCGCGGCGAGCCGGTCGGGGTCGGCGAACACGATCCCGCCGACCTTCTCCCGGTCCATCCGGCCGTCCGCGGTCAGCACCTCGGGGCCGAACTCGTCGACCACGGCGGCCAGGCCGGGCGTGCCGGGTTCGACGACCTCCCGGGCGATCCGGTCCGCGTCGATCACCACGGCGCCGCGTTCGGCGAGCCGCCGCGACACCTCGCTCTTACCCGCACCGATTCCGCCGGTGAGTCCCACTTTCAGCACGCGCCAGAGCCTACCGGCCCGCCCCGCCCGACCGTCAGGCCCGTTCTCCCCGACCGTCAGGCCCGTCCTGCCGGGCGGACGTCAGGCGCGGTCGGCGGCGGGCGCCGGTTCCAGGTGTTTGCGCATGTGGACGAACGTCAGGTGCGCCGCCACCCGCTCCCGGTGCGTCTCGCTGTAGCCCAGGCTGCGGTAGAGCCGCAGGTTGGCCTCGCTGAGGTGGCCGGTGAACAGGACGCACGAGGTGGCGCGTCCGGTGACCTCCGCCTCCAGCGCGTCCATCAGGCGCCGCCCCACACCACGGCCCTGCTGATCGGGGACCACGGCGAGCCGTCCGACCAGGCAGGTGTGGTCGCTGAACTGGGCGCGGACGACCCCGATGATCCGGTCGTCCAGCACCGCCTTGAGCACCGTCACGCCGCCGGTCAGGGCCTTGTGCACCTGCTCCACCGACTCGACCAGCGGCGGGATGAACGGATCCCCGTACAGCTGCGCCTCACCGACATAGGCGGCGCGCTGGACGGTCAGGATCTCTCCCGCGTCCTCGGGCAGGGCCCGGTCGACCCGGACCTCCAGGGTGCTCATACGGGAACCCTAACGGCGCGGGGCAGTCCCGGCCCACCCTCCGCGGCGGCCGGACCGCCCCGTACGGCCTTGCCCGCGTGCTTGTGGACGTTGGTCAGGGCCTCCTGGACGATCCGGTACACCGTCCGGGAGATCGCCGCCGGGATCGACCGCTCCTCCCCGTGGACCACCAGGTCCACCAGCAGGCCCGCCGCGCCGGACCGCGCGCGGAGGATCACATACCGCCCAGTACCTCCAGCAGAGCGACCGTGGCGTCATCGGACGGCTTGGTCCGCGGCCATCGGACGCCTTCCGGGTCGGTGGCCTCGACCTTGCGCGTGCGCGCGATGAGCGCCTCCGGGCCCTCCTCCCGGACGAACCGCGTCAGCCCCGCCCAGTCGGTGTGGTGGAACATGTCGGCCAGGCGGCTCGCGCCGTCGGTCAGCAGCATGACGCCGCGCAGATCCGCCAGCGGGACGGTCCCGGTGATCGCCTGCTCGGCGACCGACGGGTCCCCGGCGGCGAAGCCCCGGCCGCCGATGACCGCCTCGACGCCGCGCGGCCCGTCCAGCAGCAGGGTCGAATCGGCCAGCACCAGGTAGTCGAGCACGTCCCCGCGCACCCGGACGGCCATCACGGTCGCGGAGGGCGTGTACGGGTGCGCCAGGTCGCAGGTCGCCCGGTGGGCCGCCGCGACGTCGGCGATCGCGCCCGCGAGCCGGGCCACCAGCGGGCGGTTCCCGGACCGGTGCGCGCCCTCGGGCGGCCCGACCGGCGCTCCGGCCTGCGGCGCGTCGCCGAGACCGTCCAGGATCCGGGCGAGCAGCCGGGTGCCCAGCGAGCGGGAGTACCAGGCGATGCCGTGCTCGCAGCCCAGGTCGGTGCCGAGCGGGAAACCGCGGCCGTCCAGCACGACGGCGGCCCCCGGCGCGGCCGCCACGAAGTCCTCGTTCCGGCGCTGCGGACTACCTTGACCGGTGGCCCAGACGACCTGCATCGGCGTGCCCTCCAAAGTGCTCAGCCCGCGGCGGCGCGGCGGGTCAGATCGGCCCAGGTCTCGGCGACCCGGGCGTCCAGCGAGTCCATCGACCCGGAATTGTCGATCACGTGGTCGGCGACCGCCCGGCGCTGCTCGCGGGCGGCCTGCGCGGCGATCCGGGCCGGCGCCGCGTCCCCCGCTCCGGGACGCCCCCGCGCCGGGACGGGACGGGACGGCGCGGGAACGGGGCCGGTCACCGCCGTCAGCCGCCGACGCGGACGGTGACCGCGACCGGGTAGTGGCCGTACCCGGCCGGGGCGACCTGGTAGCCGGAGAAGGTGAGGTCGTCGGTGCCGAAGATCCAGTCGGTCCGCTCGCCGTCGGACGTCGTCGGCGAGGCGTCCCCGCCGGTCGCCGCGCTGCGCAGCCCGGTGCCGTCGCTCATCCGGTCGATCTCGTCCGCGCCCGGCCCGGCGTTGAAGTCGCCGCCGATCACCGTGCGCGGGCCGCCGCCCCAGGCGCGCAGCAGCGCCGACACCTCGCGGAGCCGCTCGCCGCCCTGGTCGTCGCCGTCCTCCAGGTGCGTGGACCACACGTCCAGGGTGGACGACCCGACCTTCAGCTTCGCCCACACGTACCCGCGGATCTGCGACCAGTCGCCGCGCGGCATCCGGCCGATGCCGGACCGCTCGACCGGCAGCGAGGTCAGGATCGCGTTGCCGAACTGGCCGTCGGCGGCCGGACCCCACAGCAGCTTCATGCCGAGCCGCCGGGACAGCCACACGCCCACGTCGGTCGTGCCGGACAGCAGCGAGCCGCGGCCCGCCTCCTGGAGCAGGATCACGTCGGCGTGCCGGGTCTCCAGCGTCCGCGCGACGGCCTCGGGGTCGAGCCGTCCGTGCCGGTCGACCGCGTCGTGGATGTTGTAGCTGACCAGCTTGACCTGGCCCCCGGCGGGCGCGGCCTTGGCGTCCCGGGACGGCGCGGCCATGCTGAACACCAGCGTGCCGAGCAGCAGGGCGAGCGCGGCGCCGCCCGCGGTCAGGGCCCGCTGCGGGGCGCGCGCGGGCAGCGGCCCGCCGCGCGCGGCGGTGATCGCGGCCAGCGCCCCGAGCAGGATCCCGGCCAGGCCGGGCAGCGCGTTGTTCGGGAACGGCAGCGGCCGCAGCGCGCTCACCTGGTAGGAGATCAGGATGACGCCGACCAGCAGCCCGCCGAGGGCCGCGCCGACGTCGATCCGCCAGACCGACCCGCCGTGCCCGGCGCGGCGCAGCGGCGCCCGGGACGCCACGGCCAGCAGCCACGCCGCGAGCACCTGCCCGATGATCACGACGGGGACGACCTCGATGCCGTTCACCGCGTACGTCCCGGCGATCGCGGCCGCGCCGACGCCCAGCAGCGTCCCGCCGAGCACCGCGACGCCGCCCGGCACCGCGCGCACGGCCAGCCCGGACGCCAGGAACGCCAGCGCCAGCCCCTGCCCGACCACGACGATCACGTGCGCGATGGTCAGCGACTTCCAGCCGGACGAGGCGACGAACGCGGGGCTGGACAGCACCAGCACCTGCAGCGCCATGAACGGCCCGAACGCGGCCGCGCCCAGGGCGTCCCGCCAGGACACGCCGGGCGCCTCGACGGCGCCCGACGACAGCTCCCGGTACAGGGCGAGCGCGCCGAGCGCGACGAACACCAGGCAGACCAGCCACGGCCCGATCCCGGACCGCCACACAGGGTCCCACGTGGCGAACGCGACCCGGACGGCCGTGTCGACCGACAGGCCCGCGACGGCCGCGGTGGCGAACCCGACGCCGGACAGCCCGCGCGCGCCCTCGTAGAGGGCGGTGACCGCGAGCGCCCCGACCGCGACGCCGACCAGCGCCAGCCAGGTCTGCGGGGTGAGCGCCTGGGCGAGCAGCCGCACCAGCAGCAGCGCCCCGACGCCGGTCGCCAGCAGCCCGCTCGGCCCGGCCACGCGCCGCACCAGCGGCGCGAGGAACCCGGCGAGGAAGACCGCCACCACGACGGGCGCGGCCACGGCCGCCCCGGCGTCGTCGGCGAAGTGGTTGAGCTGGGGCAGCGCGAACCGGAAGGTCTGCGCGAGGACGGCGGTGGTGACGCCGATCAGGGCGAGCCGTGCCGGGCCCTGCGGAACCAGGGACGGCCCGCTCGCGCCGCCTCCGGCGCTGTTTCCGGTGGTGCTGCCTGCGGTGGTCGAGGCGTCTGTACTGGCCAATGGAACAGATGCTCCCGGGGGACGAACCGGATACGGGTGGGCGGGGAGGGGAGGGACGCGCTCGGCGCGGCCGGCGGCGCGGGAGTCCCACGCGGGGTGGCGCACGCCGTTCCCTCCCGGAGACCACCAGTGTCCCAGACACCCGCGTCCCCTCGCGACGTGACGCCCCGACCGTCGCAGCACAGCACCATAACCGACATTCCGTCCGCCCGCTGGACGAGGCGTGAAGCCGGCGGGCGGGCCGGAGGGCGTCCGGAGGCGGGCATGGAAAAGCCGCGGCCGGAGGGATCCCTGGGGATCTCTCCGGCCGCGGTCAGGCGGTCACCGGGGGCCTTGCGGGCCCCTGGCGGTCAGTGGGTCACTGGCCGCCGGACAGCTTCTCGCGCAGAGCGGCGAGGGCCTCGTCGGTCGCGAGCGCGCCACCGGTGGTCTCGGTCTCGGCGCCACCGCTGTAGGAGGTCTCCGCCCCCTCGGACGACGCCGGGGCGCCCTCCGCCTCGGCCTCGGCCTTGCGGGCCTCTTCGATCTGCTTGCGGTGCGCGTCGAACCGGGAGCGGGCCTCGGCGTACTGACGCTCCCAGGTCTCACGCTGGGTGTCGTAGCCCTCGAGCCACTCGCCGGTGTCGGCGTCGAAGCCCTCGGGGTACTTGTAGTTGCCCTGGTCGTCGTACTCGGCGGGCATGCCGTAGAGGGTCGGGTCGAAGTCCTCTTCCTCCATGGCCGCGGCGCCCTCGTTGGCCTGCTTGAGGGACAGGCTGATGCGGCGACGCTCGAGGTCGATGTCGATGATCTTCACGAAGATCTCGTCGCCGACCTGGACGACCTGCTCCGGGATCTCCACGTGGCGCTCGGCCAGCTCGGAGATGTGGACCAGGCCCTCGATGCCCTCCTCGACCCGGACGAACGCGCCGAACGGCACCAGCTTGGTGACGCGGCCCGGAACGACCTGGCCGATCTGGTGGGTGCGGGCGAACTGCTGCCACGGGTCTTCCTGGGTCGCCTTGAGCGACAGGGAGACGCGCTCGCGCTCCATGTCGACGTCCAGGACCTCGACCGTGACCTCCTGGCCGACCTCGACGACCTCGGAGGGGTGGTCGATGTGCTTCCAGGACAGCTCGGAGACGTGCACCAGACCGTCGACGCCGCCGAGGTCGACGAACGCGCCGAAGTTGACGATCGACGAGACCACGCCCTTGCGGACCTGGCCCTTCTGGAGCGTGTTGAGGAAGGTCTGGCGGACCTCGGACTGGGTCTGCTCGAGCCAGGCGCGGCGGGACAGGACCACGTTGTTGCGGTTCTTGTCCAGCTCGATGATCTTGGCCTCGAGCTCGCGGCCCACGTAGGGCTGGAGGTCGCGGACACGGCGCATCTCGACCAGCGACGCGGGGAGGAAGCCCCGGAGGCCGATGTCGAGGATGAGGCCGCCCTTGACGACCTCGATGACCGTTCCGGTGACGATGCCGTCCTCGTCCTTGATCTTCTCGATCGTGCCCCAGGCGCGCTCGTACTGGGCGCGCTTCTTGGACAGGATCAGGCGACCCTCCTTGTCCTCCTTCTGGAGGACGAGGGCCTCGACGTGGTCTCCGACGGCGACGACCTCGTTGGGGTCGACGTCGTGCTTGATGGAGAGCTCACGGGACGGGATGACACCTTCGGTCTTGTAGCCGATGTCGAGGAGGACTTCATCCCGATCGACCTTGACAACGGTGCCTTCGACGATGTCGCCGTCGTTGAAGTACTTGATGGTCTCGTCGATCGCGGCGAGGAACGCTTCCTCAGACCCGATGTCGTTGACCGCTACCTGCGGGGTGGTCGAGGTGGCCTCGGTGCTGCTCGTCATGTGTCGGCTGACTCCGGATACGGACATTGAGAGGTGTCAATACACGCGCGGAGGGCTCTTTTCCGCCCTGCCGAGGACCGGAGGAGACACGGATTCCGGAGAACCCGCGTCGAGAACGAACCGAAGTCGACGACCTGACCGAGCGCGAGCCTGCTCCGTCCGAAGCCGCACAAGCCCACAGCGCAGCGATCAGAATATGGGACCAGGGCGCTCAGGTCAATCCGCGGGGGCGGCCCCCACCTGCTGAACGAGCCCGGGACCCGTCCCGCCGCGAGCGGCCGGAGGGGCCGGACCCCCTCCCCCGCAGGCGTTTCGGGCGATGCCCCGGGCGCGTTCCAGACGATCAGTATTCGCGCGCGTAGGGACGGTACTGCTTGGCCAGTCTCTTCTCGAACGTCTTGGGGAAGGTCACGGTTCCCGGGTCGCCGTCGGAGGTGTAGCGCTCCTGCGGGTGCGCGTCCAGCCAGTCCAGCCAGGCGGTCGAGCAGAACGTCCGGCAGTCGTTCTCCTTGATCTTCCCCTCGGACCGGATGCGGGTGGCCGCCCACCGGTCGAACACCTTGTCGAACGGCGACTCGGACGGCTTCCATCCGGCGAGGAACACGATCTGGAAGGAATATTTACCGTCCTCGCGCTGCGCCCAGGTCCGGTTGTGCGGGATCGACCCGAACGGGTACGCGAAGGTCGTGGTGTGCTGGCCGGTCAGGGAGAACAGCTTGTCCTCCATGCCCGCGATCTCCTTCTGGACGCCGGCCTTGCCCAGCGTCCGCAGGTCGGGGTGGGTGACCGTGTGGTTGGCGACCTCGAACCCGTTGCGGATCAGCCAGCGCAGGCCCTCGGCGGCGCGCGGGCCGAGCGCGAACAGGTCGGCGTTGCAGTAGAACGTCGCGACCGGCCGGAACCCGGGCTGCTCGCGCGCGACCTGCTGGATGATCGCGACGGCGGTGTCGGGGGCCGGGTTCCCCTGCGCGTCCAGCGAGAACTGGCCGGGGGTGCTGTCGTCGAAGGTCAGCACGACCGGGTGCTTCCCGAGCGGGACGTCGAGCCGTCCGGACGCGAACTCGGCGGCGGTGATCGGGTAGTAGCCCGTCTTCGCCAGCCGGGTCAGCTCGGTGTACAGCTCCTTGGTCGAGCGGTCGAGCGACGCCAGCGGGTGCTTCATGATCCGGTGGTACATGAACACCGGGACCTGCCCCAGCTCGTTGGCCTTCGCCTGGACGGCCGCGGGCGCGGCGGCGGGGATCGCGTCCCCGGTCGGCGTCGCGGAGGGGGATCCCGGCGCGGGCGGGGACGAGGGCGCCCCGCTGGGCGTCGGGGTCGGGGGACGCGCGGACGACGCGTCGGCGGGGGCCTTCTTCTGGGACCCCGTGGTGGCGGCGTGGTGGGCGTGGCGCGGCCGGTATTCCTGGAACGCCAGCCCGAGCACCAGGGCGCAGACGACCACGATTCCGGCGATCTTGTGGAGGAGCGGCACGAGCCTCCCGTCGGTCGAAACCTACGCGGGCACGGACAAGGAGTACCTATCCGAGTGATCTACCTTAAGCCCGCGCCCCTCCCCCGGTCCGGCCACGAAACACCAAAGGAACACAAAAGAAACCACCCCGTCCCCCCGGTGGACGGTGGTCCCGTGCTCCACAGACGACAGAGCCCGCCGCTCGCTCCTGAGACGGGCGGAGCGGCGGCGGGCGGCGGGTGGACGGGGCGCCTAGTGGGCGGCGTCCTGCCAGGTGCGGCCGGTGCCCATGGAGACCGACAGCGGGGCGCGCAGGTCGTAGGCGCCCGCCATCTGCTCGGCGACGAGGGACTTCAGGTCGTCGAGCTCGCCCGGGGCGACCTCGATGACCAGTTCGTCGTGGACCTGCAGGAGCATGCGCGAGCGCAGGCCCCGGTCGCGGAGCGCCCGGTCGACGTCGAGGCTTGCGACCTTGACGATGTCGGCGGCCGACCCCTGGATCGGCGCGTTCAGGGCCATCCGCTCGGCCATCTCGCGGCGCTGCCGGTTGTCGGAGTTCAGGTCGGGCAGGTAGCGGCGGCGGCCGAGGATGGTCTCGGTGTAGCCGTCGCGGCGGGCCTGGTCGACGACGTTGGCGAGGTAGTCGCGGATCCCGCCGAACTGCTCGAAGTACTCGTCCATCAGCTGGCGGGCCTCGTCCACGGCGATGCGCAGCTGCTGCGACAGGCCGTAGGCGGACAGCCCGTAGGCCAGGCCGTAGTTCATCGCCTTGATGCGGGCGCGCAGCTCGGAGGTGATCTGCTCGGGCGGCAGGCCGAACACGCGGGACGCGGTGATGGTGTGGAAGTCGGCGCCGGAGTTGAACGCCTCGAGCAGCGCCTCGTCCCCGGACAGGTGCGCCATGATCCGCAGTTCGATCTGGCTGTAGTCGGCGGTGAGCAGCGACTCGTAGCCGCCGCCGACGACGAACGCCTCGCGGATCTGCCGGCCCTCGGCCGTGCGGATCGGGATGTTCTGCAGGTTCGGGTCGGTGGACGAGAGCCGTCCGGTGGCCGCGACCATCTGGTTGAACGTGGTGTGGATGCGGCCCGCGTCGTCCAGCATCGGGATGAGCGAGTCGACGATCGACTTCAGCTTCGCGACCTCGCGCCACCGCAGGATGCGCTCCAGGACGGGGTGCCCCTCCTTGGCCAGCAGGTTCGTCAGGGCCTCGGAGTCGGTGGTGTAGCCGGTCTTGGTGCGCTTGGTCTTGGGGAGCCCGAGCTCCTCGAACAGCACCTGCTGCACCTGCTTGGGCGAGCCGAGGTTGAACTCGTGCCCGACCGCCTCGTGCGCGGCCTGCTCCTGCTCCTTGACCTGCCCGCCGAGGGACGCCGACAGCGACGCCAGGTGGTCGGCGTCGACGGCGATGCCCGCCCGCTCCATGTCGGCCAGGACACGGGTGAGCGGCAGCTCGACGTCGTGCAGCAGCCGGGTCGCGCCGCGCCGCTCGAGGTCGTCGTCCAGCACGTCGGCGAGCTCGGCGACGGCGCGGGCGCGGACGGCGAGCTCCTGCGCGGCCTCCTCCTCGCCGGACCCGTCGAGGGTGAGCTGTCCGGTGTCCTCGGTCTCGTTGGTCAGCTCGCGGTGCAGGTAGCGCAGCACGAGGTCGGCGAGGTCGAAGGTGCGCTGGCCGGGCAGCGCCAGGTAGGCGGCCAGGGCGGTGTCGGTGGTGACGCCGTCGAGGGCCAGGCCGCGCGCGGCGAGCGCCAGCGTCGGCCCCTTGACGTCGTGCACGGCCTTCGGACGGGACGGGTCGGCGAGCCAGGCGGCCAGGGCGCGCTCGTCGTCCTCGACCAGCTCGGCCGGGTCGAGGTGGACGGCCGGGCCCTCGCGGGACGCGACGGCGAGCGCGGTGATCTCGCCCGTGCCGCGACCCCAGGAGCCGGTGACGGCGAGGCCGGTGCGCTCACCGGCGGGGGCGTTGGCCTCGAGCCAGGCGCCGAGCGCGCCGGGCTCCAGGACGTCCAGCTCGATGTCGAAGCCCTCGTCGGCCTCGGGCTCGGCGGTGGTGAGCGAGGCGTAGAGCCGCTCGCGCAGCACCCGGAACTGGAGCGAGTCGAACAGGGTGTGGATCTCCTCGCGGTCCCACTGGCCCATCTGGAGCAGGTCGGGCGTCCGCTCGAGGGCGACCTCGCGGTCGAGCTCGTTGATCTGCTGGTTGCGCAGGACGCCGGCCAGGTGCTCGCGCAGGTTGTCGCCCGCCTTGCCCTTGATCTCGTCCACCCTCGCGACCAGCGCGTCGAGGTCGCCGTACTTGGCGAGCCACTTGGCGGCGGTCTTCGGGCCGACGCCGGGGACGCCCGGCAGGTTGTCGCTGGACTCGCCGACGAGCGCGGCGAGCTCGCGGTACCGCTCGGGCGGGACGCCGTACTTGCCCTCGACGGCGGCCGGGTCCATGCGGGCGAGCTCGGACACGCCGCGGATCGGGTACAGCACGGTGACGTGCTCGTCGACCAGCTGGAAGGCGTCCCGGTCACCGGTGACGACGAGGGTCTCCATGCCGCGCGCGGACGCCTGGGTCGCGAGGGTGGCGATGATGTCGTCGGCCTCGAAGCCCGCCACGGACATGCGCGGGATGCGCAGCGCGTCCAGCACCTCGAAGATCAGCGAGACCTGGGAGCGGAACTCGTCCGGCGTCTTGGCCCGGCCCGCCTTGTACTCGTCGTACTGCTCGTGCCGGAACGTCGGCTCGGACCGGTCGAAGGCCACCGCGATGTGCGTCGGCTGCTCGTCGCGCATGACGTTGATGAGCATCGAGGTGAAGCCGTACACCGCGTTGGTGGGCTGCCCGTCGGTGGTGTTGAAGTTCTCCACCGGCAGCGCGAAGAACGCCCGGTAGGCCAGGGAGTGCCCGTCGAGCAGCAGGAGCCGGTCGTGCTTGTCAGGGGTCGGTGCTTGGGTCGCCACACCAGGACTCTAGTCTGCGCCTACGACAGTTCGAGGGAGGCTCTGTGACGGAGGAGCATCGGGTCGTCGCCGGCGAGCACGGCGTGGACCTGGGCGGCCTGGACATGACCGGCGATCTGGCCACGTCCATGGGGATCGAGTACCTGGAGGCCTCTCCGGAGCGCGTGGTGGGCCGGATGCCGGTGAAGGGCAACACCCAGCCGTACGGGCTGCTGCACGGCGGCGCGTCCTGCGTGCTGGCCGAGACGCTCGGGTCGGTCGGCTCGGCGCTGCACGCCGGAGAGGGCCGGATCGCGGTCGGAATTGAGATCAACGCCACCCACCACCGGGCGGCGACCTCGGGTTTCGTCACCGGCGTGGCGACCCTGGTGCACGGCGGGAGGACCCTGGCGACCTACGAGATCGTGATCAGCGACGACAAGGACCGCCGCGTCTGCACGGCCCGGCTGACCTGCATGCTCCGCGACGCCCCCCAGAGCTGACCCCTCCCGCCTCCCGTCCGGCGATCCCGGTGGCCGGGCGGCTCCCGGATGAGAAAGATCGCTCAGTACCGGCGCTTCCTTTGCGGCGGGTATGGCCGGGTCGGTAACGTGGATTGGAAGGCCCGAGGCCACCGAGTAGACAACGCACGCGTCCGCGAGGACGCGTTGCGGCCCCAAAGGTGGCCTCGGGCCAACGACGTTCCGCCCGGAGACACGCCGGCATCCCGCCCCGGGAGGCGGTGACGGCACACTCCGAAGTGCGATGACACCCCCGTCCGCCGTTCACCGGTTGCGATTCGGTTGCGAATCCCGGCGGGCCTTCACGGCCGCGAAGCGCCCGCTTACCGTCAGGGCATGCGCCCGGTGCGACCGCTCACGACCGTCATGCCCCCGAGGTCCGGGAGGTCCGGTACGGCCGGCAGAGCCGACGGGGCGCACGCGTCTGACAGGACGCGCGGGTCCGGGAGGGCGCGCAAGGCGGGTGTCGCCGGTCTGATCGCGGCGGCGCTGCTCGGCTCCTCGCTCCAGGGCTGCTCACAGCACAAGGACAGCGGCTACACGCTGCCCTCCGAGAAGCTCCGCGACGGCGAGAAGGTCCAGAAGAACCGCACCGGGCAGAGCAGCGACATGCGGTTCACGGTCGTCACCTACACCGACGGGATCAGCACGATCCTCGGCACGCACGCGGAGATGAAGCCGAAGGGGCAGTTCGTCCGGATCCGGCTGCTGTGCGTGAACACCGGTCGCGACCTCCAGGTCTTCGACACCTGGGCCCAGCGGCTCGTCCTCAGCGACGGACGCCAGATCGGCGCGGACGTCAACAGCACCATGGTCAAGCGGCAGCCCGACCGGCTCTCGGTCGGCGCCGGCGTGCGCGCCGAGTTCGACCTGTGGTTCGACGTGCCCAAGGGCGTGAAGGTGAAGTCCGTCCGGCTGTTCGGCTCCCCCTCCGTCGGCATGGTCACCGACCCGGCGCCCGCCGACATCCCCCTCCCGTCCTGACCCGGCCCGCGGCCGCAGACGCGGAACGGCCGCCGCCGCCCCGGGCAGGGGCGACGACGGCCGTCCGACGACCGTGGCTCAGGAGGAGGACGAAGTGTCGTCCTCCTCCTCCACCAGCGTCGGCTTGGCGACCGGCGGAGTGTCCTCCGCCGGAGCGTCCTCGGCCGGCGCGACGACCTGCGCGTCCGCGCCGCCGCCCAGGTAGGCGGCCCGCACCTGCGGGTCGTCCAGCAGGTCCGCGGCCGGGGCCGACTTCACGACGTGCCCGGTCTCCAGCACGTACGCCCGGTGCGCGATCTGCAGCGCCTGGCTGGCGTTCTGCTCGACCAGCAGCACCGTCGTGCCGCGCCGGTTGATCTCCTCGATGATCGAGAAGATCTGCTGCACCAGCTTCGGCGCCAGGCCCATGGACGGCTCGTCCAGCAGCAGCACCTTCGGCTTGGCCATCAGCGCGCGGCCGATCGCCAGCATCTGCTGCTCGCCGCCGGACATCGTCCCGCCCGCCTGCGACTTGCGCTCGGCGAGCCGCGGGAACAGCTCGTAGGCCTCGGCCAGCTCCTTGGAGAAGTCCCCGCGCCGGGCGTACGCGCCCATCAGCAGGTTCTCCTCCACCGTCATGCCCGGGAACACGCCCCGGCCCTCCGGCGACTGCCCGATGCCCGCCAGCACCCGCTTGTGCCCCGGCATCTTGCTGATGTCGGCCCCGGCGAACCGGATCGACCCGGACGTCAGCGGACGCAACCCCGAGATCGTCTTCAGCGTCGTCGTCTTCCCGGCGCCGTTCGCGCCGATCAGCGTGACGATCTCGCCCTCGTCGACCTCGACGGAGATCCCCTTCAGCGCGGCGATCTTGCCGTAGTGGACGTGGATGTCGTTGATCTCAAGAAGCATCGGCCGGAGCCCCCAGGTACGCCTCGATGACCCGCTGGTCGTTCTGGATCTCGGCGGGAAGCCCCTCGGCGATCTTCTGCCCGAAGTCCACCACCGCGATCCGGTCGCTGATCCCCATCACCAGGCTCATGTCGTGCTCGATCAGCAGCACGGTCACGCCCGAGTCGCGGATCTTGCGGATCAGCCCCTGCAGCTCGACCTTCTCCGCCGGGTTCATGCCCGCGGCCGGCTCGTCCAGCAGCAGCAGCTGCGGATCGGTCGCCAGCGCACGCGCGATCTCCAGGCGCCGCTGGTCGCCGTACGGCAGGTTCTTGGCGGCCTCACCGCCGCGATGCCCCACACCGACGAACTCCAGCAGCTCGGCGGCCTTCTCCCGGCCCCGGCGCTCCTCGCGCCGGTGCCACGGCAGCCCGAGGGCCGCGCCCGCCACGCCCGTCCGGTGGTGCGCGTCCGCGCCCACCATGACGTTCTCCAGCGCCGTCATGTTGTGGAACAGCCGGACGTTCTGGAACGTCCGCGCCACACCGAGCTTCGTCACGGCGTACCGCTTCTTGCCGTCGATGCGCCGCCCGCCGAAGACCACCTCGCCCTCGGTCGGCCGGTACACCCCGGTCGTCACGTTGAACACCGTGGTCTTGCCCGCGCCGTTCGGCCCGATGAGCGCGAAGATCTCGCCCTCACGGATCGTCAGGTCCAGCTCGTTGATCGCCACGACGCCGCCGAAGCGCATCACGACCTTGCGCAGCTCCAGCACCGGCCGGGCCTGCGCGCCGTCCTGCGTGGCGTTCTTGGTCCTGGACTCACTCACTTGGTCACCTCCGCGGCCGTCTCCGGCCCCGCGACCTCGGCGCCCATCGACCCCATGCCGCCGCTGCCCTCGGCGAGCTCGGCCCTCCGCTGCCGGGACGGCCACACGCCCTCCGGACGGAAGATCATCATCGCCACGAGCGCCACACCGAAGATCAGCATCCGGTAGTCCGACAGCTCACGGAACCGCTCCGGCAGCCACGCCAGCAGGAACGAGCCCACGATCACGCCCGGGATGTTGCCCGAACCACCGAGGACCACGCCCGCCAGCACCAGCGCCGACACCATGAACGTGAAGCTGCCCGGGTTGATCGACGTCTGCTTCGCCGCGAACACCACGCCGCCGCTGCCGCCGATCGCCGCGCCGATCGCGAACGCCGCCAGCTTGAACTTGAACGTCGGCACGCCCATCAGCTCCGCCGCGTCCTCGTCCTCGCGGATCGACGCCCACGCCCGTCCCACCCGGGACCTCTCCAGCCGCTTCACGAAGATGATCGCGACCACGATGAAGAAGACCAGCAGGTAGTAGTACGGACGCGAGTCCAGCAGCCCGTACTTGAACGGCTGGACCTCCAGGCCCGGGATCGTCCACTCCGTCAACGTCGGCGGGTGCGGAATCCCCTGGATGCCGCGCGGCCCGTTCACGTAGTTCAGGTTGTTCGCCGTCAACCGGACGATCTCACCGAACCCCAGCGTCACGATCGCCAGGTAGTCGCCCCGCAGCCGCAGCGTCGGAGCGCCCAGCAGCACGCCTGCCAGGGCCGCCGTCAGGATCGCCAGGACCAGCGTCGCCCAGAAGCTCCAGTGGTACTTCGTCGCGAAGACCGCGATCGTGTACCCACCGACCGCGTAGAACGCCACGTAGCCCAGGTCCAGCAGACCCGCCATGCCGACCACGACGTTCAGGCCGAGCCCCAGCAGCACGAAGATGCCGATCTGGTCGCTCAGCATCGTCGGCCAGTCCGACTCTCCCGGCGCCATGAACGAACCGATCACCTGCGACGGCAACAGCAGCGCGCCGACGATCAGCAGCAGGTACACACTCCACCGCTGCCAGCCGGGAGCCGTGGCCCACCAGGCACGCACCGGAGCGAACACATCGAAGAACTCAACCTGCCGGCGCCACTTGATGCCGCTCATGCGCGCGCCTGCTGGAGAGACTCACCGAGGATTCCGGTGGGACGGAACATCAGGACCAGGATCAGCACCGAGAACGCCACCACGTCCTTCCACTGCGACCCGAACAGGCTCGAGCCGTACGACTCGAACAGCCCGAGGACCACACCGCCGACGAGCGCGCCGCGGATGTTGCCGATACCGCCCAGCACCGCCGCCGTGAACGCCTTGATGCCGAGCAGGAAGCCCGAGAAGTACCACGCCTCCTCGAACCGGGCGTAGTACAGCGCCGCCGCCGCACCGGCCATCACGCCGCCGACCAGGAACGTCGCGGTCACCACCCGGTCGATGTTCACACCCATGAGCACGGCGCTCTCCGGGTCCTGGGCCGTGGCCCGGATCCCGCGGCCGAGCTTCGTGCGATTCACGAACTGGTCCAGCGCGATCATGATGAGGATCGCGCCGAGGAAGATGATCATGCGGTCGTTCGCGATCTTGATCGGACCGATGTCGACCAGGTCCGTCCGGTGCACGAAGTGGTACGCCTGCGCGATCTTGCCCTTCTCCTTCGGCAGACCGAACACCTGCGGGATCACGATCGTCGCGAACAGCTGCTCGATCACGATCGACGCGCCGATCGCCGAGATCAGCGCCGCCAGCCGGGACGCCCCGCGTTTGCGCAACGGCCGGTACGCGACCAGCTCCAGCACCACCGCGCCACCACCCGACACGGCGCCCGCCACGACCGCCGACAGGAGGATCGCGCCCACCAGGGCGAACCCGCCCAGGTCCGACACGCCCATGGTCTTGACCGTC
The DNA here is from genome assembly GCF_040679435.1 of Spirillospora sp. NPDC052269. Lineage (NCBI taxonomy): Bacteria > Bacillati > Actinomycetota > Actinomycetes > Streptosporangiales > Thermomonosporaceae > Spirillospora > Spirillospora sp. NPDC052269. The sequence goes on from NZ_JBFAUU010000019.1 coordinate 84,636, forward strand.
CACATCGCCGCGAACGTCCCCACCATGAAGATGTCCGCGTGCGCGAAGTTGATCAGCCGCAGGACGCCGTACACCATCGTGTACCCGAGCGCCACCAGCGCGTACACCGCGCCGAGGGAGAGGCCGTCGATCGTCGACGGCCAGAATTGATGAATGAAGTCTGAGAACACCTGAGTCGCCCTTGTCAAAAGGGGCGGGAGCGCTTGTGGCGCTCCCGCCCCCGCACGGTCAAGGCGCCCCTCCTACGAGGGGCCGTAGAGGCGCGAGCCTCAGCTCGTGGGCTTGGCCACGTCGGCCTTGCCCAGCAGACCGATCTTGTTGCCCGACACCTGGTAGATGAAGATGTCGTGCGCGGCGAGCTCGCCCTTGTCGTCGTACTTGATCTCCTTGCCGACGCCCTGGAAGCTCTCGGTCTTCAGGAAGGAGTTGATGTCCTCGGCCGACGTCTTGCCGGCCTTCAGGGCCTCGATGAACGACGTCGCGGCGTCATAGCCCTCGGTCGAGTAGATCGCCACGTCCGCGCCGAACTTCGCCTTGTAGTCCGCCGCGAAGGTCTTCGCCTTGTCGTTCGACTTGCCCTCGGGGTCGATCAGGCAGCCGCAGGACAGGAACGTGTTCTTGGTGTTCTGCTGCCCCTGGGCCTCGATCAGACCCGCGGCGACCGAACCGTCACCCGACATCAGGGCGCCCTTGAACCCGGACTCGCGCAGCTGCTTGAACAGCCGCCCCGCCACCGAGTAGTAGCCGCCGAAGTACACCGCGTCCGGCTTGAACTGGTTGATCTTGTTGACCGTGGACGAGTAGTCGGTGGCCTTGTCGTCCACCGAGTCACTCTGGACCTGCGCGCCCTTGCCCGTCACGGCCGTCTTGATGCCGGTCGCCAGGCCCTTGCCGTAGTCCTGGTTGTCGTCCACCGTGAAGACCTTCTTGGCCTTCAGCGCGTCCGAGATGAACTGGGCCGCGCCGGCGCTCTGCACGGTGTCGTTCGCGACGACCCGGTGCCAGAAGCTCCAGCCCTTGTCCGCCAGCGTCACGTTCGTCGCCGAGGGCGTGATCGACGGGATCTTCGCCTCGTTCAGGATCGGGTTCACCGCCTGCGACTCACCCGAGAACGCCGGGCCGATCAGGCCCGCGATCTTGTCGTTCTTGATCGCGCCCTGCACCAGGGTCGTCGCCTGCTCCGGCTTGCCCTGCGAGTCGTAGGTCTTGAACTTGATCTTGACCTTGGGGTTCGTCGCGTTGTACTGGTCGATCGCGAGCTGCGCGCCCTGCTTGGGCGGAATCACCAGGCCCGAGTTCTCACCGGTCAGGTCACCCATGAACCCGATCGTGACCTCGTCGCCACCGCCCGACTTCTTGCTGCTGCTGCACGCGCCGGCACCGAGCGCCAGCACCGCGCTCACCGCCACAGCACCGGTGATTCTCATCATGTTGCGCCGCAAGGTGCCCAACCTTTCCATCCGGATCCGGGGAGGGATCGGGTACGAGTCATGCCCCGACGTGTCCGAGATCCTGGGAGGAGATATCGGTCACTCAGGGACCAGGTATGTCGTACACCGAGCAGAGGCGACGAAACAGGCCCCCCGGACAGAAGGGTTACTCGTTCGTTACTCCCCCGTGCCCTCCCGCACGACCCGATATACAGCGCGAATCACATTCAGTGACCACCCCGAACACCGACCGCCGCCGCCATGCGACACCCATCACAGGGCACGCGAAACCCACACCCACCGGCCGCGCCGCACCCCTACCACACGGCCCGCCGACGCCCCCTGAACACGCCACACCCCGTCCACTCCACACTCCCCCGGCAGGCCACCCGCCTGCCACACACCATCACCCCGGACGCAACGCCCTTGTCATCGCGTGCGTCGTCGGCCCCACCGGCGACACCCCGGCCACCCACACGAGACACGTCGGACACGAAAAGGGCCACCCGTGGCGGACGAGTCCGCCACGGGTGGCCCGGGATTCAGGAACGGCGTCAGCCCGCCGCGGGCTCACCCTCCTCGTCGCCCGCACCACCGGCGCCCGCGATGACCGCCTCGGCCACCGCGCGCATCGTCAGGCGACGGTCCATCGAGGTCTTCTGGATCCACCGGAACGCGTCCGGCTCCGTCCAGCCGTTCGCCGCCTGCAGCAGCCCCTTCGCCCGGTCGACCACCTTGCGGGTCTCCAGCCGCTCGGCCAGCCCCGCGACCTCGGCCTCCAGCGCCCGCAACTCGGTGTACCGACTCACCGCGACCTCGATCGCGGGCCGCAGGTCAGCCTTGGTGAACGGCTTGACCAGGTACGCCATCGCCCCGGCCTCGGTCGCCCGCTGGACGAGCTCGGCCTGCGAGAACGCCGTCAGCATCACCACCGGCGCGACCCGCGCCGCCGAGATCTGCTCCGCCGCGCTGATCCCGTCCAGTACCGGCATCTTGACGTCGAGGATGACAAGGTCGGGCTTCAGGTCGACGGCCAGCCGCACCGCGGCCTCCCCGTCCCCCGCCTCGCCCACGACCTCGTAGCCGTCCTCCTGAAGCATCTCCTTGAGGTCCAGCCGGATCAGGGCCTCATCTTCTGCGATCACAACTCGCCGAGCGCTCTCCGTCACGCGCACGAGCCTACCGGCGTCCGCTACCCTGGTCCCCGTGACCCCTCTCCTTAGGACACTGAACCGGACATAACACCAGATGTCCACTAAATGCCCCGATATCCCAATGGCAGAGGAAATGTGCTCAAACCACATCAAGTGTGGGTTCGAATCCCACTCGGGGCACAAATAATCAAATAGCACTAAATGGAAACGCCGCCCATCACGGGCGGCGTTTTTGTCGTACCCCTGTGTGATGCTCGCCGCATGTACGACACCAGGACACGAGAGCTCGCGCTCGCCTTGCTTGATCAGGGCCTCACCTTCAGTGAGGCCAGCCGACAGACGGGCGCTTCTCGCGCCGCCATCCGCGAGTGGCGCCATCGGCGCGACACGGGCGTGGAAATTGCGGCACCGAAGGCCGAATGCCCTCGCTGCGCTTCTCCCCCTACCGCCCCGGAGAATCCAGCGGCCTACGTGTACCTCTTGGGGCTCTACCTCGGCGACGGCTACATCAGCTGGGTCGGTCGCCGCGACAAGCGCATCTGGGCACTGCGGATCATCTGCGCCAACACGTGGCCTGGCCTGACGCAGGAGTGCGTCGAGGCCCTGCAGGCGGTCAGGCCGGCCAACAAGGTGCGCCTCATCCCCAAGCAGGGCTGCGTCGAGGTCAACAGCCACTCCAAACACTGGACCTGCCTGTTTCCGCAGCACGGCGCGGGCAAGAAGCACGAACGCCACATCGAACTCGCACCCTGGCAGGAAGCACTGGTGCGCGACCACACCGAAGTCTTCGTCCGAGGGCTTCTCCACTCGGACGGGACGCGATTCGTCAATCGCGTCCGACGTCCACTGCCGTCCGGTGACCGCTGGTACGAGTACCCCCGCTACAACTTCACGAACGTCTCTGGCGACATCCGGGCCCTGTTCACTGACGCGCTCGACCGGCTCGGGGTCCAGTGGCGGCAGATGAACAAGCTCACCATCTCGGTGGCGCGGGCTGAGGCGGTGGCTCGGCTGGACGAGTTCGTCGGGCCCAAGTACTGAGGGCGCGGGTGGGGCCGGGCGGACGAGGGACGTCGTCCGGGGTCAGTCGACGAGGTTCTGGAGGAGGGCGCGGAGGGCGTCCTGCTGGGTGTCGGTGAGTGCGGTCAGGGGGGTGTGGGCGGCGAGGCAGTCGAGGACCTCGGCGCGGCGTTGTTCGCCGGTCTCGGTGAGGACGACCTGTTTGGCGCGGCGGTCGGTGGGGTGGGGGCGGCGTTCGATGAGGCCCTGCTTTTCGAGGCGGTCGATGACGAAGGTCGCGTTGGGGGGTTCGCAGACCATGCGGTGGGCGAGTTCGCGGGCGGTGATGGGCTCGGTGAGTTCGCGGAGGGCGATGACCTGGGTGGGGGTGAGGTCGAGTTCGTCGGCGGCTTGGCGGACGTGGGCGTCGAGGCGCTGGATGAAGCGGTGGGCGAGTTTGCAGATGTCGCGGTCGAGTTCGGTGTCGGCGGCGGGCTTGCGCATGGGGGAAGTCTAGCGAGGTGCTTCGATCCATGATTATTATGACTCGAATCATTCGAGTCGTAACTAGTTGGGTGGTGGCACTTCGTGCTGCTCTGGTCGCTGATGCTCGTGGTGTTCGGGCTGACGACGGGCGAGTTCGTGGTAGCGGGGATCCTGCCGGACGTGGCGGGCGGTCTCCATGTGTCGGTTCCGGCGGCGGGACTGCTGGTGACGGCGTACGCGGCGGGGATGATCGTCGGAGGGCCGGTGGTGACCGTCCTGACGGCGAGGATGTCGCGGCGGGCGCTGGTGGCGGGTCTGATCGCGGTGGCGATCGCGGCGAACGCGTGGTCGGCGGCGGCGCCGAACTACGCGTCGCTCCTGGTGGGGCGGTTCGCGGCGGGGCTGGTGGTCGCGACGTTCTTCGCGGTGGCGGTCACGACGGCGGTCGGCGCGGCGCCGGAGGGGGGTCAGGCGCGGGCGGTCGCGCGGCTGACGGTCGGGATGAACCTCGGCATGGTGCTGGGGACGCCGCTCGGGACGCTGGTGGGTCACGCGGTGGGGTGGCGCGCGTCGTTCGGGGCGGTCGCGGTTCTGGTGCTGGTGGCGTTGCCGCTGGTGGTGCGGTCGGTGCCGGCGGGTGGTTCGGCGCTGGACGGGGTGTCGGCGGCGGACGGGCTGCGGGCGGTCGCGGATCGGGGCGTCCTGGCGGCGATCGCGTTGACGGTGCTGGGCAATGTCGGGGTCGTGATGGTGTTCAGCTTCGTGGCTCCGCTGATGACGGACGTGGCGGGGTTCGCGTCGGGTGCGGTGCCGGTGCTGCTGCTGGTGTACGGCGCGGGCGCGGTGCTGGGGAACTTCGGCGGGGCCTGGCTGGCGGACCGGGCGCTGATGCCGTCGGTGGTGGGCCTGCTCGCGGTGCTGGCGGGGGTGCTGGGCGCGGGGTGGTTCGCGGGTGGGCACCGGGGGTCGGCGGCGGTGCTGGTGTTCGTGCTGGGGGCGTTGGCGTTCGCGGTGGTCCCGGGGATGCAGACGCGGGTGGTGACGTCGGCGCGAACGGCTCCGATGCTGGCGGTGGCGGTGAACGCGTCGGGGTACCAGGTGGCGGCGGCGTTCGCGGGCTGGCTGGGCGGCCGGGTGATCGACGCGGGCGATGGTGCGCGCGGGCTGTATCCGGTGGCTGCGGCGTTGACGGCGGCTGGTGTGGTGCTGGCCGTGGTGGTGCTGCTGAACGACCGCCGTGCGTCGGTGCGGGCGCGGGTCGCTGAGCCCGAGGTGATGGAGCAGGTGTGACGCGGTCCGGGTGCCGTCGGGCGTCGTCGATGCGCGCCGGCTCCTGGTGAGCGTCGCGCTGACGGGGGACGGCATCTGTGCCGGACGCGGTGGTGACGGCGGGCGGGGTCCGTGCCGGAGGTGGTTTTCAGCCTCCGGTACGGACCCCGTCCGGTGTCGTTATTGCGGACTGTGGGTGTCCGGGTTGGAACGTGCGCGGCGTCCGCCATGCGCCGCGTCCGTGGGTGGGCGCGGATCAGTCGTTGAGGTGGGCTATCGCGTCGCCGATGCGGTGGACGCGGAGGGAGTTGGTGGAGCCGGGGGTGCCGGGCGGGTTGCCGGCGACGATGACGACGCGGTCGCCCTTCTGGCAGCGGCCGGATTCCAGGAGGCCCTGTTCGACCTGGCGGACCATCTCGTCGGATTCGTCGGCGAAGGGGACGATGTAGGTCTCGACGCCCCAGACGTGGGCGAGGCGGCCGCGGATGGCGGGGACGGAGGTGAAGGCGAGCAGGGGGATGGGCGAGCGGTAGCGGGAGAGGCGGCGGGCGGTCTCGCCGGACATGGTGAAGGCGACCAGGGCCTTCGCGCCGACGATGGCGCCGACCTCGGCGGCGGCGCGGGCGATGGCGCCGCCGACGGTCTCGGGCATGCGCTCGAGGGTGTGGGTGGCGTGGAGGCTGGATCCCTCGGCGGTCTGCACGATGCGGCTCATGGTGCGGACGGACTCGATGGGGTACTGGCCGACGCTGGTCTCGCCGGAGAGCATGACGGCATCGGCGCCCTCGAAGACGGCGTTGGCGACGTCGCTGGTCTCGGCGCGGGTGGGGCGGGGCGCGCTGATCATGGATTCGAGCATCTGGGTGGCGACGATGACCGGGCGGGCCTTGTCGCGGCAGAGTTCGATGGCGCGCTTCTGGACGATGGGGACCTCTTCGAGGGGGAGCTCGACGCCGAGGTCGCCGCGGGCGACCATGATGCCGTCGAAGGCGGCGACGATCTCCTTGAGGTTCCGGACGGCCTGGGGCTTCTCGATCTTGCCGATGAGGGGGACGCGGATGCCCTCCTCGTCCATGATCCGATAGCAGATCTCCGCGTCCTCGGGGCTGCGGACGAAGGAGAGCGCGACCATGTCGACGCCGAGGCGCAGGGCCCAGCGGAGGTCGGTCTCGTCCTTCTCGGTGAGGGCGGGGACGCTGACGGGGACGCCGGGGAGGTTGAGGCCCTTGTTGTCGGAGACCATGCCGCCGACGGTGACCTGGGTGGTGACGCGGGGGCCTTCGACGGCGGTGACGCGGAGGGCGACGCGGCCGTCGTCGATGAGGACGGTGTCGCCGGGCGAGACGTCGCCGGGGAGGCCCTGGTAGGTGGTGGAGACCTCGCGGCGGGTGCCGGGGACGGGCTCGGTGGTGATGACGAAGGTGTCGCCGAGCGTGAGCCGGACCGGGCCGTCGGGGAAACGGCCGATGCGGATCTTGGGGCCCTGCAGGTCGGCCAGGATGCCGACGGCGCGGCCGTGGCGTTCGGCGGCGGCGCGGATGCGGTGGTAGACCTCTTCGTGGACGGCGTGTTCGCCATGGCTCATGTTGAGCCTGGCGACGTCGACGCCGGCCTCGACGAGGTCGTCGATCCGCTCCGGACTGGAGACGGCGGGGCCGATGGTGCTGATGATCTTCGCTCGACGGGTCACGTAGCACAACGGTATCGAGTTACCTGCCGGTATCGGTATTTGGGCAGGTCATTGACCTCGAACGTTCATCCAGTGGTCCAGCCCATTGGTCTGGACCATCCCGGTTTCGGCGGTCGGCGGGGCGGGTGGGGCGTCAGCCCGCGAGGGCTTCGACGGCGGCCCGGGATGCGGCCGGCGGCGGTGGAGACGAGGCGCGGGGTGCCGCCCGCCTGCTCGACGGCCGTCCAGGGCTCGGTGAGTTCGATTTGCTCGGTGCCTTCGGGGCGGCGAGAAAGGCGATCGTCCTACCTCTGAGGTCGGTCATGATGTCCTCCCCTTTCGCATCTTGGCTACCTTGAGGGCCCTGCCCAGGTCAGGGCGGGTTGTTCAGGGGGTCGGATGGGTTACCGGGAGGAGGCCGCGCCCGCCGGTTCGGGGTTGGCCCGCCTCTGGCGTCAGGTGGTGCCGGTGGACGCGGGGCGGGTCGTCCAGCGGGTGGTCCCGGACGGCTGCGTAGATCTGATCTGGTGGTCGCGGGACGCGGAGTTCACGGTGGCGGGGCCGGACACGGGTCCGATGCCCACGCCGCTGGAGCCGGGCGAGGAGCTGGTGGGCGTCCGGTTCGCGCCGGGTCGGGCCGCGCCGTTGCTCGGCGTCCCGGCGGACGCCCTGCGCGACGCCCGCGTCCCGCTTTCCGAACTGTGGGGCGACGATGCCGTCCGCCTGGGTGAACTGGTCGCGCACGCCGTCCCGCACTCGCCCGGCGCGCCCACGCGCCCGCACGCACCCGCTCCCCCGCACTGGCCCGGCGCGCCCACGCTCCCGCACGCGCCTGCTCCCTCGCTGTCGTCCGCTCGGCCGCTTTCGTCCGAGTGGCTTGTCGTTCCGGACGGTGATCAGCGGTGGGACGTGCTGGTGTCGGCGGTGGTGGAGCGGGGGCGGACGGCGGGGCCGGTGGATCCGATGGTGGCGCCGGTGGTGCGGGGGTTGGCTTCGGGGGCGTCCGTGCGGGACGTGGCGGACGCGGTGGGCCTGAGTGAGCGGCAGTTGCGGCGGCGGGCGCTGGTGGCGTTCGGGTACGGCCCGAAGGTCCTGCAGCGCGTCCTGAGGTTCCAGCGGGTGCTGCGGGCGGCGCGGGCGGGGGTTCCGGCGGCGGACGCGGCGGTGGGCGCCGGGTACGCGGATCAGGCGCACATGGCGCATGAGGTGCGGGAACTCGCGGGTGTCCCCCTCGGCGTCCTGCTGGGCAAAGACGGCTGAAAGCCCGGGTGCGGTCCTCGCGTTCGATCACCCGAGCCTTCAGGATGGTGGGGCGTCGGGCGGGGGCGACCGGGGTTGCGTTCGGTATCGGCCGTTCTTCCGATTACTTCCTTCGACGGTCCTGAGCTGCGTCTCCGGGAGTACCGGTGAGTGTCGCGGCCGGGTAAGGAACATGTTCACCCGGCGCGGCTACCCAGCGTCACCGTTGGTGCGGCAGGTTCGTTCCGGCATTTCCATGAACGGAGAGAGACGGGAGCCGGAATGCCGGATCTGGAGCCGGATGGGGCCCGTGTGCCGATGCCGACGCCGGACGCGTCGGCCCCGTCGGCGCCGAGTGGAGCGCTGACCCGCCGCCGCCTCCTGGGGACGGCGGGGGCGGCCGTGGCCGCGGCGTTCGCCGCCGAGGTGCTGCCGCCGAACGTCCGCCGGGTGATGGCCGAGACCGCGCGCCCGCCGCGCAACGGGCGGCTGCGCGACATCAAGCACGTGGTGGTCCTGATGCAGGAGAACCGGAGCTTCGACCACTACTTCGGCGTGATGCCGGGCGTGCGCGGGTTCTCCGATCCGGACGCGCCGAGGCTGCCCGACGGCAGGCCGGTGTTCTACCAGCCCGACCCGCGGAATCCGGACGACCACCTGCTGCCGTTCCACCTGGACTCGCGGACGACGAGCGCGCAGTCGATCCCGTCCACCAACCACACGTGGAACGTGCAACACGCCTCGTGGAACGGCGGGCGGATGGACCGCTGGCTCTACGCGCACTCGGCCTCCAACGCCGACGGCGCGAACTACCCGTACGTGATGGGCTACTACACGCGCGAGGACATCCCGTTCCACTGGGCGCTCGCCGAGCAGTTCACCGTGTGCGACCGGTACCACTGCTCGGTGCTGGGCCCGACGTGGCCGAACCGGCTGTACCTGATGAGCGGGACCATCGACGCGGACGGCGGGTACGGCGGCCCGGTGACCTCGAACGCCGACCCGATCCCGTACGAGTGGCGGACGTACCCGGAGGCGCTGACGAACGCCGGGGTGTCGTGGCGGGTGTACCAGCAGACCGACAACTACGGCTGCAACGTCCTGGAGTACTTCAAGGCGTTCCAGGACGCGACGGAGAGCTCCCCCCTCTACAGGAACGGCCTGCGGGCCTACGACGCCGGGCAGTTCGCCCACGACGCGAGGAACGACCGGTTGCCGACCGTGTCGTGGATCATCCCGACGAGCTTCCAGTCGGAGCATCCGGACTACACCCCCGCGGCGGGCGCGGACTTCATCGCGCGTCAGATCGACGCGATCGCCTCGTGCCCGGAGGTGTGGCGGAAGACGCTGTTCATCCTGAACTACGACGAGAACGACGGGTTGTTCGACCACGTGCCGCCGCCCACCCCCCCGCCCGGGACCGAGGGCGAGTTCGTCGGCGGGCTGCCGATCGGCGGCGGGTTCCGGGTGCCGTGCCTGCTGGTGTCGCCGTGGACGCAGGGCGGCTGGGTGGCGTCCGAGCCGTTCGACCACACCTCGACGCTGCGGCTCCTGGAGCGGATCACGGGCGTCCGGATCCCGAACCTGACGCCCTGGCGGCGGTCGGCGTTCGGTGACCTCACCAGCGCGCTGGGAGTGCCGCCTGCGGCGCGTCCGCCGCGGCTGCCGGACACCAAGAGGGAGCTGGCGAGGGCCGTGGACGAGGTCACCCACCTGCCCCCGCCGCGCTTCCCGGTCGACGAGCAGGACCGGCCGCGCCAGCGGACCGGATCGCGGCCCAGGCCGAGGCGCTGAGGCCGCCGGACGACGCAGAAGGAGGCAGGGGATGCCGGGCAGACTCATCCGGTGGGGCGGGATCGCGGCGGGCGCGCTGGCGCTCGGGGCGGCGGCGTGGCCGGCGGCGAACGCGCTGGGCCTGGCGGGCGGGACGGCCGCCGCGCCGCCGCGTCCGGCGAACGCCGCCGCGAACCCGGACGCGTGGACGCCGCCGCCGGACGCGCGGCGCAGGATCCGGGCGGCGCCCGGCAGGCTCCAGGGGTACGTGGCGCTGGCCTCGGCGAGCCGGATCGCGCAGGTGGACGCGGCGGCGCACCTGATCACCGCCACGAAGATCAGGACGGACGCGGCGCGCGGCGTGGCGGTGACGGCGGACGGCCGGAAGCTGTACGTCGCCGACACCGCCCAGTTCGACGTGGCCGTCGTGGACGTGCCGTCCGGCACGGTGTCGAAGAGGATCACCGTGGGTCCGTTCCCGCAGGCGGTGGCCATCGCGCCGGACGGACGCGCGGTGTACGCGGCGGTGACCGGCGGCGACACCGGCGCGGGCGGCGCGGACGCGGTGAAGGTCATCGACACCGGCGCCGACCGCGTCACCAGGACGATCAGGGTGGGCACCGCGCCGCACCAGATCGCGTTCGCCCCCGACGGCCGGCGCGCCTACGTCACGTACGCGGGCGGGCTCGCCGTCATCGACACCGCGGCGGGCAGGGTCGTCGGGAGGATCACCGACCCGGGCGGCGCGCAGGGCGTCGCGGTCACCCCGGACGGGAGGGAGGTGCTGGTCACCAACCCGCGCGGCGGTAGGACGTGGCTGGTGAACGCCGCGTCCGAGAAGGTCGTCGCGAGGATCGCGACACCGGACCAGCCGTGGGGCGTCGCCGTCGCGCCGGACGGCCGCCGCGCGTACGTGGCGCGGATGAACGCGGGCTCGGTCGCCGTCGTGGACCTGGCGTCCCGGAGGGTCGTCGGGAAGGTCCGGGTCGGCAGGCTGCCCGCGCCGGTCGCCTTCACGCCGGACGGCCGGGAGGCGTGGGTCGGGAACCTGCTCTCCGGCAGCGTGTCGGTCATCGACACCGCGTCCCGCAAGGTGACGGCGACGATCGTGGGCGGCGTCGGCACCAAGCCGATCAACGCGGGCCCGCAGGCCATCGTCTTCGCCCCGACCCCGGAGACCTCCGCCCCCGCAAGCCCGGCCCCATGACCCCGTCCCATGAGCCCGTCCCATGAGCCCGTCCCGCGACCCCGTCCCATGAGCCCGGTCCCATGACCGGTCCCGTGACCCCGTCCCGCGAGCCCGGTCCCGTGAGCCCGTCCCGCGAGCCCGGTCCCGTGACCCCGTCCCGCGAGCCCGGTCCCGTAACCCCGGTTCACGTGAACTGCGTGTCGTGGCTCGTGTCGTGGTGGCCCGCGTCGTCGGCGCAACGGCCGGACGGTCCGTGCCCACTCGCCCCTGGGGCACGGACCGTCCGCACCCCGCTCCTGGAGGTCGCGGTCAGTTTCGGGGTGCGGGGCGGAGGCGGCGCGGGAGGCTGGCCGCGACCACGTCGTAGGACTGTTCGAGCATCTCGCGGACCATCTCGGCGTCGAGGACGCCGTCGAGCAGCACGGTGACCCAGTAGCGCTTGTTGAGGTGGTAGCCGGGCAGGACGGTGTCCGGGAACTCGGCGCGCAGCGCGACGACCTCGTCCGGCGGCAGCTTCAGGCTGACGCGGGGCGGGTCGTCGTGCTCGGCGAGCAGCGCGAAGATCTTCCCGCCGACGCGGTAGACGGCGGGCTGCTCGCCGAACGGGAAGTCCTCGGTCGCGTCCGGCAGACCGAGGCAGTGCCCGGTCACGTCGTCGGACTTCATCCGGCCCTCCCTCGGGCGCGTCCGTTCGGTGCGTGCCCGCCGCGTCCGGCGGGACCCCGGGCGGAAGGACGTCGCGGCGTCGGTGCTCACGCGGGCTTGAAGTGCGGGTTGCGGATCACGCCGACCAGGTCGCCGACCGGGTTGCGGACGACCGCGACCTCGATGCCGCCGCCGACCTCGCGGCACGGGGTGTGGGGCTCGGCGCCCGCCGCGATGAGCCGCGCCTCGGCGTCGGCGGCGTCCTCGACGCCCCAGTAGACGATCGGGCCGTCCTTCGGGTCGCCGTCGGGGTCGAGGGCGAGCTCGTACCCGGCGACCTCGTAGCCCACGTAGAACGGCTCGTCGAAGTAGGGCTCGAAGCCGAGGACGTTCGTCCACCAGAGCTTGGCGGCGGCCAGGTCCGGAGCGGGGTGGATCACGGTGCGAAGGCCGAGGAATTCGACGCTCACGGGTGCTCCTCCATGGTGTGGTTGAGAAGGCCTGTCCGGCTGAGGCGGCAGGGGCAACTCAGCGGCGCTGCAGGAGGCCGCGGACGTACGACGCCTGCCCGGCGTGCTCGAGGCAGTCGTCGGCGACGCTGACGAGCCGGACGCCGAGGGTGACCGGCGGGCTCCAGCGCTCGTCGACGATCTCGTCGAGCGCGGCCGGGGTGAGGCCGCCGATGAACTCCTCGGTGCGGGCGTGGACGGCGTCGTAGTACTCGACCAGCAGCTCCGCCGTCGGTTGTACCTCCGCGACATCGTCCGGGGTGTGCCCGTAGCCGGTGTTCCCCGGATCGGCGGGAAGATCGAAGCGGGCGGCGATGTCGCCGGTCTCCCAGACCTGGTCCTTACCGAGGAGCTCGGCGATGTGGGAGTCCTGGACGCGCGTCAGGTGCCACACCAGCCAGCCGACCGTGTTCGCGCCGGGCTCGGGCGGGGTCGCCAGCTGCTTGGCGTCCAGCCCCGCCACCGCGTCGCGGACGAGCGGCGGAACGCGTCCGTAGAGATCTCCGAAAACCTCGTTGACGTTCATCCTTCGGACTCTAGCCCGCGCCTCCGACATTCCCTTCCCGCCGCCCCGGCCGAAGCCGTCCGCGCAGGTCAGGTGGCCTTCCGGGCAGGGCGGGCCGCTTGGGGGCGCGGGTGGGCCCGGCCACCCCAGCGGTGGGTGGCCGGGCCCGTGGTCCCGGCGTGCGGGACGGTGCCGTGGCCGCGTCGGCGTCGGCGCGACGGCGGGGCGTGCTGAAGCGGAGCGTCGCCGGGTCCCGGCGGGGACGCCGGTCCGGCGCCCGGAAATTATCCGATGCCGGGCGCGCGCACAAGGGCCGGTGTCAGGAGACCTGCTTGGTGAGCCAGCCGAAGATGAAGGGGAGCATGTTGCGCCAGACCACGGTGCCGTGCTCGCCGATCTTGGTCGTGTACTTGGTGACCGCGGTCGGCGGCCGGACGTGCCCCATGAACTTGTCGATCTCGGCCGGCGGGGCCTCGGGGTCGCGGCCGCCGGTGGCGAGCAGCAGCTTGGCGGCCGGGGCGCGGGTGAGCAGCTCGTAGGGCGCGTTCTCCCTGAGCAGCTTCGGGTTGTGCCTGATCCGGGGGTCGGTGGACTCGTAGGTCCCGGCGATGCCGACGCCCGTCCGGTACAGGTTCGGGTGCTGGAGCGGGAACTTGACCGCGCAGTACGCGCCCTCGGAGTAGCCCATGGTCGCCCAGGCCGCCGCGTCGGTCCTCACGCGGAAGTTCTGGTACATGAAGTCGCGGACGTCCTTGGTGAGCCAGGTCGCGACGGGCGTCTGCCCGGGGATGTCGGTGCACTCGTTCGGCTTGCCGCCCGCGACGTTGATGGACGCCGAGACCAGGATGAACGGCTTCACCTTGCGGGCCCTGATCAGCTGGTCGACCTGGTTGCCCACGTTGAGGTCGCCGTACCAGGTGGTGGGTTCGCCGGGGGTGCCGCCGAACAGCTGGACGACCGGGTAGGCGGCGCGGGCGTCCTGCCTGTAGTTCGGCGGCAGGTAGATCACGACGCGTCCGGTGACGTGCGAGGCCGGGCCGGTGAACTTGGCCTCCAGGCTCTTGCGCCCCGAGTCGGTCTTGAAGTGCTTCTGGGTGAGCGGGCCCGGGCCGATCAGGCCGGACCGGTGGTGCTCTCCCCCGCCGCCGACGCTGCTCTCGGTGCCGCCGCCGTCGTCGAAGCTCGTGCCGAGGAAGTCCGCCGACACCTCCGACCAGCTGCCGTAGAAGCCGCGCGCGTTGTTGATCAGCAGGCCGACGAGGGCGAGCGCGGTGACCTGGCAGAGCAGGATCATCAGGGCCCGTCCGGCGTGCTTGACGACGCCGGGCCCCGGGACCCGGTTCCACACGGCCATGCAGCCCACGAAGGCCAGGACGGCCAGGAACACCGCCAGCAGCAGCGTCACCGTGCTATGAGGACCCATCGTTCGCGCAAACCCCCGTGTCGCGGGTCCGAGCGGGGACCCGCGGTTCGCTCAAGCCGACGCCTCGGGACAACCGGACGGCCAAACAGTGGCATCTGTCCGTTAATACCCGGGGCGGCTGATCAACTATAGGACAGGGGAAGAGCAAAGAAGTCCGGTCACGGTGCGCGATATCCGCCTTTTCACCTGCCGCTTACCTTGGACAACGCGGTTCCGGGGCGCCCGGACGCGACCGCCTCGCCCAGGCCCGCGGCCCCGGAACACGGCGTTCTCCGGGATCCGCCGACGTTCCGCCGACGTCCGGGCGGCGTTCAGAGATCGTCCAGACACCGTTCGGCCGGCTCAGAATTTTTACGCTCGGGAGCAGAGTCCGCCCGGACGGCGGGCATGAGAAAGCGGCCGATCGTGAACAGGCGATCGGCCGCTCCCCAGAGGTTCCGGACGGTCGGGTCAGGTCAGGGACCGGGCCGTCGGCGGGATCGGGTACGGCAGGCCGGTCTGGCCGGTGAGGAACTTGTCGACGCCGTGCGCGGCGGCGCGTCCCTCGGCGATGGCCCAGACGATGAGCGACTGGCCGCGGCCCATGTCGCCCGCGGCGAACACCTTGTCCACGCTGGTGGCGTAGTCGGCGTCCCGCCGGACGTTGCCGCGCTGGTCGAGGTCGACGCCGAGCTGGGCGAGCAGGCCCTCCCGCTCCGGGCCGAGGAAGCCCATCGCGAGGGTGACCAGCTGCGCCGGGAGTTCCCGCTCGGTGCCGGGGATCGGCTTGAAGCCGCTCTCCGGGCCCTCGACGCCGACGACCTTCAGCGCGCGCAGGTTCCCGTCCTCGTCGCCGAGGAACGCGACCGTGCTGATCGCGTAGAGGCGTTCGCCGCCGAGGTCGCGGAGCTCCTCGTGGGCGCTCTCCATCTTGAACAGCGTCGGGTAGGTCGGCCACGGCTGGTGCGCGGGACGATCCTGCGGCGGCGTCGGCATGATCTCGAGCTGGGTGACCGAGGCCGCGCCCTGCCGGAGGGCGGTGCCGACGCAGTCCGCGCCGGTGTCGCCGCCGCCGATGACGACGACGTGCTTGCCGGTGGCGGGGATCGTCGACTCGGTGAGGTCGCCCTCCTGCACCCTGTTGGCCGGGGGCAGGTACTCCATCGCCTGGTGGACGCCGCGCAGGTCGCGGCCGGGGACCGGCAGGTCCCGCCACGCGGTCGCGCCGCCGGTGAGCAGCACGGCGTCGTGGTGTTCGCGCAGCTCGTCGGCCGTGACGTCCACGCCGACGTTCACCAAGGTCTTGAAGGTGGTGCCCTCGGCGAGCATCTGCCCGATCCGCCGGTCGAGGTGGCGCTTCTCCATCTTGAACTCGGGGATGCCGTAGCGGAGCAGGCCGCCGACGCGGTCGGCGCGCTCGTAGACGGTGACGTCGTGCCCGGCGCGGGTGAGCTGCTGCGCGGCGGCGAGCCCGGCGGGGCCGGAGCCGACGACCGCGACCTTCCTCCCGGTCCGGACGGCCGGGGGCCGCGGCCGGACCCAGCCCTCGTCCCACGCCCGGTCGATGATCTCGACCTCGACCCGCTTGATGGCCACCGGGTCCTGGTTGATGCCGAGGACGCAGGCGCTCTCACACGGGGCCGGGCAGAGCCGGCCGGTGAACTCGGGGAAGTTGTTGGTCGCGTGCAGCCGCTCGATCGCGTCGTGCCAGTCGCCGCGGTACACCAGGTCGTTCCACTCGGGGATCAGGTTGCCGAGCGGGCAGCCCTGGTGGCAGAACGGGATGCCGCAGTCCATGCAGCGGCTCGCCTGCCGTTCGACCTTGGGACGGGCGAACTCCTCGTACACCTCGGTCCAGGACTTGATGCGGACGTCGACCGGGCGGCGCTGCGGGAGCTCCCGCCCGGCGGTCAGGAAACCCTTCGGGTCAGCCATTTCGGAAGTCCCCCTCTCAGCTCTGCGCGGCGGCCATGATGGCCTCGTCGACGTCCCGGCCCTCGGCGCGGGCGGCCTCGGCCGCGTCCAGCACCCGGCGGTAGTCCCGCGGCATGATCTTGGTGAAGCGGGTCGCGGCCGCGTCCCAGTCGGTGAGCAGCGACGCCGCCGTGCCGGACCCGGTCTCGGCGTGGTGCCGCTCGACCAGGCCTCGGACGAACTCGGCGTCCTGGTCGGTGAGCGTCTCCAGGTCGACCATCTCGGGGTTGACCCGCTCGGGCACCAGGTCGAGCACGTAGGCGATGCCGCCGGACATGCCCGCCGCGAGGTTGCGGCCGGTGCGGCCGAGGATGACGGCGCGTCCCCCGGTCATGTACTCCAGCGCGTGGTCGCCGACGCCCTCGACGACGGCCGTGGCGCCGGAGTTGCGGACGCAGAACCGCTCGCCGACGACGCCGCGGGCGAACAGCTCGCCCGAGGTCGCGCCGTACAGGAGGACGTTGCCGCCGATGATCTGCCCGGACGGCTCGAACGGCGCGTCCGCCGGGGGACGCAGGGTGATGCGCCCGCCGGACAGGCCCTTGCCGACGTAGTCGTTGGCGTCGCCGACCAGCCGCAGCGTGATGCCGCGCGGGACGAACGCGCCGAACGAGTTGCCCGCCGAGCCGGTGAAGGTCACGTCGATCGTGTCGTCGGCGAGGCCCGCGCCGCCCCACTTCTTGGTCACCGCGTGGCCGAGCATGGTGCCGACCGTCCGGTTGACGTTGCGGATCGGCAGTTCCAGCGTCACCTTGTCGCCGAACGCCAGGGCGCCCTCGGCGAGCTGGATCAGCGTGTTGTCCAGCGCCTTGTCGAGCCCGTGGTCCTGGGTGGTGGTGCGGCGCAGGGACGCGCCGTCCGGTACCTCGGGGGCGTGCAGGATCGGCGCCAGGTCCAGCCCGGACGCCTTCCAGTGCGCGACGGCGTCCCGGGTGTCGATCATCTCGACGTGCCCGATCGCCTCGTCCAGCGTGCGGAAGCCGAGCTCGGCCAGGTACTCGCGGACCTCCTCGGCGATGAACTCGAAGAAGTTGACGACGAACTCGGGCTTGCCGGTGAACCGCTGCCGCAGCACGGGGTTCTGGGTGGCGACGCCGACCGGGCAGGTGTCGAGGTGGCAGACGCGCATCATCACGCAGCCGGACACGACGAGCGGCGCGGTCGCGAAGCCGAACTCCTCGGCGCCGAGGAGCGCGGCGACGATGACGTCGCGGCCGGTCTTGAGCTGGCCGTCGGCCTGCACGACGATCCGGTCGCGCAGCCCGTTCAGCAGCAGCGTCTGCTGGGTCTCGGCGAGGCCGAGCTCCCAGGGCGCGCCCGCGTGCTTCAGCGAGGTGAGCGGGGACGCGCCGGTGCCGCCGTCGTGGCCGGAGACCAGCACGACGTCCGCGTGCGCCTTGGACACGCCCGCGGCGACCGTCCCGACGCCGACCTCCGCGACCAGCTTCACGTGCACCCGGGCGGCCGGGTTGGCGTTCTTCAGGTCGTGGATGAGCTGGGCGAGGTCCTCGATCGAGTAGATGTCGTGGTGCGGCGGCGGCGAGATGAGGCCGACGCCCGGGGTGGAGTGCCGGGTCTTGGCGATCCACGGGTAGACCTTGTGGCCGGGCAGCTGGCCGCCCTCGCCGGGCTTGGCGCCCTGCGCCATCTTGATCTGGATGTCGTCGGCGTTCGTCAGGTACTCGCTGGTCACGCCGAACCGTCCGGACGCGACCTGCTTGATGGCGCTGCGCCGCAGGTCGCCGTTGACGTCCGGGGCGAACCGCCGGGGGTCCTCGCCGCCCTCGCCGGTGTTGGACTTGGCGCCGAGCCGGTTCATGGCGATCGCGATGGTCTCGTGCGCCTCGGCCGAGATCGACCCGTAGGACATCGCGCCCGTGGAGAACCGCTTCACGATCTCCGACACCGGCTCGACCTCGTCGATCGGCACGGGCGGGCGCTCGCCGTCCTTCAGCTTGAACAGCCCGCGCAGCGTCATGAGCTTGCCGGCCTGCTCGTCGATCTGGGAGGTGTACTCCTTGAAGATCTCGTAGCGGCGGGTGCGGGTGGCGTGCTGGAGCTTGAACACGGTCTCGGGGTTGAACAGGTGCGGCTCGCCCTCGCGTCGCCACTGGTACTCCCCGCCGACCTCCAGGGTGCGGTGCGCGGTCTCGTTGCCGCCCGCCGGGTAGGCGCGGGCGTGCCGCTGCGCGACCTCGTCCGCCAGGACGTCGAAGCCGACGCCGCCGAGCTTGGACGTGGTGCCGGTGAACGCGCGGTCCACGACCTCGGCGCCGAGCCCGATCGCCTCGAAGATCTGCGCGCCGGTGTAGGACGCGACCGTGGACACGCCCATCTTGGACATGACCTTCAGGACGCCCTTGCCGTACGCCTTCACCAGGTTCCGGACGGCCCTGGCCTCGTCCACGCCGTCGAGCGCGCCCGCGCGGACCAGGTCCTCGACGGTCTCCTGCGCCAGGTAGGGGTTCACCGCGGACGCGCCGTACCCGATGAGCAGCGCCATGTGGTGGCACTCGCGGGCCTCGGCGGTCTCGACCACCAGGCCGACCCGGGTGCGGGTCTTCTCGCGGATCAGGTGGTGGTGGACGGCCCCGGTGAGCAGCAGCGACGGGATCGCCGCGCGGCCCGAGTCGCTGCCCCGGTCCGACAGCACGATGATCCGCGCGCCGCCCCGGATCGCCCGGGACACCTCGGAGCAGATCTCCGCGAGCCGCGCCCGCAGCGCCTCGCCGCCGCCGTGCACGTCGTAGAGGCCGTGCACGACGTGGGCCTGCAGGTGCGGCAGCGAACCCTCGTCGTCGATGTGGATGATCTTGGATAGTTCGTCGTTGTCCAGGATCGGGGTCGGCAGCACCAGCCGGCGGCACGAGTCCGGGCCCGGCTCCAGCAGGTTGCCCTCGGGGCCGAGGGTGGACTGCAGGCTGGTCACCAGCTCCTCGCGGATGGCGTCCAGCGGCGGGTTGGTGACCTGCGCGAACAGCTGCTTGAAGTAGTCGAACAGCAGCCGCGGACGCTCCGAAAGCACCGCGATCGGGGTGTCGGTGCCCATCGACCCGAGCGGCTCGGCGCCGGTCCGGGCCATCGGCGACAGGATGACCTTCAGCTCCTCGTTGGAGTAGCCGAACGTCTGCTGGCGCTTGACGAGCGTCTCGTGCGTCGGGATCTCGCGCTCGCGGCGCGGCAGCTCCTCGAACCGGACCAGGCCCTCGTGCAGCCACTCCCCGTAGGGGTGCTGCGCGGCGAGCTCGGCCTTGACCTCGTCGTCCTCGATGATCCGCCCGGCCTCGGTGTCGACCAGGAAGATCTTGCCCGGCTGCAGCCGTCCCTTGCGGACGACCTTGTCGGACGGGATGTCCAGCACGCCCGCCTCGGACGCCAGCACCACGAAGCCCTCGTCGGTCACCCAGTACCGGCCGGGACGCAGCCCGTTGCGGTCCAGGACGGCGCCGACGACCGTGCCGTCGGTGAACGTCACCGACGCCGGGCCGTCCCACGCCTCCATCAGGGTGGAGTGGAACTCGTAGAAGGCGCGGCGCGCCGGGTCCATCTCGGTGTGGTTCTCCCACGCCTCCGGGATCATCATCAGCACCGCGTGCGGCAGGCTCCGCCCGCTGAGGTGCAGGAGCTCCAGGCACTCGTCGAAGGACGCGGTGTCGGACGCCTCGATGTCGATCACCGGGTAGATCCGGGACAGGTCGCCCGGCAGCAGGTCGGACTTCAGCAGCGCCTCACGGGCGCGCATCCAGTTCCGGTTCCCGCGGACGGTGTTGATCTCGCCGTTGTGGGCGATGAACCGGTAGGGGTGCGCCAGCTCCCACGCCGGGAAGGTGTTGGTCGAGAACCGGCTGTGCACCAGCGCGATGCCCGAGGTGAACCGCTCGTCCGACAGGTCGGGGAAGAACGGCTCGAGCTGCGGCGTGGTGAGCATGCCCTTGTAGACGATCGTCCGCGAGGACAGGCTCGGGAAGTAGGCGGTGGTGTCCTGCTCGGCGCGCTCGCGCATGCAGAACACGACCCGGTCCAGCTCCAGACCGGTCCGGCCCGCGTGCGGGCCGTGCGCGGCGGCGGTCAGGAACAGCTGCGCGAAGTGCGGCATGACCTTGCGCGCGGCCGGACCGCAGTGGGACGCGTCGTGCGGCAGCTCGCGCCAGCCGAGGACGGTCAGCCCCTCCTCGACGCACAGCGTCTCGATCCGCTCGACCGCCGCGGCGCGCTCGGCCTCGTCCTTCGGCAGGAACGCGACGCCCGCCGCGTAGGACCCGGCCTCGGGCAGCTCGAAGTCGCAGACCTCGCGGAAGAACGCGTCCGGGATCTGGACGAGGATGCCCACGCCGTCGCCGTCGTCCGGCTCGGCGCCGACGGCGCCGCGGTGGTCGAGATTGCGCAGGACGGTCAGGGCGTTGCTCACGATGTCGTGGCTCTTGCGACCGTTCAGGTCCGCCACCATGCCGACGCCGCAGGCGTCGTGCTCGTTGGCCGGGTCGTAGAGACCCTGGTTCTGTGGCAGGCCCGGTGTGGGGGCGGCAGCGGCCATCAGACCCTCCCGTCGTCGTGTTGTCACTGGCTGATGTCAGTGCAGGCACGGGACGGCGTTGGCCCTGCTGCGGTGCGATGAGACTACATCACTGCCGGGATCATGCCCGAAGCGACCAAGTCGCGAAACGTGTCCGGGTCTGTTGATCTTCGTCGATCTCGTTGATCTCCGCGTGGTTTAGACCACTCTAGTGCCCGATGACCGCGTGAAAACGCCCTGACCTCGGGTGATCATCATCACCGGGTCGGCGCGTTTAAAGGATGTGCGGCCCGCCGCCCCCTCCGGCGGCGTCCGTTCACCGCCCCCGCACGACACGCCCCGGAAGCCCGTCGCCGGGTACGCGAACATGCCCCGGAAGGCAGTCGCCCAGGTGTACGAGCGCGCCCCAGAAGGCAGCCACCAGGTGATGCGAGCGTGGCCCGGACGCTGGCCGCCGGGCACCCGGCCATGGCCCGGAAGACAGCCATCGGGAACGCGCCTGGCGCGAAGGGCGGCTGCCAGGTACGCGGGCATGGCCCGGAAGGCGGCCGCCGGGGACGTGAGCGTTGCTCGGAAGGGGGTGGGTGGTGAGCGGGATGTGCCGCTGAGGGGGGTCAGTGGGTGCGGGCGGCGCGGTCCAGGACGGCCGGGGCCTTCTGGCCCTCGATCAGGATCGACAGCAGCGTCTCGTCCTTGGCGGCGCTCGCCGCGTCCCCGGAACCGGAGAGCCGCTGCGCCCACGCCACCACCGCGTAGTGCCCCATCGCCACGCCGCGCGCGGCGCCGTAGCCGTCCTGGCCGAACGTCCCGAGCGACCCCTTGGAGCCGCTCGACCCCTTCGAGCCGCCGGTGTCCTTCGAACCGCCGGTGTTCGAGCCGGTGGTGTCCTTCGAACCGCCGGTGTTCGAGCCGGTCGGCTCCGAGGACAGCGGCCGGACGAACCCGCCGCCGCTGCCCTGGCCCAGCGCGTCCACCAGGGTGTTCGCCGACGGCGCGTCCACCAGGTTGAACACCGTCACCGACAGCGCGTAGCCGTGCGCCGTGTCCGCGTACAGCGTCCGTGCGACCTGCGTGCAGCCCGCGCGTTGCAGGGCCTTCGCGGTCGCGCTCCCCCACACCGCCGCCGTGCAGCCGGAGCCCAGCTCCTTGGCCTTCAGCGTCAGCCGCACCTTCCGGGACACCTGGATCGTCGACGCGTCCGGCGGGAACGCCTCGCCCTCGGTCAGCGGCGCGGCGTCCACCGACCGCTTCTCGATCCCCGCGTACGCGCGGCTGGACGGCGAACTGGAGTACGTCGAGGGCGCCACGCCCGTCGGCGACGTCGCCCCGGACGACCCGTCGTCTCCGGCGTCGGGCTTCGCGCGGGTGTCGTTCGTCCCGACGATCAGCGCCGCCACGCCGACCACGAGCAGCAGCACGAGGCCCATCGCCCAGCCGAAGTAGGTCCGGGCGCTGGGCCCGCGCTTCGGCTTGGGCCGCCGCCCCTGCGTCCGGTCGCCGGACAGGCCGTCCTCGTAGGGCCCGCCCTGGGGCTGGACCTCGTACCCACCCTGGGCGTGGTCGTCATAGCCGCCCTCGTGCGGCGGGACGCCCTCGTAGGCGGCGTCCGGACGGCCGGAACCGCCGCGCGGACGGTCACCGCGCGGCGGGCGGCCCTGGGACGATCTCCTAGGCCTGGTGGAGGAACGACTCATTTCTTCGGGTTGTCCCCGGCCATCTCCAGGCGTCCCCAGACGAAGTCGGCGGGCTTCTCCACCGCCAGGCTGAGGTCCACCAGCTCGGAGAGGTTCGCGGGCTGCGCGCCCCCGGCCCGCTGGACCCAGGACACGATCACGAAGTGGCCGTAGGTGTGCGCGTACGCCGCGCTGAAGCCGCTGTGGAACGCGGGCGCGCCCTCCGGGTCGAGCGCGCGGACGAAGCCCGCGTTCGTCGCCGGGTCGAGGTCACGGACGATCTGCTGCGCGCCGTCCTGGTTCGCCATGTTCAGCACCGCGAACTGGCCGACGTGCTGCTTGTCCACGCTCACGTACGCGCCGCGCGCGACCTGGGTGCACTGGTGCGTCTTCAGGTCGGCCTGGAGCCGCTGGCCCCAGGTCGCCGCCGCGCACTCGCCGGCCAGGTTCGTCTCGGCGAGGGTGAAGGAGTACTTCTTGTAGGCGACCGTCTTGACGTCCGCGGGGAACACCTCGCCCTCGGTGATCGGCCGCGCGTCGCCCTGCCGGTCGACGATCTTGGCCATCTCCTTCTCGGGCGCCCACGGGGTGAACGCGGTCGGGAGCAGCTGCGCGCCCGACTTCGCCTCGCCGGCGGACTTCTTGCCGCCGCCGGAGGTCACCATCACCCCGACGACCGCGGCCGCGACCACGACGACCAGGGCGACCACCCCGCCCGCGAGCAGCTTGGGGTTCAGCCCCTTCGATCCCTTGCCGTCGCCGCCTGGTTCCGCCGGCCAGAAGTCCCCGCCACCGGTCTTGGTTCCGGACGGGGATCCGGACGGGTTCGATCCCGGGGATGCGCCTGAGTCACGAGCCTCGATCACAGTGCGGGAGCCTATCGTTCCAGCCGCCCACGCGCGCACAAAAGGGCGTTTCCGGTCGCTACACCCCGGTCCGTGCCGCAGTCCCGGCCCCGGCCCGCGCCACGGTCCACACGACGGTCCAGGTCCCGGCCCGCGCCACGGTCCAGGCCCCGGTACGCGCGACGGTTCAGGCCCCGGTCCGCGCCACGGTCCAGGCCCCGGTACGCGCGACGGTCCAGGCTCGGGCCCGCCGCGCTCCCCGTTCGGCCCGTCACGCTCAGACCCCGGTCTGGCCGATCAGCGCGCCGACGCCGAACGTGATCGCCGCCGCCGCGCCGCCGAACACCAGCTGGCGCAGCCCGCTGAACCACCACGACCGCGTCGTCACCCGCGCGACCAGCGCGCCCGCGCCGAACAGCCCCAGCGCCGCCACGATCGCCGACGGCCACAGGTTCTGCGCGCCCAGCAGGTACGGCAGCACCGGCAGGACGGCCCCGACCGCGAAGGCCACGAACGACGACCCGGCCGCCACCACCGGGGACGGCAGCTCTCCCGGCGCGACGCCCAGTTCCTCGCGGGCGTGCACCTCCAAGGCGTCCTCGGGGTTCCGCGACAGCTGCCGCGCGACCTCCGCCGCCGTCGCCGGGTCCACGCCGCGCTTCTCGAACACGGCCGCGAGCTCCCGCTGCTCGGCCGCCGGATGCCGGGCCAGCTCCAGCCGCTCGATCTCGATCTCGGCCAGCGCCAGCTCGGACTGCGAGGCGACCGAGATGTACTCGCCGGCCGCCATCGAGAACGCCCCGGCGGCCAGTCCGGCGAGCCCCGCCAGCAGCACGACGTCCTTGGACGCGCTGCCGCCCGCCACGCCGGCGATCAGCGCGAAGTTCGACACCAGGCCGTCCATCGCGCCGAACACGGCGGGCCTCAGCCAGCCGCCGTTCACGTCACGGTGCTGATGGTGGTGTTCGGCCAGCATCTCGGGCTCTTCCGCGGTCAGTCCCCCCATGCCGGAGACCCTACTTGGCGTCCCGGACAGGCTCGCCCTTGCCCGCCTCGTCGCCAGCCTCGTCCGCGGCCCGGTCCGCCTTCGCCTCGTCCTTCTCGGGCTCGTCCGAAGCCTCGGCCTTCGCCTCGCCCTCCGCCTCAGGCTCGGCCGTCGCCTCGTCCGCGGACTCGGCCTCGTGCTCCGACCCGGCGTCGGCCTTCGGCTCGTCCTTCACGGCGGGCTCGGCGTCGGCCTCCGCCTTGGGCTCGTCCTCGGAGGTCTCCTCAGCGGTGGTCTCCGGAGCGGCATCGGACATGTCGCCCGTGGTCTCGGACTCGTCCTCAGAGGCGCTCTGCTGGACGTCTCCGGCCTGGTCAGGCCGGGTGACGCCGTCACCCTCGGCCGCCTCGGGACGCTCCTCAGCGGCCTTCTCAACGACGTCCTCGGGCTTCGTGTCCTCGACGTCCTCGGGCTTCGCGTCCACGACGGTCGCGGCGCCGGTTCCGGACTCGTCTTCGGTCTCGGCGGCCACGTCCGCGACGGCGGGCTCGACGGCTCCGACCGCTTCGGGGCCGGTCTTGTTCCGGGCCCAGTACAGGTAGCCGACCGCGCCGAGGAAGACGATGAGCGCCGTCCAGTCGTTCAGCCGCAGCGGCCCGATGTGATGAGCGTCATCGATGCGCAGCGCCTCGACCCAGAAGCGGCCCACGGTGTACGCGGCGATGTAGAGCGCGAACGCGCGGCCGTGGGTGAGCTTGTAGCGGCGCTCGGCCCACAGCACCAGGACGGCGACGCCGACGCACCACAGCGACTCGTACAGGAACGTCGGGTGGTAGGTGGCGATGTCGGCGTACTTCGGGTCGAGGGCGCCGTCCGCGGTGCGGGGACGGTGCGCCGTGTCGATCTTCAGCGCCCAGAAGGTGTGCAGCGGACGGCCGTACAGTTCCTGGTTCCACCAGTTGCCCCAGCGGCCGATCGCCTGGGCGAGCGCGATGCCGGGCGCGATGGCGTCGCCGAGCGCGAGCACCGAGATGCCCCGGCGGCGGCAGCCGATGATCGCGCCGACCGCGCCGAGGACGACGGCGCCCCAGATGCCGAGGCCGCCCTCCCAGACCTTCAGCGCGTTCACCGGGTCCTTGCCGTCCCCGAAGTACCGCTGGTAGTCGGTGATCACGTGGTAGAGGCGGCCGCCGACCAGGCCGAACGGGACGGCCCAGACCGCCACGTCGATCACGGTGCCGGGCTGGCCGCCCTTGGCCGCCCAGCGGCGCTCACCGAGCCAGACCGCCACGATGATGCCGAGGATGATCATCAGGGCGTAGGCGCGGATCGGGACCGGCCCGAGGTGCCAGACACCCTGGGAGGGACTTGGAAGGAAGGCCACCGGCTGCATGACCGTTGACGTTACCGCGTTCGGAGGGTACGGGGACGCACGTCCCGCATCGAACACCCGAACGCCGGGCCTTCCGGGCGGAAACGGAAACCCGGAGCACGTGACCGGGAGGCGGCGGGTCCGCGCGACCCGCCGCCTCCCGGCGTCCTCCGCGGGGCCGGTCCGCTACCGGCCCCCGGCCTGCTGGACGGCCTTGGTGAGGACGTCCTTCGAGGTCGCGTTGAGCTGCTTGCCGTCGAGGAACAGCGTCGGCGTGCCCTGGATCTTGCGGGTTTCGAGGGCGTACCTGGTCATCTCGGCGACCTTCGCCTTCTGCTTCAAGTCCCGGACGCACGGCTCGAAGTTCGGGTCCGTGACACCGAGCTGACGCCCCCACTTCACCAGGTCGTCCTCGGCGAAGCCCTCCTTGCCCTCCTCGGGCTGCGCCTTGTAGAGGGTGTCGTGGTAGGCGAGCCACTTGTCGGCCGGGACGCACAGGGCGGCGTTCGCGCCGCGCTGGGAGTTGCCGCTGAGCGGCTCCTGCTGGAACAGGTGGAGCGGCCGGTAGACGAGCTTCAGCCTGCCCGCCGCGGCGAGTTCCCGCATCGTCCCGCCCAGGGACGCCTCCATCGCCTTGCACCCCGGGCACTGGAAGTCCTCGAAGACCTCCAGGACGGGCTTGGACACGCCCGCCTTCGCCATCGTGACCGAGCCGTCCGCGTTCCGGGTGACCGGCGCGGACGGTCCGCTGTACGGCGCGGCGTTCACCTTCCCGCCGTTGTCCCCGCGCTTGGCGACCAGGACCACCACGATGGCGATCACCACCGCCGCGAACACGACCCCCAGCACGATCATCAGCAGCCGGTTGCGGCGGTCCCGGGCGGCCTGCGCCGCCCGCTGCGCCGCCAGCTTCTCGCGCGCGGTGCGCGTCCTGTCGGCCTTGCTCATCGATCCCCCGATCGACTCGACCTTGCGCTGACGCTTGCAGAGCGTAGCGACGAACAGTCACCGAGGGTGACATGCGCAGGTCATCGGGGCAGAAAGACCACCGGCCGGGCGCACCGCGCACGCAGGAGCGTGCGGGTGTGCCCGGCCGGGGCGGGCGCCTGCAGGTGGCGCTGTCGTGCGGGTGGCGCTGCCGTGTCGCCGCGTCCGGACGGGACGAGGCGGCCGCGGGGGGCCGTCGCCGGAAGGGATCAGGCGGCGGAGGTGACGGCCTTCTCCAGGGCGTTCGGGTCGAACATCGCGTTCTGGTCGAGCGGCTTGCCGTTGATCAGGACGGACGGGGTGCCCGCGCGGCCGCCGTACTTGGCCTGCAGGACCTTCAGCCCGTCGTCGTTGTTCTTCTTGACCTGGGCCGTGTACTTCGAGTCGGACACGCAGCTCGCGAACGTGGCGGACGTGCCCGCGGACGTGCCGAACTTCTTCAGCACATCGGTGGTCAGCGCCTTCCGTTCGTCCGGCTGGTTCTGGTAGGCCACGTCGTGGAACTGGAGGAACTTGCCCTCGTCGGCGGCGCACCAGCCCGCGACGGCCGCGCGCGGCGAGCCCTGGGGGTTCACGAACGACAGGATGTGGTACTTGACCGTGACCTTGCCCTCGGCGGCGAGCTGCTTCACGGTGTCACCGCTGGCCTTCTCGAACTCCTTGCAGATGGGGCACTGGAAGTCCTCGTAGAGGTCCATCGTCGGGCCCTTGGCGCCCGGCTTGCCCATCGTGACGGTGCCGTCGGTCTCGACCTTGATCGGCGCGACGGTGCCCTTGTACAGGTTCGCGCTGACCTTCTTGCCGTCCCCGCCGGACTTGTCGGAGTTCATGGCGACGACGGTGACCACGACGGCCACGGCGACCACGACCACTGCGCCCAGCACCGCGGACAGCAGGCGGACCTGCTTGTTCCGCGTCTGCTGCCGCTTGCGCTCCTCGGCCAGGCGCTCCCGGGCCGACCGCTCCCGTGCGGCCTTGCTCATTGGTTCTCCTATGGGTGGAGTGCTGCTCTTCAGGGCTTCAGGGGGCTAGTCGACCTCACCCAGCCGCCGGAACTCGTCGGCCAGGACGAGAACGAAGAGCAGGATAGTGATGATGTGCACCCCGGTGCACCACAGGCAGATCTTGTCCAGCACGGCCAGTTCGACCGTCACCAGGTAGACGACGAACAGCACGCCGACCGCGGCGGAGGCCAGCCGGCTCCAGCGGAACAGCGGCGCGCTGTTGTTCAGCGCCCACGGCGTGATCAGCGCGGCGAAGCCCACGAAGAACAGCAGCCCCAGCAGCGGCAGCGGGATGCCGACCAGCTTGGAGTACTTGCTCGTCGTCACGGCGTGGCAGTCGATCGTGGCGTTGGCCGAGCAGATCAGCGCCTTGGCGTTGTAGTGCGAGTAGGTCAGGTAGATCGAGATGGCCAGCCCCGCCACGGTGAACGGCCAGGCCAGCGCGGGGAACCAGCGCCCGCCCGCCGAACGTGCCGACGGCGCGCCCGCCTGCGCCGCCGCTGTCTCTTGCGTCATCTTGATCCTTCCACGACCGCCCGTTCAAGGCCGCCCGTCGCGCCGGGTCCACGGCGGGCGAACACACACCTTACGGGAGAGCGACCCGACTCATGGGTTTGAACCGACGGGGCGTCGAAGGGAGTTCCCGATCTCGGTGACGACTTTTCCCGATCTTGGCCCCCGCCGGCCCGGAACGCCGTCCGGACCGGTGTTTCGCGGTCCGGACGGCGTGGGCGTCCGACGTGCGGATGTGGCTCCGGGGTCAGATCTCCCGGCGGACGCCCCGGGCCAGTTCGGCGGTGAGGGCCCGGACGCCCGCGAGGCCGCTCGCCTCGTCGGGGGCGTCCAGCAGGCGGCGGATGAACGCCGAGCCGACGATCACCCCGTCCGCGAACCCGGCGACCTCGGCGGCCTGGGCGCCGTCGCTCACGCCGAGGCCGAGGCCGACCGGCAGGTCCAGGCCCTGCTTCTCGATGCTGGCGTGCGTGCGCTCGACCAGCCTGGGCGCGCCGGTGTCCAGGGCGGTGCGGGCGCCGGTGACGCCCATCAGGGACGCGGCGTACACGAACCCGCGGCACTCCGAGGTGATCTTCTCGATCCGCTCGTCGGTGGAGCTGAGCGCGACCAGGAACACCTTGTCCAGGTCGTGGGCGTCGGCGGCCTCCAGCCAGTCGCCGCCCTCCTCGGGCGTGAGGTCCGGGGTGATCAGGCCCGCGCCGCCCGCCGACCTCAGGTCGCGGGCGAAGGCGTCCACGCCGTACCGGTCCACGGGGTTCCAGTAGGTCATGACCAGCGTCGGGACGCCCGTCCCGGCGACGGCCTCGACCGTGCGGAACACGTCCGTGACGTGGACGCCGCCGACCAGGGCCCGGTGGACGGCGTCCTGGATGGTCGGGCCGTCCATCATCGGGTCGGTGTAGGGCAGGCCGATCTCGATGACGTCGCAGCCCGCGTCGACCATGGTCTTGGCGGCCTCGATCGCGCCGTCCACGGACGGGAACCCCGCGGGGAGGTAGCCGACGAGCGCGGCGCGCCCCTCGGCCTTGGCCTTGTCGTAGGCGGTCTTGACGCTGGTCACTTGGCCTCTCCCTCGGGCATCAGGCCGAAGTAGTTGGCCGCCGTGTGC
This sequence comes from Spirillospora sp. NPDC052269, assembly GCF_040679435.1. Lineage (NCBI taxonomy): Bacteria > Bacillati > Actinomycetota > Actinomycetes > Streptosporangiales > Thermomonosporaceae > Spirillospora > Spirillospora sp. NPDC052269. Next base: position 113,882 of record NZ_JBFAUU010000019.1, read on the forward strand.
ATGTCCTTGTCGCCTCGTCCGGACAGGCAGACCACGATCGTGGCGTCCGGGCCGAGCTCCCGTCCGACCTTGATCGCGCCCGCGAGCGCGTGCGCGGACTCGATCGCCGGGATGATCCCCTCGGTGCGGCAGAGCAGCGAGAACGCGTCCATCGCCTCGGCGTCGGTGATCTCGTGGTACTCGGCGCGCCCCGTGTCGTGCAGCCACGAGTGCTCGGGGCCGACGCCGGGGTAGTCGAGCCCGGCGGAGATCGAGTGCGTCTCCATGGTCTGGCCCTCGGCGTCCTGCAGCAGGTAGGTGCGCATGCCGTGGATCACGCCGAGCGAGCCGCCGACCAGCGTGGCGGCGTGCTTGCCGGACGCGACGCCGTCGCCGCCCGCCTCGTACCCGAGCAGCCGCACGCCCTCGTCCGGGACGAACGCGTGGAACATGCCGATCGCGTTGGATCCGCCGCCGACGCAGGCGACGACCGCGTCCGGGAGCTTCCCGGTGAGGTCCAGGCACTGCTGCCGGGCCTCGACGCCGATGATCCGCTGGAAGTCGCGGACCATCATCGGGAAGGGGTGCGGTCCCATGACCGACCCGATGACGTAGTGGGTGGTGTCGACGGACGCGACCCAGTCGCGGAACGCCTCGTTGCAGGCGTCCTTGAGGGTGCGGCTGCCGGTCTTCACCGGGATGACCTCGGCGCCCAGCATCCGCATCCGCGCGACGTTGAGGGCCTGCCGCTCGGTGTCGACCTCGCCCATGTAGACGGTGCAGTCGAGGCCGAGGAGCGCGGCGGCGGTGGCCGTGGCCACGCCGTGCTGCCCGGCGCCGGTCTCGGCGATGACGCGCTTCTTGCCCATCCGCCGGGTCAGCAGCGCCTGGCCGAGCACGTTGTTGATCTTGTGGGAGCCGGTGTGGTTGAGGTCCTCGCGCTTGAGCAGGATCCGGGCTCCCCCGGCGTGCCCGGCGAACCGCTTGGCCTCGGTCAGCAGGCTGGAGCGTCCCGCGTAGTTCGTGAGCAGGTCGTCCAGCTCGGCGATGAAGGACGGGTCGGCCTTGGCGGCGTCGAACTCGCGGGTCAGCTCGTCCAGGGCGGCCATGAGGGCCTCGGGGGCGAACCGCCCGCCGAAGGCCCCGAAGTGGCCGGTCGCGTCCGGGACCGGTGACCCGGACGACAGGGTCGTCCGCGAGGAGACGGCGGGAACGCCGGAAGCGCCGCGCGCGGCGTCGATGGTCATGGGTTGTTCTCGTCTCTGGGTGAGAGGGCTCGTCGGGTCAGTGAGATGCCGGACGAGCGCGCCATCGTTCGCGCAGCGGTTCAGCGAGCATGCCCGTACCCTACAGCCCACGGACCAGGCGCACTGCGATCCGGGGTGGGACGAGAGGCCGCCTTCGGGGAACGCGGACGCCCGGCCCCCCTCAGGGAGACCGGGCGCGGTGAGCGGAAGCGGCTCGGCCGCTCCGGACGAAGTGGATCAGCCGCTCCGGGCGGAAGCGGGTCAGGCGCTCCGGGCGGAGGCGGGTCAGCCGCTCTGGCGGAGGGCCGGGTGGGCGCCGGCGGCGACGAGGTCGGCGACGGCCGAGCGCGGGTCGCGGCCGATGACCAGGCTCTCGCCCACCAGGACGGCGTCCGCGCCGGACGAGGCGTAGGCGAGCAGGTCGTGCGGGCCGCGCACGCCGGACTCGGCGATCTTCACGACGCCCGCCGGGACGCGCGGGGCGATCCGGGCGAAGGTCTCGCGGTCGACCTTGAGGGTCCGCAGGTCGCGGGCGTTGACGCCGATGACCTTGGCCCCGGCGTCCACGGCGCGGTCGACCTCCTCCTCGGTGTGCACCTCGACGAGCGGCAGCAGGCCGATCGACTCGGCCCGCTCGACGAGGGAGACCAGCGCGTCCTGCTCGAGCGCGGCGACGATCAGCAGCGCGACGTCCGCGCCGTACGCGCGGGCCTCCCACAGCTGGTAGGAGGTGACGATGAAGTCCTTGCGCAGGATCGGGATGTCCACGGTGGCGCGGACCGCGGCCAGGTCGTCCAGGCTGCCGCCGAACCGGCGGCGCTCGGTCAGCACGCTGATGATCTTCGCGCCGCCCGACTCGTAGTCGCGGGCCAGCGCGGCCGGGTCGGCGATCGCGGCGAGCGCGCCCTTGGACGGGCTGCTCCGCTTCACCTCGGCGACCACCCCGACGCCGGGCGCGCGCAGCGCCGCCAGCGCGTCCCGGGGCGCCGGCGCCTTCGCCGCCCGGGCCTTGAGGTCGTCGAGCGACACCGTCCGCTGCCGGTCGGCGAGATCGGCCCGGACCCCCTCGATGATCTCGTCCAGCACGCTCACGCCGTGCCCACGCTCGCCCTCGGTCACGCAGGAGCCCCCTATTTTCCGGTCGATCCGTGCCCCGATCGTAGCCTCACCCGCAGGCGCCGCCCGCACCCGGGGGCGGCCTCGGAACCGCCCTTCCGGCGGCCTTCGAGGCCAGACCTCCACTCATGGGGCCAGGGCATGCGCGAACGGCAGATTCCGGACGACCCAGTACACCAGCAGCAGCCCGACGACCCCCGCCAGGGCGCCGCGCCGCAGCAGCACCGACGTGACCGGCTCGCCGCGCGCCGCGCAGTACGTCCAGCGCGCCCACAGGTATCCGGCCACCGGCATCAGCAGGAACGCGAGCGGGTTGAGGCCGAACGCCGCCGCCACGTGCCCGTGGGTCAGCGAGTTGACCATGCGCAGCCCGCCGCAGCCCGGGCAGTAGTACCCGGTCAGGAACAGGAACGGGCAGGTCGGATAGTGACCGGGCGAGTGCGGGTCGACGAACGTGACGACCACGGTGGCCGCCGCCGCCGTCCCGAGCAGGGCCAACGGCATCCAGGCCCGCCGGATCGCGGGCGGCGCCGGCCGTCCTCCGCCCGGAGGCGTCCCCCGCCTCTCCGCGCCGACCGTGTCAGGTGTTCCCTGGCTCACCCGACCAGCCTAAGCCGTCCCCGGCCCGCGGTTCAGGCGGCCGACCGCGAAACCGCCCACCCGATCCACCGGCCTCACTCTGAAGGTCAGGCGTCCAGGCGGTAGCCGACGCCGCGGACGGTGCGGATCGGGCTGGCCTCGCCGAGCTTGGCGCGGAGCTGGGCGATGTGGACGTCCACGGTGCGGCTTCCCGCGCCCGCGCCCGGGCCCCACACCGAATCCAGGAGCTGTTCGCGGGTGAAGACGCGGCCGGGATTGCGGGCCAGGTAGCCGAGGAGGTCGAACTCGGTGGCGGTCAGGCTGACGTCCGCGCCGTCCGCGTCGCAGGTGCGGGCGGCGGTGTCGAGGACGAGCCCGCCCGCGCGCAGTTCCCGCGTCACCTCGGACACGCTGTGCCGCAGCGCGCCCGCGACCGCGCGGACCAGGGCGCGGGGCCCGAACGGCCGCTCCAGGCGGTGCGCGCCGAGGTTGCGGGCGAGGGCGGGGTCGATCGGGCCGACGACCGCGACGACGCGTCCGCCGGGCGGCGCGGGGCGGGTGACCAGGGCCGACGCGACCCGCCGGTACAACTCCACGGGCGTCGTGGTGGTGGACAGGTCGAGGACCACCGCGTGCGGACGGAGCCGGGCGGCGGTGTCGGACGCGCCGGACAGGTCGGGCTCGACCTCGACCCGGTAGCCCTCGCGGGTCAGGCAGCGCCGCTGGAGTTCGGCCACGGCGGGGTCGTGCTCGACGACCAGGACGAGTTCACCCGCGCCGCCCGCCACTCCGCTCCCGCCTCACCGACGCCGCGAGGCGGCGTCGGTCGAGGCGTCCGTGTCGTGCTCCGTGTCGTCCGCGTGGTCCGTGTCGTCAATGTCGTCCGTGTGGTCCCCGGTCTCGGTGGGGTCCTCGCCCCGGTCGAGGGACTTCCAGAGGGCGGACGCGTCGTCACCGGACGCGGCGGGCCGGGCGGCGCCGGTGTCCGCGGCGTTCTGCCCGGTCACCGGCTTGGCGGCCTGCTCGGGGCGGGCGTACCGGGCGGACAGCCCGGGCCAGCGCGCGCCGCGCACCAGGACGATCAGCCCCGCCGTGGCGAGCAGCACGCCGCCCGCCATCGACAGGCCCCACCAGGGCTCGATGTGGACGGCGGGGTGCGCGCCGAGCTTCATCAGCGCGCTCTTCTCCCCCGCGATCCTCGCGACGTGCGCGGGGCGGGAGGCGGTCACCGACGTCGCCACGACACCGGCGCCGAACAGCGCGAGGAGAAGCCCGATGGCCGCGCGGAGGCGTCCGGACGTCGCGAACAGCGCGGCGAGACCGGCGAGACCGGCCCAGCCGAGCGCGGACGCGAGCTGCCCGACGTCGTGGCCGGTGAGGTGCTGGGTGTAGGGCGTGATCGCGTCCTCGGCGCGGACCGTGGCCCAGCGCTGCCCGGCGGCGAGCAGGGTCAGCCCCGCGCCGGCGGCGCACACCAGGGCCGCGACGCCTCTTTCCCGCGCGGGGGTCACGGCCGCTCGGCGGGCCGTTCCCCGACGACGGCGTCGAGGGCGTCGGCGTCGAAGCAGGTCCGGTCGCCGGTGTGGCAGGCCGCGCCGACCTGGTCCACCTTGATCAGGATCGCGTCCTTGTCGCAGTCGAGCGCGACCGACTTGATCCACTGCTGGTGGCCGGAGCTCTCGCCCTTCACCCAGTACTCCTGGCGGCTGCGCGACCAGTAGGTGGCGCGGCCGGTGGTGAGGGTGCGGTGCAGCGCCTCGTCGTCCATCCAGGCCAGCATCAGCACCTCGCCGGTGTCGTACTGCTGGGCGATGGCGGGGACGAGCCCGTCGGCGTCACGCTTGAGCCGCGCGGCGATCTTGGGATCGAGTCGAGACTCGGAAGGGGCAGCGGACATGCGTCCATTCTGCCGCAGGCCGCGGGCCGTCCGCGTCCAGGGCCCGGTTTCCCTCACCCTTCCTGGTCAGGACCGTCACGCCGGAGGGCGGTCGCCGGGGGCAGGGCGCGGCGTGGGCGCGGGGCGGGGCGCGGCATGCGCGCGGGGTGTGGCGGGGCGTCCGGGTGACGAAAAGCACAGCGTCGGAGTTCGCGACCGTGAGGCGGGGCCGAAGCGGGATCGAGGCGGCGCCGAGGCGAGGGCGAAGCGGCGTCGGATGCGGCTTCGGAGCAGCGTCGGATGCGGCGTCGGATGCGGCGTTGAAACGCAACGCAGCCCGCGTTCCGAAAAGCGGAACGCGGGCTGCGCGGACGACTACGGGTGTTACAGGGGGACGACCTGGTCGGCCTGCGGACCCCGGTTACCCTGCGTCACCTCGAACTGGACGCGCTGGTTCTCGTCCAGCGTGCGGTACCCGGAGGACTGAATCGCCGAGTAGTGCACGAAGACGTCGGGGCCACCGCCGTCGACGGCGATGAAGCCGAAGCCCTTTTCGGCGTTGAACCACTTCACGGTGCCCTGCTGGGGCATGTCTTTCTCCTTGCGGCAAAACGTGGGCCCACACCTCGTGAGCCCAGCGCGGCTGCTAGCGGAACGTCCTCGCCCCTGGGAAGGTCCCGCAGAAGCCAAAACGCCCGCCGCCATCAGTCCGCGGGCGTCCGTACAAACGATCGAGAACCACGACTGCAACCGACTGGACCACCGTATCACCGGATCCGCGCAAATCGCAGGAGCCACAGCCTTTCGTTCGCCGCTCCGAGCGGCATCGACCGGAGCGACTCATCGGGAGAACACCTGACGTACATCCGTCGATCCGAGTTCGGTGCTTGTTCGGTGCCGAGGGGCGCGGGGATTTCCGCTGGCCACCCCGGAGATTCGCACGATTCCGGACGCATGGGACGGCGTCCGGGCGGAGTGCGGAAGGGCGCCCGGAAGCGGCTTGCCAAGCGGACTCGCCGATTCGTAAACATCGGATAGTTCCGCCGAGAGCGGAGCGGGCGCCGGCAGGGAGCGCCCGCGGGCGCGGAAGCGACCGGGTGGTCATGTTCCAGGGGGCTCCGCGCGGGTCGCCGAGGACCCGATCGGCCCGGCGTACTAGGAGATACCGAACCTCCGGAACCTCTGGAACCTCCCGAGTCGCACCGGCATCACGACCCGATATCGGCGGATGGTCCCGATGCTCTTCCGGTGCGGCCGCACTCCGTCCGCCCGGGACGTCCGGCGGTGGCACTCACGGAGGTGTCGTGGAGCGCGAGGAACCTGTCCCCCACGGAACATTTCTAAGGACATAGCGGGCAATTTTTATGCGTTGACGACGAGTTCCACTCATGCGCGCGCATGCCGGAGGCCTTCCCATCGAGGCGTGCACGGCGGTTGTCCTCACGGTGAACAAAGAAGTCGGCGGCGTTCGCCATTTTCTCGACGTCAAGAAGAGCGTCCGAAGGGCCACTCGGCCGCCGCCCCGATTACCCCTCCAACACTTCACCGAACAACCCGGCGCGGGCCACCGCCGCACATTGACCTTCTCGGCGCGAGCCGCCGGGCATCCCGTCCCGGGCGCCGGAGCCGGTCGGGCCGTCCCCCCGGACGACCCGAACCTCGCACGTCAACACCGGCAAGGCGGGACGGGCCGTCCACGATAGGACCCCTCGGCGTCCGGGGCGCCTGCAGCCCCTACCGGGTGGGCGATCCAGGGCTTCGAGGGGCGTGGGCGAGGCCTCCGGGGGAGGCCGCCGGCGCCTCGCGGCGCGCGGGCCGGGGCGATCAAGCCGGGAATACCCGATACGCCCGGATGGTAGGGATAGTCGCGCCCCACAACCCTCCGGACCCAAGGAGCCCTCGTGCCAGCAGGCTCGTCCCCACGCGGAGCCTCGTCCCCCGAGCAAGCCACAGTTGAAGCCACAGCCGCCCCGGACGGCACCGCCGCCCTCAACGGCGCGGCGGTGCCCGACGTCGCGCAGGAGACCCGCGCCACGGTCGACGACGACGCCGCCGCGGCCCCGGACGACGGCTCCGCGGCGGCCCCGGACGACGGCTCCGCCGTCCCGGAGTCGGCCTCCGGCGATGACGGGCTGGGGGCCGGCGGAGCCTCCTCGACCGGGCAGATCCTGCGGGAGGGGATGCGGGTCCTGGGGGTGGCCATCCGGGCGGAGCCCCGGGTGTTCACCATCTCGGTGCTGGCCAGCGCCCTGTACGGGGCGATGACCGTCGGGACGGCGCAGGCGCTCGGATGGGCCACCCAGCACACCGTCCTGCCCGCGTTCGACAGCGGGCACACGACGGCGGGGGCGCTGACCGGGGCCGCGCTGGTGATCCTCGGGGTGGCGTTCCTCAAAGCGCTCGGCGTGGGCGGACGGCGCTTCTTCGCCGGGCTCATGCAGTACCGGATGCAGGCCCGGTACCGGCGCGCGGTCACCCGGCAGTACCTGAGGCTGCCGCTCGCCTGGCACCAGAAGCACCCGACGGGGCAGCTGCTGTCGAACGCCAACGCCGACGTCGAGGCGGCGTGGGCGCCACTCGCCCCGCTGCCGATGGCGGTAGGCGTGGTGTTCATGCTGCTGATCGCGGCCGTGTCGATCCTGCTGACCGACCCGGTCGTGGCGATCGTCGGGTTCCTGGTGTTCCCGGCGATCGCACTGCTGAACGTGGTGTACCAGCGGCGGCTGGCGCCGGTCGCGACCCGCGCGCAGCAACTGCGCGCCGAGGTCAGCGAGGTCGCGCACGAGAGCTTCGAGGGCGGGCTGGTCGTCAAGACGCTGGGCCGCGAGCAGGCCGAGACCGAGCGGTTCGCGACGAGCGCCGACGCGCTGCGGGACGCCAACATCGCGGTCGGACGCGTCCGGGGGATGTTCGACCCGGTGCTGGAGGCGCTGCCGAACCTGGGGGTGCTGGCCGTCCTGCTGATCGGGTCGGTGCGGCTGCAGTCGGGCGCGATGACGGCGGGCGACCTGGTGCACGTGGCCTATCTGTTCACGCTTCTGGCGTTCCCGATCCGGTCGCTGGGCTGGGTGCTGGCGGAGGTGCCGCGCAGCGTGGTCGGCTGGGACCGGGTCCGGTCCGTCCTGGACGCGGGCGGGTCGATGCCCTACGGCGAGGCCGAGCTGAAGGCGGGGGCGCCCGCCGCGCTGCGGGTCGAGGCCGTCCGGTTCGGGTACGAGCCGGCGGACGGCGCGCCCGCGGCGGACGTGCTGCGGGACGTGTCGTTCGAGGCGTCCCCCGGCCGGACGGTCGCGGTGGTCGGGCCGACGGGGTCGGGCAAGTCCACGCTGACCTCGCTGCTGGTGCGGCTGGTGGACCCGGCGGACGGGTCGGTCCTGCTGGACGGCCTGGACGCGCGGGACGTCCGGGCGGGCGGCATCGCCGCGACCGCCGCGCTCGTCCCGCAGCAGACGTTCATGTTCGACGACACCGTCCGCGGCAACATCACGCTCGGGCTGGACGTCCCGGACGAGCGGGTGTGGGCGGCGCTGCGGCTGGCGCAGGGCGACGGGTTCGTCGCGGCGCTGCCGGACGGCCTGGACACGAGGATCGGTGAGCGGGGCGCGACGCTGTCCGGCGGGCAGCGGCAGCGGCTGGCGCTCGCCCGCGCCGTCGTCCGCAGGCCGCGGCTGCTGGTCCTGGACGACGCGACCTCGGCGGTGGACCCGCAGGTCGAGCAGCGGATCCTGGCGGGGCTGCGGGAGTCGGAGGAGGGCGGCGCGGCGACCGTGGTCGTGGTCGCCTACCGGAAGGCGACGATCGCGCTGGCCGACGAGGTGGTGTTCATCGAGCACGGCCGCGTCGAGGCCCGGGGGACGCACGCGGAGCTGCTGGAACGCTCCGAGGGCTACCGGAACCTGGTGAACGCCTACGAGCGGGCCGAGGCCGAGCAGGAGGCGCTCGACGCCGAGGCCGAGGCCGACGCCGAGAGTGTGGAGAAGAGCGGCGGAGTGGGAGAGCTGGCATGACGGCGCTGAGTGAGTCCGCCGCGAGCGAGAGCGCGCTGAGCACGCTGCGGCGGGGGCTGCGGATCAGCCCCGAGTTCCGCGTCGGGCTGGCCGGGACGCTGCTGCTGGCGCTGATCGCGACGGCGGGCCGGATCGTGGTCCCGGTCGCGGTGCAGCAGGTGGTCGACAAGGGGATCGGGAAGAACGGCGCGCACCCGGACCTGCCGTTCATCCGGACGGCGGTGGCGCTGTGCGCGGTCGGCGTGCTGATCACGGCCGTCAGCGCGTACCTGATGAACGTCCGGCTGTACAAGAGCAGCGAGACGGGGCTGGCGGCGCTGCGGGTGCGGGCGTTCCGGCACGTCCACGACCTGTCGATGCTGACGCAGAGCGGGGAGCGGCGCGGCGCGCTGGTGTCCCGGGTCACCGGCGACGTCGACCAGATCAGCCAGTTCATGCAGTTCGGCGGGCTGATGATCATCGTGTCGGCGGGGCAGCTGGTGGTGGCGAGCCTGCTGATGGCGGTCTACTCGTGGCCGCTGATGCTGCTGGTGTGGGTGTCGTTCGTGCCGCTGGCGTGGGCGCTGCGCCGGTTCCAGCGGATGATCTCCGGCGCGTACACCAAGGTGCGTGAGCGCACCGGGGACCTGCTGTCGGTGGTCAGCGAGAGCGTCGTCGGCGCCGCGGTGATCCGCGCGTACGGCGCGGAGGAGCGCACCGCCCGCCGGGTGGACGAGACGGTCGACGCGACCCGGGCGGCGCAGACGCGCGCGCAGAGGCTGATCGCGATGACGTTCCCGTCCAGCGAGCTGGTCGCGGCGCTCGCGACGTCCGCGGTCGTGGTGTGCGGGACGCTGCTCGGCCTCGGCGGGCACCTGACCGCGGGCGAGCTGATCGCGTTCCTGTTCCTGGTGACGCTGTTCGTGTCGCCGATGCAGACCGCGACCGAGGTCCTGAACGACGCGCAGAACGCGGTCGCGGGCTGGCGGCGGGTGCTGTCGGTGCTGGACACCGAGCCGGACGTCGCCGACCCCGGCGCGGACGGCGAGACCCTGCCGCGCGGCCCGATCGAGGTCGAGTTCGAGCGGGTCGGGTTCGCCTACCCGGGCGGTCCGCCCGTCCTGCACGAGGTGGACGCGCGGATCGCGCCGCGCACGCGGATCGCGATCGTCGGCGAGACCGGGTCGGGCAAGACCACGTTCGCCAAGCTGCTGACCCGGCTGATGGACCCGGTCGAGGGCGAGGTCCGGGTGGACGGGGTGCCGCTGCGGCGCGTCCGGTTCTCCTCGCTGCGGGAGCGGATCGTGATGGTGCCGCAGGACGGGTTCCTGTTCGACGCGTCCCTGGCCGACAACATCCGGTACGGCCGCGCGGACGCCTCGGACGCCGACCTGCGGCTCGCGCTCACCGAGCTGGGCCTGGCGGACTGGCTGGACGGACTGGCGCAGGGCCTCGCGACGCCGGTCGGGCAGCGCGGCGAGTCGCTGTCGGCGGGCGAGCGGCAGCTGGTCGCGCTGGCCCGCGCCTACATCGCCGACCCCGACCTGCTGGTGCTGGACGAGGCGACCTCGGCGGTGGACCCGGCGACCGAGGTCCGCATCCAGCGCGCCCTGGACGGCGTGACCCGCGGCCGGACGGCCGTGTCGATCGCGCACCGGCTGTCCACGGCCGAGGCCGCGGACGAGGTGATCGTGTTCGACCAGGGCCGGATCGTCCAGCGCGGGCCCGCGTCCGAGCTGGTCAAGGTGCCCGGCGTGTACGCCGACCTGCACGCCTCCTGGGTCGCCCAACGCAAGATCTGACCGCGCCGCCCGGCGCGGAGTCTGACCGTCCCGCCGCAGGGTCTGATCGCCGTGCGGCGCGGGTCTGATCGCCGCGCGGGGCGGAGTCTGACCGTCCCGCCGCGGGGTCTGATCGCCGCGCGGCGCGGGTCTGATCGCCGCGCGGCGCGGGTCTGATCGCCGCGCGGGGCGGGTCTGATCGCCGCGCGGGGCGGAGTCTGGTCGCCGCGCGGGGCGGAGTCTGACCGTCGCGTCGCGCGGGGCTGAGCCGTGGGGTGGGGCGGGGGCCGCGAGTGGTCTTGTGAGATTGCTCGCGGGGCTTTGCGGTGGGGGTGCTCGCCGGCGGGCGGGGCTGGGGCCTCGGGGCCGCCGGGGACGGGGCTCCGGGGGCCGTGCCGTGGGCGCTCTCGGGCCGTCTGGCAGGGGCTTTCCGCCGTCCGGCGGGGAGTTCCCGGGCCGTCCGGCGGGGGCTCCGACGCCTGCGTGGCAAGGGGTTCGGGGGGTGTCAGGCGGGGTACGGCCGTGTCGCGACGCGGGAAAGCACTTGCCCGATATCTGGTCGAGTGCGCATTCTGCTGGGGTGAACAACGAGGTCGTGGTGGAATCGGCGAGCACCCTGCACGGGCAGCTCCAGCGTGGACTCGGCAGGGCGGCGCGCCGTGCCGCCGAGCGGCGCGGCGCTGGCGAGTACGTGTACGACTGTCTCCGGCGGGACCCGAGATGGGACCGCCAGTGCGAGTCGCGCGGCCTGTACTACGCCCGGTTGATGGTGGATCTGGAGCTTCCGGTCGGTCCGGTCGCCGACCACCTGTTCGACCCGGCCGACCACCTGGACGAGGACGGCCGCTGGCAGGGCCTGCGGGTCGGGCTGGCCCTGGAGACGCTCGCGGACCTGGTCCGGCTCAGCCGCCGCGAGGCCGCCGAGCCGCTGCGCCGGTACGCCCACGAGGGCGCGCACTGGTTCGAGGCCCTGGAGCAGCTCGTCAAGCTGCGGGATCCGGCGCTGACCTGGGATCTGGACGATCTGGTGGACTCCCACTGCGACGACCGCGACCTGGACGATCTCGTCTGGGACGTGGGCAACCCCGTCCTGGAGATGTGGGCGGCGCGGAAGCCGCGCGTCGCGGCGGCGCTCGCGAAGCAGCGGGAGCGGAAGGCGCGGCGTCCGGCGGGACGCATGCGCGACCCCCGGGACCGCTTCGCGCGCGCGGGAGGGGCCGCCGGGGTGGGCGGCGGTGAAGGCGGGCCCTCCGACACCGAGTTGGTCGAGCTGGCCCGTCAGGGCGACGACACGGCCATCGCGGCCCTGTTCGAGCTGGGCCGCAGGCGCGTGCCCGCGTTGCTGGACCTGGCCGAGGAGCTGCTGCCGCAGCGCAAGCCGCGCTGGATAGGCGCCGTGGGACGGGCCGTCGAGTTCTACGGCCCCGAGGCGCTGCCTCGTGCGCGCGTGTGGGCGGCGTCCCCCGGTCCTTGCTCGTACGTCGGTCTCCGCATGGTCGCCAACCACGGAACCCGCCAGGACATCCCGCTGCTCATGGACGAGCTGACCGACGCCCTCGACCGGGAGGACTGGGGCTCGGCGGCCGAGCCCGTGGAGGGTCTCGGCAGGCTCCGCGCGGGTCAGGCCGTCCCGCTGCTGAAGTCCGCCTGGTCCGACTCCGAGTACGCGTTCCTGCGCCGCCGCATCCTGACCGCGCTGATCCGCACCGCGCCGCACACCGCCGAGTCCTACACCGTCGAGGGCCTGTGGGACTGCGAGGAGCCCGTCCGGCAGACGGCGGCGGAGTTCGCGCCGATCACCGAGGAGACGCGGACCCGGCTGCAGCGCCTGGCCCAGGACGTCCCCGAGAGCCCGGAAGTGCGCGCGTCCGCCGCCGCCCGTCTCGCCCACTGAGGCGGCCCCGGCGCGGGTCCGGCGATGATCGGGACGGGCGTGGCGGCGCGCCACTAGACTTCGCTCATGCGTTCGATCAGCACCGCCGAGCGGCGCGCCCGGCTCGGCCTCCGGCACCGGCTCGCCGCGGACGGGCGCACCGACGATCCCGTGGCGGTCGCGCGGTCCCTGACCGCGTTGCACGCGACCGATCCGGCGACGGTGTTCCTGCAGGTCGCGGCGCGCAGCCGCACCGCTGAGCCGACCCACGTCGAGCAGGCGCTCTACGACGACCGGACGCTGCTGCGGCTCCTGGCGATGCGCCGGACGATGTTCGTCGTCCCGACCGACTTCCTGCCGGCGCTGCAGGCGGCCGTCGGCGACCAGCTGGCCGTCAAGCAGCGCCGCGCGTACGGCAAGCACATGGCGGGCGCGGGACTCGGCGACGGCGACCTGGACGGCTGGCTCCGCGACGTCGAGGAGTCGACGCACCGGGCGCTGCTCGAGCTCGGGGCCGCGACGGGCGCGCAGCTCAGCGCGGCCGAACCGCGGCTGCGCAGCAAGGTCGTGCTGGCCCCCGGCAAGTCCTACTCGACCACGACCGGCATCACGACGTGGGTGCTGGTCACGCTCGGCTGCGAGGGACGGATCGTCCGGGGCCGTCCGAACGGGTCGTGGGTCAGCAGCCAGTACGTGTGGTCGCCGATCGAGACGTGGCTGCCGGGCGGCGTGCCGTCCATGCCGGTGGACGAGGCGCGCGCCGAGGTCGTCCGCCGTTACCTGCGCACGTTCGGCCCGGCGACCGCCGTCGACGTCAAGTGGTGGACGGGCTGGACCGCGGGCGAGGTGAGGAAGGCGCTCGCCGGGCTCGACACGGCCGAGACCGACGCGGGGCTCGTCCTGGCCGACGACCTCGAGCCGGTGCCCGCGCCCGAGCCGTGGGCGGCGCTGCTGCCCGCCCTCGACGCCACGCCGATGGGCTGGAAGGAACGCGACTTCTACCTCGCCCCCGGGCACGTCCCGGCGCTGTTCGACCGCAACGGCAACATCGGGCCGACGGTGTGGTGGGACGGGCGGATCGTCGGCGGCTGGGGGCAGGACGCGGGCGGCGAGGTCGTGTTCCGGTTCCTGGAGGACGCCGGTTCGGACGCCGAGGCCGCCGTCGCCGCCGAGGCGGAGCGTATGTCGGCGTTCCTCGGCGGCGTCCGGATCACCCCGCGGTTCCGAACGCCGCTGGAACGCGAACTGGCGTCCTGACCGGGCACCCCTTCGCGAGGCGATCGCTTGTCGGAGGCGTCAGGACTCGTCGCGCTCGCCGGGGGATGCCCCCTGATGGCGCGGGCGGCCCTGAGCGGGCCGGTTCGTCCATCCCGCCTGCCGGACGATCTTGTACCGCCACCGGTCTCCGGGGCGCAGGCCCGCGTCGCGCGTGCCGGGGGGCACGACGACCTCCTGGCCGACGACGAGCCGCCCGGCGCTGGGGTCGATGAGCAGTTCGGAGTCGATCGTCCCGTGATCGGGGGTCGTCATGCGCAGCGCGACGCCCTGGCGGGGCCGGCCGGTCGCGTCGGTCGCCGTCACGAAGCGGACGCCGCGCAGGCCGGCCAGCAGCCGGTAGGTCGCGGCGCGGACGTCGTCGTCGATCGGGACGTCCACGAGAAGGAACGACGCGCTCCGGTACAGGTACTCGTCGGGGTTCGGGACGCGTCGGTGATCGGCCTGCACCGCGTGGTTGAGGAGCGCCGCCCGCAGTTTCGCCGGGTCGGCGGGGAGCCCGGCCGCCTCGTCGGCGTCGAGGTCGAGACCGGACTCGCCACCCTTCGTGCCCGGTCCGGAGGACCGGTCGGGCTCCCTGGCGCGCAGGTCGCGGGAGCCGGGCCTCCCGTCCGCCTCCCACTCGGCCTCGTCGGCCGCGCCGACCGGACGCACGGTGACCCGGTCCCCTTGCCACCGCAGGCTCCGCGCCTGGTACTTCTCCCCGGCCCGCCTCCCCTGGGCGTCCCGCGCCGGGAGCGGGTCGCCGGCCGAGGCGAGGACGTGGTCGTCCTGCTCGACCCGCACGGCGTACCTCACGCCGGGGCGGGCCGAGGAGCGGACGACGACGGTCTCGCCGAGCAACGACCTCTGGTACCAGAGCCTCCCCGGGCCGTGGGAGTCCGGCATGGCGTCGGCGGCGGCGAGGAGCAGCCGCGCCGCGTCCCCCTTTCGGTACTCCACGGGCTCGGCCCCGTAATACGGAGGGGCGTCCCGGAAGATCCCCGTGAACTGGGACAGCGCCGTCACGCCTGTCACCACGACGACGCCGAGCAGGAGTCCCTCCTTGGAAGGCCTCCGGAGGGCGAACGTCCGGCGGCGGCCGCCGTCCTCCCCGGCCTCGTGCTGGTCGCCGGTCAGCGCGTGCGCGGCCCGGATCTGACCCGGCGACCTCGCCTCGGTGGACTCGGTGAAGCTGTCTCGCGCTTCCTGGTTCACGCCGGCATCCCTCTTCTCATCACCTTCTCAGACGCGCCGGGCCAGGCCCGCTATGCCGTCCCGGCGAAGAATCGGGAGGACGTCCGGGACCCGGCCGCGGGCGCTGGGCCGACACTGGTAGTTGGCCGCGACCCGCTCGCTGTTTCACGGGAATGTCGCCGAGGTGCAGAGATGTCCGCTGATCTCAGGGTTCGTCCGGCCCGGCGGGAGGAGGTTCGTCGGCGGGCAGGAGGCTTTCGGCCGACTGGTTCGTCCAGCCGGCCTGCCGGACGATCTCGTAGTGCCACCGGTCCCCCGGGCGCAGGCTCGCGTTGCGCGTGCCGGGGGTCACGACGACCTCCTGGCTGGCGACGAGGCGTCCGGTGCCGGAATCGATGAGCAGCTCCGAGTCGACCGTTCCGTACCTCTTCGTGGTCGTGCGGAGCGCGACGCCCTGGCGCTGCCGGCCGTTCGCGTCGGTCGCCGTCACGGTGCGCACGCCGCGCAGGCTGGCCAACAGCCGGTAGGTCGCGATGCGGACGTCGTCGTCGATCGGCTCGTCCACGAGAAGGAACGAAGCGCCGCGGTAGAGGTACTCGTCGGGGTTCGGAACGCGCGTGTGCCCGACCTTCACCGCGTAGTTGAGCAGCGCCGCCCGCAGTTTCGCCGGGTCGGCGGGAAGGCGGCGCGCACCCTCGACGCCGAAGTCGAGAACGGGCCCGCCTCCCATCTCCGGTCCGATGGAACGAGACGGTTCCCCGACGTGAAGGTCACCGGCGTCGGGCTTCCCGTCCGCCTCCCACTCGGCCGCGTCCGCCGCGCTCGCCGGACGCACGGTGAGCTTGTCTCCCGGCCAACTCGCGCTCAGCACCGGGAACCTCTGTCCACCCGGCGCCGCATGGGAGGTCGGCTCCGGGAGCGGCTTGTCGGGCGAGGCGAGGACGTGGTCGTCCTGCTCGACCTGCACGGTGTACTTCACGCCGGGCCGGATCGGCGAGCGGACGACGACGGTCTCGCCGATGGACGACTTCCGGTACCAGAGGCTCCCCCGGCTCGGGGACTTCGCCGTGCCGTCGGCGGCGGCGAGGGCCTGGGCGACCTCGGGGTAGCTCAACTCCCCCAGCGCCACCAGCAGGAGGACGTCGCGGTCCCCGTGGGCGAGTCCGGCGAGGGCGGCGCTGAGCCTGCCGTCCCCGGCGGCGACGGCGCTCACGACCCGGTCCTCATGGCCTTCGGAGACGTCCCGGTTCTCCAGCCGGGCCATCGCGCGGTAGCGGCGCGACTCGCTGCGGCGGTGGCGTCCGATGAGGTTGGTGGCGATCCCGTACAGCCATGGCCGGGCCGAGTCCCGGGAGACGTCGAACCTCCCGCGGCCGCGGAACGCGATCAGGAAGGTCTCCGCGGCGATGTCGTCGGCGGCGTCGGCGCCGAGCCTTCGGTCCACGTATCGGTGGATCTCCGCGTAGTGGCGGTCGAAGATCTCGGCGAACCGCTCCGGGCGGGCCCGGGAGGCCGCGATGATCCCGCCGTCGGACGCGTCCACCGTCACCGGCGGCGCGTCCCGTCCTGCGACCTGCTCATCACGGCTCCTTCGTGGGGGGGAGGGGGGTTGACACCCGTATTTGCCCGCTCCCCGTCCGCCCCTTCTCAGGAGTTCCGTTTTCTCGCGCCCCCACGCGGGCGCGGTTGTCCAGTGATTCGTCCGTGGCCCTAATCGCTGGGAGGCATGGGCGTCCCCGTGCGATCTTCGTAACGCGCGGGGCGGCGGGCCGGGCCCTTCACCGGCTCGCCGCCCCCGACACGTCTCAGGAGGGCCGGGCGGGTTCGCGGGCGGTCTTGGCGGCGCGGTCGATGAGGCCGGCGATGACCTGGGCGGTCTCCGGGGGCTGCTTGGCCAGCCAGTTCAGGACGGCGCGGTCGTAGTCGCCGAGTTCGATGTCGTACTGGGCGCAGACCGCGAGCAGGAGGTCCTGCGTGCGGGCGCGCATCACGCCCCGCTTCCCGTGGGAGACATAGATGTCACGCACCTCGGTGTAGGCGTCGTTCTCGGTCTCGTAGGGTCCGCTCATCTCACCTCTCCGTTCGCTTCACCCATTCTTCGCCACAGAACGATTCTTGTTCCGCTAGATCACCGGACCTGGCCAAGCTGCATACCGTCACCGTTCTGCCAGAGCAGCCACCCGCCCGCCGCGAACACCCGGCCGGGCCAGATGATCTGGCGGCCGGTGCGCAGGTCGTAGACGAACGAGCCGACGCGTCCGCCCGAGTCGGTCGCGGTGTAGGCGATGACGTGGTCGCCGACGGTCAGCTGCCCGTCCTCGCCCACGTCGAGCGCCTTGGGAAGTCGCAGCGACGGCCCCGCCTCGTGGTGGTTCAACCCGAGGGTGAGGAGACTCCGCCCGTTCACCCAGACGGACGTCGTCGTGTTCGCGGCGGTGTACAGCAGAGGGGAGCCGTCCTCGGTCAGCCTGATCGGACCCGCCCCCTTCGGAAGCTGATCGACCACCGCGATCCGCGGCGGGGTGTACGGAAGGGTGTACTCGACGACGCGCCCGCTGCTGGGCACGGCGGTGACCAGCAGCGAGCCCCGCAGAGCGAGCGGGGTGGCCTTGTTGAGCCGAAGCGTGTTGTTGAAACCCTCGGTCCGGTTCCTGACGGCCGCCGGGTCCGGGCACCCGCCGCTCACCTGGAGGGTCCCGGTGGGCGCGCTGACCACCGCGTTGCGGCCGTCCGTCCAGACGCCGCGGGTGCGGGAGGCGGGGGCGTAGGACGTCACGCGCTTCCCGCGGGCGTCGACGCACATCAGCTCACCCCGCGAGTTGATGAGCACCCGCGCCTGAGGGGACATCGCGGACGCGACGGGCGACCCGATCTCGTGCTCCGCGTGCTGATAGGTGTCGGGCGCGTCCAGGCGCTTCGGCGAGGGCACGGGCGGCTTGCGCACGTCGGTTCCGCGCGAGGGCCCCAGGAGCCACACCTGGTTTCCGAGCCGGGCCAGGAAGGATCCGTCGGGGGCCAGCGCCATCGGCGTCGCGGGCACGTGCGCCTTCGCCGCCGGAAGTTGGAAGGGCCCTGTAGGGCCCGTCAGGTCTTGTGGGTTGCCCTGGGCCTTGACCAGGGGCCCGGAACTCGCGAGGGTCGGAGCGGCGCCGTGGGCGCGGCCGCCGGTCGTGAGGGCGACCGGGATCGCGACGGCGAGAACGGACGCGACGGCGCCGGCCGTGAGCGCGTACCGGCGGCGAACGGACCGGCGGACGCGGCGGTTGTTCTCGGTGGCGGCGTCCGGGGTGGGCCGGACGGTCGCGGCCTGGGTCGCGAACGCCGTTCTGAGACGGTCCTCGATGTCGTTCATGCCGACTCCTTGAGGTGCTTGCCGAGCGCGGCGATGGCGCGCGACGCGTGGGCCTTGACGGTGCCGACGGCGATGCCGAGGGCGTCGGCGGTCTCGCGTTCGCTGAGGTCGAGCCAGTATCGGAGGACGAGCACCTCGCGCTGGCGGCGCGGGAGGGCGTCCACGGCCCGGAGCAGTTCGCGGACGTCCTCGCGGTCCACGGCGGCGGACTCGGGGGTGCCGGACGCGGTGGGGAGGGTGACCATCTGGGCGTGTTTGCGGCGGGCCATGCGCAGGTGGCGGAGCCTGCTGCGGGACGCGTTGCAGACGGTGGCGCGCAGGTAGGCGAGCGCGGCGTTCGGGTCGCGGAGGAGGCGGCGTCTTCGGTGGAGGCGGACGAAGGCGTCCTGCGCGACGTCCTCGGGGTCGTCGGCGCCGAGCAGCGCGGCGAGCCGGACGAGGCCCCAGAAGTGCGCCTCGAACAGCTCGTCGTACGGCACCCCCGGGACGGGCAAGGCGACGTCCTCCGCCATCAGGTGTTGGATCACGGACCAGAGACGAAGCAGGCGGCCCGGGGTTTACCGTAAACCCAGACTTTTCGGAGAGGGGTGCGGCCGATGGCGTTGCCCGAGTTGGAACCGGGGGTGCTGCCGCCCGAGGCCGAGCGGCTCCGGGGGGACGTGCGGGGGTTCCTCGCGGCGGCGGAGTTCGAGCCGCGCGTCGACTCGTGGCTGACCGGCGCGGATCCGGGCTTCAGCCGGGAGCTGGGCGCGCGCGGGTGGCTGGGCATGACGCTGCCGGTCGAGTACGGCGGGCGGGGACGGTCGGCGCTGGAGCGGTTCGTGGTGATCGAGGAGCTGCTCGCGGCGGGCGCGCCGGTCGCGGCGCACTGGATCGCGGACCGGCAGATGGGCCCGAGCATCCTCGCGAACGGCACGGACGAGCAGAAGCGGGCCTTCCTGCCCGCGATCGGACGCGGCGAGTGCTTCTTCGCGATCGGGATGAGCGAGCCCGACTCGGGATCGGACCTGGCGTCCGTGCGCACGCGCGCCGAGCGGGTGGACGGCACGTGGCGGCTGACCGGGACGAAGGTGTGGACGAGCGGCGCGCACCTCGCGCACGCGATGGTCGTCCTGGCGCGGAGCACGCCGGGCGCGACGCGGCACGAGGGACTGAGCCAGTTCATCGTGAGGCTGCCGGGCGACGGCGTGACGATCCGTCCGATCCCGGGGCTGTCGGGTGAGCACCACTTCAACGAGGTCGTGTTCGACGGCGCTCCGGCGGAACTGTTCGGTCAGGAGGGGGACGGCTGGCGGCAGGTGACGGCGGAACTGGCGTACGAGCGGTCCGGTCCGGAACGGTTCCTGAGCACGTTCGCGCTGGTCAGGCTCGTGTGTTCGCTGACGCCGGGGGTCGCGTCCGGACGGCTTCTCGGACGCCTGTGGGCGCTGCGGCAGGCGTCCCTCGCGGTCGCGGGGGCGCTCGCCGCCGGGCGCGCCCCGGACCTGGAGGCGGCCCTGGTCAAGGACCTCGGGACGCGGTTCGAGCGCGAGGTGATCGACGTGGCGCGCGAGCAGCTCGGTGTCGAGCCCGACCCGTCGTCCCCGGACGTGGCGGCGCGGCTGCTGGCGCAGGCCGTCGTGCAGGCGCCCGGGTTCACGCTGCGGGGCGGGACGAACGAGATCCTGCGCGGCATCGTCGCGCGCGGCCTGGGGGTGCGCTGACATGTCGGACGACGTGAAGATCCTCGGAGAGACCGCGCACGCGATCCTCGCACTGGACGATCCGTGGCCAGCGCTGGTGGAGGCAGGTCTGACGGGTGTCGGCATCCCGGAGGACGCGGGAGGCAGTGGCGGCGACCTGGCGGAGGTGGCCGTCCTCCTGCGCGCGCAGGGGTACCACGGCGCGGCGGTTCCGCTCGCGGAGACGCTGCTCGCCGGACGGCTGCTCGCGGAGACGATCCACCCGGTGCCGCCCGGACGGCTCACGGTCGTCCCCGGACGGTTCGCGCGGCGGGTTCCGTGGGCGCGGGACGCGGACCGGCTCGTCGTCCTCGACGGAGGCCACGCCGCCGTCGTCACCCCGGCGCACGCCGACGTCACCCCCGGGACGAACGTGGCTGGTGAGCCGCGTGACGACGTGCGGGTCAAGGGCGTCCTGCGGGAGGTCGAGTGTCCGGTTTCGGCCGCCGACGTGATGCTGTGCGGGGCGCTGTTCCGGGCCGTCCAGCTGACGGGGGCGATGCGGCGGGTGCTGGAACTGGCGGTCGGCTACGCGGGCGAACGGGAGCAGTTCGGACGTCCGATCGGGCGCTTCCAGGCCGTCCAGCAGCAGCTCGCGGAACTGGCCGGGGAGGTGGCGGTCGCGGACGTCGCGGTGCGGGCGGCGCTGCGCAGCCCGGACGAGGAGGTCGCGATCGCGGCGGCGAAGCTGAACGCCTCGCGCGCGGCGGGCGTCGTCGCGGACCTGGCGCACCAGGTGCACGGCGCGATCGGCGTGACGTCGGAGCATCCGCTCGGCGCGCTGACCACGCGCCTGTGGGCGTGGCGGGACGAGTTCGGCGGCGAAACGCACTGGGCGCGTCGGCTCGGCGAACTCGGGCGGGTGCCGTGGGAGACGGTCACCCGAACCGGCTCCTCACCGACTACCGTTACTTACCAGTAGCCCCCATTGGGAGACCGAGACGCATGGCCCTACTCGATCGCCTGCACACTCCCCCGCTCCGTGTCCCGCGCTATGCCGTCCATCGCGACATCCCCGTCCGGATGCCGGACGGCGTGACGCTGCTCGCCGACCGGTACGTCCCGCACGGCGTCCGGAATCCGCCGACGCTGCTCGTCCGCACGCCCTATGGACGGCGTGGTCCGGCGGCGCTGCTCAACGGCCTGCCGTTCGTGCCGTTCGGGTTCCAGCTCGTCGTGCAGAGCGCCCGCGGCACGTTCGGGTCGGGCGGCGAGTTCGACCCGCTCGGCAGCGAGCGCGACGACGGCGCGGCCACGCTGCGCTGGCTGCGCGAACAGCCCTGGTTCGGCGGGTCGCTCGGCCTGTACGGCGCGTCCTACCTGGGCTATTCGGCATGGGCGCTCGCGTCCGAGGGCGGCCCGGAGCTGAAGGCGATGGCGCTGCAGGTGACCGCGTCGTCGTTCCGCGAGGCCGCGTACGTCGGCGGGTCGTTCGCGCTGGAGTCCACGCTGACCTGGACGGACCTCACGCACCGGCAGACCACCCGGCTCGGCATGCTGACCGCGCCGATCGTGTCGCGCCGCCGGGCGGTGCGGGCCGCCGCGTCGCTGCGTCCGCTGGCCGAGCTGGACGTCCTGACCGGCGGCGCGCCGATGCGCTTCTACCAGGACCTCCTCGCCGCTCACGCGGACGGCACGGACTACTGGCTCAGCCGTGACTTCTCCGGGACGGTCGGACAGGTCGAGTCCCCCGTCACGCTCCTCGGCGGCTGGTACGACGTGTTCCTGCCCTGGGAGATCCGGGACTACCTCGCGCTGCGCGCCGCCGGGCACCGGCCGTACCTGACGATCGGGCCGTGGTGGCACGCGGACGCCCGGCACGGGATCGTCGCGTTCCGCGAGGCGCTCGCCTGGTTCCGCGCGCACCTGCTGGACGACCCGTCCGGCCTGCGGAAGCACCCCGTGCGCCTGTACGTGACGGGTGCGCGCGAGTGGCGCGACTACCGCGACTGGCCGCCGCCCGGGATGCGCCAGGAGCGCTGGCATCTGCACAAGGGCGGCGGGCTCGGCCCGGACGGCCCGCAGCGACACGAGCCCAGCACGTACCGGTACGACCCGGCGCGTCCGACGCCCGCGCTGGGCGGCCCGACGCTCCTCGGGAGCTCGAAGCCGGTGGACAACCGTCCGCTGGAGCGGCGCCGCGATGTCCTGGTCTTCACGTCGCCGCCGCTGACGTCCGACCTCGAGGTGATCGGGCCGGTCACGGCGGACGTCCACCTGCGGTCGAGCCGCCCGCACACCGACCTGGTCGTCCGGCTGTGCGACGTGGACGCCGACGGCGTGTCCCGCAACGTGTGCGAGGGCGGGCTGCGGCTCACGCCCGCCCACCCGGCGGACGGCGACGGCGTGCACCGGGTGACCGTGGACCTGTGGCCGACCGCCCGGCGGTTCCGGCGCGGGCACCGCGTCCGCGTGCACGTGACCAGCGGCGCGTACCCGAAGGTCGCGGCCAACCCCGGCACCGGCGACCCGCTGACCAGCGCGGCGCGGCTCTCCGTCCCCGCCGACCAGGAGGTGTTCCACGACCCGGACCGTCCGTCGGCGATCCTCCTGCCGGTCGTCGAACGGGCCTCCGAGGCCGCCGTGGCGGACCCGGCCCCGGAGTAGGGTCTGCGGATGAGCGACTGGCAGATCACCGGGGACCTGGACGCCTTCGAGGCCGCGGCGGGCCCCCTGCTGCGCGCCGACACGATCCGGAACACCAACCACCTCACCGTCCTCGGCGTCCTGCGCGGTTCCGGCCCGCACGCCTTCGGCCCGGCCGACCCGCTCTTCGGCTGGTTCGGCGGTCCGGAGCCGGTCGCCGCCTTCCTCTGGACGCCCGACCTCCCGATCCTCCTCACGACCGCCACCGACGACGCCGCCCGCGCCCTCGCGAACGTCCTGCCGATCACCACCGCCACCGGCGTGAACGCCGAACCGTCCGCCGCCACCGCGTTCGCCGGAGCCTGGCGCGCCCGCACCGACACGATGTCCTGGCGGCTCGAGGAGCATCGCCTCTACCGGCTGGGCGATCTCGTCCCGCCGAACCCGATGCCGCCCGGCACCGCGCGGGTCGCGACGTCCGCCGACAGCGCGCGCGTCATGGACTGGCTGGACGCCTTCGCCGCCGAGTCCTCCGGCAGTGCCCCGCGCCCCGTGGCCGAGGCGCGCCTGGCGTCCGGCTGCTTCGTCCTGTGGGAGGTGGACGGCGAGCCGGTCGCGCTCGCCGGACGCACCCCCGCCCTGGACGGCATGACCCGTGTCGCCAACGTCTACACCCCGCCCGCCCACCGCCGCCGCGGCTACGGCGCCGCCGTCACCGCCGCCGTCAGCCGCTCCGCCCTGGACACCGGCGTCCGCGACATCGTCCTGTTCACCGATGTCGCCAACCCGACCAGCAACGGCATCTACCAGTCCATCGGCTACCATCCGGTCACCGACCGCGTCATCATCGGCTTCACGGAGAACGACGGCCGACGGCCGTGAATCGTCGTCCCCACATGAGAGATTCGTCCGGAGAGGCCGATCTCGAGGAGTCGTCGTGAGCACGTTGAAGCGCGTCCGCACCGTGATCTACCCCGCCCGTGACCTCGCGGCGGGCATCGCGTCGTGGACCGCGGTCCTCGGCTCCGGCCCGGCCTGGGAGTCCCCCGACTTCGCCACGTTCACCGGCGAGGTCG
This sequence comes from Spirillospora sp. NPDC052269, assembly GCF_040679435.1. Classification (NCBI taxonomy): domain Bacteria; kingdom Bacillati; phylum Actinomycetota; class Actinomycetes; order Streptosporangiales; family Thermomonosporaceae; genus Spirillospora; species Spirillospora sp. NPDC052269. The sequence continues at coordinate 137,505 of NZ_JBFAUU010000019.1, forward strand.
AGGTCGGGCTGTCCCGGCTCCCCTGGTTCGAGCACCCGCTGGTGTTCTGGCAGGTGGACGACATCGCCGAGGCCCACCGCGAACTGCTGGACGCGGGCGCCGTCGCCATGACCGAGGTCGCGGGCGGATCGATGGCCGAACTCGGTGCCGCCCCCGTCACCAACGGCGACCCCGCGACCGGCATCGTGGAGGTCCCGGGCCGCAGACTCGCCGTCCTCAAGTCCGCTGACGGCAACCTGATCGGCCTCCTCCAGGACATGCCGACGTCCTGGTAGCGCGGGCCGGGCCCCTTCGCGTCGTCCGTGCCGTCAGTCGATCCAGCCGTTGCCTCGGGCCTTGTCAAGGGCCGTACGGGACTCGCGGCTGTCGAGCATCTCCAGGCCGCGTACCGCCCAGAGCCGGAGGGACTCGTCCTCGTTGGCCAGCTGGACGGTCAGGACCGGCAGCGCCTCCGGCGACCGGGCCTCGGCCAGCAACTCCAGCAGCCAGCAGCGCAGCCCCTGGTCGGGCTCCCGCTCGAACTCGGCCGCCAGCTCAGCCACGTAGGAGTCGGCGTGCTCGCGCAGGAAGTCGAAGCCGTCCTCCCGACGCTGCGGATCGGCCGCGCGCATCATCGTCATCGCCTTCTCGAAGCGCTGCACCGACATCCCTCGAACCCCATTCCCGTCCGTTCCCGCGCATGCAGGAGTATTCCGAAGTTTCGAGGTACACGTCCCCCGACCACAGCGGCTCCCGCCCGGCTGGACGGTAATCCCCTGGCACACTCGCGAGAGCGCCTGCCCCGTGTCGTGTGGCGGAAGCCCGTCCGGCGGCGCCGGGCTTCCTAGGATCGCGGTATGACCATCGACTTGTTCGCGGGCATCCCTGTTAGCGACTATCAGGCGGCGCTGGCGTGGTACGAGCGACTGTTCGGAACGCCTCCGGCGTTCGAGCCGGACGACAGCGAGTCCGTCTGGGAGGTCGCCGAGCACCGCTACGTGTACGTCGTCCACCTGCCCGAACGGGCCGGGCACGCCCTGCACACGGTGTTCGCGTCCGACTTCGACGCGCGGGTCGCGGAGATCGTGGAGCGCGGTCTCGCCCCGGACCGGCGGGAGACCTACGAGAACGGCATCCGCAAGGCGACCTTCCGCGATCCCGACGGCAACGAGTTCTCCTTCGGCGGCGCCCCGTCCGAGGTTTAGGCGCGGGTGAGTGCGGTACGCCCCGCGACGTAGAAGGGGACACGCCATCATGCACCGGACCGTCCACACCAACGGCATACGCATGCACGTGACCGAGGCGGGTCGCGGACCGGCCGTGCTGCTCCTGCACGGGTTCCCCGAACTCGGCTACTCGTGGCGGCACCAGATCCCCGTCCTCGCCGACGCCGGATTCCGCGTCCTCGCACCTGACCTGCGCGGATACGGCCAGACGACCGCACCCGCCGACTCGTCCGCCTACAGCCTGCGCGAGAACCTCGCCGACCTCACCGGGCTCCTGGACGCGCTGGGCGAGCACTCCGCGGCCGTCGTGGGCCACGACCAGGGCTCGCCCATCGCGTGGGCAGCCGCCCAGCTCCATCCCGAGCGGTTCCCCGCGGTCGTCTCGCTGGGAGTGCCGTACACCGCCCGGATGCCGATGCCGATCACGCAGCTCATCAGGAGGAGCTACCCCGGCAAGTTCAACGTCGTCTTGTACTTCCAGGATCCTGGGGTCGCCGAGGCCGAGCTGGACGCCGATCCGTCGCGGACGCTCCGCATGACGATGTACGCCCTGTCCGGCCAGGCTCCGTCCGACCTGGTGCCGCGGTGGCTGTTGGAGACCCCCGAGGGGGCGGGGTACCTGACGCCGCTCCCCGATCCCGGTGTCCCGTCGCGCTGGTCGTCCTGGCTCACCAACGCCGAGTTCGACCACTACGCGCGCGAATACCAGCGGACCGGATTCGACGGGGCGATCCGCAGGTACCGGACGTTCGACTTCGACTGGTCGGACCTGCCCACGGTCGGCACCGTCAAGATCCACCAGCCCGCCCTGTACGTCACGGGCGACCTCGACTCGGCCTACCGCTTCCAGACCGACCTCAGCCCAATGCGCGCCGGGGTGCCGGGGCTGCGCGGCGTCGAGATCATGCCGGGCTGCGGACACTGGACGCAGCAGGAGCGTCCCGTCCAGGTCAACCGGCTCCTCGTCGACTTCCTGAGGGCCTCGTACGCCCGGACGGGATGAACCACTCAAGACGGGCACGGACACCAGGTTTGGGAGCGAAGGGGATGGTCGCAAGGCGACCCCACCGCGGGGTCCCGCGGCGGCGTCGCTGACGGCGTGGTTCAGGAGGTGTGGGAGTCGTGCCAGTTCCACCACTGGTAGGGCGGGGTCTGGGGGTGGCCCTCGGGTGAGTCCTCCCAGTTCTCCTGGCGGCCGAGGGCGGTGATGTCCAGGTACGCCCAGGTGCCGCCCATGGACTCGTCCCCGCGCCCGTTGACGAAGTACGTGCGGTAGACGGTGTCACCCTCGCGGATGAACGCGTTGGTGCCGTGCCACTCGTCCACGCCGTGGTCGACGTCGAAGTCGTCGGTCATGGTGACCCAGGGCATCGTCCAGCCCATGCGGTCCTTCATCCGGGCGATCTCCGCCTGAGGACCGTGGGACGCGAACACGAGCGTCGTGTCGCGGGCGTTCAGGTGGGCGGTGTGGGCCACCTGGTCGGCGACCATCGAGCAGCCGACGCAGGGACGGTTCGGCCAGTCGCCGACGCCCGGGTCGAAGAACGCGCGGTAGACGATGAGCTGGCGGCGTCCGTCGAACAGGTCGAGCAGGCTCGCCTTGCCGTCCGGGCCGTCGAACACGTACGGCTTGTCGACGCGCAGCCACGGCATGCGGCGGCGCTGCGCGGCGAGCGCGTCACGGGCCCGGGTGAGTTCCTTCTCCTGCACGAGCATGCGCTCGCGCGCGGCGTCCCACTCCTCCCGGGAGACGACGGGTTGCGTCTTCATGGTCATGCCCCCTACTTGTCGAGATGGTTCCTCAGGGCGTCCAGCGGCCCGTCCCAGTCGCGGGCGAGAGCGGCCAGGTACTGCTGCGCGACCTGCATCGGCGCGGAACGGAGCCGGTACCGGACGCGCCGCCGCTCGCCCGGCTCGGCCGTCACCAGGCCCGCGTCCGCGAGCAGGGCGAGGTGCTTGGCGACGGCCTGCCGGGTGATGGGCAGGCGTCCGGCCAGGTCGGTCGCCGTGGCCGGCCCGCCCGCCGCCAGCTCCGCCAGGAGGGCCCGGCGCGTCGGATCGGCCAGGGCCGCGAAGACCTGCTCCGCTACGGCCTCGGCGTCGGGCTCGGGCCCTTCTTCGTCAGGCCGCATCGAGGTGTTCGGCGAGGTTGCGGAACTGCTGCGCCCAGCCGTCGACGTTGCCGCTGAAGGCCTTGGCGTGCTCGTCCTCCGGGAGCTGCGCGAAGCCGGTCTCGACCACGGTCAGCCGCGTCCCGGCGCCGGACGGCTCGAGGGTGAACTCGACGTAGGTGCGGCGCGGGTCCTCGTCCGGCAGGCCGTAGACCTTCCAGGTGAACCCGAACACCTTCGGCTCCTCGACGCGCTCGACCCGCACGCGCTGCGAGAACCCGTTGCCGAACTTCATCCACCCCGCGCCGCCCGGCTCCAGCTCGAGGCCGGCGGACTCGGCGAACCAGGCGCCGAGCCCCTCGGCCGTGGTGAGCGCGCCCCACACCTTGGCGGGCGGGTGCGCGAGGTCGACGGTCCGCTCGATTCGATCGGGAAAGCCCATGACGTCCTCCTTATGGCAACCTTCTGGTTGCAACACTATGGCAACCGATCGGTTGCGTCAACCGGGGGATGTCCTCCGCCGCTGCTAGCGTCCGGCGCGTCCGCCAAGATCACCCCCCGGAGGCTCCCCCGATGCGTCACGGCACTCCCTTGCGCTTCCCCGAACTCGACCGCCTGAGGGACTTCGACGCCGCCCACCGCGGCTTCCACGTCAACGGCTTCGCCGTCGAGCACGGCAATCCCTACACGGACGCGGAACTGGACAACCGGGTCGTCTCCTTCGGAGAGGCCAACGCGAGCGGATCGATGTACGCGATCTGGCTCCGGGACGACCGTCCTGACCTGGGCACACTGCCCGTCGTCGCACTCGGCGACGAAGGCGGGCTGCACATCGTGGCCCGCGGCTTCCGCGAGTTCCTCCGCCTGATCGCGTCCCTGCCGGACGACTGCGAAGCCGACATCGACTGGAAGTGCTTCGGCGTCCGCGGCGGCGCCTCCGACGACGAAGACGATGACCAGGACGAGGACTACGGGGAAGAGGAGGACGACGAGGACTTGGACAACTCCGAGAACCGGGCGGCCTTCCTCGCCTGGCTGCGCGAGGAGTTCGACATCACTCCCACGGACGGCTGGGAGGCGATCGTGGACACCGCGCAGGCCGAGCACGCAGCGGAGTGGGCGGCCTGGGTCCATCCGCTCGTCCCGGACGCGGTCTTCTCCCCGATCCACGATCTGAACCGGCTCGACCAGTTCCGTGCCCAGTTGTACAAGGGCTTCGCCAACGGCTTCTGGCTGCACCGCGAGTTCAACGAGCGGCACCGGAGGAACCTGCCCCGGCTCAAGAACCCGGCGCGTACCGAAGCGATGGCCGTCTTCGGCTCGAACGACACCGACACCTTCTTTGCCCTGGACGCCGACGGACGCGTCCTCGCCCTCGGCAAGGACGCGGGCCTGCACGTGGTCGCCCGCGACCTGCGCACGTTCCTCCAACTCCTCGCGGGGCTCACCGACGCCGAGATCTGGTGCGACGAGGACCAGGTCGCCCTGCGCCCCTGCGAACCGGCCCCGGCCTGCACCGAGTACGTCGAGTGGCTCGAGAACACCCTCGGCCTGCGCCCCGCCGCGGCGCCGGAAGCCCTCCTCGCCGAGGCACGCGCAGACCGCATTTAACTCATCGGAATCCCTCAAAACCACTGTTAACCTGCCCGGATGGAGATCACGACGCTGGCCGAGCGGCCGGAGCTCGAGCGGGCACTGACGGACCTGAGCGAGGAGTGGCCGGGGTTCAGCGGGTACGACCCGGTGACGCAGACCCGGTGGGCGGACATCCCGCGCTTGTTCCCCGAGTTCGTGATCGTCGCGACCGAGGGCGACGAGCTGGTCGCCCGCGGCTTCAGCGTGCCGTTCAAGTCCCGGGGCCCGCTCCCCGGGACCGGCTGGGACCAGGTCGTGATCTGGGCGTTCCGCGACCACACCGCCGGGGTCGAGGCCGACACGGTCAGCGCGATCGAGATCACCATCCGCGGCGACCACCGCGGCGCGGGCCTGTCGGGCACCATGCTCGCGGCGATGCGCGTCAACGCGAAGGCGCGCGGGTACGGCGAGCTGGTCGCGCCCGTCCGCCCGAACGCCAAGCACCTGGAACCGAAGACGGCGATGGCCGAGTACGCGTTCCGCACCCGCGAGGACGGCCTGCCGCACGACCCGTGGCTCCGCGTCCACGTCCGCGCCGGCGGCGTCATCGACTCGATCGCGCCCGCGTCCATGGTGGTCGCCGGGTCCCTGGCGCAGTGGCGCGACTGGACGGGCCTGCCGTTCGACGTGCCCGGCCCGGTCGAGGTTCCGCAGGCCCTCGTGCCCGTGACCTGCTCCGTCGAACACGACCACGCCGTCTACGTGGAACCCAACGTCTGGGTGCGCCACACCCTCTGACCATCCGCTCTGTCGCCCGGGTCCGGCGGTACGCTCGCCGCGCCCCGGGACGGCGGACGTCGTTCTGGAGCGTGCACCGGGCCTCTCCGCCCGCCCGCTCCGAAAGGACACGACGGATGGCGTTCACCTCGTCCCGCATCGGCGGCCTGGTCGCCCGGCTCGACCTTGAGCGGAAGGTCCGGCTGCTCACCGGGGCCTCGGTCTGGTCGCTGCACGCCGAACCGGCCGTGGGCCTGCGTCCCATCGTCGTCTCGGACGGCCCGAGCGGCGTGCGCGGATCGTCCCTGGACGACCGGGACCCGTCCGCGAGCCTGCCGTCGGCGACCGCCGTCGCCGCGACCTGGGACCTCGGGCGCGTGCGCCGCCTCGGCGCGCTCATCGCCGCCGAGGCCCGCCGCAAGGGCGTCGACGTCGTCCTCGGCCCCACGGTGAACCTGCACCGCTCGCCGCGCGGCGGACGGCACTTCGAGGCGTTCAGCGAGGACCCGTTCCTCACCGGCGAGCTCGGTGCGGCGTACGTGTCGTCCGTCCAGGCGCACGGCGTCGCGACGACCGCGAAGCACTACGTCGCCAACGACAGCGAGACCGACCGCATGACCGTCGACGTCCGCGCGGACGAGCGGACCCTCCGCGAGGTGTACCTCGCGCCCTTCGAGCGGATGGTCGAGGAGGGCGCCTGGCTGGTGATGTCGTCCTACAACGCGGTGGACGGCGTGACGATGTCGGCGAACCCGCTGCTGCGCGCGCCCCTCAAGGACGAATGGGACTTCGACGGCGTCGTCATCTCGGACTGGCTCGGCGTCCGCGACACCGAGCCGTCCGCGCGGTCCGGGCAGGACCTCGTCATGCCCGGCCCCGACGGCCCTTGGGGAGCCGCCCTCGTCGAAGCCGTCCGCGCCGGGCGCGTGCCCGAAGCCGCCATCGACGAGAAGGTCGCCCGCCTGCTGCTCCTCGCCGAACGGGTCGGCGCGCTCGCCGACGCCCCGGAGACGCCCGAGCCCTGGGCGGACGACGACATCGCGGCGCTGCTCCGCGAATCCGCCGCGGACGGCATGGTGCTCGCCCGCAACAACGGCGTCCTCCCCCTCACCACGCGTCCACGCGTCGCGGTGATCGGCCAGCACGCGCTCCGCGCCCGGAACCAGGGCGGCGGATCCGCCACCGTCTTCCCCGCCCACGTCGTCACCCCGTTGGAAGGCCTGCGCACCGCACTCGGGGACGACGCGGTGGCGTACGCGCCGGGCCTGCCTCCGGCCGACGAACTGCGCCCGTTCCCGCGGACTTCCGTCGTCGACCCCGCCACGGGCGAGAACGGCGTCCACGTGCGCTACCTCGACGCCGAGGGCACGGCGTTCGCCGAGGAGGTCTTCCCGAGCGGACGCATGGCGTGGCTCTTCGACCCGAACCTCGCCAAGGCCGCGGCGGTCGAGGCCACGACCCGGTTCGTCGCCTCCCGCGACGGACACCACGAGCTCGGCTTCGCCGGAATCGGCCGAGTCACCTTCACCATGGACGGCCAGGTACTCAGCACCGCCCCCGTCATCCCCGACCGGATGAACTTCCTGCACCCCCCGCACCGCGTCTTCGCGCGCGACCTCACATCCGGCCAGGCCGTCGACCTGCACCTCGTCTTCACCCCGAACCTCCCGGCGGGCTTCCCGTTCGCCCTCCTCGCACTCGGGGAGAAGGATGTCTTCGGCGACCCCGCCGAGGAACTCGCCCACGCCGTCGCGCTCGCCGCGTCCAGCGACGTGGCCGTCGTGGTCGTCGGGACGACGGAGGCGATCGAATCCGAGGGGTCCGACCGTCCCGGCCTCGTCCTGCCCGAGGGCCAGGACGACCTGGTCGCCCAGATCAGCGCGGCGAACCCGCGCACGATCGTCGTCGTGAACGCGGGCGCACCGGTCACGATGCCCTGGATCGACGACGTCGCGGCCGTCCTGCTCACGTGGTTCCCCGGACAGGAGTTCGGCCACGCCCTGGCGGACGTCCTCACCGGCGCACAGGAACCCGGCGGCCGAATGCCCACGACCTGGGCCGCCCGGGACGAGGACGTCCCCGTCTGGAGCGTCGACCCGGTCGACGGACGCCTCGCCTACACGGAAGGCATCCACATCGGCTACCGCGCCTGGCTGCGCCGGAACGGCCCCGCCCCGGCGCTCCCGTTCGGCAGCGGCCTCGGCTACACCGACTGGGACCTCGGCGAGCCGCACGTCCACCAGAACACCGTCGAGATCGGCCTCCTCAACACCGGAACCCGCACGGGCAAGCAGGTCGTCCAGGCGTACCTCTCCCGCCCCGACTCCACCATCGAACGCCCGAAGACCTGGCTCGCAGGCTTCGCCGTCGTCCACGCCGCCCCCGGCACGTCCACCACCGTCCGCATCGACCTCCCGCCCCGAGCCTTCCGGCACTGGGACGAGAAAACCCACACCTGGGAAGTCGAACCCGGCGACTACGTCCTCCGCATCGCCTTCTCCGCAACCGACCCGGGCCGCACCACCACGGTCACAGCCCCGAAAACCTGAGGCCGACCCGACCAAGGGTGTGGCTAGCCCCACCCGCCCGTGCGTCCAGCCCCATACCGGCCTGATCAGGCGCTGAATAGCGTCCTGAGCATGGAAAACAACACGTACACCACGACCTCCGAGACCCGCGGCACCCGGAACGCCATCGCCACGCTGAGGAACACCCTCAAGGTCTACATCGCCCTCAGCACCGCCGCCCTCGCAGCGGTCATCGCGGTGTCGAGCACGGGCCACACGGTGAACACCTTCATGTGGATCCGAGCAATCCTGCTCCCCCTGGTCGCCGTGCTGATCTACCGCATGACCCTCTCGGCATCACAGGGCTCGCGACGAGCCTTCGAGCGCCTGAAGACCCTCACGGTCATCCTGCCGATCGCGATCATCGGCGTCGACCTGATCCCCGGCGTCTGCCCGCTCTGGTACACCGCGATGCAGACCCTCTGCATGCTGCCCGTCATCGCCGCCGCCCTCATCACCCGCGGCCACACCCTGCGCACCACCTTCCCCAAAAGCTCCTGAACGGCGTCCGAACGGCCCGTGCCCATCCGTCGACCTCCCCGAACCGCAGAGCCGATCAACATCGCGGAGGGAGCGGCTCAGTGTTGACTCGGCGGCGGGCCCTGATGATCCTGTGAACCCAACGTCTGGATCCGCCACACCCCGCTGATGGGCTTGATGATCACCGATGACGAACAAGGACGCTCTGCGAAGGGCCGGGCTGGAGCTGGCCGAGAGCCTGCACCCCCTGCCGGAAGATGCCTTCGACTGGCCGCCGAGGTTCCCGGACGGCCCCATTCCTGACGACTACGTCGCCCTGCTTTCACGAACCGGCCCAGGAACGGTGGCAGGCGTGCTCCAGCTCCTCGCGCCAGGAGCCGTTGAGGGCTTCGACATGACGATCGAACAGCACGTGCACGCGCAACCGCATCCGGAAGCGCGACTGTGGGGTGTGTTCAGCAGCGGGGAAACCTGCTGGTGGTTGCCCATCGACGACGCCCCCGAGCGGTGGCTGGTGGTGCTGGACGGCAACGGATACCAGCAGCTGAACCTCACCACCACCGAATTCATCGACGAATGGCTGGACGGCCTTCTCGACCTGCCGGTCCTCTCCCTCGGCCCGGCGAAACGCCCGCGTACATGGACGCGCGCCGGACAACCGATCCGTCCCGAACCCTTGGAAGCCGGTAGGCGCGACCCGCTGGCGCAGTTGTCGACCATCATCGGCCCCGGTGTCAGCGCCACCTACGACTGGGAGGCCATTGAGCGCGAGGTGGGCGTCCCCCGGCTGCCGAACGACTACAAGCGGTTCTTCGAGACATACGGCGGCGACGGTGTCCCCCTCCAAGGCATCTTCCTCGCGTTCCCGGACACCCTGGCCAAGGACCACCGAGCCCATGCCGGTCTCGTCGACAACCTGCGGGATCATCGTCGTGTCGCCCACTCGGAGCCCGGTGGTCTGCTCTTCTGCGGCAGCACCGAGGGGCGCGACATTCTCTTCTGGGACACCGCGGGGCCGGATCCCGACCGCTGGCCGGTGGTCAACGCGGCCTACGGCGGGATCGAGAAGTTCGGCCCGCTGACCGAACTTCTCGTCGCCGAGCTCACCGGCGTCGGGCTGGGCTTGGTCGCCTGCTCCCTCGGCAACCCCGCGGAGTGGGCATGGCCGCACTGGGGTCCACGCCCACGCCGCTTCTGACCCCCGCCTGGTAAGGCCCGTGAGGACGGGCCGTTCGTGGCCGTCGGACGGGGTGGAGCGACGAGCCCGCCCCGCCGACGCCCGCGAGGACTCACAGGAGCCCGCTCCGCCCCCACTCCTATGTGGAACCCGCGGCAGGCTTGCCGAGGTCGTGCGCGTTGCCCGCGACCGCCGGCCCGCAGTCATCAGGGAGGCTGGCTACGACCAAGGCGACGGCGGCCTCGGCGCCGCCAACTTCCTCGACAGCACGTACGTCTGACCCGATTTCGTGCCACCACACGACGCGGTAAGTCCCACCCCCTCGGCTACCGATTCCGGGCAGGTCGTCCGTGTAGGGATATCCGATGCAGCGGCTGAAAAGCAGCACCCGATGGCTGTGAAGAGGGAACAGCGCTCGTAGCCGCGGCTGAGCGTAGGCCGCCTCGATCAGGTCATGGTCGACGTGCCGAGCTATGGAGGTGCGATAGAGCGCCCACTTGGCTTCGGTCGCCTCACCGGCCTCGTGCGCTTCCGCGAGCGGACCATACTCAACGAACGGACAGGCGTCCTTCAACTCACGCAGCCGCGCACCTGCCTCCCACAAGCCGACGGCCTTGACCGCCCCGAGCAGGTCTCCGGTCTGGGCCTTGGCCATCATGACGCCCCAATCCCAGAACTCCATCAGGAACAATCGCTCCAGACCTGCGGCCAGGATGCTCACATGCCGGTGACCGTTCCCGACACGGGTTGCACAGTCCCACCAGCCAGGAGCACCGGACGGCGATGCCGTCAGCTCATGGCCCGCCTCGTCCAGCGCGACCTGCACGGCGGCCCGAAGACTCCCCGCCAGTCCAATCTCCGGATAGAGGCGGATGTACTTCTCTCGCGGCTGTCCTGTCATGACTACGACCCGTTGGCCTCTCGGAGCGCATTTGAGAAGGGTTCTGATATGCCGGTTCGAAGGGGCGTGGGCCTTGCCGGGGGCGGGTTGGCCGTTGCGTGTCAGGCGCCGGGTCATGAGTCCGATTCTCTGCACCAACGCGGAGCGAAGGACCTGGCGTTCTAGAGTCGCGGGCGTGAAGGTGGAGCGGCTACTGGGCCCAGCCGATGACCTGGTCGATCTCCAGGGCTCGGGTGATGGCGTTGTCGAACCTGGCACCGGTGACATCGGTGAGGCCGTGCGGTGGCGCACCCGTGTTGACCAGCCCGAACTGTGCTGAGGTCAAATCGGTGTCGCGCAGGTCGGCGTCCCGAAGGTCACATCCGGCCCAGCTCACGCCCCTCAGCGACGCACCCCGCAGATTTGCTCCTCGCAGGTCGCAGATTGAACGAGCAGCCATCCAGGGTGGCGTGGCGCAGGTCTGTTGTGACGAAGGAACAGCGGTCGAACCACAGATTCAACGCGCATAGTGAGGTGAGGTCTTGGCCGTCCAGCACTTGGCGGGTGACGGTGGTGTAACGCCCCAAGGCGCTGAGCGTCCGCTTGGACGGCGCTTCGTCAGCCATAACACCATGATGCCAACTCCGCCGATGGTTGAGCACCTTGATAAAACCTGGCTCCCTGCCCCATCCGTCGACTGGCACGAAGAACTCGCGCGAATAGGCGCTGGCTGGGGATCGGTCCGCTCGTCCCCTGCCAGACGTGACACCCGTGCTATGCCTGCCCGCACAGGTGCCGCCGTGCCCGGCAACGTCCCTCGGACGACCATAGTGATTTGGCAGAATCGGCTCGGACCGGATGTCGCGAGTCACCGGCGACCGCAGGAACATGCGAGCCGGCGGACAGGACGCGCACGTCGAACCAGACAACAAGCTAGGAAGCCTTCATGGATCGAGTCCCAGCAGACCGAGTCGTCTACGCAGACGACGGCCTCTACTATCTGGACGACGTGCCCTTCACCGGAGTCGCGTTCACGGAAAAGGATGGCGCCCTCAGGTCTGAGGCGACGTACCGGGAGGGTCTGCAGTGGGGGGCGACGAAGGAGTGGTATCCGTCGGGGCAGCCAATGGCGACCTCGACCTTCACTCAGGGGGCAAGGCATGGACGGGCTCGCGAATGGCACAAGAACGGGCAGCTCGCAGAGGACGGCGAGTACGAGTACGGCATTACGTTGTGGACGAAGCAGTGGGATGAGAACGGCGTCCTTGAGGACGACTACACGCTCACGGAATCCGACTCGGACCATCAGACGCTGCTGCGCTTCCGGGCGCTCTACGGCGAAGCCCAGCAACCGTAACAGGGCTGCCACTCACCTGTCCGACGTGACGACCAGCAGCGCCGCGGTCACCACGCCCACGGCGCTGCACGACCGCTGGAGAGCCAAGTCCCGGTACTGCCTGTGACGTTGACGCCGGGGTCCGGCACGGACCTTCCCATCGAGGCGGGTTTCGTCAGATCGCAGGCGGGGGCGGGCCGCTGACGAAACCTTCTGGCCACCGTCTCTGCCGTATTCCGAGAGCGCCCTCAGACGAGCATCCCGCGCACCAATGCGTCAAGCTCGGAGGCTGATTCCGGAGTCAGCCGGTAGAAGCCCTCCAAGCTGACCGAGCGTTCGAGGCGCCCGTCCTCAGTGACGTACTTGAGCGTGCGTGTCTTGCCTCGCGCGTTCCGCCAGGTGAGGCGGGAGAGAAGATCCCCGGGCACCGGAAGGTCGAATCGGACGGGAGTGGCGTCCACGTGGATCGGCTCGGCGCCGCAGTCGTAGGCGCCGAGCATCGCCCAATCCTCGTGCCCCGGACAAGCCGAGTCCCTCCAGCGCACCGGGACGGACCCGCAGCACCCACCGCGCTCAAGGTCCACGATGCGCATGCGGGTGACCACATGGACGACGTAGCGGTTGACGTGAAGCGCGTACACCTCGTCGCCGGGCTGGGCACCCCTCCAGGCCGGAAGTGATTGGTGACTGCCTCCGAACGCGACCGGCGGCCGCTCGCCCACGCGACCGTGCTTGCGAAGGGCGCGGCACCTGTCGTGGGTCCAGAGGACGGTGAAGGCATCCGGCATGCGGTGATCGTACGGATGGACACCGACAAACAGACCCCGCGCCGCCGCCGACGCAGCGCCCTATGAAGAGCAACCGCCCGTTCGGGATCTCGACTCAGGGATCACCTCAGGCTCGGGCAGTTCCCGCGCGTCAATGGTGAGTGTTCGGCTCGGCTGTGGTCAGTAGTTCTGGACTTCTTTGGCCCAGGCTTTCATGCCGGCTGCGAAACCTTGCTGGTCTCGGGGGGACAGGGTGTCCAGTACGCGCAGCAGTGGCGCGGCCCGTTCGGCGACGAAGCGTTCGACGGCGGGGCGGTGCTCTTCGGCGAGCGATACCAGGGTGCGGCGGCGGTTGTCCGGGTCCTCCTGACGCTGCACCAGACCGGCCCTGCTGAGAGTGCCGACGATTTCGCTGACCGTCGACAGCGACACACCGATCCGGGCTGCCAGCTCGGACACGCTGAGCGTGCCTGAGGCCGCGAGCTGCGGCAGGACCGCGCCGTGGCGGCCGGTGAGCCCGTGCGTCCGGAAGATCTCGGTCAGCTCTTCGGGCATCTCACTGGGGCCGCGGCGAAAGAAGGCCTCCACCAGGGGCACGAAGCCGATGATCTCCCGGACGTCGTCGTCCCCGGGCAGTTGCGGATCGCCCGGAACGGGATCGCTTGTCATGCGCCGACTCTATCGTCTACGATCCCCAAACTGTTTGGAAATCCAAAGTGACTTGGGCGACTCGGCGCTCAGCGGAGTCGTCCTCGGCCAGTCCCGCCCCGACCACGCAACCCCATCCAGGATCCGGACACCAAGCCCCTCGAACCGCCGGCGCCACCAGGACGCGGCCCCAGCGACACCCACCGACCGACAGCGAGAGGAAGTACCGAAATGGCCAAGCTGCAGAGTCTCGACCCGCACACGCCGATGTTCGCGCAGTTCAAGGAGAAGACCGGGCCCATCGTCCTGGCCAACACCTTCCTCGTCCCGACGGAGAGGACCGAATCGTTCCTGGCCCTGTTCCGGAGGCAGGCCGAGTTCATGAAGGCTCAGCCGGGATTCGTCTCCCTGCAGATGCACAAGGGAACAGCAGGCAGCCAGCTTCTGATGAACGTCGCGGTCTGGGAGTCGACCGAGGCCCTCGCCACGGCGCTCGGCACCCCAGAGTTCCAGCGCATGGCGGCTGAGTTCCCCGACGACATCGTGTCCTACCCGCACATCTTCGAGCAGATCGAGGTGTGACACGGCAGCTGCAGCCGGGGCAGGGCGGCCAGAGAATCCCTCTGCCCTGCCCCGCGCAGTCACGCATCCCCGCACCCGTACCGGGTCGCCAAGCACCCACCACGCGGCGACACCCCGACTAAGGGGATCCCGTCCGTCCTGCCCGCACCGGTCCCGACTCATCTGGCACGTCATCGGCCTCCCCAGCCGCCCCCCCCCATCACGTCCCCGGCCGCACCCAATCTGAACGTCAAGGGAGAAGCACCATGTCGCTCAAGAAGCTCAACACCGTCCTGGCCACGCTCAACGTCCTGTTCGTCCTCTACCTCGGGGTGTCGTTCGTCTTGAGCCCCGCGACGTCCACCCCCGACTTCGGTCTGCCGAGCTGGCCGTCCGGCGACGGCGGCGGCTTCCTCGTCGTGAAGGGCTTCCGCGACATCGCAACGGGCCTGGCTCTGGGGGCCCTGCTGATGACGGGCCACCGCCGGGCCCTGGGCTGGGTCCTGCTGTTGGAGGCCGTCGCGCCGTTCGGCGACATGCTCAACGTCCTGGCCCACCACGGCTCCAAAGCCGCCGCGTTCGGCATCCACGGCCTGACCTCGACGCTGGTCGCGGCCACCGGCCTGCTGATCCTCCGCGAGACCGGCAAGGCCCTCAAGATCGCCGCCCCAGCGCCCGCCGCGCAGCCCGCCTGAAGCCGCATGCCCCGGAGGGGGCCGAGCCGTCCGCCGTCCCGGCGTCGCGGGCTGAGTGGGGTGCTGCGCGAACGGTCCGTCGCAGTCGGCTGCGACGGACCGTTCGGACGCGTGAGTTGTTGGGCCCCGGGGTTCTTAGAGGCGGGCGGCGATGGCCTTGGCGTACGCTTCGGCGGCTTCGGGGGCGATGTCGAGGAAGAGGGAGGGCTCGGTGAGTTCGAGTTCCATGAGGACGGGGGTGCCGTCGGGGCCGGTGACCATGTCGACGCGGGCGTAGAGGAGGTCGGGGGCGCCGGGGATGGCGGCCAGGGCCTGGTCGGCCAGGGCGAGCTGGGCTTCGGTGGGGGTGGTCGGGGTGATGACGCCTCGGCCGTCCCCGTCGGTCACGAGGCCCTCGATGCCCGCTCCTGCGCGCAGGATCGGGGACTTGCGGGCGGCGTGGCTGAACTCGCCGTCGCAGAAGACCAGGGCGGTCTCGCCTTCGGTGTCGATGGCGGAGAGGAAGGGCTGGACCATCGCCGGGCTGCCGCGCAGGGCGGACAGGTGGGCGCGGGCCTGGTCGTCCTCGGCGCCGCGCTTCCAGCGGGCGGTGTCGCGGGAGCCGGCGGAGACGGCGGGCTTGACGACGAACTCGTCCCAGTCGGGCAGGTCGTCCGGGTCCCACAGGGTCGGGACGGTCGGGACGCCCGCCTCGGCGAGGTTGCGTAGATAGCGCTTGTCGGTGTTCCAGCGCAGCACCGGCGCCGGGTTCGCGACGCGCGGCAGGGCCTCGGCCCAGGCCAGGAACTCGGCGGGACGGTCGATGTAGTCCCAGGTGGAGCGGATCACCGTGAGGTCGTAGGACGACCAGTCGGCGGACGGGTCGTCCCAGATGACCGATTCGGCGGTGACGCCGAGATCGGCGAGCGACGTGCGGAGCAGCTCGGCCTCGTAGCCGCCGTCGGGGATCGCGGCGAACGTGGCGAGGGCTACCTTCATCTGACGGGGAGTCCTTCCTGGCGCAGGGCGGCCTTCACGTCGGGGATCGTGAGTTCGCCGAAGTGGAAGACCGACGCGGCGAGGACCGCGTCGGCGCCGGCGGCGACGGCCGGGGCGAAGTCCCCCACGGCGCCCGCGCCGCCGGACGCGATGACCGGCACCGACACCTCGGCCCGGACAGCCCGGATCATCTCCAGGTCGAAGCCGGACTTGGTGCCGTCGGCGTCCATCGAGTTCAGCAGGATCTCACCCACGCCGAGGTCCTCGGCACGCCGGGCCCACTCGACGGCGTCGAGGCCGGTGCCGCGGCGTCCGCCGTGCGTGGTGACCTCGAAGCCGGACGCGGTGCCCTCGGCGCGGCGCGCGTCCACCGACAGGACGACGCACTGCGACCCGAAGCGGTGCGCGGCCTCGCGCAGGAACTCGGGACGGGCGATCGCGGCGGTGTTGATCGACACCTTGTCGGCGCCGGCGCGCAGCAGCGTGTCGACGTCCTCGACGGTGCGGATGCCGCCGCCGACCGTCAGCGGGATGAAGACCTGCTCGGCGGTGCGGCGCACCACGTCGTAGGTGGTGGAGCGGTCCCCGGACGAGGCGGTGATGTCGAGGAAGGTCAGCTCGTCGGCGCCCTCGGCGTCGTAGCGGGCGGCCAGCTCGACCGGGTCGCCCGCGTCGCGCAGGTTCTGGAAATTGACGCCCTTGACGACGCGTCCGGCATCGACGTCCAGGCACGGGATCACGCGTACGGCGACGGTCACGAGGCCCCCCTGTAGGCGTCGATCTCGATCTCGACCAGCTGGCGCGGGTCGAGGAGGCCCGCGACGACGAGCATGCTCGCGGCGGGACGGACCTGGCGGAAGAACTCGGCGTGGGCGCGGCCCACGGCCTCGGAGTACGCGGCGTCGGTGACGTACATCCGGGTGCGGACGACGTGCTCGCGGCCGAGGCCGAGCCGCTCCAGCGACCACAGCGCGATCTCGATCGCGGTGCGGGTCTGCTGGTAGGGGTCCCCGACGTGGACGACCTCGCCGTCGACGGTCGAGGTGCAGCCGGAGACGAAGGCGTGGTCGCCGGCGAGGACGGCCCGGGAGTAGCCGATCTGGTCCTCCCAGGGGCCGCCCGAGGTGATGCGCTCGATCAACGCACGGCCTCCAGCGCCTCTTCGAGGGTGAACGCGCCCGCGTAGAGCGCCTTGCCCACGATCGCGCCCTCGACACCGTCCGCGACCAGGCCCGACAGCGCGCGCAGGTCGTCCAGGGACGAGACGCCGCCGGACGCGATGACCGGCTTGTCCGTCCGGGTGCAGACCTCGCGGAGCAGGTCGGTGTTCGGGCCGCGCAGGGTGCCGTCCTTGGTGACGTCGGTGACGACGTAGCGGGGGCAGCCGTCGTCCTCGAGCCGGGCCAGGACCTCCCACAGGTCGCCGCCCTCGCGGGTCCAGCCGCGGGCGGCGAGGGTGGTGCCGCGGACGTCCAGCCCGACCGCGATCCGGTCGCCGTACTCGGCGATGATCTTGCGGCACCAGGCCGGGTCCTCCAGGGCGGCGGTGCCGATGTTGACCCGGCGGCAGCCGGTCGCGAGGGCCGCCTCGAGGGACGCGTCGTCGCGGATGCCGCCGGACAGCTCGACCTTCACGTCCAGCCGTCCGGTGACCTCGGCGAGCAGCTCGCGGTTGGAGCCGCGGCCGAACGCGGCGTCGAGGTCGACCAGGTGGATCCACTGGGCGCCCGCCTCCTGCCAGGCGAGGGCGGCCTCCAGCGGGGCGCCGTAGGAGGTCTCGGTGCCCGCCTCGCCCTGCACCAGGCGCACGGCCTGGCCGTCGGCGACGTCAACGGCGGGAAGCAGCGTGAGTGACATGAGGTCCTTACCCGAAAGGAGTGGGAAGAGAAGAAAGGGAAGGTCAGTCGACCGTGGCGAGCCAGTTCTCCAGGAGCTGGGCTCCGGCGTCGCCGGACTTCTCCGGATGGAACTGGGTGGCGCACAGGGGGCCGTTCTCGACGGCGGCGACGAAACGGTCGCCGTGCTCGGCCCACGTGACCAGCGGCGGCCTGATGTTGCCGGACGGGTCGGCCTGCAGCTCCCAGTTCTTCACGCCGTAGGAGTGCACGAAGTAGAAGCGCGTGTCGGCGGAAAGGCCCGCGAACAGCTTCGAGCCGGACGGGACGTCCACGGTGTTCCAGCCCATGTGCGGCAGGACGGGCGCGGACAGCCGCTCGACCGTCCCCGGCCACTCGTCGCAGCCCTCGGTCTCCACGCCGTGCTCGACGCCCCGCTCGAACAGGATCTGCATGCCGACGCAGATGCCGAGCACCGGACGGCCGCCCGCGAGCCGCCGTCCGATGATCCGCTCGCCCCTGATCTTCCGCAGTCCCGCCATGCACGCCTCGAACGCGCCGACGCCGGGGACGACCAGGCCGTCCGCGGCGAGGGCGGCGTCGAAGTCGGACGTCACGGTGACGTCCACGCCGTGCCGGGCGATCGCGCGCTCGGCCGAGCGCAGGTTCCCCGACCCGTAGTCGAGGACGACGATCGACTTGCCCATGCCTACAGGGCTCCCTTGGTGGACGGGATGCCGTGCACCTTCGGGTCGAACGCGACCGCGTCGCGCAGGGCCCGGGCGAGCGCCTTGAACTGCGCCTCCACGATGTGGTGGGCGTTGCGGCCGTAGGGGACGTGGACGTGCAGGCAGACGCCCGCGTTGGAGACGAACGACTCCAGGATGTGCCGGGTCATCGTGGTGTCGTACTCCGCCCCGATCATCGGGGCCATGCGCTCGGGCTCGCTGTGCACCAGGTACGGACGGCCCGCGATGTCGACGGTGACCTGCGCGAGCGCCTCGTCCAGCGGCACCGAGGCGTTGGCGAACCGGCGGATGCCCGCCTTGTCGCCGAGCGCCTCGCGGAACGCCTGGCCGAGCGCGATCGCGGTGTCCTCGATCGTGTGGTGGCTGTCGATGTACAGGTCGCCGGTGGTCTTGACCGTCAGGTCGAACGAGCCGTGCTTGCCGAGCTGGGCGAGCATGTGGTCGTAGAAGCCGACGCCGGTCGCGACGTCGACGACCCCGGTCCCGTCGAGGTCGATCTCGACGAGGACCTCGGTCTCCTTGGTCCCCCTCGAGACCCTGCCCGTGCGGCTCACTTGCTCTCCTTGGTCGCGGCCCTGAGTGCGTTCTTGAAGGCGTCCATCTCGGCCGGGGTGCCGACGCTGACCCGCAGCCACTCGGGCGGCCCGACCTCGCGGATCAGGACGCCGCGGTCGAGCATCCCCTGCCACACACGGCGGCGGTCGGGGAACGTCCCGAACAGGACGAAGTTGGCGTCGGAGTCGGCGACGCGGAACCCCTCGGCCCGCAGCCACTCCACGATCGCGTCGCGTTCCCGGCGCAGCGCAGCAACCGAGCCGAGCAGCTCGCCGGCGTAGGCGAGCCCCGTGCGCGCGACGGCCTGCGTGACGGCCGACAGGTGGTACGGCAGCCGGACGAGCAGCAGCGCGTCGATGACGGCCGGGTCGGCGGCGAGGTAGCCGAGGCGCGTCCCGGCCATCGCGAACGCCTTGGACATCGTCCGGGTGACGATCAGCCGCGGGTGGCCGTCCAGCAGGGTCAGCGCGGACGGCGTGCCCTCGCGGCGGAACTCGGCGTACGCCTCGTCCACCACGACCATGCCCGGGGCCGCGTCGAGGACGGCCTCGATCGCGGCGAGCGGCAGCGCGGTGCCGGTCGGGTTGTTCGGCGAGGTCAGGAACACCACGTCCGGCTGGTGCTCCCGGACGGCCCGGACGGCGGCCTCGGGCTCGAGCCCGAAGTCCTCGTCGCGGAAGGCGTTGACCCAGCGGGTGCCGGTGACCCCGGTGATGATCGGGTGCATCGAGTAGGACGGCTCGAACCCCAGGGCCGTTCGGCCGTGCCCGCCGAACGCCTGCAGGATCTGCTGGATGATCTCGTTGGAGCCGTTCGCCGCCCAGACGTGGCGCCCGGTCAGGCCCACGCCGGGCGTGTCGGCGTTGAGGAACGCGGCCAGGCCGTCGCGCAGGGCGACGGCGTCGCGATCCGGGTAGCGGTTCAGCGCGCCCGCGACGTCCATGACGGCGTCGCCGAGCGCCTTCACGAGCGGCTCGGACGGCGGGTACGGGTTCTCGTTGGTGTTCAGCGCGACGGGAACGTCCAGCTGGGGTGCCCCGTAGGGCTCCCGGCCCCGCAGATCGTCGCGGATGGGGAGGTCGGAGAGGGACGTCACGAAGGGATCTCCCAGTCGAAGCGGGCCTTCATCGCGGCCCCGTGGGCGGGCAGGTCCTCGGCCTCGGCGAGCGTCACCACACGAGCGGTGGCGTCCGCGAGGGCGGCCCGGTCGTACTTCACGACGTGGACGCCGCGCAGGAACGACTGGACCGACAGGCCGGACGAATGGCAGGCGCATCCGCCGGTCGGCAGGACGTGGTTGGAGCCCGCCAGGTAGTCCCCCAGCGACACGGGGGCGAACGCCCCGATGAAGATCGCGCCGGCGTTCCGGACCCGCGCGGCGACGGCGTCCGCGTCCGCGGTCTGGATCTCCAGGTGCTCGGCGGCGTAGGCGTCGACGACCTTCAGGCCCGCCTCGACGTCGTCCACCAGGACGATCCCGGACTGGCGGCCCGCGAGCGCCTCGGTGATCCGCTCGCCGTGCTTGGTGCGGCCCACCTGGACCGCCAGCTCGGCCTCGACCGCGTCCGCGAGCTCGACCGAGTCGGTGACCAGGACGGCCGCGGCGAGCACGTCGTGCTCGGCCTGGCTGATCAGGTCGGCGGCGACGTGCACCGGGTCGGCGGTGCGGTCGGCGAGGACGGCGATCTCGGTCGGGCCGGCCTCGGAGTCGATGCCGATCACGCCCTTGAGCAGCCGCTTGGCCGCCGCGACCCAGATGTTGCCGGGTCCGGTGACCAGGTCGGCGCGCGGGCACTCCTCGGTGCCGTAGGCGAACATCGCGACGGCCTGGGCGCCGCCGGCCGCGTACACCTCGTCCACGCCGAGCAGCGCGCACGCCGCCAGGATCGTCGGGTGCGGCAGGCCGCCGAAGTCGCGCTGCGCGGGCGAGGTGACCGCGAGCGAGGGAACCCCGGCCTCCTGCGCCGGGACGACGTTCATCACGACGCTGGACGGGTAGACGGCGCGTCCGCCCGGTACGTACAGGCCGACGCGTCCGACCGGGATCCACTTCTCGGTGACGGTGCCGCCGGGCACGACCTTCGTCGTGACGTCGGTGCGACGCTGGTCACGGTGGACCATGCGGGTGCGGCGGATCGCCTCCTCCAGCGCGTCCCGGACGGCCGGGTCGAGCTCGGCGAGCGCCTTCTCGATCTCCTCGACCGGGACGCGGGTGGACGCGAGGGCGACGCCGTCGAACCGCTCGGTGTACTCCCGTACGGCCGCGGCCCCGCGATGGCGCACGTCCTCACAGATGGGCCGCACCTTCTCAAGGGCGGCCTCGACGTCGAGTTCGGCGCGGGGCAGCACGGAGCGCAGGTCGCCGGGAAGCGATTCGCGCAGGTCGATACGGGAGATCACCCGTTCAGTCTACGGAGTGAGTCCAATCGGCGAAGCACCGTCTCACCCGGCGAGACGTGCGTCACGACGTCTCAGGGGACGTATGTGACACAGGCGACACCAGAGCGCGGGCGCGGCGCCGGGCGACAAGGGAAGTCTCTCCTCTGGGCAAGGCGCTCCCCAGCCCGCCGAACGTGATCGCGTCCGTCCCGCCCCTGAACGTGGACACGATCACATCGGAGTCGAGGCGCGGCCGTCCGCTGATCAAGGTGCGGAGTTCCACTGACCGGGGGCCGGGTCCCGCTGATCGGGCCCCGGAGGTCCCGCTGATCGGGCTGCGGCGGTCCGCTGGCCGGGGCCCGGCGGTCCGGCCGATCCGGCGGTCCGCTGACCGGGCCCGGCGATCCGCTGACCGGGCCCGGTGATCCGCTGACGCCCCGGTTCCCGCCCTCCCAGTGCGGGATCCGGGGCGTAGCGCGTTCCAAAAGCGACTTCCGATCGCGGACGCCTTCCGTTACGTCCGCCTTCCGCGATCTGTCAGGCGGTGAGCGTCCCGTCCAGGACGGTCACGGCTCCCCCGATGAGGGCGACCCGGCCGCCGCTCAGTTCCGTCCGGACGTGCCCGCCGCGCTCGGACGCCTGGTAGCCGGTCAGGTCGGCGCGGCCGAGGCGGGCGGCCCAGAACGGCGAGAGGGCGCAGTGCGCCGAGCCGGTCACCGGGTCCTCGTGGCCGCCGAGCCCGCGGGCGCCGAAGAACCGCGACACGAAGTCGTGGTCCGCGCCCGGGTCGGCGGCCGCCGTGACCATCACGCCGCGCGCGTCGATCCCGCCGAGCGCGTCGAGGTCCGGGGTGAGGGTCCGGACGGTCTTGGCGTCGGCGACCTCGGCGAGGACGTCGTTGACCGACGTCCGGCCCGTCCAGGCCACCGGGACGCCGAGCGCGGCGGACAGGCCGTCCGGCTCGATGATCTCCTCCGGCGGGCAGGCCGGGAAGTCCATCGCCAGGCCGCCGCCCGGCGCGGGCGCCACGGTCAGGACGCCGCTGTGCAGCGTCCGGAACCGGAGCGGCCTGTCCGGCGCGGCCGTGCCCGTGCTGAACAGCGCGTGCGCCGAGGCCAGCGTCGCGTGCCCGCACAGGGTCACCTCGACGCGCGAGGTGAACCAGCGCAGCTCGAAGTCGGCGTCCGGATCCTCGTCCGGGCCCGTCAGCGGCCGGACGAAGGCGGTCTCGGAGTGGTTCATCTCCGCCGCGACCCGCTGCATCCAGCCCGGGTCGGCGGGACCGTCCAGCAGACAGACCCCGGCGGGATTCCCGGCGAACGGGCGATCGGTGAAAGCGTCGACGACCAGCATCCTCATGGGTTCGACGCTAGCCGCGCACCCACCTCGGGCGAAACAGCCAATCCGCGCCAGTGGACTGCTCGGCCGGTTCGTCAGGCGCGGCTGGTCAGGTGCAGGAGCGCGGCCACACGCTCCCGGATCCGCGTGCGCGCCGTCCGCCGGGCGACGTCCCCGGCGTCCATGGCGGACGCGGCGTCCACGGCGTCCACGGCGTCCGGGTCGGCCGCGGCGGGGCGGACGGTACGGCAGGCGTCGGGGCCGTGGCCCTCGATGCAGCGAGCGTCGTGGCCGTGAACTTCGTGACCGTGGGCGGGATCACCGCAGAAGTGCGCGTCCAAGCGGCGAGGGGAGGCGACGATCCAGCCGAGCACGAAGCCCATGGACAGGCTCGCCACTCCCGTCATGAGCATGTTGAGCCACATTTGTCGGGCGTTCTCCAGGTCCGTCCGGAGAGCGAACCCCCCGGGAGTACGGCGACGCTAGCGACACGCGCAGCCCCCTGACCGGCGGCTTTACCGGAACCGGCCCGACCTGACCAGAAACCCGTGCCCCGTTCCGGCCAC
The DNA here is from genome assembly GCF_040679435.1 of Spirillospora sp. NPDC052269. NCBI lineage: Bacteria > Bacillati > Actinomycetota > Actinomycetes > Streptosporangiales > Thermomonosporaceae > Spirillospora > Spirillospora sp. NPDC052269. The sequence goes on from NZ_JBFAUU010000019.1 coordinate 160,684, forward strand.
CCTTGGGTGCCCGGCGGGCGGCTGCCCTCGCGGGGCCCGGCGACGTAGTCTGGCGAAGAGGGCAGCTGTCGCGCCCGGGCCCGGGCGGGCACGAGTGGGGAGGACGCGATGACCGATCGGATCGCGCTGTTCCCGCTGAGCACCGTCCTGTTCCCCGGCGACGTCCTGCCCCTCCACCTGTTCGAGGAGCGTTACCGCACGCTGGCGTCCGACCTGAGGGACGGCCCGGAACCCCGCCGGTTCGGGGTGGTCGCACTGGAACTCGGCCGCGAGACCGCCGGTTTCGGCGATCCGGGCGCCCCCGGCAATCCCGAAGGACCGAACGGCAGCGGCGGCGTCTCGGGCGGCATCGGTCCGCCCACCGCGCCGGTGCGGCTGGCGGAGATCGGCTGCGTCGCCGAGCTGCGGAAGCTCGACGAACTGCCGGACGGCCGGTTCGACATCGTCACGGTCGGCGGAAGCCGGTTCCGCCTGAAGGAGCTGGACCGTTCCCACCCCTACCTGTGCGGGGACGTGGAGTACCTGCCCGAGGAGGCGGGAGCGGCGGGCGACGACCTGGTCCGGCGCGTCCGGCAGCTGTTCCACCTCTACCGGCACCGGCTCGCGGCGGCGGGCGTCGCCCCTGGCGCGAGTGACCCGGCGGAGCTGCCGAAGGACCCGATCGCGCTGTCCTACCTGGTCGCCGCGGCGACCGTGCTCGACCCGGCGGACAAGCAGCGGCTGCTCGCCGCCGAGGACGCCGCGCACCGGCTGCGCGCCGAGCGCGACCTGCTGCTGCGCGAGACCCGGCTGCTGGACGCGCTGCCGACCGTCCCGGCCGGGCAGTTCCTGGACGCCTCGGCCCACCCCAACTGACCGCTCCCCGCGCCTTGATCGTCCTGTGCGGCAGACTGGGCGCATGGCGAAGGGGAAGAAGCAGCAGGGCGGCGCCGGCACCCCGGCGACGGTGGCCGCGACCAAGGCGAGGCTCGAGTTCGAGCTGCACCCCTACGAGGTGGACCCGGACGCCGAGTCCTACGGCGAGGCCGCGGCCGAGGCCCTCGGCATCGCGCCCGACCGGATCTTCAAGACGCTGCTCGCCGAGGTGGACGGCAAGCTGACGGTCGGGGTCGTCCCGGTGTCGGCCACGCTGGACCTGAAGGCCCTCGCCTCCGCCGCCGGGGGCAAGAAGGCGCAGATGGCCGATCCGCACGACGCCGAGCGCGCCACCGGGTACGTCGTCGGGGGGATCAGCCCGCTCGGGCAGAGGAAGCGGCTGCCGACCGTGATCGACGAGTCGGTGTCAGCCCTCGCGACCGTCTACGTCTCGGCTGGACGGCGCGGCCTTCAGATCGAGCTCGCTCCCGCCGACCTCGTGCGGCTCACCGGAGCCCGGCTCGCCCCCATCGCCCGTCGCTAGCCCGCCGTCCCGGCCGGACGTCCATTACCCGCCCGCCTTTTCCGCGTCGGCGTCACCATCGGTGTCGGCATCAATTCTCTTTGCCGCATTTACCGAAGTCCCACCATCCGGCGGATGGCCATTGTCGGCCGCGGGCCCGCCCTCATTCGAGGACCGGTCATCCCCGCCCGAGGGATGCCCCCCAGCCGCGGCTCCCCCGCCACCCCCCGCAGGCAGTTCGCCATTGGCCGCAGACCGCGCGTCCGCAGACTGTTCGCCATTGGCCGCGGACTGCGCGCCGCCCTCCGCAGGCCGCGCGCCGCCGTCCGCGGGCTGTTCGCCATTGGTCGCGGGCCGGGCGCCGCCATCTGCAGGCCGCGCGCCGTCCGCGGGCTGTTCGCCGCCGTCCGCGGGCTGTTCGCCGTTGGCCGCGGGCTGCGCGTTGCCGTCTGCGGACGGCACGTCTGTTTCTGCGGGCTGTGTGGCTGTGCTTGTGGCGGGCAGGCGCTTGACGAGTATCTCGAGCACCGCGTACGTGGCGACCGCGGCCAGCGGCCAGAAGACCAGGACGCCCTTCGCGCGGACGTCGGCCGGGCCCCTGACCTCCGTGCCGTCCGCGCCGGTGCGCAGGACATGCTGGTAGTGAGAGAGCCCGAACCGGTGGCCCACCCACCACGCGAGCAGGGACGCGGCCGTCCCGCCGAGCGCGAGGCCGATCAGCAGCGGCACGTCGTTGTCGCGGCCGCCGAACCAATAGGCGACCAGGCCGCACAGCAGCCCGGCCACGAGGCCGATCAGGGCGAGCCGGACGTCGGTGCCGATCGGCGCCTGGGACTCGCCGTCGGCGATGAAGGGCTCGCCGTGCACCACCACGAAACCGACCGCGGGCGCCACCGCGTGCCACACGAGCCCGGCGACCGGGCCGAGCACCGCGACCAGTGCGGTGGTGACCACGGAGGTCCGCACCGCCATCAGGGACCGTCCCCGCACCTCGTACGCTCCTCACGGGCCGTACGCCGCGCCCGTAGCCGTCCGTCGCCGATCAACAGCGAAAAGCCTAGCCCCCTCCCCGGGCGGCCCGGGACCGCGGCCCCACCGCCCGCATCCCTGCCCCACTACATATCGGGACATGTCGGAAACAGCTGAGGAACCGGTACGGTCTTTCGCCGGATTCCCCCCTCCGAACCCCCGGTTTCTTGAGATAATGTTGCCCGACATGTCCGGATTCAGTCCCGCGTTCGAGCGCCTCGGCGCCGCCCTCTCCGCGGTCGTCCTGCAGCAGCAGGAGACGCTCGCGGAGTTCCTGCCGCGCGAGGACTGGAGCGCCGACCTGACCGCCCGCACCTACACCAGCGGCGGCGTCACCGTGCGGGTCTCGCTGCTCGGCAGCTACGCCACCCGCGAGCGCACCTGGCTGTGGGGCTGGGCCAACCCCCAGTTCGGCGAGGACCACCCCGCCGTCCTCCCGACCCTCCCGATCCGGGCCCTCGGCGAGCGCCTCGGCATCCCCGAGTTCGTCACCCCCGAGGTCGACCTGTCCTGGTACGAGGGCCCCGCCGGGCACGGCGGCGAGCTGGTCGCCATGGCGGCGGGCGGCGTCCTCGGCGGAGGCGGCTACATCGGCGCCGGGTACGACGGCGGCTCGGCCTACCTGCACGTGGACGACCCGCAGGCCCCGCCCGCCGGCTGGGACCCGGTGCCCGTCCCCCGGCTGCTCACCAACGCGGCCGGCCTCTTCCCGCGCGACCCGCGCCTCACCCTCGCCCGGCTGCTCAGCCACCACCGGGTGCCCTACCGGGAGCGGGACGACGTCACCGAGGTCGCGCTCCCCGGCGGCGGCACGGCCCGAGCCGTGTTCGACGACCGCGGACGCTTCGCCCGCTGGGACGCCGAGCCGGCCCCCTCCGCGCTGCCGGACGGCCCGGGCGTTCCAGGCCCAGGCGTTCCGGGCATCCCAGGCGTCCCCGCCGTCCACTGAGCCGGATCGTCCATAGAGGCGATGCCGCGCGTGATCATGCTCGGCTAGGTTGCGGGGCATGCGATTCGGGATCCAACTCAACCCCGTCGCGAGCGGGCTGGAGAACATCCGCGCGCTCGCCCGGCAGGCCGACGCTGCCGGCCTCGACCTGCTCGGCGTCCAGGACCACCCCTACGCCGCCGACCTCGCCGACACCTTCGCGCTGATCGCGACCGTCCTCGCCGACACCGAGCGGATCCGCGTCTTCCCGGACGTGGCGTCCCTGCCGATGCGCGGGCCCGCCATGGTCGGCAAGCAGGCCGCGACCCTCGACCTGCTCAGCGGCGGACGGTTCGAGCTCGCCCTCGGCGCGGGCGCGTTCTGGCCCGCCATCGAGGCGATGGGCGGGCCGGTGCGCAGCACCCGCGAGGCCCTCGCCGCGCTCACCGAGGCCATCGAGATCATCCGCGCGATGTGGCGGCCCGGCGAGACCGTCCGGGTCGAGGGCGAGCACTACACGGTCAAGGGCGTCCACGCCGGGCCCGCGCCCGCGCACCCCGTCGGCATCTGGCTCGGCAGCGTCGGCCCCCGGGCGCTCGCCCTGACCGGACGCGTCGCCGACGGCTGGGCCGCGCCCATCCCGCACTACCTGAACTACGAGAAGTGGCCCGAGGCGCAGCGGATCATCACCGACGCCGCGGTCGAGGCCGGGCGCGACCCTGCGTCCATCACGCGCATCTCGCAGCTGGTCGGGCACATCACCGACACCCCGACCGGACCGCCCGACCTCACCGGCGAGACGCCCATCCACGCCGACGCCGCAACCTGGGCTCGCGTCCTCGCCGACCTGGCCGCCGACGGCGGCTTCGACACCTTCGTCTACTGGCCGGAGCAGGCGGGCGAACACCAGCTCCGCCTCTGGACGGACGAGGTCGTCCCCGCCACCAGGGAACTCCTCGCCTGAGGACGGCGAGAAGGGGCCGGGACGGCGATCCGTCCCGGCCCCCTTCGTCAGCCCGTCAGCTCAGGCAGGACGGCCCGAGCAGCTGCTTCAGGTCGCCCATCAGCGCCGGGGACGTCGCGACGCGCAGCCGGTCGTCCAGCCGGACGACCGTCGTGCGCGGGCCGTTCTGGATGTGCAGGTGCACCTCGGAGTTGCCCGGGTGCGTCGTCAGGACCTCCTTGAGGCGGCTGACGACCGGCGGGATGCAGCGGCCGAGCGGCATCGTCACCGACAGCGGGCCCACCGAGTCGGTCACCGTCAGGTCCGGCTGCGTGACCTCCATCGCGATGATCTTCGCGACGTCCTCGCGCCGGTCCAGGCGCCCCTTGACGACCAGGATCGCGTCCTCCGCCAGCAGCGTCGAGCACAGCTGGTAGGACGACGGGAAGCACATCACCTCGATCGCGCCGCCCAGGTCCTCCAGCTGGAACATCGCCCAGGAGTTGCCCGTCTTGGTGACCTTGCGCTGCAGGCCGCTGAGCAGGCCCGCCACGACCACGATCTGGCCGTCCGGGCGCTCGCCCTCGTTCAGCGACGCGATCGAGGACTCGGCCTCGCGCTCCAGCACGTGCTCGATGCCGAGCAGCGGGTGGTCCGACACGTAGAGGCCGAGCATCTCCCGCTCGAACGACAGGAGCGTGGTCTTGTCCCACTCCTCGTCCTCGGGGATCGCGACCGCGAACGCGTCCTCGCCCGTCTCGTCCTCCAGCGCGCCGAACAGCGAGTCCTGCCCGATCGCCTCCTTGCGCTTGATGTCGATGACCGAGTCGATCGCCTGCTCGTGCACCATCAGCAGCGCCTTGCGCTGGTGCCCGAGGTCGGCGAACCCGCCCGCCTTGATCAGCGACTCGACGACCCGCTTGTTGCAGACCTGCGCCGGCACCTTGTTCAGGAAGTCGTTGAAGTCGGTGTAGGCGCCCTTCTCGCCGCGCGCCGCGATGATGCCGTCGACGACGTTCACGCCGACGTTGCGGACCGCGCTCAGCCCGAACCGGATCTCCTTCTCCCCGATCGGGGTGAAGTCGGCCTCGGAGGTGTTGACGTCCGGCGGCAGCACCTTGATGCCCATGCGGCGGCACTCGTTCAGGTACAGCGCGCTCTTGTCCTTGTCGTCGCCGACGGACGTCAGCAGCGCCGCCATGTACTCCGACGCGTGGTTCGCCTTGAGGTAGGCCGTCCAGTACGACACCAGGCCGTAGGCCGCCGAGTGCGCCTTGTTGAACGCGTAGTCGGAGAACGGGACCAGGATGTCCCACAGCGTCTTCACGGCCTCCTTGGAGAAGCCGTTGTCGATCATGCCCTGCTGGAAGCCCTCGAACTGGGCGTCCAGCTCGGCCTTCTTCTTCTTGCCCATGACGCGGCGCAGCAGGTCGGCCTTGCCGAGCGTGTAGCCCGCCACCTTCTGCGCGATCGACATGACCTGCTCCTGATACACGATCAGGCCGTAGGTCGTGCCCAGGATGTCCTCGAGCGCCTCCGCCAGCTCCGGATGAATCGGGGTGATGTCCTGCTGGCCGTTCTTGCGCAGCGCGTAGTTGGTGTGCGAGTTCGCACCCATCGGGCCCGGACGGTACAGCGCGCCGACCGCGGAGATGTCCTCGAACTCGGTCGGCTTCATCAGCCGCAGCAGCGAACGCATGCCGCCGCCGTCCAGCTGGAACACGCCCAGGGTGTCGCCGCGTCCGAGCAGCTCGTAGGTCGGCGCGTCGTCCAGCGGGATCTTCAGCAGGTCGAGGTCGATGCCCTTGTTCTTCTTGATGTTGTCGACCGCGTCCTGGATGATCGTCAGGTTTCGCAGGCCGAGGAAGTCCATCTTCAGCAGGCCGAGCGTCTCGCAGGTCGGGTAGTCGAACTGCGTGATGATCGCGCCGTCGGAGTCGCGCCGCATCACCGGCACGTGGTCGATGATCGTCTCACCGCTCATGATCACGCCCGCGGCGTGCACGCCGGTCTGCCGGATCAGTCCCTCGAGACCCTGCGCCAGGTCGATGACCTGCTTGACGTCGGTCTCCTCCTCGTACAGCTTCCGCAGCTCGCCCGCCTCGCCGTGGCGCGGGTGCTTGTCGTCGAAGATGCCCGAGAGCGGGATGTCCTTGCCCATGACGGCGGGCGGGAACGCCTTGGAGATGCGGTCGCCCAGCGCGTACGGGAAGCCGAGGACGCGGCCCGCGTCCTTCACGGCGGCCTTCGCCTTGATGGTGCCGAAGGTGGCGATGTAGGCGACCTTGTCGGCGCCCCACTTCTCCGTGGTGTACCGGATGGCCTCGGCCCGCCGGTCTTCAGGGAAGTCGATGTCGATGTCGGGCATCGACGCGCGCTCGGGGTTCAGGAACCGCTCGAAGATCAGGCCGTGCGGGATCGGGTCGAGGTCGGTGATGCCCATCGCGTAGGCGACCAGCGACCCCGCCGCGCTGCCTCGGCCCGGTCCGACCAGGATGCCGTTGCGCTTGGACCACATGATGAAGTCGGCGACGACCAGGAAGTACGACGGGTACCCCTTGCCGACGATGACGCCCATCTCGTACTCGGCCTGCTTGGCGTAGCCCTCCGGGAGGCCGTCCGGGAACCGCTCCTCGAGGCCCTTCCAGACCTCCTTGCGGAACCAGGTGTCCTCGGTCTCGCCCTCCGGCACCGGGAACTTGGGGCTCAGGTCCCGGAACTCGAACATGCCCTCCGGGTCGACCCGCTCCGCGATCATCAGCGTGTTGCGGCAGCCCTCCACCCACGCCTCGGAGTTGTCGATCGACCGCATCTCGTCCGCGGACTTGATGTAGTAGCCGCTCCCGTTGAACCGGAACCGGTCCGGGTCGGCGAGCTGCTTGCCCACCTGGACGCACAGGAGCGCGTCGTGCGCGGTCGCCTCGGACTCGTGCGTGTAGTGCGAGTCGTTGGTGACGACCGGCTTGATGTCCAGCCGCTTGCCGATCTCCAGCAGGCCGTCGCGGACGCGGTGCTCGATGTCGAGCCCGTGGTCCATCAGCTCCAGGAAGTAGTTGTCCTTGCCGAAGATGTCCTGGAAGTTCGCCGCCGCCTTCAGCGCCTCGTCGAACTGCCCGAGCCGCAGCCGCGTCTGGATCTTGCCCGACGGGCATCCCGTCGTGGCCATGAGCCCCTCGGAGTGCTCGGCGAGCAGCTCCTCGTCCATCCGCGCGTACTTGAAGACGAACCCCTCCATGTACGCGCGCGAGCTCAGCTTGAACAGGTTGTGCAGCCCCTGCCGGTTCCGCGCCCAGATCGTCTTGTGGTTGATCAGGCCGCCACCGGACACGTCGTCCCGCTTCTGGGACGGATCCCCCCAGGTCACCTTCTTCTTGTGAAAACGGGACTCGGGCGACATGTAGGACTCAATCCCGATGACCGGGGTCACGCCCACCGACTTCGCGTTCTTCCAGAAGTCGTAGGCGCCGTGCATGTTGCCGTGGTCGGTCATCGCGATCGCGGGCATCTTCTGCCGGTCGACCTCGGCGAACATCTGCTTCAGACGCGCGGCGCCGTCCAGCATGGAGTACTCCGTATGGACATGCAGATGAACGAACGAGTCAGCCACGGCTGGTGCGCCTCCTGAGTTGTCGCATGCGACCGCCCACGCGCCCTGCGGCACGCGTCGGCTCGAACCTGGCCCGGGGGAAGATCGTCGCCCCAGGAGCCCACCCGAGACGACGTGGCCACAAGAGCCTAACCCCGCCCGCTCACCACAGGAGCCTCAACACGCTGACGCCCGGCTTGCCCCGAAGTCGACCGATCGACGCGAGCCGTCCGGGGCCGGTCCGGAGGGGCCGGTCAGGTCGCTTCGGCGTCCGTGGGCGGGGGCTCCTGGCCTTGGGTGACCAGTTTGGAGACCGTTCTCGGGGGGTGGTCCTCGGGGGGTTCGGGTGGGCCTTCGGGGTCTTCGGCCGGGGTGGGCTCCCCGGTGCCTCTCAGGGCGGGCCAGGCCCGGTAGACGACCGCGACGATGGGGACGGCCACGGCCGCGCCGGGAAGGCCGCCGAGGACGCCGCCGACGGTGATCGCGATGATGACGGCCAGGGGATGGAGGCGGACCCAGCGGCCGACGACCATCGGCTGCAGGAGGTGGGACTCCAGCTGGTGCTCGACCAGCAGGATGCCGAGGAAGATCAGCGCCGCGACGCCGCCCTTGGCGCCGAAGGTGACGGCCACGGCGAGGCCGCCGCCGACGAAGATGCCGACGATCGGGATGAAGCTGCCCAGGAAGATCACGACGGCGAGTGGGGCCACCAGGGGGACGCCCATGACGGCCAGGACGACCGCGAGGACGATGGCGTGGATCGCGGCGACCAGGACCGTCCCGTGGACGTACTGGGACAGGGTCTCCCAGGCGGCGCGGCCCGCGCGGTCGACGCGTGCGCGGTAGCGGCCGAGGCCGCTGATCGACCAGCCCCAGATGTTCGGGCCGTCCTTGAGCAGGAAGAACGTGACGAAGAGCAGGAACACGATCGCCGCGAGGGCCTCGATCGTGGCCGTGCCCCAGTCCAGGGCGGTGCTGGCGAGCATGCCGCGCCGCGCCTCGACCCACTTGGTGCCCTGGTCGACCGCGTCGTTCAGCTTGGAGTGCTGGACGTGCAGGGGGCCGTTCTCCAGCCAGTGCTGGACGGACTTGGAGGTGTCCTGCACCTCCGAGACCAGCTTGGGGAACTCGTCGTTGGCCTGGATGCCGACGTAGGTGCCGATGCCGCCGAGGACGGCCAGGGAGAACAGCAGGGTCACCCAGGTCGCCGCGAGGGGCCCGAGGCCGAAGCGCTGGAACCGGACGGTCAGCGGGCGCAGCAGCGCGGTCAGGAACAGCGCGATCGCGCACGGCAGGAAGACGATCTTGAGGGTGCCGACGATCCAGGTCAGGCCGTAGACGACGATGCCGATCGCGATGAGCCGCCAGGCCCATGCCGCCGCCGAGCTGAGCAGCGGCGGCACGAGTGGTGTTCCGCGTCCGCTCGTCGTCTGGTCGTTGGCCACTGCGCGCCCCGTCCGTGCGATGGTCGTGAAAGCCGTCACGGCAAGGTTAGGGGCCTTCGGCGTGATCTGGGGAGTTCTGGCAGGCAGGCGATTGCACGTCTCGGCCACTGAGACGTGCGTCCCGGTGATTGGCACGGACGTGCGGCGTCCTCTAGCATCGGCGTCGTGACACGTCGTTATCAGGGATTTACGCAGCCGGCTTCGGACGAGCCGGTCGGCGCGACCTGAGCGACGACCCCGGAGCCGGCGGAAGGCGGAGCCCCTTGGGCTTCGCCTTCTTGCATGTGAAGCACGCGGCCCCGGGTACGAGACGTCCAGGGGTCGCATCGGACGAGAGGGACCCGGATGGCCAAGGACCCGAGGACCAGCGACCGGACGACCGCGGGCGACCGGCAGGCAGGCGGTGAACTGCGGATCTGCCTGCCCGATCCGTCGGACGTCACCGACCTGGCCGCGGCGCGCGCCGCGATCGACACGATCGACGCCGCGCTCGCGGACCTGCTGCAGCGCCGGACGCGGATGGCGGGCGTGGTGCAGAGACTCAAGCCCGTCGGCGGCTTCGCCGGGCGCAACCCCGAGCGGGAGCGGCAGATCGTCGCGGCGATGGCCGAACGCGCGCCCGCGCTCGGCCCGGAACGGCTCGCCCGGATCATGAACGCGGTGATCGAGGCCGGTCTGGAGGTCGCCGAGGAGGCGTCCCCCGCGTCCTAGGGACCGCGTCCCGGAACGGCGCGTCCCTAGAACACCGCGTCCTGGGCGGGTCCCTCCTCGGGCAGGGCCTCGGCGGGCACGACGGCGGCGACCCGGCGGCGGTTGATCGCCCACCAGCCGCCGTAGAGGGACATCGCGAGGAACGGGATGGCGACGACCGCCCACTTCTGGTCGCGGTCGAAGACCATCAGCGGCACGACGGCCGCGAGCAGGGCGAGGGTCGCCCAGTTGGTGTAGGGCGAGCCGGGCATCCGGTAGCTCGGCCGCTCCACCTCGCCGCGCTCTGCCGCGCGCCGGAACCTGACCTGCGCGTACAGCAGCGTCCCCCACGTCGTCAGGACGCCGAGGGACGCGATGGACGTGGCGATCTCGAACGCCTTGTGCGGGACGAACAAGTTCATGAAGACCCCGCCGAAGTACACGACGGAGGTGAGCAGGATCCCGCCGTAGGGGACGTGGCGGGCGCTCATCCGCGCGGTGAAGGCGGGGGCCTCGCCGCGCCGCGCCAGCGACTTCAGGATCCGTCCGGTCGAGTAGAGGCCCGAGTTGCACGACGACAGGGCCGCGGTGAGGACGACCAGGTTCATGACGCCGCCGACGCCGGGCACGCCGAGGAGCGCGAACACGGTCACGAAGGGGCTGCGGTCGCGCGGGTACATCGTCCACGGCAGGATCAGGACCAGCAGGAACACCGCGCCGACGTAGAACAGCGCGATCCGCCAGACCACGCCGTTGATGGCGCGCGGCATGACCTCGCGCGGGTTCTGCGCCTCCCCGGCGGAGATCCCGACCATCTCGATCGCCGCGTAGGCGAAGATCACGCCCTGGAGGCTGAGCAGGACGGCCCACATCCCCTGCGGGAGGAACCCGCCGAAGTCGACCAGGTTGGGCAGTTCGGCGTGGTGGGTCGGCCCGATCCCGGCGTGCGTGGCGACCAGGACGATCCCGACGATCATGAAGGCCAGGATCGCGGCGACCTTCAGCATCGCGAACCAGAACTCCAGCTCGCCGAACAGCCGCACCGACACCAGGTTCACGGTCAGCAGGACGGCCAGCGCGAGCAGCGCCGACGCCCACTGCGGGAACCCCGGGGCCCAGTAGTGGACGTAGATCCCGACGCCGGTGATCTCCGCGACGCCGGTCGCCGCCCAGCTCAGCCAGTACATCCAGCCGCTGGCGAACCCGGCCCAGTCACCGATGAAGTCGCGCGCGTAGGCGACGAAGCTGCCGGTCGTCGGCCGGTACAGGACCAGCTCGCCGAGGGCGCGCATCACGAAGAACGCGGCGATCCCGGCGAGCGCGTACGCCAGCACCAGCCCCGGACCGGCGTTGTGCAGGCGCTGCGCGGTGCCGAGGAAGAGCCCGACGCCGATCGCGCCGCCCATCGCGATCATCTGGACGTGCCGCGGTTTCAGCGACTGGTGGTAGCCCTCGTCGTCGTCCCCGCGCGGGATGCCGGCCGGCGGACGGCCCGCGCGCGCCGCGGACAGCACGACGGCCGCCTCCGTGCGGGCGGCCTCGGCGATCTCCCTGGCCATGTCCCGGGCCGCGTCGGCGGCCCGGTTGACCGCCTCGTCCACCCGTGTCACCGGGGTTCCGCCCGCCGCGCCCCGTTCGTCCCTGCCGCCGGCGTCCCGTCCGCTCCCGCCGCCGGAGCGCCGTCCGCCCCTGCCGCCGAGGCGACGCCCGTTCCGGCCGCTGGTGCTCCGCCCGCCCTTGCCGTCGGCGCTCCGCCCGCGCCTGTCCTCGTCCACGTGCTCCCCCGAATGCCCGTCCGGCGAAGATCACCGGACACGGAGGGGGTACCCGCCCGCGCGGCGGGGACGGTCAAGCGATGATCAAGACTCGGCGGCGACGATCTCCAGGGCGTGGGCGAGGTCGTCCGGGTAGGGGCTCTCGAACTCGACCCACTCGCCGTGCGTGGGGTGCTCGAACCCCAGCCGGACGGCGTGCAGCCACTGCCGCTTGATCCCCAGCCGGGCGGCGAGCGTCGGGTCGGCCCCGTAGGCCATGTCCCCGACGATCGGGTGCTTGATCGCCGACATGTGCACGCGGATCTGGTGCGTGCGACCGGTCTCCAGGTCGACGTCCAGCAGCGTCGCGGCGCGGAACGCCTCGACGGTGTCGTAGTGCGTCACCGACGGCTTGCCGCCCGCGACGACCGCGAACCGGCCGTCGTGCGAGGGGTGCCGGTCGATCGGGGCGTCCACGGTGCCGCGGAACGGGTCGGGGTGCCCCTGCACGAGCGCCTGGTACCGCTTGTCGATGCGGCGCTCCTTGAACGCGCGCTTGAGCCGCGAGTACGCCACCTCGCTCTTGGCGACGACCATCGCGCCCGTGGTGTTGGCGTCCAGCCGGTGCACGATGCCCTGCCGCTCGGCCGCGCCGGACGTGGCGATCGTGTGCCCCGCCCCGAGCAGCCCGCCGAGGACGGTCTGCCCCGTCCAGCCCACGGTCGGGTGCGCGGCGACGCCGATCGGCTTGTTCACCACGACGATGTCGTCGTCCTCGTAGAGGATGCCCATGCCCGGCACCGGCTCGGCCACCGGGACGGGCGCGGACGGCGGCGGCGGGAGGGTGACCTCCAGCCAGGACCCGCCGGTCACCCGGTCGGACTTGGCGACCTCCTTGCCGTCGAGGAGCACGTCCCCGGCGGCGATGATGTCGGCGGCGCGTCCCCGCGAGAGCCCGAACAGCCGGGCCAGGGCGGCGTCGACGCGCTCGCCCTCCAGGCCGTCCGGGACGGGAAGGCTGCGCACGTCGCTCACGCCACGTCCTCCTTGCCGTTCTGCTTGTCGTTCTGGTCGTTGTCCTGCTGGTCGTCCTGCTTGCGGCCGGCCTTCTCGTCGACCGTGACGCCGGCCTTCCCGGTGGCCTTCTCGCCACCGTCGGAGTCGGCGCCGCCGTCACCGTCGCCGTCGGCGTCCTGCTCGTCGCCGATCCGCGTGCCGTCCACCTGGAGGCCCCGCGCGGCCAGCACCACGGCCAGCACGCCGCCGCAGCAGATCGCCGAGTCGGCCAGGTTGAACACCGGCCAGTGCGGGATCTCGATCCAGTCGACCACGTGCCCCTTGAACAGGCCGGGGGCGCGGAAGATCCGGTCGGTCAGGTTCCCGAGGGCGCCGCCCAGCAGCAGCCCGAGGCACACCGCCCAGGGCACGCTGCGCAGGTTCCGCGCCGTCCGGAGGATCGCGATCACCACGCCTGCCGCGACGGTCGTGAACACGATCGTGTAGCCGGTCCCGATCGAGAACGCCGCCCCGCTGTTGCGCGTCTGGCGCAGCGTCAGCAGACCGCCGAGCAGCCGCACGGTGTCGACGTCGGTCAGCTTCGCCACCACGAGGACCTTGGAGACGATGTCCACGGCGAGCGCCACCACGGCGACCGCGATGAGGACGCCGATCCGGCGCGGCCGTACGCGCCCGCCGTCCTCCGGGGGGGTGGGGCCGTCGCCCCGCTCGTCACTCAGGGGGGCTCCTCGTGTCTCCGGCGTTCCGGCCGGCGTGCTGGCAGCGGTCATTCGGAAATCCTCTCAGGAATCTCTCCCGACCGGTCGGGAGAGGCGGCTCCTGGGGACCAGGACGCACACACGCGGACTTCCGGGTGCGTGCGCAGGGTATACAACGCGGCACCGAGAGGCCGAACCGAAGCAGGAGTCCCCGGGCGCGGGCCCGGGGACTCTCATCCCGCCGGGAGGAGGTCGCTCAGCGGCGTTCCTCCCGCTGCTTGCAGGCCACGCACAGCGTCGCGCGGGGATACGCCTTCAGGCGGGCCTTGCCGATCGGCGTGCCGCAGGACTCGCACGTCCCGTACGTTCCGGCGTCCATGCGCTGGATGGCCCGCTCGTTCTGGATGATCAAATCACGGGAGTTGTAGGTCAGCGAGAGCTCGTGCTCGCGCTCGTAGGTCTTCGCCCCGGCGTCGGCCTGATCATCGCCCGCTCCCTCGCCGCTCTCGTCGGCGATGTGCGAGGACAGCTCGACGATCTCCTCCTCCAGCACGGCGATGTTCGCCTGGAGGACGTCCCTGACCTCGGCGAGCTCGGCCTCGGTCCACCGCTCCTCGTCCTGGCGGACGGGCAGCTCCGCGGCCTTGGCCTTCGTCCTGGCCGGGGCCTTGACCTTGGCCTTCACCACCTTGGCCGGAGCCTTGGACGGCGCCTTCGCCGGGCCCTTGGCGGGCGCCTTGACGGCCGCCTTCACCCGGGCCTTGGCCGCCGTCTTGACCTTCGCCGCGGTCTTGGCCTTGGTCTTGGCGGCGGGCGCGGCCTTGTCCTTCACGGCGGGTTTGGCCGAGCTCTTGGCGGTCCGGGACGCGGGCTTGGCGGGGGTCTTCGCCGGGGCCTTGGCCTTGGTGGACGAACTTCCGGGCGTGCGCTTGGCCGCCGCGCGCTTGGGGGTGCTCCTGGCGGCCGTCCGGGCGGGGTGGGCTCCGGCCGCCCCGGCGGCCCTCGCGGCGGTCTTCTCGACGGACGGTGCGGGCAGCATAGATCCCCATTCCCCCTGGCTGCGGCGGTCCGGACGGGAGTCCGGGGCCGAGTACAGCCCGCAATATGCCCGGTGCCCCCGAGCCGAGAAACCCCCGATTCGGCAGGCATGCCCAAGCTTTGCCACTGTGACGCACCTCACACTCCCTGCCGGGACGGCCCCCGGGAGGGGCGGCGCGTTATCCGGAAGAGTTCGGACGCGCCGTGCGTTACCCTCGAGACCAGCAGTCTTGTCGGCAGGCGAAGAAGGGGACACCTGCCGCCGCAGGCAGTCAGGAGCGACCCGGGGACGGTGCGAGCCCGGGGACGAGCGCGGCGGTCTGATCACCCCGGAGCCGCCGGAGGAACGGCCCTGTCCATCCGGACGGGCCCAGTAGAACCGGCAGCCGAGCGGCTCAACGAAGCGGACCGCGCCCTCGCGCGCGGTCAAGGAGGGTGGTACCGCGGGGCCTCGCGCCTCGTCCCTCCGGAAACGTCGTCCAGACACGTCGATCCGGAGGTCCGCCGACCGTGAGCCGTCAGTTCCGGCCCCTGCCCGCGCAGGTCGATCTTCCCGCCCTGGAGCGGGACATGCTGCGCCGCTGGCAGGAGAACAAGATCTTCGAGCGGTCCCTGGAGCGCACCGCCGGCGGCCCCCGCTGGGTGTTCTACGAGGGCCCGCCCACCGCCAACGGCATGCCCGGCGTCCACCACGTGGAGGCCCGCGTCTTCAAGGACGTCTTCCCGCGCTTCCGGACGATGAAGGGCTACCACGTCCCGCGCAAGGCGGGCTGGGACTGCCACGGCCTGCCCGTCGAGGTCGCCGTCGAGAAGGAGCTCGGCCTCACCGGCAAGAAGGACATCGAGGAGTACGGCGTCGCGGCCTTCAACGACCGCTGCCGCGAGTCGGTCCTGCGCCACGTGGACGCCTTCGAGGGCATGACCGAGCGGATGGGCTACTGGGTCGACATGTCCCAGGCCTACCGCACGATGGACCCGTCCTACGTCCAGTCCGTCTGGTGGTCGCTGAAGCAGGTCTTCGACAAGGACCTGCTGTTCCGCGACTTCCGCATCACCCCGTACTGCCCGCGCTGCGGCACCGGCCTGTCCGACCACGAGCTGGGCCAGCCCGGTGGGTACGAGACCGTGTCCAGCCCCTCGGTGTACGTGCGGATGCCGGTCACCTCCGGCCCGCTCGCCGAGCTGGACGCCAAGCTGCTGATCTGGACGACCACCCCGTGGACGCTGGTGTCGAACACCGCCGTGGCCGTCCACCCGGACGTCACCTACGTCGCCGCCCGCGCGGCGGACTCGGGCGAGGTCCTGGTCGTGGCCGAGCCGCTGCTCGCTCAGGTGCTGGGCGAGGGCGCCGAGGTCCTGGCGTCCTTCCAGGGCCGTGAGCTGGAGCGCACCCCGTACAAGCGCCCGTTCGACCTGGTCGAGATCCCCGAGGCGCACTACGTGGTGCTCGGCGACTACGTCACCGTCGAGGACGGCACCGGCCTCGTCCACCAGGCCCCGGCGTTCGGCGCGGACGACATGACCGTCTGCAAGAACTACGGCATGCCGATCGTCAACCCGATCGGCCCGGACGGCCGGTTCCTCGCCGACGTCCCGATGGTCGGCGGGAAGTTCTTCAAGGACGCCGACGAGCAGCTCACCGAGGACCTGCGGATCCGGGGCCTGCTGTTCAAGGGCACCCACTTCGACCACAGCTACCCGCACTGCTGGCGCTGCCACACCGCGCTGCTCTACTACGCGCTCCCCGCCTGGTACATCCGCACCACCGCGGTCAAGGACCGGCTCCTCGAGGAGAACGCGAAGACCAACTGGTTCCCCGAGACGGTGAAGGAGGGCCGGTTCGGCGAGTGGCTGCGCAACAACGTCGACTGGTCGCTGTCCCGCAGCCGCTACTGGGGCACCCCGCTGCCGCTGTGGGTCTGCGAGGACGACGAGGACCACATCACCTGCGTCGGCTCCCTCGCCGAGCTCGGTGAGCTGGCCGGACGCGACCTGACCACGCTCGAGCCGCACCGCCCGTACGTGGACGACGTCACGTTCGACTGCCCGACCTGCGGCGGCACGGCCCGGCGCGTCCCGGACGTCATCGACGCCTGGTACGACTCGGGCTCCATGCCGTTCGCGCAGCACGGCGCCCCGCACCAGAACCAGGACCTGTTCGAGAAGTCCTACCCCGCGCAGTTCATCTGCGAGGCGCAGGACCAGACGCGCGGCTGGTTCTACTCGCTGATGGCCATCGGCACGCTCGTGTTCGACAAGTCGTCCTACGAGAACGTGCTGTGCCTCGGCCTGATCCTCGCCGAGGACGGCCGCAAGATGAGCAAGCACCTCGGCAACGTGCTCCAGCCGATCCCGCTGATGGACCAGCACGGCGCGGACGCCCTGCGCTGGTTCATGGCGGCCGGCAGCCTGCCGTGGGCGCCCCGCCGGGTCGGCCACAACGCGCTGGAGGAGATCGTCCGCAAGGTGCTCCTCACCTACTGGAACACCGCGTCGTTCTTCGTCCTGTACGCCAACGCCGCCGGTGAGGGCGAGGGCCAGCGCGCCTGGACGCCGGACCGCGCCGCCGAGGCGCCCGCCCCGGCGGACCGTCCGCTGCTGGACCGGTGGGCGCTCGCCGAGCTGCACCGCACGGTCAAGGAGGTGGACGACGCGCTCGAGAACTTCGACACCACGCGCGCCGGACGCCGCCTCGCCGAGTTCGTCGACGACCTGTCCAACTGGTACGTCCGCCGGTCCCGGCGGCGGTTCTGGGCGGGCCCGGAGACGGCCGAGGGCGCCTCGGCGTTCGCGACCCTCTACGAGTGCCTGGAGACCCTGACCCGTCTCATGGCGCCCCTGACGCCGTTCATCACCGACCACGTGTGGGACGTGATCCGGCCCGAGGACGCGCCCGAGTCGGTGCACCTCGCCGCGTGGCCGGCCGTCCGGGAGGACCTGCTCGACCCGGCCCTCACCGGGCACATGGCGCTCGTCCGGCGGCTGGTCGAGCTCGGCCGCGCGGCGCGCGTCGCGTCCGGCGTGCGCACCCGGCAGCCGCTCGGCCGCGCCCTCGCCGGCGCGTCCGGCTGGGCCGGCCTGCCGGACGAGCTGCGCGCGCAGATCGCCGACGAGCTGAACGTCCAGTCCGTCCAGGACCTGGCGTCCATCGGCGGCGACCTGGTCGACTACGAGGTCAAGCCGAACTTCCGCTCGCTCGGCGGCCGGTTCAAGAGGGACGCGCCGAAGGTCGCCAAGGCCGTCACCTCGGCCGACGCCGCCACGCTGGTCGGCGCGCTGCGCGGGCCGTCCGGCACCGCCTCGGTGGACGCCGAGGGCGTCGGGACGGTCGAGCTGACCGCGGACGACGTCATCGTCACCGAGCGGCCGAAGTCCGGCTGGGCCGTCGAGTCCGGGCAGGGCGAGACCGTCGCGCTCGACCTGGCGATCACGCCGGAGCTGCGCCGCGCCGGGCTCGTCCGCGAGGTCGTCCGGCTCGTCCAGGACAGCCGCAAGGCCATCGGCCTGGACGTCACCGACCGCATCGACCTGTGGTGGGACGCCCCCGGCGGCGACCTCGCCGAGGCGCTGCGCGAGCACACCGGCGTCCTCGCCGGCGAGGTCCTCGCGGCCACGGTGACCGAGGGGCGGCCCGACGCGGACCTCCAGGCGTTCAACGACGCCGAGCTCGGCCTCACCTACCGGCTCCGCCGCGCCTGACCGGGCGGTGCGGCCGGCCGCACCGCCACGTCGGGCGCGCGCCGCGCTCGGCTGAGCAGCACGCCCCGATGCCGGGCGTCCCGAACCGGGGACGCCCGGCATCGGCGTTACCGGACGGTTGCCCGGGTGGACTTAGACACGACGTATCGCGTTTGCGATGATGTCGGGGTGAACCATCCCGACTCCCCAACTCCCACCGAGCCGGAGCGGACCCCGGACGCGGCGGGGACGGCCCCGGCCGAGGATCCCGCCCCGCGCCCGGCCCCGGACGTCCGGCCAGGACCGGGCGGCATGCGCGCCTCCGACTCCGACCGCGACAAGGTCGCCGACCGGCTCCGCGAGGCGCTCGCCGACGGCCGGATCACGCCGGAGGAGCACGCCGAGCGGATCGACGCCGTCTACAAGGCCAAGACCTACGCCGACCTCGAACCGGTCCTCTCCGACCTGCCGGGCGCGGGCGGCGCCTCCACCGCGACCCCGGCCGACACGTCCGCGCAGGCCCCGGCGGCGCCGCCGCGCACCGAGTCCGGCACCGTCGTGGCGATCCTCTCCGAGAACAAGCGCGGCGGACGCTGGCTCGTCGAGTCGCAGACCTACGCCAACGTCGTGCTCGGCAAGGTCGTCCTGGACCTGCGGCAGGCCGTCCTGTCGCAGCGCGAGGTGACGGTCAACTGCAGCTGCGTCCTCGGCGAGGTCGAGATCATCGTCCCGCCGGGCGTGCGGGTCACCAACTCCGCCACCGCGATCCTCGGCGAGGCGAGCGTCCCGCTCGACGACCCCGGCGATCCGGACCCGCCGACCGTCCGCGTCACCGGGTTCACCCTGCTCGGCAAGATCGGCGCGGTCCGCCGCGCGGTCGGCGAGGCCAACCTGTCCGAACGCATCAAGCAGATCACCGAGGAACGCGTGAACGCCCGCCTCCTCGGCCGCGAGGGACACCGGCAGGCCGTCCGGGAGGCGCGGGAGCAGCACCGCCGCGCCATCGACGACGCGCACGAGCAGCGCCGCCGCCTCCGCGACGAACGCCGCCGCCGCCGCTGACCCGCGCCGAAGCAGACGCCCGCACCAGCCGCGACCGCTGGGCGGGCACTGCGACGGCACCGGCCGCACCCGCCATCACCGCGCCGCCGGCACCGCGGTCACGGGCGGGGGCGGTCAGGAGGCGGTGGCCGGGACGTGCAGGGGCAGGACGAGGCGGAACAGAGCGCCCTCGCCGGGGCTGGAACGCAGTTCGAGGGTCCCGTGGTGCGCGTGGGCCAGGGACTGGGCGATGGCGAGTCCGAGTCCCGAGCCACCGCCGGTGGCTCGGCTGCGCGAGCCGTCCGCGCGGTAGAAGCGTTCGAAGACGCGGCCGCCCTGTTCCGGCGACAGCCCGGGTCCCTGGTCCTCGACCTCCAGGACGGCGCGCCCCGCTTCGGTTCCGACCCCGATGCGCACCGGCGTGCCCTCGGGCGTATGCGCCACCGCGTTGCCGATCAGGTTGACCACGATCTGCTGCAGCCGCCGCTCATCGCCCAGAGCGGGCGCTGGCGTCACCGGTCCGCCGCCCGGGCCGGTCATGCGGATCTCGCGAGAGGGGTCCAGGGCCCGCAGGTCGTGCAGGGCGTCGGCGGCCAGCGCCCGCAGGTCCAGTGGCGCGGGGCGAAGTCCCGACCGGTCGGTCTCGGTGTGCTCGTCGAGGTGGGCGAGGAGCAGCAGGTCCTCGACCAGCCGGGACAGGCGCACCGCCTCGCGTTCGATGCGGTCCATCGTGTGCTCCACGTCCGCCTGCCCGTTGAGCGCGCCCATGCGGTAGAGGTCGGTGAATCCCGTGATGCCCGCCAGCGGGGTGCGCAGTTCGTGGCTGGCGTCGGCCACGAAACGCCGCATCCTGGCCTCCGATGCGGCCTGCGCCGCCACGGCGGCCTCGATCCGTGCCAGCATGCCGTTCAGGGCGGTGCTCAGGCGTCCGATCTCGGTGCCGGGCCCGGCGAAGTCCGGCACCCGGCGGGACAGGTCGCCGCCCGCGATGGCGGCGGACGTCTCCTCGATGCGGCGCAGCGGCCGGAGCCCGGCCACGACCGCGAAACGGCCGAGCAGGGTGAGCAGGACCAGCGTCACCGCCGCGACGGCGAGGCAGTTCCTGCGCACGCGAGCCTGGATCGCCTCGACCTCCGCCAACGACGCGGCGACGACCACGCCGGAGCCGTCGCCCTTCGCGGTGGGCAGGACGAGCACCCGCCAGCCGTGGCCATCGCGCGCGGATGTCTCGAACGGCCGGTCGGCCCGGACCGCAACGGTCCTGGAGTCGAGCCGGGGAAGCACGGGAGCCGGGCCTTGGCGGTGCGCCCCCGCCCGGACCGAGCCGGTGACCTCACCGCTGGAGGAGACGTACGCGACGTAGAGATCGCTGACCAGGTCGGTCGAGAACCCCCCGTCCCGTCCCGGCCTGAGCGCCTGCAGCACCTCAGGCGGAACCCTCACCATGAGTTGTCCCGTCGAACGCAGCTGACCGTCCACCCGGTCGACGAGCGGGTCACGCAGGAACGCCAGGACGACGGCGTTGCTGAACAGTAGTCCCACGGCGAGCAGGCACACGGTCGGCAGCAGGACCCTTGTCCGCAGCGACCGGCGTCCGAGCCGCCGCGCCAAGCGCCACGGCATGCGGGAGGCCGTGGCGCCGTCATCACCCCTGCCGCGGCCGGCTCCGGTGGTGCCGGTCATGCGCGTGGGCTGCGCAGGACGTAGCCGACACCGCGGACGGTGTGGATCAGCCTGGGTTCCACGTGGTCCACCTTCCGGCGCAGGTAGCTGATGTAGGACTCGACGATGCCGGGGTCCCCGCCGAAGTCGTAGCGCCACACGTCGTTGAGGATCTTGGTCTTCTCCAGCACCTGGTCCACGTGCTCGGCCAGGTACCTCAGCAGCCGGAACTCGGTCGGCGACAGCTCCACCGGCGACCCGGCGCGGGTCACCAGGAGGGCGCCGACGTCGATCTCCAGGTCGGCGACCGACAGGGTGGCCCCTCCCGGCCGCCCCTGCGCCCGGCGCAGGATCGCCCGGATCCTGGCGATCAGCTCCTCCAGCCGGAAGGGTTTGGTGACGTAGTCGTCGCCACCGATGGACAGGCCGTTCACCTTGTCCTCCGGAGCGTCCCGTGCGGTCAGGAACAGCACGGGGATGTCACGCGAGCCGGACTCCGCGGGCCCGGAGGACTGCCGGCGCAGCCTCCGCAGCATCTCGAAGCCGTCCATGTCGGGCAGCATGACGTCGAGAACGATCAGGTCGGGCCGCTCCCGGAGGGCGATGTCCAGCGCCTCCCCGGCGGTGGCGGCGGACTCCACCTGGAAGCCGGAGAAGCGCAGGCTCGCCGACAGCAGCTCGCGCAGCGTCGGCTCGTCCTCCACCACGAGCAGGACGCCCTGCGCCGACCGTGACCGATCCTGATCGCCGCGCCACTCAGATGCCATTCGCCGGACAACCCCACTTCGCCACTCGCCCCATGTGCCAGGACCCGCACCGGCGCCGTGCCGCCGGGTGCCCTATGGTTCCGGCCTAGACGTCGCGTTTGCGAAAGACGGCGAAAGCCACCGCGACGACCAGGCCGACGAACAGGCACAGCACCCCGAACCCCGCCCAGGGGGCGAGCGTCTCCGGCTGCCGGTGCACCACCATGATCTGGCCGCCCGCGGTCGACGGCCACCACTTGTGCGCGGCGTCCGCCCACCTCGACGGCAGGGCGTTCGCGACCACCGGAATCAGCAGCGTGGTCGACACCAGCACCGCCAGCGCCCCGGCGGTGCTCCGGATCAGGGCGCCGAGCGCCACACCGAGCAGCCCGATGACCGCGAGGTACAGTCCGCAGCCGAACACCGCGCGGAGCACGTGCGGATCACCGAGTCCGACGTGCGGAACGTGACGCGCCGCCAGGACGCGCTGGCCCGCCAGGAACGTCGCGAACCCCACGAGCTGCCCGGTCACCATCGCCACGGCGAAGAAGGCCGCGGCCTTCGAACCCAGCAGCCGCGTCCTGCGCGGCACCGAGACCAGGCTCGTGCGGATCATCCCCGTCGCGTACTCGGAGGTGACGACCAGGACGCCCAGCTGGCCCAGGGCGAGCTGGGCCAGGATGTGGCTCTTGAGGCTGGTGGCCACCGGATCGAACGACGCGCGGACGTCCGCGTCGCCCCCGTCGTAGCCCGCCGCCCCGGCGGCGGTGAACAGCAGCCCGAGCCCGACGCCCAGGCCGATCGTTACGAGCAGGGTGTAGGCGGTGGAGCGCAGCGTGCGGATCTTCAGCCACTCCGAGTGGAGTGCGTCGGCCACCCGGTACGGGCGGAGGGATTCCACGTCGCCCGTACCCGGGATCCTCGTGCTCGCGTTCATCGGGCCGCCCCCTCGGTGACGTCGTACTCGAGGGCGTCCTGCGTGAGCCGCATGAACGCCTCCTCCAACGAGGCGCGCCGCGGGGTCAGCTCGGCGAGGGGAACCTCGCCCACCGCGGCCATCCTGCCGATCTCCAGGCTGTCCATCCCGGACACGATGAGCGCTCCGTCCTCATCCGGACGCACGTCCGCCCCGCCCGTGCGGAGCGTTTCGGCGAACTCCGCCGCGGCCGGGGTACGCACCAGCACCGACCGCTCGGAGCCGGCCTCCACGAAGTCGTCCAGGCCGACATCGGCCACCAGCCTGCCGCGGCCGATCACGATCAGGTGGTCGGCGGTGAGCGCCATCTCGCTCATCAGATGACTCGAGACCAGCACCGTCCGCCCCTCGGCGGCCAGGCGCCTCATCAGCCGCCGGATCCAGCGGATGCCCTCGGGGTCCAGGCCGTTCACCGGCTCGTCGAACATCAGCAGCTCGGGGTCCCCCAGCAGGGCGCCGGCGATGCCGAGGCGCTGGCCCATCCCCAGCGAGAACCCTCCGACGCGCCTCCCGGCCACGTCCCGCAGACCCACCTGCTCGAGCACCTCGTCCACCCGGCGTTCCCGCAGGCCGTTGCTGGCGGCCAGGCACAGCAGGTGGCCGCGGGCCGTGCGGCCCGGGTGCACCGCCCTGGCGTCCAGCAGCGCGCCGAGCGTCCGCATCGGCCGGGGCAGTCGCGCGTACGGCCCGCCCTTGACGGTCGCCTCCCCGGACGTGGGCGTGTCGATGCCCAGGATCATGCGCATCGTCGTCGTCTTCCCCGCCCCGTTGGGTCCCAGGAGGCCGGTCACGACCCCCGGCTTCACCGTGAAGGTCAGATCCTCCACGGCGACCTTGTCCCCGTACCGCTTGGTCAGCCGATCCACCTTGATCATCCACAGACCCCCTGGCAACGGCCGCTCTCCGCGGCCCACGATGTCGTCACACGCACACCGTGCCGACCCGAGGTCGCGCCCTCCTGGGAGCTTTCTGGGAGCCTCCTGGACAACCCCCCTCCGGCACGCCACTCCGCGCACCCGGTAGCAGCGAGAACAGGCCCGGCCCCCGACCGCACCCCGGCGAACACCCAGAAACCTCCCAGCAAACGCCAAGGTCCGCGTCCGGGCCGAGACCACTCACCCGAACTCCCGGAACGGAAACGACAAAAGAGCGGCCGCCCTGTGTCAGGGCGGCCGCTCTTCGTCGCTTCAGGCGGGTGACGCGTCAGTCGCGGGCGTGCTCGCGGTCGGGCTGGCAGACCAGGCACGGCGTGCAGCCGCGCTCCTTGGCCTCGCTGCGCGGCAGGGACTCCAGGTCCTCGGCGTCGTCGCCGATGTCCTCGATCAGCGCGCAGTCGGGGCGGTGGTAGCGCTTGGTGCCGCTGAGGATGCGCACCTGCGGCTCCTCCTCGTCGGCGGGCTCCTCGGCGGACGACTCGGCGTCCTCGGCCTCGGCCTCGTCGGACTCGGCGGCGGCGGGCTCGGCCTCGACCTCGGTCTTCGCGTCCGCCCGCGGCTTCTCGTCCGCCTCGGGCTCGGCGTCCTCGGGCTCCGCCTTGGCCTCGGCCTCGGCGTCCTCGTCCTGCTCGGACGCCTCGTCCTCGTCGGAGGACTCACGCGGACGCGGCGGAGCGGCGGCCACCGCGACGGACTCCTCCTCGGACTCCGCCGGCTGCTCGGGCTCGGCCTTCTCCTCCACGGGCTCCTCGACGGGAGCCGCAGACGCCTGCTCGGCGACCGTGGCCACCGGAGCGTCCACCGCCTCCGGCTCGGGCGCCACGTCCGTGCTGGCGGCCTCTGAGGGCTCCTCGGCGACCTCGTCCCGCTCCACCTCGACGGCCTCGGGCTCCGGCTCGGGCTCGGGCTCGGGCTCGGGCTCGGGCTCGGGCTCGGGCTCGATCGTCGGGATGGGGATGTCCATCAGCGTGGGCCCGGCCGGCGAAACCTTCTCGGGCTCGGGCTCGGGCGCCGGGTCGGTCACCGGGATGTCGGGAAGCGTCACGTCGCCCCGGCCGGACGCGGCGGACGGAGCGCTCGTGGCCGGAGTCGGCCACGCGGACGGCACCGACGGGGAGCCGGACGCGGGAAGCGGGGTCGGAGCGGGCGGCGCGGGAGGAGCGGCCGGGGACGCGGCGGACGCCACGGGACCGCGTGAAGCGGAACCGGACGGCGCGTCACCCTGCTCGCCGGATCGCCCGGCGATGGTCGGAACTCCGACGGAGACCGAGGCCCGCGCGGCCAGCGCGGTGTCGGGGAGGCAGGCGGTGCAGGGACTGAAGCCCTCTTCTCGCGCCTCCGCGTAGGTCAGCTCCTCGGTGTCGCGACCGGCGAGCTGACGGCAGGTGTCCAGGTGGTAGCGCTTGCGGCCGCGCACGACGAAGACGATCGCGTCGTCCGGAACGTCCGCGGGCTGCGGCGGAATCGCGACCTCGTCGTCCTGGTCGCCGTCGCCGGCGTTCTGCGCGGCGCCCGGCGCTGCGGCCTGGCCCGCGGTCCTGCCCGAGGTCTTGCCCTTCTTGGCCTTGGCGGCCTTGCGGTCGCGGCGGGGGGACGCCGCGGCACCGCCCCCGAAGATCTCCTTGCGGCGGAGGAACACCCCGATGAGCAGGCAGAGCGCCGACACCAGGCTGACCGCGATGGACGTGTAGATCACCACGATGGCGTCCACACCGAACACCTGCGCGCTGTCGCCGTTGCCCGCGACGATTCCCGCCACCAGCAGGGCGATCGCCACCACCACGAGTACGCCACTCAGGATGATCACAGGGTCTCTCTCTTCCCTACGGGCCGCGCCCCGGGCCGCGGAAAGGCCCGGCGGACACCGCCGATGTGCCCGGATACGCCGACGCCGCCGGGATGGCCCACGGCCATCCGCGGCGCGGCGATCGACAAGACACTATCGCCTGCGGGACAGGCGTCAGCGCCTCTCGTGCGGCGGGTTGTCGCCGGTGTGGAAGGCCCCGGTCGCCGAGTGCTGCACCTGCTGGGTGTGCTGAGGGGCGTCGGGGGTGCCGAAGGGGGAGGTCCCGGCCGGGGAGGCGACGCCGGAGGGCGCGCCGTTGCGCTGGTCGGCCGCGGGGGCGGCGATGGGCTGCGGACCGGTCTGCGCGGGGCCGACCGCGGGGTTCGGGAACGCGCCGGCCTCGGCGGACCCGGCCTCCAGGTCGCGCAGCTGGCCCTCCAGGTACACCTTCAGGCGGCTGCGGTACTCGCGCTCGAACGCGCGCAGGTTGTCGACCTCGCGCTCGAGCTCCTCGCGCTGCTGCACGAGGGAGCCCATGACCTGGCGGTGCCGCTCCTGGGCGTCCCGGTCCAGGGCCTCGGCGCGGGAGCGCGCCTCGGAGACGATCTGGTCGGCCTGGCGGCGCGCCTTGCCGAGGATCTCCTCGGCCTCGCGGCGGGCGCGGCCCAGCGTCTCGTCGGCCTCGCGGCGGGCGTCGGCGATGGCCTGGTCCGCGGTCTGCTGCGCGAGCGCCAGCACGCGGGCCGCGGTGTCCATGTTGTCCTCGCCGGACGGCTGGCCCATGCCGAGGCCGCCGAGCTGGCCGCCGCCCAGCTGCGGTCCGCCCAGCTGCTGCCCGCCCATGCCACCGAGCTGCGCCGGCTCGGGCTCGGGCTGGTGCTGCTGGATCGGCTCCGGTCGCGGCGGCTCGGGGATCTTGGTGACGTCCGGCTTGGGTTCGACGATGGGCGCGGCCATGGCGGGAACCTTGCCGCGCAGGCACTCGGCCAGCTTCGCGCGGAGCTCCTCGTTCTCCTGGATGAGGCGGTCGAGCTCGGCCTCGACCTCGTCGAGGAAGGCGTCCACCTCCTCCTCGTCGTACCCCGGCCTGAGCCTGGTGGTACTGAACTGCTTGTTCCGCACATCTGCGGGTGTCAGCGGCATGTTCGTCTCCTTGGCGCGCTTGGAGTCTGTCCGGTAAGGACGGTATCTGATCAGAGCATCTGCACGAAGATGATCAAGACCCAGACCACAAGGAAGAGGAATGTGAAGCTGAGGTCCAGTGCCACGTTACCCAGCCGTACGGGTGGGATGAAACGCCGGAGGAGTTTCAGCGGCGGGTCGGTGACGGTGTAGACGGTCTCGGCTATGACCAGGACCACCCCCGTCGGCCGCCACTCCCGGGCGAACGACCGAAGGACTTCGAGCACCAGCCTCCCGATGAGGAACAGGAGGAACAGGTACAGGACGTATTGCAGGATCAGTCCAACGATATGCACGGACGCTCTCTCGTTCTCGGCTGCTCAGCTCTGGTTGAAGAACCCTCGTTCCGCCATCCGGGCCTTGTCCTCCGCCGTCACCTCCACGTTGGCGGGTGACAGGAGGAACACCTTGTTCGTAACACGCTCGATGCTGCCGTGCAGGCCGAACACCAGACCTGCCGCGAAGTCGACCAGGCGCTTGGCGTCACTGTCGACCATCTCGGTCAGGTTCATGATGACCGGCGTGCCCTCACGGAAGTGCTCCCCGATGGTCCTGGCTTCGTTGTAGGTCCTCGGGTGCAGCGTAGTGATGCGCGCAAGGTCGGTCGCGGCGGAGGACTCGTAGAGCGCCACCGAACGCCGGTCCGGGGCCGCCGCGACGAGATCGCGTTCACGGTCCGCCGCCTCGTCGGCTCGGGTAGGCTGAACGCCCGCCTCGTCCTCGCGGTGGCCCCCGCGCCGACCCGGGACCGGGTCGGTCTCGTCGTCGTAGACCTCGTACTCGTCATAGTCGTCGTACTTGTCGTACTTGCTGAACTTCTCGTCGTAGCGGTCGTCCTCCACAAGGCCGAGGTAGACCGCCATCTTGCGCATCGCGCTGGCCATACGCCCCTCCGTCGTCCTGTGGCCGCGGCACCGGCGCCCCCTGCCGGGCCTGGCGCCGCCGTCGGACTCTTCCGCCTGCCTGTGGAAACCGCCGTCCTGACGGCCACCACTGGGGGGACATTACCTGACGATTGCGCTTCGGCCGCCGAGCAACGCCGTACCGACACGCACGTGTGTCGCGCCACACGTGATCGCCGCTTCCAGGTCACCGCTCATCCCCGCCGACATGATCGTGGCACCCGGGTGTGACAGTCGCACCTCATTTGCCAGGCGCGCCAAGCGCTCGAACGCGGGCCGCGGCTCCTCTCCGAGAGGGGCGACCGCCATCACTCCGCCCAGCTCGAGGCCCTCGGCCGCAGCGATCTGGTCGGCGAGGGCGGGCGCGTCCGCCGGGGCCGCGCCGCCGCGCCCCTCCTTCTCGTCCAGGGAGACCTGCACCAGGCAGCGCAGCGTCCGGCCCTCGGCGAGGGCGGCCTGGGAGAGGGCCCGGACGAGCCGGGCCCGGTCGACGGACTGGACGACGCCCGCGTAGGACGCCACCGACTTGACCTTGTTCGTCTGGAGCTGACCGACGAAGTGCCAGGTCAGGGGAAGGTCGGCGCAGTCGGCCGCCTTGGGCGCGGCCTCCTGGTCGCGGTTCTCGGCGACCTGGGTGAGGCCGAGTCCGGCCAGCAGCCGCACGTCGGCCGCGGGGAAGGTCTTGGTCACCGCGACGAGCGTCACGTCCTCGGTGGCCCGTCCCGCGGCGGCGCAGGCGGCGGCGATCCGCTCCCGCACCTCCGCGAGGTTGGCCGCCAGCTCCTCCCGGCGGGCCGTGGGCCCGCTAGAGGTGTTCGGGGTCATCGCTCAGGTCGTCCTTCAGCCATACGAACCCGGCGAAGCGGCCGGTCTGGCCGTCCCGCCGGTAAGAGAAGAGGTCAGGGGTCTCGATGGTGCAGCGGGGGTCGACGTCGACGCCGGTCACGCCCTGCCCGGCGAGCTGCTCGACGATGCCGGCCCGGATGTCGAGTCCGGGCGTCCCGGCACGGGTGGTCGCGTACGCCGCGGGCACCCGGGCGGCGACCTCGGCGCGCATGTCCTCGGGCACCTCGTAGCAGGAGCCGCAGGCGGCGGGCCCGATCGCGCCGGTGATCCGGCCGGGCTCGGCGCCGTGCTCGCGCATCCGGGCGACCAGCGCGGGAACGACCCCGGCGAGGGTGCCGGGGCGTCCGGAGTGCGCGGCGCCGACGACGCCCGCGACCGGGTCGGCCAGCAGCACCGGGGCGCAGTCGGCGACCAGGACGGCCAGGACGAGGCCGGGGACCGTGGTGACGATGCCGTCGACGGCGTCGTCCAGGTCGTCGGGGGTCTTGACGAACGCGACGTCCGCTCCGTGGACCTGCCACATCCAGACGGTGCGGCCGGCCTCGACGCCGAGGGCGGCGGCGGCGCGCTCGCGGTTGGCGCGGACGGCGGACGGGTCGTCGCCGACCGCGCCACCGAGGTTCAGACCCGCGAACGGCGCGGGGCTCACGCCGCCACCGCGGCCGGTGAACGCCGCGCCGACACCGGCGCCGAGGGGGATTTCGCTGATCACGGAGGGGGCGGTCACTTCAGGAAGTCGGGAACGTCGAGGTCGTCCTCGTCCTCCTCGAACACGACCCGCCGGTTGCGGGACGGCGCGGGGGCGTTGCCGGACTCACCGGCGTGCACCCGGGAGGGGGCGGGCTCGGGACGCGGCGCGGGGGCGCGCCCGCCCTCGGAGGCGGACTCGCCACGACGCTCGTCGCGGTCGGCGGGACCGCCGGACGCGCCGGACCCGGCCGGGCCGGGCCCGGTGGGGGCGGGCGGGGCCGGGGCCGGGACGGGACGCTCCGGCACCGGCGCGGGGGCCGGAACCGGGGCGGCGGCGGCCTGCGCGACCGTCGTGTGCGTGGGCGCGTGCGCCGGCGGCTGGTGCTGCGGGCCGGACGGCTGGTGCCGCTCGGGCCGGTCGAGCTGCGGCGCGCCCGGACCCTGCTGGCCCGGCTGGGCCAGCCCGGTCGCGGGCTCGGCGGTGCGGCCGACGCGGCTCGGGATCGGGTTGGCGGGCGGCTGCGGCGCGGGCGCCTGCCGGTCGGACGGGTTGGGGGTGTTCTGCCGGGCCGGAGGAACCCGCCGTGCGTCAGCCTCCGGCGCCGGCCTGGTAGGGCGGCCCTCGTCGAACCCCGCGGCGATCACGGTGACCCGGACCTCGTCGCCCAGCGCGTCGTCGATGACCGCGCCGAAGATGATGTTGGCGTCCGGCGCGGCCGCGTTGGACACCAGCTGCGCCGCCTCGTTGATCTCGAACAGGCCGAGGTCGGAGCCGCCGGAGATGGACAGCAGCACGCCGTGCGCGCCGTCGATGCTGGCCTCCAGCAGCGGGCTGGAGATGGCCATCTCGGCCGCGGCCACGCTGCGGTCGTCGCCGCGCGCCGAGCCGATGCCCATCAGGGCGGAGCCCGCGCCGGACATGACCGACTTGACGTCGGCGAAGTCCAGGTTGATCAGGCCGGGGGTGGTGATCAGGTCGGTTATGCCCTGAACACCGGAGAGGAGCACCTGGTCCGCGGCCTTGAACGCGTCCAGCACGCTGACCTGCCGGTCGCTGATCGACAGCAGCCGGTCGTTGGGAATGACGATGAGGGTGTCGACCTCGTCCCGGAGTGTCTCTATTCCGGCTTCCGCCTGCATCGCGCGGCGCTTGCCCTCGAACGAGAACGGCCGGGTGACCACGCCGATGGTGAGCGCGCCGAGGGAGCGGGCGATGTTCGCCACGACGGGCGCGCCGCCGGTGCCGGTGCCGCCGCCCTCCCCCGCGGTGACGAAGACCATGTCGGCGCCCTTGAGCACCTCCTCGATCTCCTCGCGGTGGTCCTCGGCGGCCTTGCGGCCGACGTCGGGGTTGGCCCCCGCGCCGAGGCCACGGGTGAGCTCGCGGCCCACATCGAGCTTGACGTCGGCGTCACTCATCAGCAGCGCCTGGGCGTCCGTGTTGATCGCGATGAACTCGACGCCCTTGAGTCCCTCCTCGATCATCCGGTTGACGGCGTTGACGCCGCCGCCGCCGATGCCGACGACCTTGATGACCGCGAGGTAGTTCTGCGGTGCTGCCACGACGAGGGGCCTTTCCGCTCGCTTATCTAATCGAGTCGCGGGCGAGGACCGGACCGGGTTCCGAACCCGGTTCAACCCTCACCCTCAACTTGAGGCTTACAGTTATGTCAACCTGATGACTGATACGGACAGTAGGGCGGGCTAACGGCCAGGGTCAACTAACCTCCCGCCAACCGCCCCGGCGTGTCGCGTGCGCGGACTTGGCGAGACTTGCCCTGGTTGGTACGGCCCGCCTCCGGGCCCCGCCACCGGGCCCGGTCTCCGAGCCGCCGCCCGGCCACGCCCGGGTCCGGTCCAAGCTTCCCCCATCAGGACGCCCGAAGCGCTCCGACACACGGGAACCGCGCGTTCCCGCGGCACGACCGGGCGTGACCTGGGACGGGACCGGTGGACGGCGGACGAGGCGTCCGACGCCGGTCAGGGGCGCGCCCTCCCCCGCCCGGACGGGACGATCTTCGTCCGGAGAACGTGATCATCACCACGCCGGGCCAGGGCGTGTCCCAGCGTCGGCGCCCGTGGCGAGCGGCGACTTCGAGACCGCCCTAGTGCGTGGTGACCACCTCGGGCGAGCTGACGTCGATCGTGTTCGCGGACCGTCCGGCGGGCGAGCGGCGCAGCGCGTCGATCAGGCGCAGCTTCTCCGGCGTCCGCTCGTCCGAGCCCCAGACGACCGTAAGGCCGTCCGCCAGGCGCAGCGTCACCGCCTCCGGCGAGACCGCCGTCACCTCGGCCAGCTTCCGCCGCAGCGCGGCCGGCAACCGCTCGATCACGCGCAGCGCCGCCAGGCCGGACGGGTCGGACGGCCCCGGCGCGGACACCGACAGCAGCGGCAGCCCGGCCGGACGCGTCGTCCCGTCGGTGACCGTGACCCCGGACGCGTCGAGCAGGTAGTACCGGCCGTCCCGGTCGACCACGGCGCGCGGCGTCCGCTCGGTGACCACGATCCGGATCGTCCCGGGCCAGTGGCGTTCGACCTTCGCCGACGCCACCTCGCGCAGCCGCTGGACGCGGGCGCGGACGGAGCCGGTGTCGAGCCGGGCCATGGGCGAGCCGAGCGAGATCCCGGCCGCGCCCTCGATCCGGTCGCGCGGCGCGTAGTGGTTCCCGGACACCTCCACGTGCCGGACGACCAGCAGCTTCGAGCCGAGCAGCACCCATCCGGA
Source organism: Spirillospora sp. NPDC052269 (assembly GCF_040679435.1). Lineage (NCBI taxonomy): Bacteria > Bacillati > Actinomycetota > Actinomycetes > Streptosporangiales > Thermomonosporaceae > Spirillospora > Spirillospora sp. NPDC052269. The sequence continues at coordinate 192,360 of NZ_JBFAUU010000019.1, forward strand.
CGCGCCGAGCACGCCCACGACCAGCAGCGTGACGAACGCGGCCTTCCACCGGTTCGGACGGCGCCGCGCAGGCGGACGCCGGACCGGCGGACGGGCCGGGGCACGCCCGGAGGCGGGCTCGCCGGAATCCGGTCGCCCGTCCTCGTCCCGCGTCTCTCCTCGCGTGTGTCCTCCGCCGTGCACCGCGCGCCGCCTCGTCCCAGCCTCGGTCATGCCCTCCAGGATGACCGCCGGCCGCCCGGAAGCCACGCCTCCACGCCGCGCCGCCGATCCCCCGGGCCGCCGGTGGTCAGGCTCCCGCCAGGCGTTCCAGGATCACCGGGCCGAGCCTGGTCACATCGCCCGCGCCCAGCGTGATCACGATGTCGCCCGGCCGGGCGAGCCCGGCCACGACGTCCGGGACCTCGTCGAACACCGGCGCGTACACCGTCTCGGTGCCCTCTGGGACGCGATCCGCGATCAGCCGTCCGGTGACGCCGGGCTCCGGGTCCTCGCGCGCGCCGTAGACGTCCAGGACGACCGCGACGTCGGCCAGACCCAGGGCCTCGCCGAACTCGGCGGCGAAGAACCGGGTGCGGCTGTACAGGTGCGGCTGGAAGACCGCGACGATGCGTCCCGCGCCGTCCCGGCCGTCCAGGTAGTCGCGGGTCGCCGACAGATCGGCGGTCAGCTCGGTCGGGTGGTGGGCGTAGCTGTCGAACACCTCGGCGCCCGCCGCCTCGCCCTTGCGCTCCAGCCGGCGCATCGCGCCGCCGAACCCGCGCAGCCCCTCGCGGACGGTCTTCAGGTCGAGGCCGAGCGCGTGCGCGACCGCGACGACCGCGCCCGCGTTGAGGGAGTTGTGCCGTCCGGGGACGTTCAGGACGACCTCGCCGAGCCCGTCCGCCTCACCCTCGATCGTGAAGCGCGACCCGAGGCCCTGCGGGGTGAAGCCGGTGACGCGCAGGTCGGCGTCACCCGCCTCGCCGTAGGTCAGGACGCGCAGCCCGCGCGCCCGCGCGAGGTCGGCGAGCTCGCGCGCGACCGGGTCGTCGGCTCCGGCGACCAGCGCGCCGCCCTCCTCGACCCGTCCGACGAACTTCGCGAACAGCTCCTTGACCTGCTCGAACCCGCCGTAGTTGTCCAGGTGGTCGGCCTCGACGTTGGTCACGACCGCGACGTTCGGCGTGTACATGAGGAACGAGCCGTCGCTCTCGTCGGCCTCGGCGACGAAGACCTCGCCGGTGCCCTCGTCCGCGCCGAGCCCGGTCGTGACCAGCTGCCCGCCGATGCAGTAGGACGGGTCGGCCCCCGCGTGCTGCAGGGCGACCGTCATCATCGACGTGGTCGTGGTCTTGCCGTGCGTCCCGGCGACGGCGACCGCGCGGCGGTCGGCCATCAGCGAGGCGAGGGCCGCCGACCGGTGCAGGACGCGCAGGCCCCGCGCGCGGGCCGCGGCGAGTTCGGGGTTGCTCTCCCGGATCGCCGAGGAGACCACGACGGTCTCGGCGTCCCCCAGGTGGGACGCGTCGTGCCCGACGAACACCTTCGCGCCGAGCCCGGCGAGCTGCCCGAGCAGCTCGGAGTCCTTGGCGTCGCTGCCGGAGACGGTGATGCCGCGCTTCAGCATGATCCGGGCGATGCCCGACATCCCGGCGCCGCCGATGGCGATGAAGTGGACGCGGCCGAGCTCGCCGGCCGGGACCACCGCGGACGGGTCGACCAGGCTCATCGGCCCTGCTCCTGCTGCTGCTGGGCGGCGCGGACGACGTCGTAGACCATCCGGGCGAGCGCCACGTCGGCGTCCCGGCGGCCCATCCGTCCCGCGGCCTCGGACATGTTCGCCACCCGGGCCGGGTCGCGCAGGATCGGGATCAGGTGACCGGCGATCCACTCGGGGCTGAGCTCGGCGTCGTCCACCAGCAGGCCGCCGCCGTTCTGCACGATCGGCTCGGCGTTCAGCCGCTGCTCGCCGTTGCCGATCGGCAGCGGCACGTACACCCCGGGCAGCGCCACGGCCGACAGCTCGGCGCAGGTCATCGCGCCCGCCCGGCACATAGCCATGTCGGCGGCGGCGTAGGCGAGGTCCATCCGGTCGCAGTAGGGGATGGTCACGTACTGCGGGCCGCCGGACGGGGCGGGGTCGGGCACCTCGGTGTTCTTCGGGCCGACGATGTGCAGCACCTGGATCCCGGCCGCGCGGAACGCGGGCGCGGCCGCGACCGCGTTCCGGTTCAGGGACCGGGCGCCCTGCGACCCGCCGAAGATCAGCAGGGTGGGCAGCTCGGGCAGCAGGCCGAAGTAGGAGCGGGCCTTGTCGCCCATCGCCATCCGGTCCAGGTTGGCGATGTCGCGGCGCAGCGGGATGCCGACGAACTTGGCGTTCGGCAGCGGCGAGTCGTGGTGCGAGACGGCGACGTGGTCGGTGAACCGCGAGCCGAGCTTGTTGGCCAGGCCGGGCTTGGGGTTCGCCTCGTGCACGATGATCGGCACCTTGCGCTTGCGCGCGGCCAGGTAGCCGGGGGTGGCGACGTACCCGCCGAAGCCGACCAGCACGTCCGCGCGCATCTGGTCCAGGACGCCGGCGGCGGTGTTGATCGCGCCGCGCAGCCGGCCGGGGACCGACAGCAGCTGCGGGGTCAGCGTGCGGGGCAGCGGCACCGGGGGGATCAGGGCGAGCTCGTAGCCGCGCTGCGGGACCAGCCGGGTCTCCAGGCCGCGCTCGGTGCCGAGGCAGACGATCCCGGTGTTCGGGTCGTGGCGGCGCAGCGCGTCGGCGAGGGCCAGGGCGGGCTCGATGTGTCCGGCGGTGCCGCCGCCGGCCAGGACAACCCTCATGCTCGTTGACAACTCCTCAGCGTGTCCTCAGCGGGTTCGGTGCGCGGGTGCGGACGTCGTTCGGACGGGGCGACCCCCGCCCCCGTCCGGTGCTCGGTCCGATGGCCCTTCCGGCGCTCGTCCGGGTCAGGACCCCCGCGGTCCGAGTCCTAGCCAGCTTAGAGCCCGGGACAGCGGTCCGGGGCCGCGTGCGGCGAGCGCCTGCCTCGCACCGGGCTCCCGCTTGGCGAACGCGAGCAGCATGCCGAGCGCGATCAGCGTGGGGATGAGGGCCGATCCACCGTAGGAGACCAGCGGCAACGGGATGCCTGTGATGGGAAGCACACCGATGACCGCGCCGATGTTCACGATGGCCTGGACCACCAGCCAGGCCGTCGCGCCGGCCGCGGCGAGCCGGGTGAACGGGTCCTTCACGCGCCGCGCGATGCGCAGCCCGGCGTAGGCGAGCAGCCCGAACAGGCCGAGCACCACCAGCGTCCCGACCAGCCCGAACTCCTCGCCGATGATCGCGAAGATGAAGTCGGTCTCGGCGTGCGGCAGGAAGTCCCACTTGGCCCGCCCCTCCCCCAGCCCGGTGCCGGTCAGGCCGCCGGACGAGAGCGCGTACAGGCCCTGGGTGCCCTGGTAGTTGAAGGTGAGCTGGTTGCCGGACTGGTCCAGGAATCCGGTGAGCCGCTGCATCCGGTACGGCTCGACCACGATGAGGATCGACACCAGCAGGCCGACCAGCCCGGCGATGCCGACGAACAGCCGGCCGGGCGCGCCGACCACCCACAGCAGCGCCAGGAAGATCGTCAGCAGGACCAGCGTCGTCCCGAGGTCGTCGCCGAGCATGACCATCAGCACCAGCAGGCCCGCGCCGGGCAGCAGCGGCATCAGCAGCGGCCGCCACTCGGTGAGCTGGCCGAGCTTCTCCTTGCGGGCGAGCATGTCGGCGCCCCACAGCACCAGGGCGAGCTTGGCGGGCTCGGACGGCTGGATCTGGACCGGCCCGAGGCTGATCCAGCGGGTCGCCCCGCCCGCCGCGCGGCCGAGGCCCGGCACCAGCACCAGGGCGAGCGCCGCGACCGACAGCAGCAGCATCGGGAACGCCAGCGCCCGGAACGCCTTCAGCGGCAGCCGGGACGCCGCCCACATGCCGGGCAGCCCGATCGCCATCCAGATGGCCTGCTTCTGCACCAGCGTGTACGCCGAGCCGGTCTCCTGGAGCTGCTTGACGCTGGACGCCGACAGCACCATGGTCAGGCCCAGCGCCAGCAGCATCACCGAGCAGCCGAGCACCAGGTAGTACGAGGTGAGCGGGCGGTCCAGCAGCCCGACGGCGGCGGCGACCTGCTCGCGCGGCCGGGGCCGCGCCGGACGGTCGCCGCCGGCCTTCGCCTGGTCCCGCTCCGCCGCGGGGGCCGCGCTCATGCCCGCGCGACGAGCCGCCGGACCGCTTCGGCGAACGCGTCGCCGCGCGCGCCGTAACTGGTGAACATGTCGAAGGAGGCCCCGGCCGGGGCGAGCAGCACGGTGTCGCCGGACTGCGCGAGCTCGGCGGCGTGGGTCACGACTCGGTCCATCGCCCCAGTGTCGGTGTCCGGAACGTCCACCACGGGGACATCCGGCGCGTGTCGCGCGAGAGCCTCGGCGATCCGCGCCCGGTCCCGGCCGATCAGCACCACCGCGCGCAGCCGGTCCGCGCAGGACGCGACCAGGTCGTCCACGTCGGCGCCCTTGAGCAGGCCCCCGGCGATCCACACCGCGGACCGGCAGGACGCCAGCGAGGACGCGGCGGCGTGCGGGTTGGTGGCCTTGGAGTCGTCCACGTAGTCGACGCCGTCCACGTTCGCGACGTGCGCGATGCGGTGCGGGTCGGGCACGAAGGCCCGCAGGCCCTCCCGGACGGCCTCGGGCGGCACGCCGAAGGCGCGGGCCAGGGCCGCCGCCGCGAGGGCGTTGGCGACGTTGTGCGGCGCGAACGGCTTGACGTCGTGGAGCTCGGCGAGCTCGGCGGCGGTCGTGCGCGGGTCGTCCACGAACGCCCGGTCGACGAGCAGGTCCTCGACGACGCCGAGCTGCCCCGGCGCCGGGACGTCCAGGGTGAACCCCTTGGCGTCCTCGGGCCCGAGCCGCGTCGACACCGGGTCGTCGGCGTTGACGACCCCAACACCGCCCGGGGCGAAGATCTTGCGCTTGTCCTCGGCGTACGCCTCGAACGAGCCGTGCCAGTCGATGTGGTCGGGCGCGACGTTCAGCACCGCCGCGGCCAGCGGCCGGACGCTGGACGACCAGTGCAGCTGGTAGCTGGACAGCTCCACGGCCAGCACGTCGTGCTTCTCCAGCACCGCCTCGACGATCGGGGTTCCGACGTTCCCCACCGCGACCGCGTCGTGCCCGGCCGCGGTGAGGATGCACGTCAGCATCCGGACGCAGGTGGTCTTGCCGTTGGTGCCGGTGAGGGCGAGCCAGGGGGCCGCGTCCGCCGGACGCAGCCGCCACGCGAGCTCGACCTCGCCGTAGATCTCGATCCCGGCGGACGCGGCGGCCGCCAGCAGCGGCACGTCCGGCTTCCAGCCGGGCGAGGTGACGACGAGGTCGGTCCCCTCGGGCAGGGTGTCGCCGTCCCCGAGCCGCACGGTCACGCCGTGCCTCTCGAGGTCGGCCCCCTGCTCGCGGGACGCGTCGTCGTCGCGGGCGTCCACGATCGTCACGTGCGCGCCGCGCTCGGCCAGCACCCGCGCCGCGGCCCGCCCGGAGATCCCGAGCCCGGCGACGACGACCCGCCGTCCTTCGTAGGACTCGGTCACTTCTTCGGCATCCATTCCAGGTAGAACAGGCCGAGCCCGATCGCGGTGAACAACGCCGACATCAGCCAGAACCGCACGACGATCGTCGTCTCCGCCCACCCCGACAGCTCGAAGTGGTGCTGGAGGGGCGCCATCTTGAACACCCGTTTCTTGGTCATCTTGAACCCGCCGACCTGGATGATCACCGACAGGGTGATCATCACGATCAGGCCGCACAGCACGCCCAGCAGGAACTGGGTGCGGGTGAGGATCGCCAGGCCGACCAGGACGCCGCCGAGGGCGAGCGAACCGGTGTCTCCCATGAAGACCTTCGCCGGGGGCGCGTTCCACCACAGGAAGCCGAACACGCCGCCGAGCACCGCCGCCGCGACGACCGCGAGGTCGAGCGGGTCGCGGACGTTGTAGCAGTTCGGCGCCAGCGCGAACTCGCAGGAGTTGCGCAGCTGCCAGTTGCCGATCAGCACGTAGGCGGCCAGCACCATGGCGCACGGGCCGGCGGCGAGGCCGTCCAGTCCGTCGGTGAGGTTCACGCCGTTGGACGTCGCGGCGATCAGCAGCAGCGCCCAGATCACGAACGGGATCGCACCGATCGCCGGCCCGAAGTCGCGCAGGAACGACAGGTGCGCGTCGGCGGGCGTGACGTCCAGGTGGTTCGGGAAGTTCAGCGACCCGACCGCGAAGACCACGCCGACCAGGATGATGCCGATCATCTTGGCGCCCGAGCGCAGGCCGAGGCTGCGCTGCTTGAACACCTTGATGTAGTCGTCCACGAAGCCGACCGCGCCGAGCCCGGTCATCAGGAACAGCACCAGGCCGCCCGAGACCGTCGGGCTGGTGCCCGTCAGCAGGTGCGCCGCGCCGTACCCGACGAGCGACCCGAGGACGAAGACCGTGCCGCCCATCGTGGGCGTGCCGCGCTTCTTCAGGTGGGCCTCCGGGCCCTCCTGCCGGATCATCTGGCCGTAGCCGAGCCGGTTCACGATCCGGATCCACACCGGCGTGCCGACCATGCCGAACAGCAGGGCGACCCCTGCGGCGATGATGATGTTGGTCATGCCCGGGCACCCCCCGAGAGCAGCGCCTCGGCGACCCGCTCCAGGCCCGTCACACGGGAGCCCTTCACCAGTACGACGTCCTGCGGCGCAAGCCGCTCGCTGAGCGCGGAAACCGCCGCGCCGACGTCATCCACCTGTACCAACTCTCCCGTCCATGCCGCCACCTGGGCGGCCCCTTCGGCCACCGCGGCCGCGGCGTCCCCGACGACCACGAGGCCGGCGACGCCGCTGCGCGCGACATGCTGCCCGATCTTGACGTGTTCCGCGACCGAGGTGTCGCCGAGCTCGGCCATCTCGCCCAGGACCGCGAAGGCCCGGCGGCCGCGCGCGAGGTGCGTGAGCACGTCCAAAGCGGCGCGGGTCGACTCCGGGTTGGCGTTGTACGCGTCGTTGATCACCGTCACGCCGTCGGCGCGCTCGGTGACCTCCATCCGCCAGCGGCTGCGCGGCCCGGCCGCCGACAGCGCGTCCGCGACGTCCTCGACGGCCATCCCGGCGGCGCGGGCGACCGCGGCTGCGGCCAGCGCGTTCGGGACCATGTGCGCGCCCGCCAGGCGCAGCGCCACCGGCGCCCTGCCCTCGGGCGTGACCAGCGTGAACCGCGGGCGGCCTGCGTCGTCGAGCGTCTCGTCCTCGGCCCGGACGAGCGCGTCCGCGCCCCGGCCGAAGGTGACCACCGTCGCGCCGGTGCGGGACGCCATCGCCGCCACGAGCGGGTCGTCGGCGTTCAGGACGGCCGTGCCGTCCGCGGGCAGCGCCTCGACCAGCTCGCCCTTCGCCTGCGCGACGGCGGCCTGGCTGCCGAACTCGCCCAGGTGCGCGGACCCGACGTTCAGCACGACGCCGATCCGCGGCCGGGCGATCCCGCACAGGTAGGCGATGTGGCCGATGCCACGCGCGCCCATCTCCAGCACCAGGTGCCGGGTGTCCTCGTCGGCGCGCAGCGCGGTCAGCGGCAGGCCGATCTCGTTGTTGAACGACCCGACCGGCGCGATCGTCGGCCCGGACCGCTCGATCAGCTGGGCGATCAGGTCCTTGGTGGACGTCTTGCCCGCCGAACCGGTGATCCCGGTCACCACGGCGTCCGGCAGCTCGGCCAGCACGCCGCTCGCGAGCAGCCCGAGCGCCTCCTGGACGTCCGGCACCACCACGGCCGGCCCGTCCACCGGGCGGGCCGCCAGGACGGCGCTCGCGCCCCCGGCCAGCGCCGCCGGGGCGAAGTCGTGCCCGTCGGCCCGCTCGCCCGGCAGCGCCACGAACAGCGCCCCGGGCCCGGCCTCCCGGGAGTCGATCACCACGGGCCCGCGCACCACCGGCTCCGACCCGTCCGGCGGAAGGCCGGTCACGACGCCGCGGGTGAGCCCGGCGATCCTCGACAGCGGAAGTGGGATCACGCCTGCGTTCCGTCCCCTCTCACGTCCTGTCCGTTCGACGCGCCGGTCCCCGCCGGGGTTCGCCCGGCGGCGTCGCGGTCGCGGTCCCGCGCGCGGTCCTGCTGGGCGCGGATCGCTGCGCGGACGACCTGGCGGTCGTCGAACGGGTGTACCTCACCGGCCACGTACTGGCCCTGCTCGTGGCCCTTGCCCGCGACGACCACGACGTCGCCGCGACGGGCCCGGCCCATCGCCAGCGCGATGGCGGCCGCGCGGTCGGGCTCGACCACGATGTGCGCGCGCTCGGACCGCGGGACCTTGAGCCCGCCCTCGACCATAGCGGCGAGGATGCCCAGGGGGTCCTCCGACCTCGGGTTGTCATTGGTGAAATACGCCATGTCGGCCAGCCGCGCGGCGGCCTCGCCCATCAGCGGGCGCTTCCCGCGGTCCCGGTCGCCGCCGCAGCCGAGCACGATCGTCAGCCGGCCCTCGGTGACCTCGCGCAGGGACGTCAGCACCGCCTCGACCGCGCCGGGTTTGTGCGAGTAGTCCACCAGCGCGACGTACTCCTGGCCCTCGTCCACGCGCTCCAGGCGGCCGGGGACGCCGGTCAGCGAGCCGACCCCGCGCACCGCCACCGGCAGCGTGATCCCGGCCTCCACGAGCGCCACGATCGCCCCGAGGGCGTTCGCCACGTTGAACGGGCCGGGCAGCTGCACCGACGCGTCCGCCTCGATGCCGCCCGGGCCGAGGACGCGGAAGACGCTGCCGTCCGCGCCGATCCGCACGTCCACCGCCCGCCAGTCGGCCTCCGGGTCGCCGGACGCCGAGAACGTCGTGGTCGGGACGGTCGCGATCGACAGCAGCTCGCGGCCGTGCTCGTCGTCCAGGTTCACCACGCCGACCCGGCTGTACCCCGGCGTGAACAGCTTCGCCTTCGCCAGGAAGTAGTCCCGCATCGTCGGGTGGTAGTCCAGGTGGTCCTGGGACAGGTTGTTGAAGATCGCGACGTCGTACCGGGCGCCGCCGACCCGGACCTGCTCCAGCGCGTGGCTGGACACCTCCATCGCCGCCGCGCCGACGCCGTGCTCGCGCATCATCGCGAACAGCGCGTGCAGGTCGGTCGACTCGGGCGTGGTCAGCTCGCCGGGGACGGTCTCGTCCCCGACCCGGATCTCCACCCCGCCGACCAGGCCGGTCTTGGTCCCGGCGGCGCGCAGGCCCGCGTCCAGCAGGAACGTCGTGGTGGTCTTGCCGCTGGTGCCGGTCACGCCGATCAGCGTCAGGTCCTCGACCGGGTCGCCGTAGACCCAGGAGGCCGCCGTGCCGAGCACCGCGCGCGGGTCGTCCACGACCAGGACGGGCAGCCCGGCCGCCCCGGCCCGCTCGAGGCCCGCCGGGTCCGTCAGGATCGCCGTGGCGCCCTTCTCGGCGGCCTGGACGGCGAACTGCGCGCCGTGGACGCGCGCGCCCGGCAGCGCCGCGTACACGTCGCCGGGCAGCACCGCGCGCGAGTCGTGCGTGATCCCCGAGACGGTCACCCCGGACCACTCGTCCGCGGCCGGAAGGCCCAACGTCGACGCGAGGCCGGTCAGCGGACGGGCCGGGTTGGAGGTCGGGCGCATGGCGTGTCTTTCGGTGCGGGCCGGAGCCGGAGGTGTGCGGAGATGCGGGGTCAATGGTGCGGAGGTCACGGCGGGTCAGGGTACTCGCTGCGCTCAGTCGCCGGCGTAGATCTTGACGGACGGGGCCCGGCTTCCGCTCGGCGGGATCTTGCGGGTCTGCAGGGCGAAGTCCATCACGTCCTTGAACACCGGCGCCGCGACATCGCCGCCGAAGTAGCTGCCGCGGGTCGGGTGCTGGAGCACGACCTGGACGACCAGCTGCGGCGCGTCGGCCGGCGCGAACCCGGCGAACGAGGCGGTGTAGCCGCCGTCCTCGTAGGTGCCGGTGCTCGGGTTGACGATCTGCGCGGTGCCGGTCTTGCCCGCCACCCGGTAGCCCGGGATCTGCGCCTTCGGAGCGGTGCCCTCCTTGGTGGTGACGCCCTCCAGCATGTCGCGGATCTCCTGCGCCGTCCGCTGGCTGATCACCCGCTTCTGCGCGGGCGCGGGCGCCGGGGCGAACGAGCCGTCCTCGCCGGTGGTGCCGGCGACCAGGGTCGGCGCGACCCGGACGCCGCCGTTGGCGATCGTCGAGTAGACGCTCGCCATCTGCAGCGCGTTCACCGACAGTGACTGGCCGAACGCGATCGGATACCGGTCGGTGCCCGACCACTGCTTCGGCGGACGCAGCTGCCCCGGGGTCTCGGCGGGCAGCCCGACCGCGGTCTTCGACCCGAACCCGAAGTCGCGCAGGAACTTGTAGAGCGTGTCCTGGTCGATGTGCTCGCTGGCGAGGATCGTCCCGACGTTGCTGGACTTGGCGAGCACCCCGGCGAAGGTCAGGTTCTCGATGCCGTGCGGCTCGGAGTCATGGAACGTCCGGTCGTACTTGCGGACGCTGTACGGCACCCGGAACGTCGTCTGAGGGGTCACCCCGCCGCGCTCCAGCACCGCGGCCGCGGTGATGACCTTGCCCGTGCTGCCCGGCTCGTAGGCCTCCTGGACGAGCGGGCTCCCCCACCGGCGCCAGTTGGACTTGCCGTAGTCGTTCGGATCGTAGCCGGGCGCGGACGCCATCGCGAGCAGCTGGCCGTTGCGCGGATCCATCACGATCACGCTGCCGCTGCGCGCGCCGGTCTCCTTCACCCGCGCCTCGATCGCCTGCTGCGCCTTGTACTGGACGTCGCGCATCAGGGTCAGCCGGACACCCCTGCCGGGCACCGGCGGGCGCTTCTGGTCCTCGCCCATCGGGATGTGCTGGCCGTCTGGGCTGATCTCGATGCGCTGCCATCCGGCGCGTCCGGCGAGCTGCTTGTTCAGCGAGTACTCCAGGCCCGCGCCGCCGCGCCCCTCGGCGTTCACGAACCCGATCACCCCCGCCGCGAGCGAGTCGTTCGGGTACTGGCGCCGGTACTCCGGATAGGTGCCGATGCCGAGGAACTTCATCCCCATCACCAGGCGCGCCTGATCCGGGCGGACGCCGTGGGCGAGCACCTCGTACCGGCTGTTCGGCCGGGACATCCGCTTCAGGACGGCGGCCTGGTCGAGACCGAGCATCGGCGCCAGCGTGCCCGCGATCTGCTGCCGCTTCTCCGGCTTGATCACGCTCGGGTCGGCGTAGATCAGCCGCGCCTCGACCGTCATCGCGAGCGCGTTGCCCTGCGCGTCGGTGATGTCGCCGCGGACGGCGGGCAGGTCGATCTTGCGGAGCCGCTGCTCCAGCGCCCGCGCGGTGTAGTGGCCCGACTCGATGGTCTGGAGCTGGACGAGCCGCCCCGCGAACAGCGACAGCACGAACGCGACCACGAGCAGGCCCGCGTTCAGCCGCTTCATCGGGTCGCGGCGCCGGAACGGCACCCGGATCCGGCGGCGCGGCGGCCTGCGCGGCGGTCCGCCGCGTCCCCTGGCCCCGCCACCGGGCCTCGGCCGGTGCGGCCCCGGCTTCGTGCGCCCCGCCCCGGACTGACCCGTCCGGTTGCTTCCGGACGCGCGCGTGCGCCCGCCGTCGCTCGTGCGCACGCGTCCCTCGGACGCGCCCTTGCGCCCGTCGGACGCGCCCTTGCGACCGCCGCCGGCACTCGAACCGGCCTTCCGGCCGCTGCCCGTGCTCGAACCGCTCTTGCGGCCGCCGCTCGTGCCCGTGCCGGAACGTCCGTTGGTCGTGCGGGAACTCTCGCGACCGTGCGCCGGGCCGTCCTTGCCCTCGCGCGCGCGTGAGGAGCCGTCCTTCGCCTTCCCGGAACGGGACGAGGGATCGGTGTCGCCCCGGCCTTGAGAGGGCTTGCCGTCCTTCTTGGGACCGTCTTTGCGCTGCGGGGGGACCATGCCGTTACGGGCCGGGGGGGGGGGGGGGGGGCGGCCCCGCCCCCCCCGGGGGGGGGGGGAGGGGTTTGGTGAGGG
>NZ_JBFAUU010000020.1:0-198455 GCF_040679435.1 Spirillospora sp. NPDC052269
GTCCTACCAGGGGCTTTGTTGCGTTCCCGGCCCGCCGCGCCGCCCGCGATCATGCTGTGACCAGCAGCCCCCCAGACACCACTGAAAAAGACTCACTGGCTGAAACCCCGCAAGGCTCCGAGCAGTACGCGATGTACCTGACCAATCTCGGCCTCACATATCAAAGCAAATATTCTCGTTTCGCCAGGCCATCGGACATTGACACCGCGATCGAATGCGTGGCCCTCGCGGTCAGGGGCACGTCCGAGGGAGCGACCGAGCGACCGATCCGGGTCTCCTATCTCGCCAATGCATACTTTCTTCGAGGAGCACGCGTCGGATCGCTCGACGATCTCCAGACCGCGATCGATCTCGGCGAGGAGGCTCTGGCCGCCACCGGGTCGGAGCATCCGAGCCGTGGACTGCTCCTGACCAACCTCGGCGCCGCCTACCAGGAACGGCACGAACTCACCAACGACTCAGGCGACCTGCGCCGGGCACGGGACCTCGCTGAACAGGCGCTGGCCGAATGCCGTGCGGATGATCCCGCCCTGGCCGGACGCCTGTGGAATCTCGGTACGGCTCACGCGCTGCTCTTCCTCAAGACCCGGGCACTCGACGACCTCATCTCAGCGATCGACTACAGCGAACGGTCGATCGCGGTCTTGCCGCCCGGTCACGCGGACGAGGCACCTCGGCTGGGCAACCTCTGCGGGTACCACCGCGTCAAGTACGAAGAGAGCCCGGACCAGTCGCTCGCGGACCTCGACAAGGCCGTTGAGTACGGGAGCCGCGGACTGGCGCTGCTTCCAGAGAATGACGTGCGGCGCGCCGCGATCTTCGCGGACCTCGGGTCGGTGTACGCGCTGCGGTTCGCGGAGGCGGGTGAGCTCTCGGACTTCACGGAGGCGGAGGACCTCTTCGAGAACGCCTTGGCGATCCTCCCTCCGGACGATCCGCACCGGGCCGCGATCCTGGCCGACCTCGCAGAGGCCTACGCGTCCCGGTCCAAACGTGGTCAGGGTGTCGCCGCTCCTCAGGCCCGCGCGCGGCTCGCGGCAGGGCTCACGAGGATGGACACGGCACCACCGTGGGCGCGGGTCCGGCTGGCGCGCGCAGTCGGGAACGTGTTCCTGCATGCCGGAGAGACGGCCACCGCTGCGGGAATGTTCCGAACCGCTGTGGAGGCGCTCGGCACGGTCGCATCGCCTGACCTGGAGAGGCAGGATCGGATCCACGGGGTACGCGGCGAGCAGGGGCTGGTGAGCCAAGCCATCGCCGCCTACCTGGACCTGAACGACGCGGCGGCCGCTCTCGATGTCGCGGAGCAGGGACGCGGCATCGCGTTCTCCGGAAGGCCTGACGTCGAAAGGGACTCTTCCGGGCTTCCTGGAGAAGCTGACACCGGAGTGGTGGTCATGCTGAACTTCGGGGCGTCTCGCAGTGACGCCGTCATCTTGCGCGGTGCCGAGACCACGGTCGTGCGGCTCACCGGAGTCTGGTGGGCCGAGGCGCGTCGGATGATCGACAAGTTGGGATACTCCACGGCCCACTCCGGCGCAGAACGCCGCACCCGGATCGCCGAAGTGCTGAACTGGTTGTGGAACCGCGTGACCGAGCCCGTCTTCGAGGCCTTGGACTACAACGGACAAGCATCGACGCCGCCTCGCCTGTGGTGGGTGCCAGTCGGGATCGCAAGCCTCATGCCGCTGCACGCGGCGCGGTCTTCCGACGGCGCCTGCGCGTTGGACTATGCCGTGTCCTCCTACGCGCCCACCATCAGGACGCTGATGGCAAGTCGGCATCGTCCGGCCGTCAGGGACCGGAGGCAGCTCACTGTCGCCATGGCGGCCACTCCGCACTGGCCGGACCTCCGCCGTGTCGCTGAGGAAGCCCGCAACCCGATCGTCAGCCCAGAAGGATCGACCGTGTTGCGAGACGGGCGGGCTTCGGTCAGGGACGTCCTGGCAGAGATCCCGAAGGTCACGTGGGTGCACTTCGCCTGCCACGCCGCCAACGACCACCGAAACCCCCTGCAGAGTGGGCTGGTGCTCAGCGACGGTCTGCTGTCGGTGGCGCAGATCTCAGCGCGGACCCAGGACGAAGCCGAACTCGCCTACCTCTCGGCTTGCGAGAGCGCGCAGGCCGGTGCCCGGCACCTCGATGAGGTGATCCACCTCGGTACAGCCTTCCAGGCTGCGGGGTTCCGCCACATCGTCGGAACATTGTGGCCGGTTGGTGATGCCGCGGCCGCGCAAGTGGCACACGACTTCTACCAGCATCTCGCGGACGGCGGCGACGGAACCGCCGACCGCGCTCCGTACGCCCTGCACGCGGCGGTCCGTCGACTCCGGAGCAACAAACCGGACCGGCCGGATCTGTGGGCGCCCTTCACCCATCTCGGACCTTGAGGGGAACTGTGACAGCCTGGCTCGATGACAATCTGACCGACGCCCGGGAGCTACTCGCGGCGGAACGCTACCGCGAGGCGCTGCAGGCGCTGCTCATCGTTCTGAGCGTGTATCCGGATTCGCCCGAGGCCCTCGAACTGGCGGCCGGCGTCGTCTATTTCGGGACACTCCGGGACCGGCACGGGGAGCTCACCACCCGGGTTCTCGGGGATCCACGGCTGGATCCCGTCTTCTGCGCCTGTGAGTCAGCAGGCTGCTCCGCCGGATGGGTCAGCTTCGGGCAGACGAAGTCCTTTGACAAGAACGTCAAGATCGCCAACGCGCGCGGCGTGCGCTGCACGAAGTGCGGTGGCTACTTCTGCCGTGCCCACTACGCGAGGGTGGACGGCGGCAACCCCTACCGATGCCCGGAATGCGGAAGAAGGGCCGATCCTGCGCCACGGAGGGCCAATGGGCGCTCATCGGTGCAGACCAGCCGGCTCAACCACCCACTCGTCCACGTCTACGTGGTCCGGGAAGGTCCGCAGAGGTTCGGCCCTGAATTCGTGGACGGTCTCCTCAAAGCCGTCTCACCAGAGGTGTTCGACGAGGACGAGAGCCCCCGCATCACCGGGTGGTGGGAACACCCCTGGCCAGAGGACCCGCATATGATGACGATGGCCCGAATATGCCAAAGCAACGAGGAATATCTGGGAGACCAATACAGCGTCTATTTCTTCCCAGGCACCGAGTCGTCGAGCGAGAAGCGCTGGCTCATCGTCAAGATCTATGCGAAAAGACTCAAGTACATCGACCCAGATGCGCGTTGACGAGTCCAGAGGGAAGAAGAACAGGCACAGGGGTCATCTCTGGCCACTCGGCGCTGTCCAGCCAGGGAACGGATGCTCACACAGCACCGGGTTCGGCACCTGGGCAGCTCGCGTCTCCGTATCGTACTCGGACGACAGATCTCCCGGGGGCGGGTGCGGCCTATAGTGAGGGCTGAGACGGGGCGAGGGGAAGGGGCGCGGGTCATGCGGAGTGCTGCATGGTCCTTGGCGCGTCTTGCGCTGGTCGCCCTGGTTTCGTTTCTCGCCGTCGGATGCCTGACGCAGGCGGGGAAGAGTATCGCTGCGGTCGAAGGGGCCTCGGGCGTCGTTCAGGTTTGCCCGGCTGGGCCCGTCCAGCATGAATCGGCTTGGGCGGACGGCTTGGGCGATGTTGGTGCCGGTGTGCAGGGGCAGTGTGGGAAGCAGGCTCTGTCTGAGGGGTCGGTCATCGCTCCGGCTGCCGCGAGCATGCCCGTTCCTGCTCCGGGGTTCACGGCCGAGGGCGTGAAGGCGCCTGAATCGGGCGTCCCCTGCGAACCGATGGCTCCGCCTGATGTGGGGCGGCTTTGCGTTCTGCGGATCTAGGCGGCCGTCTTCGACGGTCCAGCAGGTCTGACAGAACGGAGTTCTTCTTCAATGTTTCTTCTGCGCTCGGTCGCACGGGCGTTCAGTGCCGCATGGGCTGCGATGGGGTTCGCGGGGCGGGCGCTCGGCCTGTGGTCTGGTCGCCGCTGGGCGGTGGCTTTGGTGGCAGCTGTCGGGTCCGCGCTGGCGGTGGGGATTCCGACTGACGTGGTGCCGAATCCCGTGTTCGGACGGTCCGTGCCCGTGCAGTGGTGGAACTATCCGATCCTGGCGGCCACCGCGGTGCTCGGTGGGCTGGTCATCGCCAGCTATGGCGGGGGACGTTCCGGCACGGCACGGCGTCTCGGGCCGGTGGGTGGTTTCTTGTCGTTCTTCGCGGTCGGCTGCCCGACGTGCAACAAATTGGTGCTCGTCGTCGTCGGATCCTCGGGGGCGTTGACGGTGTGGGCGCCGCTTCAGCCCTTGGTGGGAGTGCTGTCGGTCGTGCTGCTGGCCGTGGCCGCCGTTCGGCGGCTGTCCGGTGAGGTCGTCTGTCCGGTCGCCACGCGCGGCTGATTCGGGGACGGGCTGCGCGTCGTTTCCGCAGCCCCATTTGCTTTCCTCTATCGAGAGGTGTTGACGAATGTCTTCTGCGGGTAAGGCGGCGTCTCGCCGTCTGATCATCGGGGGTGCGGCGCTGCTCGTCGCGGCCGTGCTCATTGCGGCGCTGGCCTTCGCGCGGAGCGGAGGTGACTCGAAGCCCAAGGCCGCCGCTCCCCCGCCGAAGGCCAAGGCGGCGGCGACGCCGGTGACGACTCCGCCCGCGTCCGGCAAGCCGGGGCAGCCGCATCGGCAGAACGGCGATCCCTACGCGCTCGGACGGGTCGACGCGCCTGTGGTGATGATCGAGTACTCCGACTTCCAGTGTCCGTTCTGCGGGCGCTTCGCTCGCGAGACCAAGCCGCGGCTGATCCGCGAGTACGTCGACACGGGTGTGCTGCGGATCGAGTGGCGCAACTTTCCCGTCTTCGGTCCCGAGTCCCGGAACGCCGCGCGGGCGGGTTACGCCGCGGCTCTCCAGGGGCGGTTCTGGCAGTTCCACGACCTGCTGTACGCCAAGCCGCACCGCCGCAACGCCGGGGACTTCGCGAACGACAAGCTGATGGCGTGGGCGCGTGAGGCGGGCGTCGCGGACATGGAGCGTTTCCGCCGGGACATGAACAGTGAGGAGACCAAGGAGGCCGTCCAGAACGACTGGGACGAGAGTTACGAGGTGGGTGCGATGAGCACGCCGACCTTCATCATCAACGGCAAGCCGCTGCTCGGCGCCCAGCCGTTCAAGGAGTTCGCCGACGCGATCGCGAAGGCGAAGGGCGGGCGGTGAGCGGCGTCGGGTACGCCGCGGCGTTCCTCGGCGGGCTGCTCACCCTGCTCAGCCCGTGCAGTGCGCTTCTGCTCCCGGCGTTCTTCGCCTACTCCTTCACCGATCGGACGCGGCTGGTCGGCCGCACCGCCGTCTTCTATGTCGGGCTGTGCCTGACGCTGGTGCCGCTGGGGGCGGCGGGCGCGGCCGCCGGGCGGCTGCTGTACGGGCACCGGGATCTGCTGATCGGCATCGGCGGGTGGACGGTCATCGCCCTCGGCGCCGCCCAGATCCTCGGGCTCGGTTTCGGGTTCTCGCTGCTCGGACGGCTCGCCGGACGGCGGGGCGATGCCGGTTCCGTCCTGTCGGTGGGGTTGCTCGGCACCGTGTACGGGCTGTCGGGCTTCTGCTCGGGGCCGCTGCTCGGCGGGATCCTCACGATCTCGGCGGTGGGAGGCGCGCCCGTTCGCGGGGCGACGATGCTGGCGGTGTACGCGCTGGGCATGGCGGCGCCGCTGTTCGTCCTGTCGCTGTTCTGGGACCGTCTCGACCTGGGGCGCCGGCGCTGGCTGCGCGGCCGTCCGATCACCGTGTGGCGCCTGCGCACGCACTCGACGTCGCTGATCGGCGGGCTTCTCTTCGTCGCCATCGGCGTGAGCTTCCTGTACTACGACGGCGGTGTCGTCCTGCCCGGCCTGGTCGGCGAGGACACCGAGGCCGCCGCGGAGGAGCGGGCACTGCGCATCGGGGACGCCCTGCCGGACGCCTGGATCCTGGGAGCGCTGGCCGTCGTCCTGGCGGGGGTCGCGGTGGTCCTGATGTGGCGAGGTGTGAGGGGCGCACGCCTCGCCGCGCAGGAGGACGAGCAGTCCGCGGGACCTCGTGACGACGAGCAGGCCGACGTCCAGGGCCAGGGGACGTGACGTTCGGCCCGCGGGCTGCTTCAGGTCGTCTTCGCCTCGTCTCGGCGGGGGCCAGCAGGTTGATCTTGTATTCGACGGTGAGCACCGAGGTGTCGTCGGGGAACAGGGTGAACGCGGCGTAGCCGCCCGCGGTGTCGGCGATGGCGCTGGTGGCGCCGCCGTGGACGTAGCCGTTCTGCTGGGTCACCTCGGGCCGGGACGGCAGGGCGATGTGCACGCGTCCCGGCGCGATGTGCGTCAGGCGCGCGCCGAGGTGGGTCATCAATCCCTGGCGGTCGAAGCTGGCCTGGATGCGCTCCCGGACCTCGGGGGTGACCTGGTCCTGGTCATGGTCGGTCACTTGCCGGTCGTTCAAGGCTCTCCTCGCGCTACTCGGGCAGTCTTCCCTGGGCGATCGTCCACATTTTCCAGGACGGAGACGAGGTCCTCGGTAGTCGTCCGCTGCGGGGATCTGAGGCGCGTCGGCGCCGCCGGGTCTCAGGGGAGGGAGTCCGCCCAGCGGCGCACGTAGGCGACACGCTCCGGTTCGAAGTGGATGCGGCGTCGGTAGCGGCCTTCCGGGGTGATCGGGAAGGCGAACATGGTCTCGGGGGCGCCGTGCCGGTGGGTGACGCGCACGTGGATCGCGGTCGTGCGGATGGGGCGCCCGGGCCGGGGAAGACGGGGCCAGTGGAGCAGGGAGAGGTTCTGCACGTTTCCCGACGCCATGCCGACACAGCGGTACTGGCGGTTGAGGCTCTTCCAGGCGTGGACGGCCCGCCAGTTCGCGTCGCCCAGGTCGTCCCAGCCCACGTCGCCGATGCGCGCCCAGTCGGGTGGTTCGAGTTGGAGCCGGCCGGTGTCGTCGATGCCGAAGAAGCACCTCTTCAACTCGAACGTGTCGATCCGGTGGCCCTCGTAGTGGTGGTGAACGGCCTCGAAGACCCGCAGGTAGTCCTTGAGCCTGAACTCCGGAAGCTTCTGGAACTCCTCGTCCCAGTGCGCCACCCAGCTCGGCTCATCCGGGTCGTGTTCGGCCATGGCGCGAGTCTGATCCGGCGTCCCGGGAGCGTCAAGCCGTCCCAGGGACTGACGCGATCGCGGCGGCGGCGAGCGCGCCCGCGCCGACCTCGAACTTCCACCTCCGTCCCCGCACTCGCCAGCCCCTGAGGGCATGGACGACATCCCCGGAACGGGCACTCTATGCACGTGATCGCTTACTCGCTGCGATATCAGGGGATATATCTCGCGAGCTTCCGTGACGGACGGTGATCATCCGAAGGAGCGGTCGTGGGCACCAGGGACGTCTTCGATGTCGCCGTGATCGGCACCGGGATCATCGGGTTGTCCACCGCGTGGGCGGTGAGCGAACCCGGGGTGCGGGTGCTGCTGGTGGGGCCGCGATGCCGTGCGGGGCAGGCCTCCGCCGCGGCCGGTGCGATGCTCGCGCCGTTCAGCGAGACGTCCGCCGCGGACGATCCGCTGTCCGCTCCCGCGGAGATCGCGCACCGGGTCGCCGCGCGGGCCGCCTACGACGGCCGGCTGACACGGCTCCGGGCGGAGAGCGGACGCGAGGTCACGCTGACCGGCGGGATATGGCTGGTCGCCACCGCCCACGGCTCCGGTGACCTCGAGGCGCTGGAGGCGGCCGCGCGGGCCGCGCGCGACCACGGCGCGACCGCGGAGCCGCATCCGCCGTCCGAGGTTCCCGGCCTGTCCCCCGCGCGGACCTGTCTGGCGCACGCGGCGCTCTGGCTTCCGGACGAGGCGTCCGTCGACACCGGTGAACTGCTGGACGCCCTGTCGCATCTGCTGTCCGCGCGGGAGAACGTCCGGTGGACCGACACGACCGCCGTGGCGTTGGAACAGGGGAAGGCCGGTTCGGAGGGGCCGCTGATCGTCCGGTGCGCGGACCACGGGCGGTACGAGGCGGATCGGGTCGTCCTGGCGGCGGGCACCGGCACCGGCGCGCTCGCGGACGCCTCGCCGGGGTTGTCGCTCGGTCTGCCCGAGCTCCTGGCGGGCAAGGGCGTGAGCGTGTCGGTGCGCGACACCGGGTTCGCGCTGCCGGCGACGGTGCGGACGCCGGTGCGCCGCTTCGCCTGCGGCGCGCACCTGGTGCCGCGGGCGGGCGGGGCCGCCTACCTCGGCGCCACGAACCGGCTGACGCCGCCCGGCGAGACCTCCACCGCACCGGCCCTCGAGGAGGTCCTCGCGGTGGTGCAGAGCGTCGGGGACGAGCTCAACACGGGCGTCTACCATCGCGAACTGGCGTCGATCAGCGTCGGACACCGCCCGTACACGGTCGACCACCTGCCTCTGGTCGGCCCCACCGAGGATCCGCGCGTGCTGGCCGCCACCGCGTCGTACCGCAACGGCGTGCTCCTGGCCCCCTACATCGCCGACCTGATCGCCGGGCACCTCCGTGGCGCCCTGTCGCTGGACGCCCAGCCCTGGTCCCCGACCCGGACGGTCGTCCCGCCGTCCCTGGAGGAGGCGCTCGGCGACCGGATGCAGATGCTCATCGACGTCCTGCTGCCCGCCGAGGGCGTGACCGCGCCCTGGCATCGGGACCTCCAGGCGCTGCTCGGCGTGGCCGCGCGCCACCTGCTCGAGTCCCCGGACGACGCGCGATGGCGTCCGCTGCACAGGCTGGCGCCGTTCGGGGTGCGGCTGTCGCCGGACGGCACGACCGATCTCGCCGGGCTGCCCCCGGAATGGCTGACGAACCTGCTGCTGCGGGAGCACCTCGTCCTGCTGCGCGGTTTCGCCGGGGCGCCGTCCGCCGACCGGTTCGAGGCGTTCGCCCGCGGGCTCGGGCCGCTCGTGGTGTGGGGGGACCGGCCGATCGTGTCGGTGGTGGCACAGGCCGAACCGGACGACCACGTCCACGACACCGGCTTCATGCCGATCCACTGGGACGGCGTGTACAAGCCCGACACCCCCGACATCCAGATCTTCCAGTGCCTGAAGTCCGCCGGCACCGGCGCGTCCGGCGGCGCGACGCTGTTCAGCGACACCACCAGGGTGATCGCGAACACGGCCCCGGACACGGTCGCCCTGTGGCGGACGCTCGTCTTCCGGTACGAGCGCCCTCTGAACGACGAGATGCTGTCGCGGACCTGCCCGCTGGTGGTGGAGCATCCGCACACCGGTGAACCCACGCTGCGCTTCAGCGAGCCGGTTCCCGAGGGCGTCCACATCCTGAACCCGCCGCGCACCACGCTGGATCGGGCGCCCGCCGACTGCGACCGCGCCGAGGCCGTCCAGCGGATCCGGGACGCTCTCTACGATCCCCGGCACATGTACGCGCACCAGTGGCAGGTCGGCGACATCGTCCTCGCGGACAACCGGGCGCTGCTGCACACGCGGGAGCCGTATCCGCCGGGCGTCGAACGGCACCTGCTCCGTGCCCACGTCCGGATCGGCGACGTGGACGGGGACACGCCCGTCCGCCGCGCGCCCCTCGCGGGACAGGCGGCCGAATGATGCACGACTCCCATGGGGTCCGGCGCGGCGGTGACGTCCACGGGACACCGCAGTGGCTCGTGACGAGGTACGCCTGCGGCGAGGCGCTGCTCACCGATGAGCGGTTGCGCAACGACATGGACAGGTGGGCCCGCCCCGGGCAGCTGCGGGCGTCCTGGATCTCCCTGGACCTGCGGCCCAAGCTGGGCCGTCTGATGGTGTTCACCGACGATCCCGACCACACCCGGTTGCGGCGCCTGGTCACGCCCGCGTTCACCCTGCGGCGCACCCAGGCCCTGCGCGGCCTCGTCCAGGACGAGGCCGACCGGCTGCTCCGCGCCCTCGTCCGTTCGGGCGGCACCGCGGACCTGGTGGAGGACTTCGCCTACCCCTTCGCCATCGCCGTGCTGTGCGGGACGGTCGGGTTCCCGGCGGACTTCGGGCGCGCGTACCTGCGCCGCCGCCTGTTCACCGCCGGAGTGACCTCGATCCCGGTGGGCTCGCCGGAACGCGACGTCAACGCCGCCAAGCATCGCGAGCTGCTCGCGGCGCTCGACGAGGTCGTCGAGGCCAAGCGCCGCCGTCCGGACGCCGACCTGATCAGCGAGCTCGTCGGGGCCGAGGGCCGGCCGGACGGCCTGAGCCACGACGAGCTGACCTCCACGCTCGGGCAGCTGGTGATCGCGGGCATGGAAGCCGCCGCCCGCTTCGTCGCCCAGGCCGTCCTGGTCCTGCTCGACCATCCCGAGCAGCTCGCCGACCTGCGCGCCGACCCGGATCTGGCGCCCGCGGCGACCGACGAACTGCTCCGCTTCATCACCCCGAACCGGCAGGCGGCCCCGCGCTACGTGACCGAGCCCGTCGAGGTGTGCGGGGTGACCCTCGAACCCCACGACTGGATCCGCGTCATGCTGCGCGACGCCAACCGTGATCCGCTGCGGTTCACCGCCCCGGACCGGCTCGACCTGCGCCGCGACGAGGGACCGCACCTCTCCTTCGGCAAGGGTGTCCACCGTTGCCCCGCCTCGGATTTCGCCGCCCTGGAGTGCCAGATCGCGCTCACGAGCCTGCTCCGGGAGCTGCCCGGCCTGCGTCTCGCCGTCCCCCGCCACGCCATCGACACCCAGGACGACCTCCCCATCCTCGGAGGCCCCGTCGCCGTCCCGGTCAGCTGGAACTCTGCGGTACGCGGGTGAGGCCGACCAGCCAGGCCGCCACGCCGTCGGGGTAGGGATTGGCGATGCTGAGGACTTCGTCGAAGGAGTCGATGCGCCAGCCGTCGGCGAAGTGGTCGGTGATCTGCTCGCGGGTCAGGCCGTGCGGCACCCGGACGTGGTCTGGTTGCCGGTCGCTGTAGCCGAGCAGGAACAGGCGTCCGCCGGGGCGGAGGACGGCGCGCAGTCCGGCCAGGTAGACGGTGCGGACGTCATCGTCGAGCGCATGGAAGACCAGCGAGTCCAGGACGGTGTCGAAGACCTCACCCAGGTCGGTCAGGGCTTGGACGTCGCAGTGCAGGAAGCGGGCCCTGAGCGCCCGTTCGCGCGCCTTCGCCTTGGCGGCTCGCAGGGCGGCGTCGGCCATGTCGACGCCGGTGACGTCCAGGCCGAGGGCGGCGGCCATCAGGGTGTGTTCGCCGGTGCCGCAGCCGACGTCGAGGACGCGTCCGGTCAGCGCGCCGCTTCCGGCGAGGTCGAGGAGGGCGGGTTGGGGACGGCCGATGTCCCAGGGCGGCGTCCCGCGAAAGGCCAGGTCGACGTGGTCGGGACGTCCGGGTGAGGCCGTCATGGCGCTCCTCTTCTCGTGTTCGGTCCGCGCTTCCCGCTCTCCAATTTTTCAAGACACACTGTCTATGTCAATAGACAGTGTGTCTACGAGGGGCGGTTCGAAATCTCCGGCGGCGGGGTCCTCAGGGGGCTTCGCGGGTGTTAAGCTCTGCCCGTTTGATCACAAATGAATACCGCCGTCCGTTGTGAGAGGAAGCCGGTCGAAGTCCGGCACTGTCGCGCAACCGTAGGTCACCTCTGGTGACGAGTCGGGTCCATCCGCGGACGGCATCTGTCAGACCCACTGTCGCGAGAAGCAGGGGCGGGCACGATCGGCACCGGATCCGGGACCGCTCTCTCCTCCTTCTCAAGCAAAGGACGAGGGCGTGGACCGCACGTGGTGCAGGAAACGACAGATGATCGGGGTGCTGGCCGCCGCAGCCTGCACCGCGTTCACCGTGGCCGTCCCCGGCATGGCCGGGACGGCGCGTGCCGGCGAGCCGTCGGCCGCGCAGGCCAACGCGCGCTGGCTGGCGCGCCAGCTCGGTGCCGACGGCACCCTGCGCAACCCCAATGGCGGGACGCTGCCCGACCACGGGCTGATGATCGACGCGCTGTTCGCCATGCGCGCGGCTGGTGAGGGGAAGCTCGCCGACCCGATCGTCGAGTACCTGGACGACGGCAAGCACGCCACCGACTACTACACCTGGGACGGCCTGGTCCCGAACGCGGGCTACGACGCGGTCATCACCGGGGGCGCGGCCGCGAAGGTGCTGGTCGCCGCCGAGGTCGCCGGGCGCGACCCGCGGAGGTTCGGCGGGCACGACATGGTCGCCGAGGTCCAGGGCGCGATCATGCGGACCGGGCCGGACAGGGGCCGCGTCAGCGACTACTCCAAGAACCCGGACCTGTCGAGCTCGGTCTACAACAACTCCAACATGTTCGGCCAGGCGCTCGGCGTGATCGGCCTGGCCGGGGCGGGTGAGAACGACCGGCTCGCCCTCGACGCCCTGCTCTCCCAGCAGTGCTCGGACGGCTACTTCCGGATCTTCTTCGACCACACCGCGGACAACACCAGGCTCTCCACCTGCGACGAGGACAGGGCATCCGGCAAGGCCGCGCCCGACGGCGACGCGACCGCGATGTCGCTGTCGGCGCTGCTGGCGGCGCGCAAGGCCGGCGCGACCGGTCTGGACGGCCCGATCGCGAAGACCGTCGCCTGGCTGAAGGGACGCCAGTCCGCCGGCGGCGGCTGGGGCGGCGGCGTCAGCACCGAGGCGCCCAACACCAACAGCACCGGCCTGGTCGTCCAGGCGCTCGCGGACGCGGGCGACGCCAAGGACGCCGTGGACAAGGGCACCGCCTACCTGAAGTCCGCGCAGGTCACGTCCGCCGACTCCGGCAACCGGCTCGCTGACCAGGTCGGCGCGATCGCCTACACCCCCGACCAGTACCAGGGCGCCCGCGACAGCGGCATCACCGGCACCGACACCTGGGTCCGCGCCGGCGCGCAGGCGTCCCTCGGCCTGTCCCAGGTCGGCTTCTACAACCTGGTGAAGGGCACGACGCCGGGCGGGGACGGAGACGGCGAAGCCCCCGGTGGAGGCGACGGGAACCAGCCGCAGCCCGGTGGCGGAGGCAACGGGAACCAGCCGTCCAAGCCGGGCGGGAACCTGCCGTTGCCCAAGCCCAGGCCCGGAGCCGGTCCGCCGTCCGTCGCGCCGCCCAGCGGCCGGACCGGGTCACCCGCACCCCCGCCGAGCAGCAACAACGGCGGTGGTGGTGGTGGTGACAAGAAGACGGCCAACCCGCAGAACAAGCCCGTCGTCACCCCGACGCAGAGCCAGGCGCAGCCCGCCGTTCCGACCTCGGCCGGACGGCTCGGCTCGTACCTGGCGGGCAAGCTCGTGGACGGCGACCACATCGAGGTCACCGAAGGCGGACGGACCTACGTCGACTACGACGCCACCGCCGACGTCGTGTTCGCGCTCCGCTCGCTGGGCGAGCAGCCCGTGGCCGTCACGCGCGCGTCCCGGTTCCTCCTGGTTCCGGAGTCGGTGAAGGCGTACGCCTACGGCGTCCCCTACGAGAAGACGGCGGCGGCCTATGCTGAGCCGCTCGCGAAGCTGCAGCTCATCGCACGTTTCCTCCAGTACGAGCCCGCCGCGCCCAAGGACCTGGCGACCACGGTCGCCGGGCTGCGGGACGGCCTTGCCCGGCTGCGCACCGCCCAGGGGCACTTCGTCGACACGGGCGCCTACGGCAGCCCCGACACCTCGGTGCGGCGGCAGGCGTGGGCGGTCCTGGCGACCACCGCCGGGGCGTCCCCCGGCGACGCGGCCGTCCCGCTCAGCGTCCTGCTCAAGAGCCAGTGCGCGGACGGCACGTTCCCGGCCGTCCTCGGCACGTCCGCGTGCGCGACCGGTGACGTGACGGCGACCGCCGCCGCGATCGCCTCGCTCAACGCGGGGCCGCGCGGCGACGTCACCGGTGTGGCCGACGCGTCCGCGGTCCAGGTCGCGGCCAGGCTCGGGTCCGCGCCCGCCGCCTGGTCGCGGACCCGGAGGTCCGCGCTGGTCAGGGCCGTCACCGGCCTCGGCCGCCTGTCCGGCGGGGATGGCGTCGTGCACGGCGCGGGCGGGACGGTCGACGTGGCGCGCAGCGCCGATGCCGCCACCGGACGCCTCGCCGCCGGGCTGAGTCCCGACGGTGTCGTCCGCGTCCTCGGGACGCTGCTGCGTCCGGACGGCGGCTTCGCCAAGCCCGGCGGGACGGCCAGCGACGTTCCCACCAGCATCGCCGCCGCTCCCGGCGTCTCCGGGCGGTCGTGGCTGACGGCTCAGAACTCCCCCGTCGCCCTGAGCGTCCAGCAGGTCGCGGCCCAGTCCCCGGCCACGTCCGGTTCCGGTTGGCGAACGTCGACCTGGCTGCTCGCCTCGGGAAGCGCGGCGCTCGCCGCCGTCCTCGTGGGCGGAGGCGTCTACTTCCTCTCCCGCCGAAAGCGCACCCGGCGCGCCCGGAGCAGCGGCTCCTCTGCCGCGGCCCCCTCGACCACGCTCCTCGCCCCCGCGGAGTCGCCGTCGGAGCTCGCCTCCGTCGCCGCCCCCGCGACAACGGTCTCCCTGTCCCCGCCGCCTGGCGCACCGTCCACGGCGCACTCCACCACACCACCGTCCGACGAACCGGGCGGCGAATCACCGAAGAGGAACCCCCACCAATGAGATCCGCGATCGCGGCCGCCTCCGGCCTGACCGTGCTGCTCCTCTCCGTCCCCGCGGCGCACGCCGCCCCTGCCCGCGCCGCCGCGCCGCGGGCGGTGGCCCCCTACAACGGGATCTGCACCGGCGCCGACGCCCTCACCGGCGTCACCGTCGTCATCGACTTCCAGGAACTGAACGGCAACGGCGGCACGGCCGCGCCGACGCTCACCAAGTGCTCGCCGAACCCGACGCCCGGCGCGCAGCGGACCGGCATCCAGGCCCTCCAGGACGCCGGGATCAGCGTCACCGGCGCCGCGCAATGGGGCCTGGCGTTCGTGTGCCGGCTCAACGGGCGTCCCTCTCCCACCGAGAGCATCCCGATCACCGGGAACACCGGCTACAAGGAGGCGTGTATCACCACCCCGCCCGGAGCGGCCTACTGGTCGTACTGGAACGCCGACGGTTCCGGGAACACCTGGAGCTACAGCAGCTACGGCGCGGCGAACCGCAACGTGGTCCCGGGCGGGTTCGAGGGCTGGTCGTTCTCGCTGAACCGGGGCATCGACACCAATCCCGCGCCGCGCGTGACGCCCCGCAACACGGCCGTCAAGCCGGGCCGTCCGTCGGTCAACCTGTCGGTGAACGACCTGGACCGCACGATCAACCTGGGTGAGAGCACCACGCTGACCTGGACGTCCAACCAGGCGACCGGCCTGACCGCGAGCGCGGTGGCGCCCGCGGCCGGGGGCGGCTCGTGGTCGGGGACGCTGGCCGTGCCCGGCGGCACCAAGACGGTCACGCCGACGGCGAAGGGCACCTACACCTACACGATCCAGGCGACGGGCACCGCGGGCACCACGACCTCGACCGCGAACCTCACCGTCAAGTGAGCGCGTCCCCGGCGCGCCGGGCCAGCGCCGCCACCGCCGCGACCGCTCTCGTGGTCGCGGCGGTGGCGGCCGTCCCGGACGCGTACGCGATCGACCCGTCCAAGGGCCACCCGGGCTTCTGCACCTCGGGCACCGGCGTCACGGTCGTGGTGGACTTCCAGGCGCTCGGCGGAACGACCATCGTCCGCTGCGACCCGCAGACAGGCCGCGGCACCGGACTGGACGCGCTGAAGAACGCCGGGTTCCAGATCGCGGGCGTGCAGCGCTGGGGCGAGGCGTTCATCTGCCGGATCGAGAACCGGCCGTCGGCGGTGGAGAAGATCCCGATCAAGGGGAACTCCGGGTACCGGGAGGCGTGCGTGGACACCCCGCCCGCCTCCGGGTACTGGTCGTACTGGCACGCGGGCAACAACTGCGCCTGGGAGTACAGCCAGTGGGGCGTGAAGAACCGCGACTTCGTCCAGGGCGGGTTCGAGGGCTGGTCGTTCTCGCTGAACGCGACCGCCGACAGCAATCCGAGGCCGCGGGTGGCGGCGGTTCGTCCGGGGACCGCCGGGCAGTCGTGCAACGCGCCCGACGAACCGCCGCCGAGCGGCGACGACCCGAACGAGCGCCAGCCGAACACCTCGAACGGCCCGGGCTCGCAGCCCGGCGGCCCCGGCTCCGGCTCGGGCGGTGGCGGTTCGAACTCGGGCGGCTCCAACGGGAGCACCGGTAGCGGAGGCGGCGCGGGAGGCGGTCAGGGCGGTGGCGACACTCCGGTGACGCGCGGCGGGAAGCTCCCTCCGCCTCGTCCGCGCGGCGGCTCGACCGCCGACGACCCCGCCCGCAACGTCGCCTTCACCGGAGGTGAGAACGCGCCGGACGTCCACGACGTCCTGAAGAAGCAGTCCGGTGCCGCCGACTACGCGCCGTGGGTCGCCGCAGGAGCCGCCGTGGCGCTGGCCGTCGCGTCCTGGGTGATCGCTCGCCGCCGCAGACGCGCCAGGGAGGCATGATGACGCTCCCCGTCCTCAGGCCGTCCGCGTACTTCCTGCCCCGCGACCTGCACCCCGCCGCGTGGTGGGTGTGGACGCTGGGCCTCGCAGTCGCCGCGAGCCGCACCACCAACCCGTGGCTGCTGCTGACGATCCTCGCGGTGGTCTGCCACGTCGTCGTGGCGCGCCGCCCGGACGCGCCGTGGGCGATGGCGTTCCGCGTCTACGTCGTCCTCGGCGCCGTGATCGTCGCCGGACGGGTCGGGTTCCGCCTGGTCTTCGGCGGCGCGGAGGGGTCGACGATCGTCCTGCACCTGCCGGAGATCCCGCTGCCCGCGTGGGCCGCGGGCATCCGGCTGTTCGGGAACGTGTCGGCCGAGTCGCTGCTCGGCGGCCTGTACGACGGGCTGCGCCTGGCGACGATGGTGATCTGCCTGGGCGCGGGCAACGCCCTCGCCAACCCCAAGCGGCTGCTGAAGGCGATGCCCCCGGCGCTGTACGAGATCGGCACCGCCGTGGTCGTCGCGCTGTCGGTGTTCCCGCAGCTCGCCGAGAGCGTCCTGCGGGTGCGTCGGGCGCGGAAGCTGCGCGGCGGCATGGGCGGCGGCCGGTACCGCGCGCTGCGCACGGTCGTCATCCCCGTCCTGGAGGACGCCCTGGAGCGGTCGCTGCACCTGGCGGCGTCGATGGACGTGCGCGGCTACGGACGCGCCGGGACGGTGCCGAAGCGCGCCCGCGCCGCCACCGGCCTGCTGATGATCGCCGGGCTGGGCGGGCTGTGCGTCGGCGTGTACGCCACGCTCGACGGCTCGACGCCGCGCTACCTGGCGTTTCCCGTCCTCGCGGCGGGGGTGGCGGTGGCGCTGGCCGGGTTCTGGCTCGCCGGACGACGCGTCCGGCGGACCCGCTACCGCCCCGACCGCTGGGGTCCCGCCGAGCTGCTCGTCGCCGTCAGCGGCGTCGCGGTCGCGGCGGCGCTGTTCGCGACGTCCAGCGTGGACCCCACCAACCTCAACCCGTCGCTGTCGGACCTGTCGTGGCCGATGCTGTCCTGGACGCCGCTGCTCGGGGTCCTGGCCGGCGTCCTGCCCGCGCACCTCACCCCGCGTCCCGGGTCCGCCGTCGCCGAGCCCGCGCCCGCGGCGGGCGAGGAGCGGCGACCCGCCGTCGAGAAGGCCCACGCATGATCCGTCTGGAGCACGTCAGCTTCTGGTACCACGGGCAACCCGACCCCGTGCTCGCCGACGTCGGCCTGACCGTCGGCGAGGGCGAGCTGATCCTGGTCACAGGCCGCACCGGCGCCGGGAAGTCCACCCTCCTCGGCACCTTCAACGGCCTGGTCCCGCACTTCACCGGCGGCCACCTGGAGGGCACCGTGGAGGTCGGCGGGCAGACCACCGACGCCCGCCCGCCGCGCGAGTTCGCGCACCTGGTCGGCATGGTCGGGCAGGACCCCCTGGCGGGGTTCGTGACCGACACGGTCGAGGAGGAGCTCGCCTACGGCATGGAGCAGCTCGGGCTGCGCCCGCAGGTGATGCGCCGCCGCGTCGAGGAGACCCTGGACCTGCTCGGCATCGCCGACCTGCGACGACGTGCGCTGCGGACGCTGTCGGGCGGGCAGCAGCAGCGCGTCGCGATCGGCTCGGTGCTGACCACCCACCCGCGGCTGCTCGTGCTGGACGAGCCGACCTCGGCGCTCGACCCGACGGCCGCCGAGGAGGTGCTGGCGACCCTCGCGCGGCTCGTCCAGGACCTCGGCACGACGGTGGTCCTGGCCGAGCACCGGATGGAGCGGGTCGTCCCGTTCGCCGACCGCGTCCTGTACGTCCGGGGCGACGGCGGCGTCGTGGACGGGCCTCCGTCCGAGGTCCTGCGGGTCATGCCGATCGGGCCGCCCATCGTCGCCCTCGGGCGGCTGGCCGGCTGGGATCCGCTGCCGCTGTCGGTCCGGGACGCCCGCCGCCGGGCCCGCCCGCTCCGCGACGCGCTGCCATCCCGGCCGAGGCCCGTCGCAGGGACGCCGCCCGAGCCGCTGATGACCGCGAAGGGCGTGGTCGTCCGGTACGGCGCGACGGTCGCGGTGCGCGGGGTCGACCTCACGCTGGGCGCGGGCACCGTGCTCGCGCTGATGGGCCGCAACGGGTCCGGCAAGTCCTCGCTGCTGTGGGCACTGCAGGGTTCGGGGCCCCGGCAGGGCGGCACCGTGGACGTCGGCGGCGCCGACCCGCGGCGGCTGACCGCGGGCGAGGCGCGCAAGCGGGTCGGGCTCGTCCCGCAGACGGCCGCCGACCTGCTGTACCTCGAACACGTCGCGGACGAGTGCGACGCCGCCGACCGCGAGTCGGGCGCGTCCCCCGGCTCCTGCCGGGCGCTGCTCGACCGGATCGCGCCCGGCGTCGACCCGGCCGCGCACCCGCGCGACCTGTCGGAGGGGCAGCGGCTGGCACTGGTGCTGGCCGTCCAGCTGACCGCCTCGCCGCGCGTCATGCTGCTGGACGAGCCGACCCGCGGCCTCGACTACGACGCCAAGACCGCGCTCGCGGCGGCGATCGCGAACCTGGCAGAAGAGGGCCGTGCCGTCGTCGTCGCCACCCACGACGTGGAGTTCGTCGCCGCCGTCGCCGACCGGGTCGCCGTCATGGCCGAGGGCGAGGTCGTGGCGGACGGTCCAGCCGTCGAGGTGCTGGGCGGCTCCCCCGCGTTCGCGCCGCAGACCGCCAAGATCCTCGGCCCGGACTGGCTCACCGTCGCCGACGTCGACGCCGCCCTCGCGGAGGCCATCCGATGAGCACACAGGTCACAGCTTCGACGGACCGGCCGGATGACCAGGCCCAGGCGCAGGGGAAGCGGCGCGTGTGGGGGCGTGCCGACCAGGCGGTCCGGGTCGGGCCGAGGGCGGCGGTCGTGCTCGTCCTCGCCTCGCTCGCCGGGCTCATGATGTTCGTCTGGCCGCTGCTGGTCCGCGTCCGGCCGGAGAGCATGCAGCACGCCCCGGACGCGCCGTTCGTGTTCATCGGCATCCTGCCCGTGGTCATCATCGTGGTGCTCGCCGAGCTGACCGAGGGCGGCATGGACTCCAAGGCGCTGGCGATGCTCGGCGTCCTGTCGGCGGTCAACGCCGCGCTCCGGCCGCTCGGCGCGGGCACCGCGGGCATCGAGACGGTGTTCTTCATGCTGGTGCTCGCCGGACGGGTCTTCGGCGCGGGCTTCGGGTTCGCGCTCGGCTGCACCTCGCTGTTCGCCTCGGCGCTGCTGACCGCCGGGGTCGGGCCGTGGCTGCCGTTCCAGATGATGTGCTCGGCGTGGATCGGCATGGGCGCGGGGCTCCTGCCCCGCCGCGTCACCGGCAAGGCCGAGATCGCGATGCTGGTCGCCTACGGCATCGTCGTGGCCTACCTGTTCGGGTTCCTGATGAACCTGTGGTTCTGGCCGTTCATCACGGGCGCCGAGGTGCCCTACCACCACGGGCACATCTCCTACGTCCCCGGCGACCCCGTCTGGGACAACCTGCGCCGCTTCACCGTGTTCACCCTTCTGACCTCGACCGCGGGCTGGGACACCGGACGCGCCATCACCAACACCATCGCCATCGTCGTCCTCGGGCCGGCCGTCCTGACGACGCTCCGCCGGGCCTCGCGCAAGGCGTCCTACGGCAGGGCGCCCACCTTCCAGCGCGCCCCCGACCAACCCCTCTGACCTTTGACTTTCCTGGAGAACCCATGCCCGTCCGTCCCGCCGAGCCCGGCGACTTCGAGGAGATCTGCGCGCTCCTGCTCGACCACGCGGAGCACGAGGGCGCGGTCGACCTGATGCGGCTGCACCGGCGGCGCACCCACGACGCGCTGTTCGGCGAGGACCCGGTCATCCGGGCCCATGTCGCCTCACCTCCGGACGTCCCCGGCACGGTCGCCGGGCTCGCCCTCTGGTACCCGACCTTCTCGTCCTGGGAGACCCGTTCCGGGATCTGGCTGGAGGACCTGTACGTCAGGCCCGAGCACCGCCGCTACGGTCTCGGCCGCGAACTGCTGAACACCCTGCGGTCCCTCACGGACGGACGCGTCGAATGGGACGTCGCGCACGGCAACCAGGGGGCCGAGGGCTTCTACCGCCGCCTCGGCGCCGAACCCGTCGGCGGCTGGACCCGCTTCCGGTGGAGCAGCCGCTGACACCGGGCGCCCGGCCGTCCCGGGACGCCGGACGTCGCGTCAGCGGGGCGCGGTGACGATGCTGTCGCGCAGGCCGGTCAGGGCGGCGGCGCGGAGGGCGGTGAACGCCGCGGACGGGACCGACGCCGGGCGCAGGACCGGGACGCGGGGGTTGCGGGACGTCGCGTCCCGGAGGGCGTGGAAGATGTCCGGGTTCTGACCCCACGGACCGCCGACGACGATGTACTCGGGGTCGATGAGCGAGGCGATGGCGGTGAGCGCGCCGCCGACCGCCTCGGCGAGCGCCGCGCGGACCGTGGCGGAGCCGGTCGCCGTCTCCAGGAGCCGTTCGGGGTCGATGGCAGTGGAGCCGGGATGCCGCAGGCCGAGCAGGCCGAAGACCTCGATCAGCGCGACGGCCCGTCCCTCCGGGCCGGTGGTGACGAGGTGGGAGACCTCGCCCGCGAGGCCGCGGTCGCCGCGCAGGACGCATCCGTCGCTCACGATCGCGCAGCCCAATCCCTCGCCCAGGTAGAGGTAGGCGAAGGTGTCGCCGCCGGGGCTCGCGGCGAGCTCCGCGCGAGCCGCCCAGTTGACGTCGTTGTCCACGGTCACCGGGCCCGCGACGTGCCCGGCGAGGACGCCGGGCGGGTCGAGTTCGCCGATCAGGAAGTGCGCGTCGGGCAGGTGGACGAGGCGTCCGGTGGCGCGGTCGACCGGATCCGCGGCGCTCACCACGGCGAGCGCGGCGGGTCCCGAATCGGCGGCGAGGCGCTCGGCGACGGCCCGCAGGGCCGCGGCGACGTCGTCGGGCGCGGCGGACGGCCCGGAGCCCTCCGCCGCGCGGCCGACCGTTTCGCCGTAGACGTCGACGGCCTCGGCGACGACGGCCTCGGGGGCGATGCTGATCGCCCAGGCCGTCCGGGTGGTGTCGGCGAGGGCGTAGTAGGAGCCGACCCGGCCGCGTCCGCGTCCGCCGGGCGTGCGTTCCCCCGAGTCGACGACCAGGCCCGCCTCGACCAGCCGCCGGACACTCTCGCCCGCCGTCGGCCGGGAGACGCCCGTCTCGGCCGCGAGCTCCGCCCGGGTCATCCGCCGGTGCCGGATGAGCGCGCGCAGGACGTGCTCGTCCGTCACGTTCCGGACCAGGTCCAGGGTGGGCTTCGAGGCGGTCATGACCGGGGATTCTAGTAAGCGGCCTTGCCTGGAAGGGACTCGCGGGCGTAGTGTCCGTTTTCTAGTAAGGAGTCCTACCTTGAAGGAGGCCGCCGCAGTGACCACCCCCGCCGCCGCGCCCAGCCCCGCCGACCCGGCGCCCCCGCCGCTGCCCCACTGGGAGGAGACCCCGGACGACCTGCCCGGCGCGATCCGGCAGATCAAGCGGGCTTTGCGGGCCCGGATCGCCGCCTCGGGACGGACCGTCGAGGAGGTCTTCGCCGTCGTCGAGCGGGCCATGGAGGCCGAGGTCGCCGACATCACCGTGGCGCGCGAGCGGGGCGAGGAGGTCTGGCCGGTCGTCGACTACGCCGACATCGAGGCCGGAACCGTGCCGGACGCGACCGTCCGGGCGCTGCGGCGGCGCGGCTGCCTGGTCGTCCGCGGCCACTTCCCGCGCGAGCAGGCCCTCGCCTGGGACCGCGACATCGTCGACTACACCGAGCGCAACGGCTTCCGCGAGGCGTACCGCGGGCCGGGCGACGACTTCTTCGGCAGCGTCGGGTCCAAGCCGGAGATCTACCCGGTCTACTGGTCCCACGCGCAGATGCAGGCGCGCCAGAGCGACCGGATGGCACGCGTCCAGGGGTTCCTGAACGCGCGGTGGAAGCACGGGTCCGAGGGCGTCCAGTGGTTCGACCCCGACCGCGACTCGCTCTACCCCGACCGGATCCGCCGCCGCCCGCCCGGCACCGACTCGGGCGGCCTCGGCACCCACCTGGACCCGGGCACGCTCGACCTGTGGATGACCTCCGCCTACCAGCGGGCCTTCCGGCACCTGTTCGACGGCACGGTCGAGCGGTACGACCCGTGGGACGCCGCGCACCGCACCGACGGCCCGCAGTACCCCGGCACCACCATGTGCTCGGCCTTCCGCACCTTCCAGGGCTGGACGGCCCTGTCGGACATGGACCACGACCAGGGCGTCCTGCACACCGTCCCGATCCCCGGCGCGATGGCCTACCTGCTGCTGCGCCCGCTGCTGCCGGACGTCCCCGAGGACGACATGTGCGGCGTCACCGTCAACCAGGTCTTCCCGGCGAGCGAGCGGTGGCACCCGCTGCTCATGAAGGCCCTCACCGGCATCCCGGACGTCCGCGCCGGGGACTCGGTCTGGTGGCACTGCGACATGATCCACAGCGTCGCGCCGGTCACCGGCCAGGAGGGCTGGGGCAACGTCATGTACATCCCGGCCGCGCCGTGGTGCCCGCGCAACGAGCGCTACGCCGCGAGCGTCCGCGACGCGTTCGCCACCGGCTCCAGCCCGTCCGACTTCCCGGACGAGAACTACGAGCGCTCCTGGCCCGACCGCTTCCAGGAGGCCGACCTCAACACCACCGGACGCCGCGGCCTCGGCCTCTGACCCGAGCCTCCGGGATCAAGCGATCCCCAAGAATCGGCGTCGGCGCGTTCGCCGGGGCATCCGGCGGGGGACGTTCCCGGCGAACGCGAGGCCGACGGTCGCGAGGCCGGCAGGCGCGGGAGAGGATCAGGTTTCGCATGCCCGTCCAGCGGATCGGACTGGTCGTCCACCGGGGTCGCGGCGCGGCCGTGGACGCCGCCGACACGGTGCACGCCTGGTGCGGGGCCAACGGGGTCACCTGCACCGAGATCGACGTCTGGTCCGAGGACCACCAGCGCCGCTCGGGACGCGAGGAGGCGCACGCGGCCGGGGACCCGGACCTGGTGGTCACCCTCGGCGGCGACGGGACGTTCTTGCGCGGCGCCCGCATCGCGGTGAAGATCGGCGCCTGCGTGCTCGGCGTCGACGCGGGAGGACGCGTCGGGTTCCTCACCGAGGTGCCCGCGGACGCCACCGGCGCCGCCCTGGACGCCGTCCACGCGGGCCGCGCCCTGGTGGAGGACCGCATGACGCTGACCATGCGCGCGTCGCGACCGCCGCAGATGCCCGCGGACATGGAGTCCCTGCTCCACTACGGCCGCGTGCCGGCGCTGCCGCCCCCGGACGTCCGCCCGGCGAGCGCCAGGGCCGAGGACTGGGGGGTCGCCCTGGACGTCAACGCCCTCAACGACGTCGTCGTGGAGAAACTCGCCCGCGACCACCAGGTCAGCGCGGGCGTGTACCTCGCCGGAAGGCTGCTGGCCTCGTACTCGGCCGACGCCCTCGCCATCGCCACGCCCACCGGTTCCACCGCCTACAGCTTCTCCGCCGGCGGCCCCGTGCTCTCCCCGCACATGGACGCCGTCGTCTTCACCCCGATCGCGCCGCACATGCCCTTCGACCGGTCCATCGTCGCGGCCCCCGACGAGGCGGTCATCGTGCGGATCCTCCCCCACTCCGGACGCGCGGCCGTCAGCATCGACGGCGAGCTCCGCGCGGTCCTCGACCCCGGCGACTGGATCGCCGCCTTCCGGGCCCCCGATCCGGTACGCCTGATCCGCCTGGAACCCACCGACTTCTACGGACGCCTGCGCAACCGCTTCCACCTCGCGGACGCACCCGCCACCGCGGTCGACGACGACCTGGCACCCGTCATGCGTCCCCCGGACCGCCCCGTCCCGCCGGACCTGGCCGGCCTGCGCCTCCCCCCATCGAACCCCGGCCGCTGAGCGGCCGGCCGTCACCGGGTCGCGAGTCTCCGCAGGGCCTGCTCGGACGGCGAGCCCGGTTCGGCGACGTACAGGTCCAGCCCGGAGCACGCCGGCTCCTCGGGCGGCGTGACGAGCTCGCGGTGCAGGGTCAGCTCGCCGACGACCGGATGGTGCAGCACGTGCACCCGGGATTGGGCGCGGGCGACCGGACGCTCGTCCCACAGCCGCGCGAAGTCCGCGCTCAGCTCCCGCATCCGGGCGATGTGCGCCACGAACGCGGCGTCCCCGCGGTACACCCCGAACAGGACGCGCAGCTGCGCGACCAGCTCGCGTGCCGCGTCCTCCCAGCCCGTGCCGTACAGCTCGCGCGAGGACGGCTCTGTGAACAGCAGGTGCGAGAGCGTGCGCCGGTCCTCCGGCAGCGTGGGGAAGTCGCCGAACACCGCCACGGCGAGCCGGTTCCAGCCGAGGATCTGGCCGTGCCGCCCGACCACCAGCGCGGGCGTCATCACGAACGACTCCAGCAGGTAGTGGAAGCTCGCGGGCACGTCCGGCGATGCGGCGGCCTCCGCGCAGCGCCGCGGGGGACGCGCGATCTGATGCAGGTAGGCCCGCTCGTCGGTGTCCAGGCGGAGCGCCGTGCCGACGGCGTCCAGGATCTCGTCCGAGACGCTGTCGCCCCTGCCCTGCTCGAGACGGGTGTAGTGGGCGATGCTGACGCCCGCCACCAGGGCCAGCTCCTCGCGCCGCAGTCCCGCGACCCGGCGTACCCGGCCGTGGTCGCGCAGCCCGACGTCCTGCGGCCGCAGCCGGGCCCGGCGTGACTTGAGGAACTCGCTCAGCTCGGTCCGGTCGTCCACGCGGAAAGTCTACGTCGGGACGGCCGTCGGGTGATCACGGCGTGAGTACGCGGGACACGGGCCTGGCTCGGTGGTCGAGGCCGCCGCAGGCTGTCGGGTGAGCGCGGACGCCGACGTGCGTCCGGCTCTCCACGACACTTCTTCGAACGGAGACAGGCGTGTCCCAGACGCTCGGACTCATCGGCAGCGGAATGATCGGCGCCTCGGTGGCGCGGCTGGCCCTCGCGGCCGGGCTGGAGGTCGTCCTCAGCAACTCGCGCGGTCCGGAGACGCTCGCCGACCTCGTCGCCGAGCTCGGCGAGGGCGCTCGTGCCGCCACCGCCGCGGAGGCGGCACGCGCTGCCGACCTCGTGGTGGCGGCCGTGCCGCTGACGGCCTTCGAACACCTTCCTGTTGAGGCCCTGACCGGCAAGACGGTGCTGGACACCGCGAACTACTACCCCGAGCGGGACGGTCACCTGGCCGAGCTGGACGACGCGGAGTTGACCTCCAGCGCTCTGCTGCAGCGGCGCCTCACGGGTTCCCGGGTGGTCAAGGCGTTCAACTCGATCACCCCGCACCAGATCGTCACCCTGGCCCGTCCCACGGACACGCCGGACCGCAGCGCGCTGCCCATCGCCGGCGACGACGCGGACGCCAAGGCGGAGGCCGTCCACTTGCTGGACGTGCTCGGGTACGACGCGGTGGACATGGGCTCACTCGCCGAAAGCTGGCGCAGCGAACCGGACACGCCCGCCTACGTCCTCCCCTACCTCGGCGACGTCCCCGCGATGAACGTCGAGGAGTTCCTGCGCTGGACGTTCGAGACCCCCGGCATCCCCGTGCCCGCCGGGCAGATCGCCAAGCTCGTCGAGATCGCCGACCGCCGCCGCGCCGGCGACGCCAGATTCCCGAGCGACGACTGACCTCACCGGGTCAGCGGTTGGAGGTGCGGCGGAACCGTCCCCAGGGTTTGTAGACGGACAAGGTGGTGGCGAGGGTGAGCAAGGTCAGCGACACCGCCGGAGGGAAGAACAGCTTCCGCACCTCACCGCGCGGCGGATTCCCGGTCAGGAGGTGCTCGCCGTAGGCGCCGACCGCGTGCATGCCGGGCTGGAGCGCTCGGATCACGCGGGCCACGGGGGTTGGCCGGACGGCCGTGCGGCGCGTGAGCGGCGTCAGCGCCAGGCCGTCAGGGTTTCCGGTCGGCGGGCGGGGGCGCGTCGTACGGCGGGCGACTCTCGCGCTACGTCCTGGGGCGTAGGGCGCGCGCCGGGAGGGCCGCCGCCCGGTCGATGCCCTCCCTGCGTGGCAGTGGCCCTCAGCCCTTCGGCCTGCGCGAATCACCGAACGCGCTGGACAGCGGGCGGGCTCTGCCGGGACGATTCGTGATCATGAACGAGAGCGTGCGCCTGCGACCGGCCGAACCAGAGGACCACGACCGCATCATCAGCGTGGTGGACGACTGGTGGGGACGGCCGATCCGATCGGTCCTGCCCCGCCTGTTCCTGGACCACTTCCACCGCACCAGCCTGGTCGCCGAGGACGACGAGGGCCTGGCGGGGTTCCTCGTCGGACTGCTGTCGCCGTCGATGCCCGACGCCGCCTACATCCACTTCGTCGGCGTCGACCCCCGCCTCCGGGGCAGCGGTCTGGCCCGCCGCCTCTACCAGGAGTTCTTCGAGCTGGCCGCGGCCGGGGGGCGCACGGAGGTCAGGGCGATCACCTCACCGCAGAACCATGGTTCCATCGCCTTCCACACCGCGATGGGCTTCAGCGTCGCCGGGCCCGTCGCCGACTACGACGGACCGGCGGTCGACCGCGTCGTGTTCCAGCTCCGGCTCCCGCCCTCGTGATGCGAGGACGGGGAGCGTCGGCGGGACGGTGAATGAGGTCGGCGAGGTACTCATCCATCGGTCGACGGTGAGAAAGACGTGTCCGTGGTGAACGGGCGGGCGGTTCGCTTCGTCGAAGATGTCGACCGGACGAGGTGCGCCGAGCGCCATCGGGACGGACGCTGTCGCGGAGGTTCACCGGACCCTCGGGCGAAGCTTCGGATTGACCCTTAGGCGGCATAAGTTCTGTATAAAATGTCGCGATATTCCAGAATGACGGATTGCCGAGGGACAACCACGTGTCGACTGCTCATGCCCACGGCGACCTGACGCCGCAGCTGATCGGATCGCCGGTCTGGTACGACCAGACGGTGGGCGGGGCGGGCATACCGATCTACGACGCGCCGTTCGTGTCGGTGGGAGGCGGGCTCGGCTCGTTCATCCTGGCGGACGTCCTGCGTGTCCAGGGGGCGCCCGCCTCGGCGATCCGGGTGGTCTCCAACAGCGAGACGCCGTGGCAGAACTGGGAGTACCTGACCCGCGTGTCGCAGATTCCCGTGCATGAGCGGATCCGCTCCGACGCGGGGGCGCGTCCCGACAACCTGTGGGGCTTCCCCTCGTACGCGATGAGCGAGGCGTGGCAGGACAAGTCGCCCGCGCTCATGTGGCAGGTCCTGGTCGAGCCGCTGATGGCCGACTTCTTCGCCCCGCGCGCCGGGACGGTGTTCGCGACGGTGCGCAAGGAGGCCGAGCGCATCGGGTACTGGAACATGCTGGCCCAGGGGCAGGTGCGCATGGTGCGCCGCCGCGCGGGCGGCGGGTACTTCACGCTCGTCACCCCGCCCGCCGGGACGACGCCCACCAAGCGGATCGCGATCCGCTCCCGGTACGTGCACCTCGCGGTCGGCTACCCGGGCCTGAAGTACCTGCCCGACCTGCAGGAGTTCCGCGAGACCTACAACGACTACCACCGCGTGGTCAACGCCTATGAACCGCACGAGCACGTGTACGAGTTCCTCAAGGCGCGGCCGGGCCTGGTCGTGGTGCGCGGCGCCGGGATCGTCGCCTCGCGCGTCCTGCAGCGGCTCATCGACGACAAGGAACGGCTCGGGCTGCAGACGCAGATCGTGCACATCTTCCGCACGTACGTGACGGGGGCGCACGGGCCGGGCGTGTTCATGCGGCGCAAGGGCGGCGACGGCTGGTCCTACCAGGCGTTCACCTTCCCCAAGTCGGCGTTCGGCGGCCAGCTCAAGGCGCAGTACCGGAACGCGGACGCCGAGAAGCGCAAGCAGCTCTCCAAGGCCGTCGGCGGCACCACCACCCCGCGGCTGCGGCGCTGGCAGGGACAGCTGGGACGGGGCAGGCAGGGCGGCTGGTACCACCCGATCCAGGCGATCGTCGAGAAGGTCGAACCCACCAGGGACGGGCGCCTGCTCAGCCACACCCGCAGCGACAACGGCGCCCGCAACCAGATCGTCTCCGACTTCGTCATCGACTGCACCGGCCTCGAGGCCGACATGGCCGAGCACCGCGTGCTGGACGACCTGCTCCGCAACGGCGGCGCGCAGCGCAACGGCGCCGGGCGGCTCGCCGTCGGGACGAACTTCGAGGTGCTCGGCACCGCGAGCGGCGACGGCGCGCTGTACGCGACCGGCGCCGCCACCGGCGGGAACCACTTCCTCGCCGTGGACAGCTTCATGGGCATGCAGACCGCCGCGCTGGACATCGCCGCCGACCTCGCCAAGCGCGGGTTCGTCAAGCGGCTCGGCCCGGTGCGGTCGACGAACCAATGGCTGAAGTGGGCCCTGAACCGCTCGATCTAGAGGGAGTAGTGCGAAGGTGACCCCCACTCTCGCCGGCCGGATCCAGACCCGGCTGTTCATGCTCGGCACCGTCGGCGTGGTGCTGACCGCGCTGATCGTCCCGGTGCTTCCCGGCACCGGAGGCGGCAGCCTGGCCGCGACCTACAAGACCGCGTACATCATGCTGCTCGCGGTGGCGGTCGTCGGCATCGTCTGGGAGCTGCTGTACCACCTGCTCATGCAGTTCCGCTGGGACAAGGACTGGCCGACGCTGTTCGGGCTGGTCACGATCCTGCCCGAGGGGCTGGTGATGTTCCTGCTGCTGCGCGCCGGCGTGGTGCCCGGCATCGGCGGCAAGGTCGCCGTGTCCACGTTCGTGACGATGTTCGTGTTCGTGTGGATCGGCGTGTGGCTGATCTCCAACGGACCGATGCGCGTCCCGTTCGTGCAGTGGAGGCTCCGCGGCGGACGGCTGCTGTGACGGCGCCACCCCGGGACGACGTCCCGCCCAAGCCCGTCGTCCGGCCGCTGCCCGGCGACGGCCTGGTCGCACGCGAAGGGGACCTGTCGCTGGTGTGCGCGCGTCCCGGCCCGGCGGCCCCGGCGGTCTTCGTCGACCGGCTGCTCGCGGCCCTGGCCGACGCGGCCGCCGCGGGCGAGGGCGGCCGCGAGCTGGTCGGGCGGGTCATCCGCGTGCTGTCGACGGCGGACGACGGCGACAGCGGCCCGCTGGCCTGCGCCGCCGCCGGTCCCGCGCCCGACGGCGGCGTCGCGGTGCTCGTCGGCGGAGGCGCCGAGGCCCGCGTCCTCACCTCCGACGGCCGGGAGACGAGGATCGACGGCACCGCCTCATACGACTGGACGGAACGGACCGTCTCCGGACCGATAGCGCGGCTGGACCTCGTCCTGCCCGGCGCCGGGGAGGTCGATCCGCGTCTACGGCTGTCCTCGGGCGTCGTGCACGGCGGCGGGTTGCGTCAGATCACGCAGACAGGACGCCGGGTGGCGGGCGTGTTGCCGATGCCCGCGTCCGCCGCGCGCCCGAACCTTCCTGAGCCGAAGCGTTCCGAGCCGAAGCGTCCGGAAGCGATCCGGCAGGACGCGACGCGTGTGGAGTCGTCCGCGGAGCCGCCTCGGACGCGCATCGAGCACAAGATCGCGCCGTCGGCGTCGCCGTCGCCGTCCGCGTCGCCCGGGCCCGGGCTCGGGATCCCGGTCGCGGGAGCCGGGGCCGCCGCCCGCCCGAAATCCCCCACCTCCCCCCGCGCGAGCTCGCCGGGTATGCAGGGCGGCGCGGGCCTCTCGGTCTCCCCCTCGGCGTCTCCTTCCGCCGCGCCCGCCGCGAAGCCAGGGTCGGGTTCGTCGTCGGGGCGTTCCGTGCTCGAGCCGCCGCATGTGCTGGGCGTGAACTGCAAGAACCACCACTTCAACGATCCCCGGGCGCGCTACTGCGCGGTCTGCGGGATCTCGATGATGCAGGCGACGCTCGCGCCCTTCAAGGGGCCGCGGCCGCCGCTCGGCGTGCTGCTCGTCGACGACGGGCAGACCGTCCCGCTGGTCGCGGACCTGCTCATCGGACGCGAGCCGCGGCACGCGCCCGAGGTCGCCGAGAAGCGCGCGATGCCGATGCGGCTGACCGACGACGACGGCTCGATCTCCCGGCGGCACACCCTGATCTCCTTGGACGGCTGGCAGGTGCGCCTGGTCGACCTGGGATCGGTCAACGGCACCGCGGTGAAGCTTCCCCACGCGGCCGACTTCGAGCGGATCGCCGCCGACACCCCGGTGCCGCTGGCCCCGGGAACGGTCGCGCGGATCGGCGTGTCCAGAACGTTCAGATTCGAGTCGAACCGAGAACCCTGATCGCGCGTCCGATCTCCGTATCACCGCCTGCACCAGCGGCATCGCAGGTTCGCACCACCTCAGGTTCGCACCCCGCATCTGGCCATTCCCCCTAGTCCGGAAGGACGACCACACGCCATGCGCGCACGCTCTTCGAGCGGCAGCACTGCCTATGCTCACCCGCTCTTCTTCTGGGGCGGTTTCGTCGCCTGCGTCGCGGGTGTGCTCCTGCACCTGCCGATGTACCTCGACGCCAAGGACATGCACTACCACCTGGCCGGAATGCCGATGGACACCCCGATGATGATCGGGATGGTCCTGATCGTGCTCGGGCTGGTGGCCGTCGGCTACGGCCTGGTCCCGCGCGACTTCCTGAAGAACGCCCCGCCCCCGGAGCTGCGCGTCCGCGCCGAGGGCGACTCCAAGCTGCGCCCGGCGCACATCGCGCTGATCCTCGTCCTGACCGCGGCCGTCACCATCGACGCCATGAAGCCGATCTCGCTCGGGTTCACCGCGCCGGGCGTGGCCAAGGAGTACGGGCTGAAGTCGGCCCTCAACCCGCACGGCCACCTGCCCGTGGCGCTGCTGCCGTTCTTCGGGCTCACCGGCACCGCGGTGGGTTCGTTCCTGTGGGGCTGGCTGGGCGACCGCATCGGACGCCGCGCGTCCATCCTGTTCGCCGGGGTCCTGTTCGTGACCACGGCGACGTGCGGCGCCATGCCGTCCTTCGGCTGGAACCTGGCCATGTGCTTCCTGATGGGCGCGGGCGCCGGCGGCATGCTGCCGATCACGTTCTCGCTGCTCGCCGAGACGATCCCCGGACGGCACCGCGGCTGGCTGATGGTGCTCATCGGCGGCACGCTCGCGCTCGCCTACGTCGTCACCAGCTGGATGTCGGCCTCGCTCGTCCCGACCTACTCGTGGCGCATCCTGTGGCTGGCGGGCATGCCGACCGGCGTGACGCTGATCCTGCTGAACCACTGGATCCCCGAGTCGCCGCGCTTCCTGCTCTCGCACGGACGCGAGGAGGAGGCCCGCGCCGTCATGGCCCGCTACGGCGCGTCCCTGGTCGAGGCCACCGAGCCGGAGCCGGAGACCGAGGACGGAGCGGACGGGCACGGCGGGTTCGGACGGCTGTTCCGCCCGCCGTTCGCCGGCCTCACCTCCGCGGTCGTCGTGCTCGGCCTCGGCATCGGCCTGGTCACCTACGGCTTCCAGCTGTGGATCCCGTCCAACCTGCAGAAGCTCGGGCTCGCCCAGGCCACCGCGGACAAGGCGCTGCGCGACTCCGCCCTGCTCGGCCTGCCGCTGGTCTTCCTCGCCGCCGCCCTCTACGGGCTGTGGAGCGCGAAGAAGACGATCATCCTGTTCACGGCCCTGGTCGCCGTCGCGCTCGGGGTGCTGACCTTCGCCGGGGACGACCTGGCCAAGCACCGCGACTGGCTGTACGTGCTGCTCGCCGGGCCGATCGTCGGGACGAGCGTCATCGCGTCCATCCTGGCCGCCTACAGCTCCGAGATCTACCCGACCCGGATCCGCTCGCGCGGCTCGGGCCTGTCGGCCGGCGTCGGCAAGCTCGGCGGCGTCCTGGTGACGATCATGCTGGTCGCGGGCATCGCCGCGCCGTCCATCGGGCTCACCGCGCTGCTCGGCGTCATCCCGCTCGCCCTCGCGGTCATCGCGGTGGCCGTGTTCGGCGTCGAGACCCGGAAGCCCGCGCCGAAGGCGACCCCGGCCGTCGCCGCGGCCGAGGCGTAGGAACCGGACGCCGTCCGGAACACGAAGGGCGGCGGCGCGGGTGCCGTTCTCCGGCTCCCCGCGCCGCCGCCCTTACGCGTTCCCGGGTTCGTCAGCCCTTGAGGGCGGCGAGGGTGGCGTCGAGGTCACCCGTGCGGGGACGGTTGAACGGGAGCTTGGAGAGCATCGCGGCCATGGCGCAGCTGTTCGAGACGGCCGAGTAGACCAGCCCCGCGGCGACACCGCCGGACACGATGAGGGCCGGCTTCCAGAACGCGCCCGCGACGGCCCCGGCCAGCACGAGGGAACCGGCCGTGAACCGGACCTGGCGGTCCAT
Organism: Spirillospora sp. NPDC052269; assembly: GCF_040679435.1. NCBI lineage: Bacteria > Bacillati > Actinomycetota > Actinomycetes > Streptosporangiales > Thermomonosporaceae > Spirillospora > Spirillospora sp. NPDC052269. Next base: position 32,635 of record NZ_JBFAUU010000020.1, read on the forward strand.
CGCCCAGATCTCGCGGCCCTGGCCCGGCTTGTTGACGTCGCGTCCGCCCTCGGCCCACGCCTGGGTGCCGCCGGAAAGGGTGGCCACCTCGATGCCGAGCGCCGACAGCCGCTCGCACGCCTGGCCGGACCGGGCCCCGGACGCGCACACGACCAGCAGCGGGCCGCGCGCGGCGGCGGCCTTGAGCGCGTCGAGCGCCTTGTCGAGGCTGTCCAGCGGGACGTTGTGGGCGCCCGGCAGGTGCCCGGAGGCGAACTCGCCGGGGGTGCGGACGTCGACGACGGTCCACTCGGAGAAGCGGGTCTGGGCCTGCTCGGGAGTGATGGGCGTGATGGCCATGGTGTGGAGATCTCTTTCTTTCCGGGGTGTCGGGCCAACCGTAGGATACGGGCAGGGGTATTCCGACAAGGGGGGTTGGAAACAGCGGTGCCGCCGAACGCGGCGGAACGGCGGCACGAGGGTCAGAAGAGGGCGTCGACGAGCATCACGCCCGCGACCGCCAGGAGCATGAACGCGAAGCCGCGCTGCAGGAGCCGTCCGGAGAGCCGGGACGCGACGCGCCGTCCGTCCCGGGCGGCGAGGATCGCGGCCGCGGCGAAGGGGACGATCGTCGCCCAGTCGAGGGAGGACGCGGCCGCGCCGCGCATGGTCAGGGACGCCAGCGCGTTCACCGCGATGACCAGCAGGCTCGTGCCGATCGCCGCCTTCATGGGGAAGGCGAGCCGGGTGACCAGCGCGGGGACGGCGAGGAACCCGCCGCCGACGCCGAGCAGCCCGGTCAGCGCGCCCAGCCCGGCGCCGGTGGCGGCGGCCTTGCCCGGGTGCGCCTCCGGCGTCCCGCCCGAGGCGGCGACCGTACCGGTGCGCGCCTCGGACGTCCCGCCATCCTCGTTTCCGCCTGCACCCTCGCCGCTGGACGCGGACACGGATACGAGCGCACGCTCGGGCGCCAGCGCCAGCGCCAGCGCAGGCGCAGGCTCGGGCTCGGGCTCGGGCTCGGGTGCGGAGGTCGCGCGGAGCATGCGGACGGCCGCGAATCCCGCGACCAGCGCGAAGGCGGCGGTGAGGACGGCCTGCGGCAGGCGTGCCGCCGCGAGCCCCGCCACCGCGGCGGGGACGATCCCGGCCACCGCGAACAGCGTCCCCGCCTTCCAGCGCACGTTGCCCGCGCGGGCGTGCGTGACGAGGGCGGTGATCGAGGTCACGGCGACGATGACGAGGCTGGCGGTGGTGGCGTCCGACGGGGTGAACCCGAGCAGGTAGACCAGCGCGGGCACGGTGAGCATGCTGCCCCCCGCGCCGAGCGCGCCCAGCACCAGCCCCGCGACGGCTCCGCAGCCCAGGGCCAGGATCAGAGTGGTCATGCCACCATGCCGGGTCGCCCGCCGGGGCCGGTGACCGGGAATCCCTCACGTGCCCAGGCGGACATGCCGCCCGTCACGTCGACGGCGTCGACGCCGCGGCCGGTGAGGATCTGGGCGGCCTGCCGGGACCGGTTGCCCGAGCGACAGATGAGCACGACCGGCTTGTTCCGCGCGGAGGCGGGCAGCTGGCCCCCGCCGGCGAGGCGGCTGAGCGGCACGTGCACGGCGCCGGGCGCGTGCCCCGCGTTCCACTCGACCGCCTCACGCACGTCGACGAGGACGGCCTGGCCGTCCGCGACGCGCTGCTGCGCCTGCTTGGCGGAGATCCGGCTTCCGCCCGAGGAGCCGAAAAGGTTTCCGAAGATCATGGTGTTGTCCTCCTGTCTCTGGTCAGCGAAGGCCGTCGGCCGGGGTGACGGTGAGCCCGGCGTCCACGGCGGAGTCGAAGCCGTCGTCGACGGCCACGACCTGGCGGCCCGCGGCGTCCAGCAGGGACGCGGCCGTCGCGGCCCGCAGCCCGCCCGCGCAGTGCACCCAGACCTCGCCCGCCGGGATCTCGTCCGTGCGGCGGCGCAGCTCGTGGATGGGGATGTGCACCGAGCCCTCGACGAAGCCGAGTTCCCGCTCGGAGTCGCGGCGGACGTCCAGGACGACCGGCCGCTGCCCGCCGTCGCGCAGCGCGGCGGCGAGGTCGGCGAAGGTGGCGCGGGCGAAGGACCGCGGCTTGTCGCCGTCGACGATCCAGTCGGCCGGTCCGCCGGTCGCGGCGGCGGCCGGACGGTCGATGCCGACCCGGGCCAGCTCGCGCTGGGCGTCCGCGATCTGCTCGGCGTTCTCGCCGAGCAGCGTGACGGGACGGCCCCACGGGATCAGCCAGGCGAGGTAGGTGGCGAGCTTGCCGTCGCCCTCGAAGTTGAACGATCCGGCGACGTGGCCCGCGGCGAAGGCGACGCGGTTGCGCAGGTCGACGACCCACTCCCCCGCCGCCAGACGCGCGGCGATCTCCGCGGCGTCGGCTCGGCGCACGGGCGTGAGGTCCACCGGGGCCGGGCCCGCGGCGTTCACCGGGCCCATGTGGGCGTAGTAGGCGGGGATGTCGTCCAGCCCGGCGAGCATCTCGGCGACGAAGGTGTCGACGTCCTTGGTCAGCGCCGCGTTCCGGGCGCGCTCCAGGCCGATGGTCGTCGTGTCGCCCTCGGCCTGCGAGGACGAGCAGAAGCTGCCGAAGCCGTGCGTGGGCAGGACGGTGACCTCGTCGGCCAGCTCGTCGGCCAGCCGCCGGACGGACGCGTACTGCGCCCGGGCCAGCTGCTCGGTCAGGCGCGGCTCGACCAGGTCGGGGCGTCCGACGGAGCCGATCAGCAGCGAGCCGCCGGTGAAGGCCGCGACGGCCCGTCCGTCCTCCTCCAGGACGTAGGAGGTGTGGTGCGGGGTGTGGCCGGGCGTGGCGACGGCGCGCAGCACCAGGCCCTCGTCCAGCTCCACCGTGTCGCCGTCGGCGACCGGGATCCGCGCGTAGGCGACGTCCGCGGCGGCGGGCACCAGGTATCCGGCTCCGGCGATGCGGGCCAGATCGAGGCCGCCGGTGACGTAGTCGTTGTGGACGTGCGTCTCGGCGACGTAGGCGACCCGCACCCCGCGCCGGGCCGCCGCCGCGATCACCTGGTCGATGTCGCGCGGCGGGTCCACGACCACCGCGGCACGCGGCCCGCCGGCCAGGTAGCTGCGGTTGCCCAGGCCCTCCAGCTCAAGGGTCTCGACGAAGAACACGATCCCGCCTCCTTGCGGTCACCTTTTTACCCCCGGGGGTATCCCAACGCCCTCAACGTAGCACATATACCCCCGGGGGTACCAAGAAGTGATCTGGGTCGCTCCCGCCACCGCCGCTTGACGCCCCCTGGTGATCTTGCGTTGAATGGGCGCCGGTGCCGCGTGGCGTGCGCAAGGGAGCCCCGACGGAGGACGGCGGGCCAGGCCGCGGACGAGTACGCGAGCACCAAGGAGACCCCGAAGGGGATGATGCAGGTGGCCGTCTACCGCATGGACCTCGCCTAACCGCATCGCGCCGACGCCGTTCGCGACGTCCTTCTAGGCACCTACCCCGGCACCGAGCGCTCACGCGCCCCCGCCAAAGCGCCCGCGCACCCGCGCCCGAGCGCTTTCGCACCCACGCCTGAGCGCTTCGCGCCGCCTTCGTGCCCCGTCCGGACGCCGTGAACCGAGCGCGCGCAAGATCACCCGGGCTCGCCCACCCCGCCGTTGCCCCACTCGCCCCGCGCCTTCGGCCGGACGGGCGTGCCCTCCACCTTTCACTTCGCCATGCGAACCATCAGCAAGGAGTGTCTTGACCACACCGATCGTGGACTTCCAGAAGCAGGTCATCGACGAGTTCCGCACCCATCACGGGCGCGTGGGCGGCATGTTCGAGGGCGCGAATCTGGTCCTGCTCACCACGACGGGCGCGCGCACCGGCCGTCCGCACACCACCCCCGCCGGCGTCCTCCCCGACCCGGACCGGCTGCTCGTGATCGCGTCCGCCGCGGGTGCCCCGCGACACCCGGCCTGGTTCCACAACCTGCGCGCCAACCCGCGCCTCACCGTCGCGACCGGCCCGTTCACGATGGAGGCCGACGCGGTCGTCCTCGAAGGGGCCGACCGCGACGAGGTCTGGGCGCGCGCCGTCGCGTCCGACCCCGGCTGGGCCGAGTACCAGCGCAAGACGACCCGGATCATCCCGGTCATCGCGCTGTACCCCGTCCGCACGACCCACGTGAACCTGCCCGAGGACGACCTCCTCGACCGCCTGGACGAACGAGGGCTCAGCCCTCTCTGGAACACCCTGCAGACGAAGGAGAACTGCTTGACGACCAACCGCATCACCGGCCCCGACACCTACGACACCGTGGCCGCCGCCCTCGCGGGCGTGTTCGCGAACCTGCCGCCTCTGCCGTCCGACGCCGACACCGCCGAGCCGTTCACGCTGCCCGCGCCGGGCCGGTGGGTGGACGCGTCGCACCGTCCGGTGCGGGAGGCGGGCGTCGTCCTGTACGTGCACGGCGGCGGCTTCGAGAGGCGGATGCCCGAGTTCGAGCAGCTCCTGGCGTACGACCTCTCCAAGACGGCGGGCCGTCCGGCGTTCGGCCTGGACTACTCGCTCGCGCCCGAGCACACCTTCCCGGTCGCGCACGACGAGCTGGTCAGCGCCTACCGCGCGATGCTCGCCGAGGGCGTCCCCGCCGAGCGGACGGTCCTGTTCGGCGAGTCGTCGGGCGCGACGCTCATCCTGGAAGCGCTGCCCACCCTGCGCGCCGAGGGCATCCCCCTGCCGGGCGCGGTGGTCGTGGCCTCCCCGGTCACCGACTTCACGGCGACGAGCCCGTCGATCGACGCGCCCGCGGGCCCGGACGGCCTCACGCGGGAGATCCTCGAGCACATCCTCGGCCAGTACCTGGGCGGGCTTCCGAACGACCAGGCGCCCCAGTCGCCCATCCACGGCGACCTGACCGGCCTGCCGCGCATGCTCATCGTGGCCGGCGGCAACGAGGGCCTGCTGGACGACTCCCGTCGCTACGCCGAAGCGGCGGCCAAAGCGGGCGTCGACGTCACCTTGGACGTCTACGACGGCATGTCGCACGTCTTCCACCTGGCCGTCCTGGCGGAGCCGCGTCCTCCGGTGGCGACGACCTTCCTCGACCGCCTGACCGCCTGGCTCTAACGAAATCCCCGCTGACCGGCCCCGGCTCAACACACGCCGGGGCCGGTCACCGGCACACCGCCCACCCGGCACCGCCTGATCAGGTCATCGCCGGTGCTCACGATCGTTCGATCGTGGCGCTTCGTCAGGTGAGCGGCAGGAGTGCGTCCGCGATCGCGTCGGCCATGACCTGCGCTCCAGCGTCGTTGGGATGCATGTGGTCGCCGCTGTCGTAGGCGGGTGCGAGGGTGGCCGGTGCGGCGGGGGCACGCAAGGCCTGGTCGAGGTCGGCGACCGCGTGGAACTCTCCGCTGGTGCGGATCCACTCGTTGACGTGCCGGCGGAGCTCCTCGTTCTCGGGGGTGTCGAATCCGGAGCTGATCGCTTCGGCGCCGCCGAACGGAGTGATGGTCGCGATGACCGCCGTCAGGCCGTGGCGCCGCGCGTGTTCGGCGATGGCCGTGTATCCGTCGATGAGCTCGTTCGCGGACACCGGAGAGGTCCCCAGCATTCCAGGAAGGCAGATGTCGTTGAGCCCGAACTGAACAATGAGGTGGGTCACTCCTGGTGCGGTGAGCACGTCGCGCTCGAAGCGAGCGGTTCCGCTCTCCCCGAAGACGTCGGTGAGCAGCCGGTTTCCGGCGATGCCGAGGTTGACCACGGACATGTTCGCGGCGGCGGTGCGGCGGGCCAGTTGGTCGGTGTAGCGCAGGCCGGCCCCGGCCGTGGTGCCCACGCCGTCGGTCAGCGAGTCACCGAAGGCGGCCACGACACGGTGGCCGGGGGACGACAGCACGTCGATCCCGGTGAGATGGAAGCGGGATTCGCTCTCTTCCGGGTGGGTCAGTTCAGGCTGGGAGGTGGCGTCGCCGGCAGCGACGTAGGCGGTCTGCAAGGCGAACGGGTGGAAGGTGGCGGGTCCGCACGGCGTCGCCTGGTAGGTGCTGACGACCAGATCGGTCTCGCCGGCCGTGGCGAACTCGACCGGGTCACTCACGGCCTCGTTCCCCACCTCGATGGTCACATCGGGGGCACCGCCGCCAAAGGTGACCTGGGTGTCGGTACAGGGGACGATCGCGGATCCGGCGGCGTGGAGCGCGACGCGGGTGCGGGCGATGGTGAGCGGTTCCTTGCCGTACAGGTTGCTGAGCCGCACGCGCAGGCGGTCGCCACCGTCGCGGACCCTGACGATCTGGCGGAACGTCTGGTCCTCGAAGCCGCGGGAGGGGTGGACGAGCGGCGGCTCGTCCGGGCTGACGGGAGCGGATCTGAACGCCGCGATCCATGTCTGGGGCATGGGTTCACTTCTCCTGGGACCGCAGCAGGCGGCGGGTCAGGTCGTCCAGGCGAGCGGCGTCGCCGGGGACGAAGGAGGGGTTGTCCAGGCTGATCCGGCCGGTCGGCGTGAAGGCGCTGAGCGGTTCGGCAGGCGGGGCATCGATGCGGGAGATGATCGGCTTGATGCCTTCTCCAACGGGGGCGCCCTGCCGCTTGAGCCCCGCGACGTGGGCGGCCGTCGCCGGGTCGTACTCGCCGGCGAAGCTGGTCGAGACGGGGCCGGGGTTGACCAGGACGTAGCGGGTGGGGCCCGCGGCGTGCTGGGACGCGAAGGAGACGCCGAGCAGGTTGTTGGCGCGGCCGGCCTGCATCTGGGCGGCGACGCCGTCGTAGCCGCGTTCGAGCATGAGGTCGTTCCAGTGGATGCGGCCGATGGGCGGGCCGGGCATCGGCCCGGCGACGTTGACGATGACGCGCGGCTGGTCCAGGCCGTGGCTGAGCAGGAACCGGCTGAGGTACTCCAGCGCGAAGGCGCTCTCGAAGCCCTCGGCCGTGACGAACCGGGTGGAGCGGAAGTACCGGGCGCACAGCACGAGCGCGTGCACGGCGGGGTAGCGCTCGTTGATCTCCTTGATGACGCGCCGGTTCTCGGCGACCAGGCTCAGGTCGGCCTGGATGAAGTGGGCGCCCGGAAGCGTGGCCGCCTTGGCGGGGTCGCGGCCGACGATGACGACGGTGTCGCCACGGTCGAGGTAGGTGCGGGCCAGGGCCTTGCCCATCCCGTCGGTTCCACCGGTGATCACGATCGCTGACATGCGGATGCCCTTCAGAACATGGCGCTAGTTGAACTCATGAGTCCAAGTTAATGGACTCGCGAAGCCATGAGCAACTCATGGGTCTACAAAGCTGGACTCACGAGTACAGATAGGGCGCTGACCAGCAGCGCTCGCGGACAGGCCGAGAGGCGGCAGGCTCCCGAACGGCACGTTCGCCGCGTTCGCGCACCGCGGCCACGCCCCGCCCAGCCGACGGCCGATCAGGCTCGTGGTGTTCCTACAGACCTGGGCGGGTGTCGGGCTCGATGATGAAGGCTTGCGCGGGATCTGCGGGGTCGCAGGTAAGAAGGAAGACCGCCACCCCAGCGCGTGACGCGGTCTGAATGCAGAGCTCAGTGTGCGCGAGCTGGAGTCGGTAGGCGTTCGGGCGCACCGTCGAGTGGACGAGCCAGAAACGGTCGGCTGTATTTCCGCCCTTGGTTCCGCAGAAGTCGTCGTCGACTTCGCCGCGTGGTTCCAGTTGGCGGATGCCCATGCAACCCGAGCCGAGGTCGGGGTGCCGGGTCCCGATGACAAAGGTGCCGTCCGACTGGGGTAGGACGGTGCGCGCCGGGAACGCGTTGGCGCAGGGCATTGGGAAGATCCGGCCGTCGACATGCCGCCGCGCCGACAGGCAACCGTCGGTTTTGACCGACCGGATGCGAACCGCTCCTCCCGACTCGTGGAGCACGGAAGCCGTCGCGGTCTGGTCCTGCGGCGGCGAAATGGCGTGCGGCTTTGGAGCGCTGTCGGCGGTGAGCACGGTGACGATTCCGAGCGGCAGCAGCGCGAATGCCGCGAGCGTCGGCCAGGCGACCCGGCGCGACCGCACCGCACTGCTCGCCGCCGCAGGTGGGGACGACGGCGAAGCCGCGGGTCGGGACAACTGCGGAACCGCAGGTGGAGATGGCGGCGGAATCGCAGGGGACCGTTCTGGAGATGGGGCGGAAGGCTCCGGGCGCGAGGCCATGCCCTGAGCTTGTTGCATGGCCAGCCTGCGCCGGACGCTCACCCATACGTCGACGTATTCCGCAGGGCAGTCACAGGCCCGGACGAATGCGATGAGGAGTTCTTCCCGAGGGAGCTTCTCGCGTCGCAACGCCGTGACCAGGGTGCTGTGCGGCAAGGGAGTGCCCTGGAGGCCTGACCGACGCTCCAACTGCCGGAAAGTGGCGCCTGACCATGCCCTTAACTGGCGCATCGTGGCGACGAACTCCGCGGCGTTCCTCGCATGCCGGGGATCGGGACATTCGGGAGGCAGAGCCTGATCGTGCATGCGGTGACTCCTGAAAGCCGCTCGGTGATCACTGACCCGACCGCAGGATAAGCGACGACGCCGGGCTCGTGGGTGTTCAGCCGCCTCACCTGCGACGCCACCGGAACGGACCAAGACGGACCAAGGTCGACCACCGCGAACCCTGGCCGTCCGCCCGGGCCGCCCGCAGTCTTGGGCACGAACTCGACCCACGAAATGCCGCGCGGCGATTCAGGGTCATCCGCACACCGAAAGAGGAGGACGCAGTGAGAAAGTTCGTTCGAACGATGGTCGCCGTCAGTGCTGTCGCCGCCGCCGTCACCGTGCCCGCCGGAACCGCCCACGCGGACACCTGCACCGGGCTCCCGAGCTTTCCGTACATGCACTTCTCCAAGAACGGCGGCCCCGCTCCGGTCCACGCCGATGACTATGCAGCGTCCAAGGTCATCGACTACACCTGGGGAGATGTGGTCTCGGTGTACTGCATCAACAGCTCCGGCAACAAGTGGTACAAGCTGATGGATGGCGGCTGGGTCTACTCTGCCTACGCTTACTAGCCAGGAATGAAAACCCCACGCGATCCGAGGTCACTATTCATGAGAACGATACTCAAGGCGGCCCTGGTGGCCTCGGTGGCAATGGCGTGTTTGGCCACCACGACGGTCGCCGCGTCCGCCACCGCCGTCGACATCACGCGCCAATCCGGGTGCGGCTCGTTCATCGGCACCTACACCTACTGGAGCGACAACAACGGCTGGTACGGATACACCCTGGGCGGGACGCTGTTCTACCACTGCTCGGGCGGCGGAACCCTGCGCCTCAAGATCACCGGTTCGCAGGCCAGCGGGCCCTACTCCTACACCGTCGACTACCACCTGGACGGCACCGAACAGAAGATGATCACCCAGATCCGCCGCAGCAGCGGCGTGAAGGACATCCGCATCGCCCTCCTCGACGCCTGATCAGACCGTCCGGCAGGTGACGCCCTGCGCGTCCGCACCCCTTTCGCGACCTTCGCGGGTCACCGAAAGGGGTGCTTCGCGCTGCTGCGGCGGACGCGTCGCCAAGACAGGTCAGGGTCGACGATCGCCTCTCCGCGCGATGTCGAACTCGTGGATCGCGGCCGTTCAGCGCTGCATGGAGGACAGGCCCCACAGCTCGGCGATGCGTCCGTCGCGGATGCGGAAGATCTCCATCATCGTGGGCGACTGGCCGGGGATGCCGTGGACGCTCGTGCGGACGGCGGCGGTGTTTCCTTCGACGACCATGTCCTCGACCGTGACCTTGAGCTCAGGGAAGGCCTTGTGCATCTGCTGCCAGCGCTGGGCGACGCTGTCCGGACCGGTCGCGTTCATCGGGTGGCTGTAGAAGTCCGCCGTGAAGATGTCGTGGGCGGCCTGGTGGTCATGCGTGTTGAACGCCGTGTACATCGCCTCGGCGACCGTCCGCACGTCGTTGCTCATGGCTTCTCCTGCTCGGTGATGTTCGTCCGGATGTGCCGCAGGGCGCTCAGCACGGCCTCCTGCTCCTGCGCGGAAAGGCCGTCCAGCAGGCGCTCCTGATACACCTGGTGCGATCGCTCCAGGTCGGCGGCGGCGCGCTCGCCATCCTGCGTCAACGCGGCCAGCGTGTACCGGTTGTCGGACGGGTCGAGGCGGCGCCGCGCCAGCCCCTCCCCCTCCAGCTCCTTGACCAGGCGCGTGATGGACGCACCGTCGATGCCCAGCGCCTGCCGCAGGTCGCTGTGGCTGGTCTCGCCCTGCCGCCGCAGCCGGACGAGCAGCTGCACGCGGTGCGCGCTCATCCCCACATGCCGGGCGAACGCCTGCCTCAGCTCCGCGCAGGTGCCGCCGACCTCGCGGAAGAACCTGTCCTCAGATGTCTCGTCATGCACGGTCTCTTTATAGCGACAACTCTTGAAGTGATCAAGAGTCAACAAAAATATGTAGACCGGTCTATTATTTCGCCATGGCTGGAAACAAGGGGGCTCAGACCAGCGCGCGGCTGGTGGAGTCGATGCTGGAGCTCGTCCAGCGGCGCGGTTACAGCGGCACCGGGCTGACCACGGTGACCGAGCACGCGGGCGCGCCCAAGGGGTCGCTGTACTTCCACTTCCCCGAGGGGAAGGAGGCCCTCGGGGAGAAGGCCGTCGAGCTCGCCGCCGAGCGGTTCGCGTCGCTGCTCACCGACGCGGTACTGGAGACGGCGCCGCCGGGCGAGGTCCTCCGGAACGTGATCGACGTGCTGGCGCGGATGCTCGCCGACAGCGACTTCCAGCTGGGCTGCCCGGTCTCGGTCGTGGCGCTGGAGATGGGCGCGCACAACGACCGGCTGCGGACCGCCTGCGCGAACGCCTTCGACTCGTGGATCACGCCGGTCGCCGCGTACCTCGCCGCGCACGGACGGCCGGACGCCGAGGCCCGGTCGTTGGCGACGGCCCTGGTCAGCATGATCGAGGGCGCGCTGATCGTGTCGCGCGCCCAGCGATCCGTCGAACCGCTGCGGAACGCCGCCGACGCCCTCGCCCGCCTGGTGGACGCGTCATGACCGCGACGGAACGGCACGCGCTGGTGTTCGGCGCGACCGGCTTCATCGGACGCCGCCTCGTCCTCGAACTCGGGCGGACGGGCGTTCGGGTCACCACGGCCACCCGGAGCGAGTCGTCCTTCCGGAGGCTCGCCGCATGGCTGGCCGACCACGGGCAGGCCGACGCCCCGGACGACGTGCGCGTCGACTTCTCCGACCCGTCCCTGGTCGGGCCGGACGACTGCGACGGCGTCACCGAGATCTACAACTGCGCGGCGGCCTTCCGCTTCGGAATGACGGAGGACGAGGCCCGCCGCGCGAACGTGGACAGCGTCCGCGCGATCGTCGCGCTCGCGTCCCGCCTGCCGGACCTGCGCCGTCTCGTGCACGTCTCGGGCTACCGGGTGGGCGGGCAGTCCGCGTCGACGTGGGGCGAGGAGCAGCGGCGCGCCGCGTACCGGACGCTGGGCGCCTACGAGGCGTCCAAGGTCGAGGCGGATGTGGTGCTCCAGACCGAGGCCGACCGGCTCGGCGTCCCGTGGACGGTCGTCAACCCGTCCGCGGTGGTCGGCGACAGCGCCACCGGCGAATCCGACCAGTACATCGGCCTCGCGACCACACTGAAGGACCTTTGGCAGGGGACGCTCATGGCCGTCCCCGGCAACGCCTCGACGTTCGTCCCGGTGGTCGCGGTCGACCATCTCGCCCGGTTCATGACGCTCGTCCCGACGGACGAGACCGCCGAGCACACCTCGTACTGGCTTCTGGACGACGACACCCCCGCCCTCCCCGACCTGGTCTCGCTCATCGCCGACCACTACGGGGTTCGTGCGCCGCGCGCACGGGTTCCCGTGTCCCTGGTGAAGCGGCTCCCCCAGCGGCTCACCAAGGCCGACCCCGAAACCCTGACGTTCCTGGCGAGCGACCGCTACCCCACCGAGTCGGCACGCACCTTCGCCGCTCAGCACGGCCTGAACATGCCGGACGCCGGCACAACGATCCGCCGCTGGGCGGACCATCTGGCGGCACATCGTTTCGGCGACGCGCCCGACGGCGTCCGTCGCTTCACCACACCGAACGGCGTCCGGACGTTCGAACTGGGTGAGCCGGACGCCCCCACGGTCGTCCTCCCAGGCCTCCCGATCAACGCCGACACCTGGGCGCCGGTCGTCACGGAGCTGGGCCGGGCCCGCGCCGTCGACCTGCCCGGACTCGGCATGAGCACGGGCGATCCCGATGACTGGCCCGCCTGGCTGGCCGCCCTCGCGCCTGGTGTCCGCCACCTGGTGGGCCACTCCATCGGCGCGGCTGCCGCGCTCGAGGCGGCGTCCGCCCACCCCGTAGACCGCCTGACCCTCGTCTCCCCGTTCTTCCTCCAGGCACGTCCGACCCAGTGGAAACCCCTCACCCACCTGTACCTGAGCCGGGTGACTCCGGAACGGCTCGCCCAGCGCCTCACCGGCGACACGACCCATGCGGGCGCGCTGGCTTCGAGCGCGGCCGACCTCCATCGCGGCACCGCCGCCACCACCGCCCGGCTCCTGGCCAAGGCAGCGTCACAGAACTGGCGGGCCGACCTCTGTGCCCGACTGCGCCGCTATCCGGGACACGTGCACGTCGTCCACGGCTCCGAAGACCCGCTCACCCCGGAGGGCCAGGCCGTCCTGGACGCGCTCCCGAACGCGACCGTCTCGGTGCTCGTCGGCGCAGGCCACCACCCGCACCTGACCCATCCGAAGGACGCAGCCCACGCCATCGGAGAAGGGGCGTGAGGCCATGACCGATGATCCGTCGACCACGGACGAGGAGATGCTCTTCGGGGAGGGGGTGACTCCTTTCGTCCTCCGCGTCGGGAACACCGTCCGCCGTCCGATCAGGCCCTTCACCTCGACCATTCACGCCTACCTCGCCCACCTTCGCCAGGCCGGTTTCGTCGAGGCTCCCGAGCCCATGGGGACCGACGAGCAGGGGCGGGAAGTCCTGAGCTTCGTGCCTGGCGACGTCCCCCATCCCCCGCTTCCGCCGGAGGCGATGGGCGAGGACGTCCTCGCCGCCCTGGCTCGGCTCATCCGCCGCCTCCACGAGGCCGCGCAGGGCTGGACGCCTCCACGCGACGCCGTCTGGTGGACGCCGCCCGGGACGGACGGCATCCCGTTCGTCGACGGTGGCGAAGAGCTGGTCAGTCACCGGGACTACTGCCCCGGGAACGTGGTCTTCCGCGACGGGCTCCCCGCCGCCCTCATCGACTTCGACCTCGCCCGTCCGACCACGCGCGTGTACGACATCGCGAACGCGCTCTATTGGTGGGCGCCCTTGATCCATCCTCAGGACCGGACACCCGCGCTCGCCGAGGTCGACATTCCCCACCGCGTGGCGGTGTTCGCCGACGCCTATGGAATGACCGGGCAACAGCGCCGTGACCTGGTGCCCCTTGCCAGGCGGATGGTTCACCGCTTCCATCTGACCGCCCGTGCGGCCGCCGAAGCGGATCCGGTGTTCCGGCGCCTGTGGCGGCAGGGTGACCTTGGTGAACGCATGCCGCGCGCCGAGGCGTGGCTCGAACGGGAGGCCCCTGCCATCGCGTCCAGGATCACGGGGACCTCTGGGTCGCGCACACCTTCTGAGGACGCGTGAGGAGACTGAACACATGAGTCTGCGTCAGTTCGAGTACGCCTTGGCCGTTGCAGAGGAGGGCTCGGTGACCGCGGCGGCGGAGCTGCTGCGCGTCGCCCAGCCATCGGTGTCCCAGCAGATCCGCGCCCTGGAGCAAGAGCTCGGCGTGAAACTGTTCGCCCGCACGCCGACCGGACTCGTGCCGACCGTGCTCGGTCGCGCGTTCCTGCGGGAGGCGGAGGTCGCGGTCGAGGCGTCGCGCCGGGCGCGGGCGACCGCGCGGGCCGGTGCCGACGAGCTGGTGGGCGAGCTGGTCGTCGCCGCGCAGATGGGCTTCGGCACGCGGCAGTTGCCGGGCGCGCTGGCCGCGCTACGCCACCGCTACCCGCGCCTGGAGGTCACCGTCTTCGAGGAGCCCAGTTCGGCCGAGCTGGAACGGCTCTGCCGCAAGGGCGTCCTCGACCTCGCTCTGATGGCGGCGTGCGACCGGTCGCCCGCCGACGCCCACCACCTCGGCGACGAGGAGTTCGTCGTGGTGCTGGGCGCCGGGCACTGGCTCCTCGCCGCCGACCGCGTCGAGCTGCGCGAGCTGGAGGGCGAGCCGTGGGTGCGGTTCGACCGCGACAGCGCGCTCGACGCGGTGCTGGTGAACGTGCTGCGCGAGAACGGCCTGGCCCCGGCCACGGCCGCCCGCGTGTCCCAGACTGCGACGGCCGTCCGCTGGGCCGCCCACGGACTGGGGGTGACGCTCGTCCCAGCGTCGGCGGTGCCGCAAGGTCACGAGCACCTCGTCCGCCCGGTGTCCCCGGCCGTGTCCCAGCCCGTCCTCGCCGTCGTCCGGCACGACGCGGGCCCGGCGGAGATGGCCCTACGCGAGTTCCTGTGCGAAGAGACCTGGGCGGCCCGATGACACCGGTTCTCTGACGGGCGGAGACGGCGTTCCCGAAGCGGCGTCAGCCTCGGGGGAATTCGCCGCCGTCCAGGTGGAGATTGGTTCCGGTCAGCCAGCTCGCCCGGTCGGACACCATGTACAGGACCGCCTGGGCGATGTCGTCCGGCAGGCCGTCACGTCCGAGCGGCGTGGTGTCCTTGGCGCCGACCGCGGTGGCGGCCGTCTGGTCCGGCATCGACGCGGCGGTCATGTTCGCCCACCGCTCGCGCGTCTCCTCGCCGCCGGGGGTGGTGACCCGGCCGGGGCTCACGACGTTGACGCGGATCCCGAACGGCGCCAGCTCCTGGGCAAGCCCTCGGCTGTAGTTCTCCAGCGCGGCCTTCGCCGCCGTGTAGTGCAGGAACGGCCCCATCGGGGTGAGGACGGCGGCCGACGAGACGTGCACGATCCTCCCGTCGCGCCGCTCCCGCATCCCGGGCGTGAGCAGCGCGTCCAGCCGGACGGACGCGAGGAAGTTCAGGTCCAGCGCGTCCTGCCACGCGTCGTCGGGGATGGACGAGCCGTCCTTGTGCGGCTGTCCCCCGCCCGCGTTGTGGACGATGATGTCCACGCCGCCGAACGCGTCCCGCGCGGCCGCCGCGATCTCCTCCGCGCCGGCGCGCGTCCGCACGTCGGCCTTCACGAACTCGGCCCCGTCCGGCAGCGTGGACGTCGCCGACCTGGCGGTCGTGAGCACCTCGGCGCCCGCGTCCAGCAGCTCGCGCACGACGGCCGCGCCGATCCCACGCGACCCGCCCGTGACCAGGGCCCGCTTCCCCTCGAGTTCCCGCGTTCCCGATCCGTTCTTGCTCGTGGTCATGCCACCGGTCCTTTTCGATCGCGTATTCGTCTACTCGACGGAAGATGAGTCGACGCACACAAGGCGCAAATTCGAAGAAATCACGCGAACAGCGCGTCGACCTGCTTCACGGTACGTCCGAGAAAGAACGAGGAGCAAAGACCAAAAGACAGCAGGGGCCATAGGCGGTTCCTATGACGTCCCGGCCCGCCGCCGCGTCCAGGCGTCACCCGCCCCGGCGAGAGCCACCCGGCTCCCTGCGCTGCCGGGAGTGCGTCCGACAAGGGTCAGGCCAGGAAGCCGACAAGGCCACGTGGGCATGACCAGGGGAAACGCGAGCCGGACTCCGACCATCCGCGATCAGCGCCGGAGGCGCCGCGTCCCCCAGCCGCAGGCAATCGTCAGGCCGGCAGAGACCACCATGAGCGCCACGACGTCGACCACACCATTGATGCCCTTGTTGTTCGGTCGGGTCATGAGCATATAAATCAGCAGAGAAATCGATACCACGAGCCCGGCAAGAGAATAAGCGAAGGCGTGCTTGAGCTGCTTCAGCGCCCTACTGTTCCCGTCACCCGGGGACTTGTTCTCAGCAGAGGACATGTGCGCCACCGTCCAGGCCATTGCTCGATGAGATCATCCGCGACCGACCACTACACCCTAGGCAAACGCCCACGACCTCGCCACGGGCCAGCAGCTCATCGAAACCGGGCCTCCGGCTGGTGTCACAGATTCGAGGTGTGCTCGGTCTTCTATGGGCGTGAGTCGATCCTTGGATTCGAAGGCCGGCGTTGACGGGCCGGTAACCGTGATCAAGAGCTACACCGTCCCGGCGGACGAAGCCGACCACTTCGTCGAGGTGTACCAGGAGAACGCCCGGATCATGTCGGCCCAGTCCGGCTTCCTCCGCTCCCGCCTGCACAGACCGCTCGCCGACGCCCCGGAGGCGCGGTTCGTCCACGTCGCCGAATGGACCTCGGGCACCGCGCTCGACCAAGCCACCGGCAACCCCGAGTGGCATGCCTCGCTGAAGCGCATGTTCGACGATCCGGGCCTTCACATCACCTCAGAGCCTGCCAGCTATCGCGTCGTCGTCGAACTTCGTCCCTCCTGACGACAGCGATCGCCACCCGCAGCACCCCCATGCCCCATCCTCACAAGGACAACGCATGACGACTGAGCCCACAGAGACGGACAAGACCAACCGCCGCACGTTCTTGAGGAGCGCGTCGGCCGCCGCCGCGGTTCCCACCGCCGCCTCGCTGCTCGGCGGCTTCTCGGGCACCGCTACCGCGGCCCCCTCGCCCGGCCTTCCGGACTACGCGCCGGTCCCTTCCACTTCGGTCGGGCCCGCGCTCAACGCCGACGGCTACTTCGTCGGTCACATCGAGGGCAACCTGTACTGGGTCACCGACTCCTACTACCAGGCCATGTTCCTCACCACGCGGGACGGCGTCGTGCTCGTCGACGCCCCGCCCACCTTCGGGCACAACCTGCTACGGGCCGTCCAGCAGGTGACCCGTGCCAACGGCAGGCCCGGCAAGGTCACGCACCTGGTGTACTCCCACTCCCACGCCGACCACATCGGGGCCGCGTCCCTGTTCGGCAAGGACGTGGTGCGCATCGCCCACACCGAGACCCGCCGCCTGCTGCGCATCGCCGCCGACCCCAACCGGCCGGCGCCCACGGAGACCTTCGACGACCACCACGTCCTGCGGGTCGGCGGCGAGCACCTGAAGCTCGCCCATCACGGCCCGAACCACTCCCCGGACAACATCTTCGTCCACGCGCCCGACTACGCCACGCTCATGGTCGTCGACGTGCTCTTCCCCGGCTGGGTCCCCTTCAAGGGCCTCGCCGCCTCCCAGGACATCCCCGCCTGGATCAAGGCCCACGACATCGCCATGGGGTACCCCTGGCGGACCCTCGTCGGCGGCCACCTCGGGCGTCTCGGCGTCCGCGCCGACGGCGCCCTGGAAAAGCAGTACATCGACGACCTCCTGGCCAGCACCCGCGCCGCCATCACCTCGGTCGACCCCACCCCCTACTACCAGAAGTACGGGCCGACCGGGAACTCCTGGGCCATCTTCAAGGCGTACCTCGACGCCGTCGCCACGACGGCCGCCGCACCCGTCACCGCCAAGTACACCGGCGTCCTCGCCGCCGCCGACGTCTTCACCGTCGACAACGCCATGGCCCTGGTCGAGTCACTGCGCATCGACCACGACGAGCTAGGCCCCTTCGGCATCCGCCCGTAACACCCGCTTCGGATGGTCGTTGACGGTCCTACAGGACCGTGTCGAGTTCGGCTGCGCGGACCTTGGGTCCGCGCAGCCGTACCAGGTCAGGTTTCGTGCGGGTCAGAACACGGGGTTGGCCGACACTCTCAAGGACGGTGTGGGCGGCTCGGCCGGCCTGCGTCCTCATGAGCTCCTTGAGGCCGCGCTGGCAGTGCGCCAGACGTTGAGCAAACCGCTGGTGTTCGAACCGGTGGAGCCGTCACACCACGGGGTCGCGGAGCCAGACCGCCCCAGAGCCTGCCCCGTGGACCTGCCGGAGGCCGGCGTTAGAAGGTCAGTACCGTCCGGCTGCCTTGGGTCCGGCCTGCGGCGAAGTCGACAAAGGTGCGGCGGGCTTGGGTGAAGGGGTGGCTGGTGACGCGGACGGTCAACCCGCCTGAGGCGACTCTGTCGACGAGTTCGGCGAACCGATCGAGGCCTTGTTCGACACCCAGGTAGGTGGCGGTGACGCCGCGGTCGAAGCTCGGCGGGCCGCCGAGCGGGGAGATCACCAGACCGCCGTCGCGGGCCGCTGCCGCGGTGGCCGCCAGGCCGGGACCGGCGTTGACCAGGTCGATGACCACGTCGACCCCTCCTGGGACCAGCTGAAGGGTCTGTTTGACCGGATCGATGTCGGTGTAGTCGATGACATCGGAGGCCATCGCGGCGACTCGGGACATGTGCTCAGGCTTGGCGGTCGCGATGGTGCGTGCGCCGGTGTCGGCCAGCATCTGGAGCAAGAGCGATGCGACCGCGCCATCGCCGCCGACCAGCAGCACGTTCTGGCCTGCCGCCAATTCGACGGTGGTGAGCGCGGCGGCCATCAGCAGCGGGGTCGGCAGCGCGGCGGCCGTCTCGACCGGGAGGTCATGGGGGCGTGGCGTGATCGTCGGCCCGTCGTGGACCAGGGTGTACTCGGCGATCGCACCGACCGGGTAGGTCAACGCGACCACTTGGTCACCGGGGGCGAAGCGGGTCACCCCCTCGCCGACCGCCTCGACCGTCCCCGCGGCGTCCACGCCGAGGACGAACGGGTGCTCGACCGGCATGACGTCCTTCATCACACCGGTCGCCAGCTTGACGTCCAGCACATTCAGCCCGGCCGCCGCCACCCGCACCAACACCTGGCCCGGCCCGGGGGTCGGCCGGGGCACATCGATGATGGACACGGTGTCGATCGGCCCATACCGCGTAGCGGCCAGGGCCTTCATCGCGGTTGCGTTCATGTCGGGGTTCACGCGGTTCTCCTGCTCGCCTTGTGATCGTTTAGCTTGGACAGCACGGTAGGAGAGGCGATAGGCACCCGAAGGTGCGTATCGGGTTGGGGAGACTGATCGCGTGGACGCGACCATCGAGGAGATCTTCGAGCCGTACGGCGACTACGTGGCCGATTGCCCGGCACGGCTGGCCGTGGACATGTTCGCCAGCGCGTGGGTGCCGGTCGTGGTGTGGGCACTGCGGGACGGACCGATGCGCCCTGGCCGGCTGCGGGAGGAGGTCGGCGGAATCAGCCAGAAGGTCCTCACCCAGACGCTACGCCGACTGCAGCAGTACGGCCTGGTGGAGCGGCATCGTTACGCCGAGGCGCCACCACGGGTGGAGTACGAGCTCACCGAACCTGGCCGGGATCTGCTGATCCCGATCTACACGCTCGGGCAGTGGGCCTACCGGCACGCCGACACCGTTCTGGCAGCGACGAACGACAACGGATCCGGCTCCGCCAACCCTCCCAACCAGGCGTCACGGGGAGCGGGACTCCTGTGAGTTGCCTGTGATCGGGGGGTCGGTGGCCGTGGGTTGGCCACTGTTGGTCCGGTAGGGGCGTTCCGGCTCTCAGAGAACTCACAGAAACGCACCGGAACCGGTCAGGCTCGGTTGGCACTCTCGGGCGGTCGAGCGCGGTCGGAGGGACCGCCGTTCGGCGTTCCCGTGACCGTGATCTGACTGGAGCCCTGTCTGTGGCGACTCTGTTGTACGCGTTGGGACGGTTCTCGTTCCGGCGCCGCTGGTTCATGGCGGTGCTCTGGATGGGCCTGCTGGTCGCGGCCGGTGTGCTGGCCGCCCGCGCTCCCGCCGCGCCGCCGACCGACTTCTCCATGCCGGGCACCGAGGCGCAGCGCGCCTTTGACCTGCTCGACCAGCGCTTTCCCGAACTCAAGGCGGACGGCGCGACCGCGCGGGTCGTGTTCAAGGCCGAGAACGGCAAGGTGACCGACGCGCAGGCGCGGAAGGACGTCGAGGACACCGTCCGCGCGCTCGGCCACGCCCCGCAGGTCGCCCGCGTCACCGACCCGTTCAGGACGGGATCGGTGAGCCGGGACGGCTCGACCGCGTTCGCGCAGGTCTCCTACAAGGTCTCGTCCTCGGAGATGGAGGACGCGTCCCGCACCGCGCTCCTCGACACGGTCGATCACGCCCGTTCGGATCGGCTGGCCGTGGAGGCGGGCGGCAACGCCGTGTCCACGCACGCGGGCGGGCATTCGTCGGAGAGCGTGGGTCTGCTGGTCGCGGCGATCGTCCTGGTCATCACGTTCGGGTCGCTGGTGGCGGCCGGGTTGCCCCTGGTCACGGCGCTGCTGGGCGTCCTGGCGGGGACGAGTGCGATCAAGGCGCTGTCCAGCCTGCTCGGGCTGGGGTCGACGACCGCCGCCCTGGCCTCGATGCTCGGGCTGGCGGTCGGCATCGACTACGCGCTGTTCGTGGTGTCGCGGTACCGAAGTGAGCTGGCCGAGGGCCGGAACCGCCAGGAAGCGGCGGCGGTCGCGGTCGGCACAGCCGGTTCGGCGGTCGTGTTCGCCGGGCTGACCGTCGTGATCGCGCTGGCCGGGCTGGGCGTGGCCGGGATCCCGGTGCTCACGCAGATGGGGCTGGCCGCCGCCGGGACGGTCGTCCTCGCGGTGCTGATCGCGATCACGCTGGTGCCGGCGCTGCTGGGCATCGCGGGACGGTGGATCGGCCCGGCCCGTCCGCGCCGCCACCTCCGCCGCGGTGAGAACGCCGCGGCACGTCCGGCGATGGGCCTGCGGTGGGCGCGGTTCGTGACGCGCCGTCCGGTCGCGGTGCTGCTGTTCGGCATCGCGGTGCTCGGAGTGATCGCCATCCCGGCCGCGTCGCTGAAGCTGGGGCTGCCGGGGGACGAGGCCAAGCCGACGTCCAGCACGCAGCGGCGCGCCTATGACCTGGTCGCGGACGGTTTCGGGCCCGGCTCGAACGGGCCGCTCACCCTGGTCGTCCAGGCGAACGGCGGCAGCGGCGGCAGCGCTGGAGCGGCGGCGAAGAGCGTCGCCGACCGGATCCACGGCATGCACGGGGTCGCGTCGGTCGGGCAGCCGCGGCTGAACCCGTCCGGCGACACGGCCGTGCTGAGCGTCGTGCCCACGACCGGGCCCGGAACCACCGACACCGCCGACCTCGTCCGGGCGCTGCGTGCGCCCGACCTGGCACGCGACGCTCACGCACGCGTCCTGGTGTCCGGGACGACCGCGATGAACGTGGACGTCTCGCAGAAGCTCAGCGACGCGCTGCTCCCCTACCTCGCGTTGGTCGTGGGGCTGGCGTTCCTGCTGCTCATCGCCGTGTTCCGGTCGCTGCTGGTGCCGTTGAAGGCGGCCCTCGGGTTCCTGCTGTCGATCGGCGCGGGACTCGGCGCGGTGGTCGCGGTCTTCCAGTGGGGCTGGCTCGGCTCCCTCCTGGGCCTGGACGACCCGGGCCCGGTGATGTCCATGACGCCGATCTTCATGGTCGGCGTGGTGTTCGGCCTGGCCATGGACTACGAGATGTTCCTGGTGACGCGGATGCGCGAGGCCCATGTGCGCGGCCGCTCCCCGCTGGACGCGTGCGTCCACGGCCTGGAGCACGGCGGCCGGGTGGTCACCGCCGCCGCGCTGATCATGATCGCGGTGTTCGCCGCGTTCCTCGGCGCGGACGACCAGATGATCAAGACGATCGGGTTCGGGCTGGCCGCGGCCGTGCTGTTCGACGCCTTCGTCGTCCGGATGACGCTCGTGCCCGCCGTCCTGGCGCTTCTCGGCGAGCGCGCGTGGCGGCTGCCGCGCTGGCTCGACCGGTTCGTCCCGAATCTGGACGTTGAGGGCGAGCGCCTGCCCATCGCCCGACCGGAGCCGGTCCCAGCACCGGCGCCGGAGGTCGGCCGGTGGCCGACGCACACCCCCTGACCTGCCCGCTTGCCGCCCACGACCGCAGGGCATGATCTCTACTCGACAGGCCGAACCACCACCCGAGGCGGACAGAACACCCATGTCGGCATCGACAACGCCGTCCCGCGCCGACAGGCACAAGGACCACCTGCTGGTCGTGGACGACGAACCGACCGTCCGCGAGCTGCTGCGCACCGCGCTGCGCTACGCGGGCTTCGAGGTGGACGCCGCCGCGACCGGCCGGGAGGCCCTGGACCTGGCTGCGGCGCGTCCGCCCGACCTGGTGCTGCTGGACGTCATGCTCCCGGACATGGACGGCTTCGAGGTCGTCCGGGAGCTGCGCGCCGGTCCGCGCGACGCGATGGGCGGGCAGGTTCCCGTCCTGTTCGTCACCGCGCGCGAGGACCGTCGCGACCGCATCCACGGCCTGGAGATCGGCGGCGACGACTACGTCACCAAACCGTTCGACCTGGAGGAACTCATCGCGCGGATCCGCGCGGTGCTGCGCCGCACGCGCGGCGAGCCGCCGCCCCGGCTCGTCGTCGGCGACCTCGAACTCGAACCCGACGGCCACCGCGTCACCCGCGCCGGACGGACCGTCCGGCTGTCCCCGACGGAGTTCCGGCTCCTGCACCTGCTGATGGTCAACGCCGAACGGACCCTGTCCAAGAGCCAGATCCTGCTGAGCGTCTGGGACTACGACTTCGGCGGCGACCCCAGCATCGTCGACACCTACATCAGCTACCTGCGCCGCAAGGTCGACACCGAGGAGCCCAAGCTCATCCACACCGTGCGCGGCGTCGGCTACGTCCTGCGGGGACCACGGCCGTGACACGCGGACGGCCGCTCTGGCGGATGTCGCTGCGCACGCGGCTCCTCTGCCTGTCCATCGCGCTGGTCGCGGTGGGCCTGCTGGCCGCCGGCGCGGTCGTCACCTTCGGCATCAGCAGCTACCTGCACGGACGGCTGAACGACCGGCTCGTCCTCACCGGGGAGATCGCCGCCCGCGTCTCGTTGCCGCCCACCACCAGGAACCGGGCGAGCCTCCCGACACTGGGCGTCCTCGGCGACACGACGATCACCTTCGTGGACGACCTGGGTTCCGTCCAGCGCGTCTACGACGCCGGAACCTCCCTCCCAGGCGGCGGCCCGAGACTCCCCCGGCTCGACCGGGCCGCCGTCACGGCCAGGAACGGGCGCCCCTTCACCGTCCAGGCCCTCGAAGGCGACCACGAATGGCGCGTCGTCGCGTTCCCCCGCCCCGGCACGTCACTGCTGGGTCCACAGGAACAGGGCGTCGTGTCCGGGAGCGTCGCGGTCGCCACGTCCCTGGACGAGATCCAGCGGACGGTCGCCCGCACCGGCTTCTACTCCCTCACGGCAGGCCTCGGGCTACTCGCCGTCCTCACGGCCGCGGGCTGGTTCGCCGTCCGCTCCGGCCTGCGCCCGCTGACCCGCATCGAGGAGACCACCACCGCGATCGCGTCCGGCGACTACTCGCACCGCGTCCCCGAACTCGCGGGGCCGCGCACCGAGGTCGGCCGCCTCACCGCCGCCCTGAACCGGATGCTCGCCGAGATCGACGCCGCCTTCCGCGACCGCGCCGAGGCCGAGGCCCGCACCCGCCGCTTCTTCGCCGACGCCAGCCACGAACTCCGCACACCCCTCGTCGGCATCCGCGGCTACACCGACCTCTACCGCCTCGGCGCCCTCCCCACCCGCGCGGACATCGACCGCACCATGAACCGCATCGCCGGAGAGTCCGCCCGCCTCACCCACCTGGTCGAGGACATGCTGCTGCTGGCACGCATGGACGAGGCCGCCCACCACCCCCACGACGGCACCGCCTTCGATCTCGACCTGGCCCCCATGGACCTGCGCACTCTCGCCGCCGACGCCCTCCACGACGTCCGCGCCCTGGACGCCACCCGTCCGGTCTCCCTCACCGGTCCGGCCGGAGGACGCCCGTCCAGCGCCCCCGCGCTGGCGGACGAGGCCCGCCTCCGCCAGGTCGTCACCAACCTCGTCGGCAACGCCGTGGCCCACACCCAGCCCGGGACGCCCGTCCGCATCGGCGTGGGAACCACCGGCGACCACGCCGTCCTCGAAGTCGCCGACCAGGGCCCCGGCCTCACCCCGGAAGAACGTCGCCACGTCTTCGACCGCTTCTACCGAACCGACGACTCCCGAAACCGCACCACCGGCGGCTCCGGCCTGGGCCTCCCCATAGCCCAGGCCCTGGTCACAGCCCACAACGGCCGCCTAGACCTGATCACCGCCCCGGGCAAGGGCGCCACCTTCCGCATCCTCCTCCCCCTCCTCAAGGACACCGCCTCGGACGGCTGACCTCCGACAGGCGAGAGCCCCAGCGAGGACGCGACGTCTCGCGGGGGCTCTCTGTTCGGGCTCCGCTCGACCAAACGGAGCCCTTTCCCTGTCCGCTCCCGGCGCACGCTTCCCCGGTCTCTGATGACCCGTGCACCAGGGAGTCGGACGGGGCTGGCGGGAGGCCAACGGGGTCGACGCGGGACGGGTGTGGATTGCGGACCCTCGCCGGCCTCCCTGTCTAGGCGGGCAATCGCAGGTCTTCGAGGACCTTCGCGAACGCCTCGGGATCGGCGTCGCCCAGGGCCTGGACGAACCCGTCGCACGAGCTGGCCGAGATGAGGATGGGTCCCTCAGCGCGCCAAATGCCCCGACGGCACAGGTGGATGTCCCACGCGGGGAACATCCGCCGGAGCACGACGAGGATGACGGCCCGCGCCGGGACGATCCCGTCCACTCCGGTCACGGCACCACCACGTCCAGAGCGGCCCAGACGATCTTGCCGCCACTGTCCCGGAACGCCCATCCCCAGTACGCGGCCATCCCCTCGACGAGGGCGAGACCCCGGCCCGAGAAGCCGTCCAGGGTGAGGGACTTGGCCTCGGGACGCGCGTCACTGTCGTCCTCGACCTCGATCGTCGGCCGCCCGTCCTCCGCGATGTACACGCGCATGAGAATGCTCGCGGTCTGCGTGTGTTTGACGGCATTCGTGATCAGCTCTGTCGCGATCGTTTTCGCCACATAAACGACATCCCGATCGCCTATGCCGATCCCATTGAGCACCTCACCCAGGAAATCACGCGCGCCCTTGATGTCCTCCAGTTCGTCCCGGCCGATCACCACCTGAGGCGTCGGACAATCCGGCGCAATCTGCACAGACAAGCCGCCCACCCTCCCTCCGTGACGTTTTTCTTCTGCCACTTCGGTGATATCCCTTGACTTTGTGGACGGGCAATCGACTAGCGTGATTCGTCGTAAGGCCGAAAGCCATGAGAGATCGTTGTCGCCCCAGTCAAAGGATCTTCACTCATGCCCCCTCGCCGCCAGCGGCCCACGACGGAGCCCGCCCTCAAAGCGTTCGGCAGCCAGATGAAGCGCTACCGGACCAAAGCGGGCGTGGTACAGGAATCCATAGCCACGCGAACACACACAAGCGTCTCGTTCGTCTCCCTGGTCGAGACCGGCAAGCGCCCCTGCAAGCGGGAGTTCACCACGGTCGTCGACGAGCTGACCAGAGCGAATGGAGCCCTCCTGGAACTGTGGGAGGACCTCTACCGAGACGGAAGCCCGGTCCCGTCATGGTTCCTCGACTGGTCCGCCATCGAGGGCGAAGCCACGGCGCTCATCACGTGGGAACCGGTGATCGTCCCAGGCCTCCTCCAAACCGAGGCCTACGCGCGCCAGCTCCTCACAAGCGAGGACGCCGTCAAGAACCGGCTCGACCGGCAATCACTCCTCACCAGGTCCGAGCCGCTCCCCATCTCCTTCACAGCGCTGTTGTCTCCGACGGTTCTCTCGAACCCCATCGGGACTCGCGAAACGATGCAGGAACAGCTGGCCCACCTGTGCGCCATGGCAGAACTCCCGAACATCTCGGTCCAGATCGTGATGCCCGCAGGCCGTCCCGTCGGAGCCGGAGGAGCTTTCGTCGTCGCTACCCTGCCGGACCTGAGCGCGGTAGCATATATGGATACCGCGATCCGAGGCATTACGACCGATGCCCGCGACGACCTCAGCAACCTGTCGGAAACTCTCAGACATCTCCAGTCCAGAGCACTCCCAGAGAACATGTCGATCGACATGATTCGAAAGGCACATGAGGAGCTATGAAGCAGGGCACCCCGCAATGGAGAAAGAGCAGCCACAGCGCCGACAATGGCGGCAACTGTATCGAGCTCGCTGACACCTCGACCGTCGTGAGCGTCCGCGACAGCAAGGACCCCGAAGGTCCCCGCCTCACCATGACACGCGAGAGCCTCGCAGCCCTCACGGAGATCATCAAGGACAGCTGAAAAACCAGAACAGCAACACCTCTCGTTCCGTCGTACGACGGAACGAGAGGCGTTCTTCTTTTGCCGAGACGGGCCTGGACGGCCCAGAGCATGGGTATCGACAGGGGGCACCCGCTGGTCTACATACCCAGGAAGGAGCCGCACACCATGCAGCATGGCATTCTCTGCTGGAGAAAGAGCAGCTACAGCGGCGAGAACGGCGGAAATTGCATCGAACTCGCCAACTTCACTCGCGTTGTCGGCGTCCGCGACAGCAAGGACCCTGAGGGCCCCCACCTCACCGTGACGCGCGAGAACCTCGCAACCCTCACTCAGATCATCAAGAACGTCTGAGTCACGAACACAGAAACGCCCCCGCTCCCCCATCACGGGCGGAACGAGGGGCGTTCTTCATTTGGAGGCGTCTGGTCAGGGGTGCGTCCGTCGGCGGTACGACCAGGCACACACCCCCAGGGACCCGCCCACCCCGCAAAAAGCCAGGACTCCGGCGACGGCGATCCAGGGTGTGAGGCTCGGTCCATCGTCGGCACTCCCCCCGGCAAGCGCGAAGACTGCGGCGAGCAGGCCATAGGGCACGAAGAACACCGCGCCCGACCAAGCAGGAATCAGCAGGCTCAGGCTGGGCAGCCGTCTTCCCCAATCCCAGGCAAGTGCCAAGACCAGAACGGCGCCCACCGCCGCCAGCAATGCCGTGAAATCCAGGCCGTGTCGCTCCATCCAGATGACCGCGGACGGTGCGCCGTTCTTGCGGAACTCGGCGACCATTTCCCACTCCGGAGGCATGCCCGCCCGGCCGCCACATGCCCAATATGTCTTGATCGTCGCATAAGGCGCCAGCGACAACGCCCCGGCCCAGCCCACCCGGCGGACCACTCGCGTCTGAAGCGAAAAGCTCATGCCCGAAACGATCTCCGAACGGCCCCACCCCGCACCTCCCCCACGCGACCACACAGCCTCCCCCAACAGGGGGAACCCATCAGCCCGACACAGAGAGCAGTCCGCCGGTCGGCGGGTTGACACCCAGCCATCACACTCCTGTAGATCGCTGCCCCCAAGACTGAAATGGGTCAACTAAAGCTGATATGCGCCATTTGCGAAGGAATGGCCACTCGTGGCCACTTGCACTTGGGTGACACTTCTTGACGACTGTTCATTTGTGCTGCAAAACTCGCATTTCTCATTCGGGGATCTTGGTTCGACAAATGCGGGAGGTAGCACATGCGACAGCAGCGTCGGGGTTCCGCGGCGGGTCTGCGGCGGAAGCTGGCTGTGGTGGGGGCCGTGGCCGTCATGGGTGTCGCCGGCACCATGGCGACGGCGGAGGCGGCGACGCCCGCCGGGGCCGCGGCCCCGGTCAAGTACAAAGTCGACTTCTCGTCCCGCTCCGTGGCCCGCGGCACCAGGGTCATCCACTGCGAGATCCGGTTCATCGGCGACCACGGCGGCATCCCGCACAACTCCGGTCACGTGCACGGCACCGTCAACGTCCGCACCGGTGTGACCTGCACCCAGCCGCTCCGCATGATCCGCGGGAAGGTCGGCCTCTTCAGCAACCGCGGAAGCAAGATCAAGGCGTTCGGCAGCACCGGGGCGCGCACGGCCAAGGGCAACGCGGCGCTCGTCTGCAGGACCGGCAAGTACCACGGCGAAGCCGTCGCCACCCTCTACGCGCCCGCCGGATACTCCCCGAGCGTCATCACCGTTGGGAAGAGGACCCCGACGGTGTCCATCCACTGCTGACGCCGAACTACCGGTTGACCTCGTCGCTGTCCGCCCACACCGGGTCGGTCACATCGACCTGGACGGCCTCCAGGCGCTCGTCCGCCAGTATCTCGGCAATGAGCGCCGCGGGCCCCCCGAGGTAGGTGGAGTCCAGATCCGTTTCCGTCGTGACGCACCACGCCCGGTCATCGGGCCAGAACAGGTTGGGTGACTGCGGAAAGAGCGGCATCGCGAGTTCCCCGGCGGCGTCAAGAGGGCCCTCGAGCAGGAGATATGCGCGTTCCGGCAACTCCACTCGAGGGCCTTCGACTATTTCCGGCGGGAACTCCGGCGGAAGCACGTCGGGCTCCCACTCTTCACTCGCGTCCGCCGTGAACGTGGCGGTCGCCCCCTCCGAGGACGGCCCGTACCCGTCCCAGACGCAGAACCAGCAGCGACCGGCCGACTTGGTGTGCCTGGTGAGGATTTCGCACAGCGCCGCCAACAGCTCCGGAGCCAGCGACCCCGGGTCGGGCTCCTCCACCCACGGCCGTGCGACGGCCGTACGCGGCACGGGCCCGGCCAGCGACTGGAACTGCACCCGCGGATGCACCACCCCGCCCGTCCACGCAGCCACCTGTGCCCAGGTCACCGGGCTCCTGTCGGCCGCGTAGGCCGGGTGCAGGATCCGCGCGTACGCCTCGAAACCGTGCGGCACCAGACCGCCCACCCCGGATCCGAACGGCCCGACGCCGGCGACCACCCAGTCGGTCGGGCTGACATCGCCGCACGGAGAAAGCCGTGAACGCCGAGCCATCACCCGGACCTCCGATCGCGCATCTCCCCGCCCGTCCTCGCACAGTACGCCCGTCCGGACCTGATCCGTCGGCGCGCGCAACTCCTCGGTGGGGTCCCTATAGCTTTCGTCAAGCAGTGGGGTGCTTGCTGAGTAGCTCTGTGAGTTTGTCGAGGCAAGCGTTCAGGTCTTCCAGGGTGGCGAGGTCGTAGTGGATGCCCGTCGTGGCATCGGTGGTGGGATGACCGAGATCGAGTTCGGCTTCTCCGCTGGCCCAGACGGTGAGCTGGGCGAGGCTGTCGGCGTTTTCGCAGATCACCCCGGTCGCGGGCTTGTCGGTGGGGGGCCCGGTGATGAGCTGCCACTGGATGCCCGCTGCCTCCCAACCTGGTCCGCAGTTTTGGATGGCGGTGGTGACCAGGTCTGGGGTGAGCTCACTCATGTTAGTGATCTTCTCAGGCGGTGGTGTCAGGCGGCCTGAGCAGCTGGTCGGCGTGCTGGTAGGTAGGGCTGCTTGTCACGGAGCATCGCGAACAGGACGTCGCTGCGGCGGCGGGCGAGGCAGATGAGCGCAGCGTTGTGTCTCTTGCCCTCGGCGCGTTCGGGTGAAGCCGGTGCTCAAGCCCCTCATCAGCGGTCCGTCGATGCCTCCGGGCCCGGTGACACCACCCCCCCGGATCATGAACAACAAGGGGGGAAGTCATGCCGGAGCCGAAGGCCGGAAGCTCCGTTGCGGAGCCACGAAAAGGAAACGGTGGGGGCGGAGTTCTTAGTCGGCTCGGTTCGTTGTGGTGAATCGCTGCCGGTAGACGCTCGGGGGCATTCCGAGGCTGGTCACGAACACGCGGCGCATCGTCTCCGGGTTCTGGAAGCCTGCTCGCTGGGCGGTGACGGCGACGGACTCTCCCCGCAGAAGCAGCGTCTTCGCCGTCTCCAGGCGGACCTGCTCCACGAACTTGACCGGAGACATTCCGATCTCGGCCTGGAAGAGGCGTGCGAGGTGCCGGGGGCTCACACCCGCGATCGCGGCGAGGTCGGCCATCCCGTGCGGGGCCTCCGGCTTAGCCGACACCGCTTCCAGCACACGTCTGACTCCGGCCTGGGTGCCCGGCGACACGTCCAGCATCGCGGAGAACTGCGACTGCCCGCCGGGACGGCGCATGTAGACGACGAGTTGCCGCGCGACGTCCCGGGCCGGGTCGGGGCCCTGGTCGGCCTCGATGAGTGAGAGCGCGAGGTCGATCCCCGACGAGACTCCGGCGGACGTGTGGAACGCGCCGTCCCGCACGAACAGCGCGTCCGGGATCACCTCGGCCGTGGGACAGATCCGCGCGAGCAGCGCCGCGTGCGCCCAGTGCGTCGTGACCCGCCGGCCGTCCAGCGCGCCGACGGACGCGAGAAGGAACGCCCCCGTGCACACCGAGGCGACCCGGTCCGCGACGTCCACCAGGTGCGAGGTCGCCGCGCGCAGCTCCGCGTCCACGGGAGCGGTCGGCAGCGCGTCGCCTCCAGGGATGATCACCGTGTCGGCGTGCGTGACCTCCTGGGCGGCGCGGCCCACCTCGATCCGGGCTCCGATCGACGTTCCGACCGGGCCCCCGGAAGGAGAGACATAGCTGAGCTCATACCCCGAACCGGGCTGGGAGGCCTCCGCGAACACCTCGGCGGGCCCCGCGACGTCGAGGTGCTTCACGCCCTCGAACACGAGGAACACGACCTGATGAAGGTCCATGCCCCAATGATGTCCAAATCTGTGGGGTCATTGTCAATCTAGACACCCCTCCCCAGGGTCACGCCCGGCGAGACTCTGAAGAGGGGCTCATCCGACGAGCCCAGCCGGAAGGAGGCGAACATGGCCGAGACCATCGCGGGGATCACGATTCCCGACACCGCCCTCGTGCGCGAGATCACCGAGTACGTCCGTGACCAGGAGAGCGACCTGCTCTACGACCACTCGCGCCGGGTGTTCCTCTTCGGAGCGCTCATGGGGCAGCGGCGTGGACTCGACGTCGATCTTGAGCTGCTGTACGCCGGGGCGATGTTCCACGACCTCGGCCTCACCGACGCCTACCACGACTCGGCGCTGCGCTTCGAGGTCGACGGGGCGAACGCCGCCCGCGACTTCCTCACCGACCGCGGCGTCGAGGCCGACCGCGCGACCGCGGTGTGGACCGGCATCGCCCTCCACACCACGCCCGGCGTGCCCGAGTTCATGGTGCCTGAGGTCGCGCTCGTGACCGCCGGGGTCGAGACGGACGTGCTCGGCATCTGGTACCACGACATCACCGACGCCCAGCGTGAGTCCGTGACCGCCGCGCACCCGCGCCCCGACTTCAAGAACCGGATCCTCGCGGCGTTCACCGAGGGCAACGTCCGCCGTCCGGAGACCACGTTCGGCAACGTGAACGCCGACGTCCTCGCGCACTTCATGCCCGGCTACCAGCGCGAGGACTTCGTCGAGATCATCCGGAAGAACCCCTGGGCCGAGTGACGGCCCGTTGTTCCCTGACCAAGGTCAGGCGGGGTCGTCGTAGGGTCGGCGTGCGAGGCCGCCGTCGCACCACAGGTCGTACTCGAACGTCTCCGGATTCGCCATCAGCGCTCGGGTCCGGCGCGCCCAGGTCGCGGTCACCGGCTCGTCCAACTCGTCCGCCAGCCGCAGCAGCGATTTGAGATGCTCGCGCGTCTTGAGGCTGTACTTGGAACGCACGGCGTCGCCGGAGATGACGTAGAGCGCCCCGAGGAAGAAACCTCGCTTGGGGCATTCCGGATCGGCCACCAGGCCCGGGAGCACTCGGGAGACGTCCACGCTGTCGAGCATGAGGTCGAAGTCCTGCGTCGGCGCGTAGGCGTCCGGGTCATAGGCCCACCGGACGACCTCCTCGGCCGTGGGGTCGTAAGGGTCGGCGAAACCCGATGTCGACTGCATCGCGATGCTCCTGAGCGAACCGGTACCGGCCGGAAGCCCCGGCCACGGTGATCTTAGGGCCCGGCGCATCGGCTCTCCTGCCGGAATGCCGACCTCCCGGGGGTATCGACCGGGGGAGGTCGGCGTTCCGTTCTTGCTGCGCCGTGCAGTGCCCAGCACCGCTCTTACGGCGGCGACCGGCGGCTTCTACTCGGTCCGCAGCGCGGTGGCGGTTCGGGAGCGTGCCGCCCAGACGGCCGGCAGCAGCGCCCCGAGCAGGGCGATCACGATCCCGCCGGCCAGCAGGGGGAGGAGCAACCCGGCGCTGTAGGTGTGGGTCACGCTCGGCGGCAGGTGGCGGCCGATCGCGTGCCCCATCCGGGTCATTGTCGCCTTCTCCACCGCGACCCCGATCGGTACCCCGATCAGCCCGGCGATCAGGCCGGTGAACGTCACCGAGGTCAGGACCATCGCGATGGTCTGCTTGGGTGTCATCCCGAGGGCCTTGAAGATCCCCAGGTCATGGACCCGCTCCCGGGTCTCCTGCACCACGGTGTTCAGCACCCCGAGCGCGGCGACCGCGATCAGCATCAGCGTGAGCGTGGCCACCAGGGCGCCCATGATGACCACCACGAGGTTGGTCCCGCCCGAGCTCGGCTCGACCGAGGCGTTCAGCGGGGTCAGCGCGGCGGCGGCCGACTTGGACCAGTCCGATGCCTTGACGTTCGAGGCCAGATCGACGTTGAACATGTCGATGCGCGGGGTCAGACCGGCGGCGCTGAAGGTGGCCGCATCCGTCATGACCGTGTAGTCGCCCAGATTGGTGTCGAACTCGACGCCGACGACCTTCAGTGACGTTCGCTTGTTCCGCTGCATCACGGTGACGTTGTCACCTACGTGGATCCCCACCGTCATGGCCAGCTTGTCGCCGACGACGGCCTCGCCGGGCGCCGAGTACCAGCGGCCGGACACCAGCTGCAGGCCCGTCCAGGAGAAGTCGCCGCTGACCGTGAACACCTTCGGCGTTTCGCCGCCGGGCGGCGCGCCGACCATGGTCGCACCGCTGTCACCCCAGCCGAACGCGGCCTTCGTGCCCGGGGTCTTGGCGAGCGCGGCGGCCACCCTGGGGGCGTCCAGGTACTGGTGGCGCGGGTCGTTGGGGCCGTAGCGACCCAAGGACTTGCCTACGTCGGCCGTAGGTATCACGTACGCCGACGCGTGGTTGAAGCCTGCGGTGTTGACTTGCAGGTACTTGCTGAACCCGGCCTCCAGCCCCACCGCGAAGGTGAGGGTCACCGCGCCGAGCAGCACCGCCGCCCCGACCAGTACGGCCCGGGCCGGCTTCGCGAAGGGCTGTGCCAGTCCCAGCGACATGGCCCGGGGCAGCGGCAGCCGCGAGGCCAGACGCTGCGCCGTCCGACCGCGCCCGGCCTTGGGGGTGCGGCCGACCAGCAGGGCCTGGACCGCCGGCATGCGGCCGGCCCGCAGTGCCGGGATCGAAGCCGTGACGCCCACGACCAGCAGGGTGCCCAGCGCCACCACGGCGCTGACCCACAACGGAATCGTGGCACTGGGCGCGCCGAGCTGCTTGGTGGCCTCGTCCAGGATCGGCACGGCCAGGAGGTTGCCGAAGACCGTGCCGAGCACCACGCCGACTGTCGCCGGGATCATGGCCTGCGCGGTGTAGGCGCGGACCACCTGCGAGGGGGTGAAGCCCAACGACTTCAGAATCCCGATGCGCCGGATCCCCGCGGCCACGGCCCCGCTGACCACGATCGAGATGATCAGCACCGACAGGATCAGCCCGAAGATCCCGAAGGCGACCAGGAACGGCACGTAGGCCTTGGCGTTGCCGCTCACCTGCCATTCCGAGGTCAGGTACGACTGTCCGGCCTCGACCGTGCCGGGTGGCGCGGCGGCGGCCACCGCCTGCTTGTCGGTGGCGATGTCGGCGTCGGTCCCGGCCTTGGCGAACCGGTAGAGCATCTGCCTGTCGGATTTGGCCCCGGCGGCGGTGAGCCGCGCGAAGCCGTCGGCGGTGGCGAAGGCGGTCGCGCTGCTGGTCACCGAATTGGCGAAGCCGACGACCTTGAACGACGGTTTGCCCTGCAGGGAGGAGAACACCACCGAAGAGCCGAAGCAGTCGACGGCATAGTGCTGCGACGGCAGGGCGATCTCGCCTGGGCCCGTCGGCCAGCGCCCCCGGGTCAGCGCCAACTGGTCCATCCCGGAGGTGCTGCCCAGGTCGGGCCGGGTGGTGACGGTGAGCGGACCGTTGTCGTGACCGGCCCAGGCCTGCTTGGGGCAGTCGGTTCCGATGGTCGTGTCCAGGGCGGCGGCGATCGGGTGCGGACCGCCGGCCTCGGTGACGCCGGCGGCGTGCGCGGTGGCGGCGGCCTGCGCGGCCGTGACCTTCGAGCCGTTGAACTGGACCGCCAGGTGCGCCCCGTTCCGAGTACTGAAAGCGTGCTCGAACGGGGCCTGCACGACGGTCAGCAGACCGAGTGAGAGTACTGACGACGTCACCGCGGTGAGCGTTGTCAGGGCCATGACGAGGGTCTGGACCCGACGTCGTCCCACGCCGGAGCGTACGACCTTACCGAGGGCACTCACCGGCTCACCGCCGGCAGCGGACGGGCCATGGCGTGGAATCCGGCTTCGAAGAGGCGCCGGGGCAGCGGAGGCTTGCGCAGCGTCATTCGACCGCTCCCGCCGGACGGGGCAGCGACGAGTAGGTGGCCAGGCCGGCACTGCGGCCGCTGTTGACGACGTCCCGCTCGACCGCACCGTCCACCAACTCGATCGTGCGACGCGCGGTGCTCGCGGCCAGCTGCACGTCGTGGGTCACCAGCAGGATGGTCTGACCCTCGCTGTTCAGGTCCAGCAGCAGTTGGCGCACGTCGGCGGCCGAGCTCGAGTCGAGCGCGCCGGTGGGCTCGTCGGCCAGCAGCAGCGCCGGCTTGTTCATCAGGGCCCTGGCCACCGCCACCCGCTGCCGCTGCCCCCCCGACAGCCGCTGCGGATAGGCCTTGGCCTGCCGCTCGATGCCCAGCGTGCCGAGCAGCTCGGCGGCCCGGCGCTTGGATTCGCCCTTGCCCATCCCGGCCAGCTGCGCCGGGATCATGACGTTGTCCAGGACGGTCAGATCGTCGAGGAGGTTGAAGAACTGGAAGACCATGCCGATGGACTCCCGGCGGTACTTCGCCGAACCGGCCTCACCGAGCCGGTCGACGCGCGTGCCGTTGACCGTCACGGTGCCGCTGGAGGGCCTGTCCAGACCGGCGATCAGGTTCAGCAGGGTGGACTTGCCGCTGCCGGAATGACCGAGGATCGCCACGCAATCACCGGGCACCACGGACAAGGTCACACCGGCCAGCGCGGGTGGGCCGTCGTCGTATTTCTTTGCCGTATCGACAAGATCGATCAAGGGCGCATTCGTCATGGCCTTGAACCTAGGAACGGAACGCCGTCCGTCGCGTCGGCCGGGGGATGTCACCGTTCCCAGGCCATCGGCCCGGCGGTGTACCCCGCGTACATCCCCGGGGCGACGCGCAGAGCCGAAGCCGCTGAATACGATCTGCGTGTGGAAGAGCTTCTCCAGCGTCTCTCGACATCGAGACCCGTGATCTGGCTGATGTCATCACAGGCCGTGGTGCCGGCCACCGCCTGCCTCTACGCGCTGGCGCTCTACAAGTCGATGGTCTCGCACTACGACGACCTGTACCGGTTCTCCAGCCTCGGGGACTTCCAGACGATGGGGCTGTGCGTCGTGCTCGCCCTTCCAATTCTGCTGGTGCGCCGTCTGCCGACGGTGGTCTTCGCGACGCTCCTGGGCGAATCGGTCCTCGGCGACATCCTCGGCGCACGGCCCTCGATCGTGTTCGTCCTGATCACCGCCTTGGGCGTGTACCTCGCCGTCCGGCGCCCGAAGGTCGCCGCCGTCGGCTCCGTCCCGGCCGTCGCGGCCGCGTACGTCAACGACCTGCACGTCCCCGGGCAGTCCGTCGTCGACGCGGCCCAGTGGGCCGCGCAGTACCCGTTGACGGTCGCGATCGCGTGGGTCTTCGTACAGGTGAACCGCAAACGCCGTGAATACCGCAAAGCCCTGCAAGAGCAGACCGCGGCCCGCGCCATCGTGACCGAGCGGCTGCGGATCGCCCGCGAACTGCACGACAGCGTCGCGCACAGCATCGGGATCATCACGGTGCTGTCGGGAGCGGCGGCGCGGGTCGTGGAGACCAGGCCCGAGCAGGCGCGGAAGGCGCTGACCGGCATCGAGACCACCAGCCGGGAGACGCTGCTCGAGCTGCAGCGTATGCTCGGGGCGCTACGCCGCGCCGAGCCGGACGACGCCATGCCGGAGGCCGCCCCGCTGGCGCCGGCCGGCAGCCTGGCCGACGTCCCGCAGCTCGCCAAACGCACTGCCGACGCCGGAGTGCGGGTCCACGTGAGTTGGCAGGGCGAGCAGCGTCCGCTGCCGCCGGAGATCGAACTGTCGGCCTTCCGGATCATCCAGGAGTCGGTGACGAACGTGGTGCGGCACTCCGGGGCGCGGACGTGCCGGGTCGCGGTCGGCTACGAACCGGAAGGAGTGACGATCGAGGTGGTGGACGACGGGGACGACGGTCCCGGCGGGCCGGGACGTCCGAGGCCCCCGGCGGCGGCCGGCGGAAGCGGCTTCGGCCTGCTCGGCATGCGCGAGCGGGTGACGTTGCTGTCCGGCCAGTTCAGCGCGGACCGGCGTCCGGAGGGCGGATTCCGCGTGGCGGCGAGGCTCCCGGCATGAGCGTGCGGGTGCTGCTGGTCGACGACCAGCCGCTGATGCTGGTCGGGCTCGGGATCCTGATCGGCGACACCGACGACCTGGAGGTCGCCGGGGAGGCCGGCGACGGCCGCGAGGCGGTGCGCCTGGTGCGTGAGCTGCGGCCGGACGTCGTGGTGATGGACATCCGGATGCCGGGCATGGACGGGATCGAGGCGACCCGGCAGGCGACCGCCGAGCCGGACCCGCCCAAGGTGCTGGTGCTGACGACCTTCGACGACGACGAGTACGTCTACGGCGCACTGCGCGCCGGGGCCAGCGGATTCCTGCTCAAGAGCATGGCCCTGAACGCGATCCTGGACGCGATCCGCGTGGTGGCGGCCGGCGACGCGCTGATCGCGCCGAGCGTGACCCGACGGCTGATCGCGGACTTCGCCGGAACGTCCGGCCCCGCGGCCCCCGAACCAGAGGCCGAGCCCGCCGCGGACTCAGGTCCCATCGCGGGGATCACCGACCGGGAGCGCGAGGTGCTGGCACTGGTCGGACAGGGACTGTCGAACACCGAGATAGCCGAGCGATTGGTGATCAGTGTGGCGACGGCGAAGACCCATGTCGCGCGCCTGTTCGCCAAGCTCGAGGCCCGGGACCGCGTCCACCTGGCGATCATCGCCTTCGAGACCGGACTCGTGCCGCGTAAACGGTAGGGCAGCACGCCAAACATCGAAGACGGTGGTCAGCGGCCGGTTCGGTAGCGGCCCGGGGTGGTTCCGATGATGTCGGTGAACGCCGCGATGAAGCCGCTGGGGTTGGCCCATCCACAGGCGTGGGCGGTCCGGGTGGTGTCGTGGCCGTCGGCGAGGAGCACGAGCGCGTGATAGACGCGGAGCTGCGTGCGCCATTCATAGAACGTCATGCCGAACTCGTTGCGGAACAGGCGGCTGAGGGTGCGGGTACTGGCTCCGATCCTCGTCCCGAGTTCGGCCAGCGTGGCGCTGTCCCCCGGTGTCTCGTGCAGCATCCGGGCGATGGCCTGGAGCCGATCGTCCTGGGGTTGCGGTAGGTGCAGTGGCTGTTCGTCCGCTTCGCGGAGTTCATCGACGAGGACGTGAAGGAGCCGAGCGCGCGCGGCACGGGTGTAGCCGGGCGTGGTGCCGTCGTAGTTCCGGGGACCGGTCAGGGCGAGCAAAACCTCGCGGGCGAGGTCGGACGCCAGGAACACAACGGTGCCTGGTGTTTCGAGAAGGTGGTCCCGCTGCTGGAGCGCGCCGGTCACACCGTCCACGCCCTGCCCCTGACCGGTCTCCGGCCGGACGACGACGAGGCGACGGTCGCGGCCGCCGACCTCGACACCCACGCGGACGACGTGGTGCGGCTCCTCGATGACGCCCACATCACCGACGCGACGCTGGTCGGCCACAGCTACGGCGGGATGGTGATCGCCGCGGCCGCGGACCGCGCCGGCGGCCGGGTCTCACGCGTGGTGCATCTGGACGGCTACGTCCCGCGCGATGGCGAGTCGTGCTGGTCGTCGACGTCCGAGGGCTATCGGCAGTCGTTCGTCGCCGGTGCCGCGGGCCTCGGGTATGCCGTCCGCCCGCCGGGCGACGGCGACGCCCGCCGCCGTCCTCATCCCCTCGCCTCGCTCCTGCAGAGGATCCGGCTCACGGGGGCGTTCGGCGAGGTGCCGCGCCGGGAGTTCGTCTACTGCTCGGGCTGGGAGGACCGGACGCCGTTCGCCGCACTCCGCGCCCGGCTCGACGCCGATCCCGACTGGCAGGTCCACGACATCCCGACCGTCCACAACGCGATGCGCGAGGCCCCGGAGGCGGTCGCCGCGATCCTGCTCGCCGAACGCGTCGTCGACACCGCGAGCGCTGGCGCGCACCTGTCGCGGTGACCGAACTCGAAGAACCACGGCCCGCTCCCCGGTCAGCCGTGGTGGTGTGCCGCAGCCGGAGGCGGGGCGAGAGGACGGCCACCACGTGATCGTCCAGCGCGCCCGTGCGGGCGGCTGAAGATCGTTTGGTGGCCGTCGGCCGCAGCGTAGCCCCCGGCCCGTGGCGGGCGCCATCGATGACCGATGGGCTCGACGACCGGCCGCCGCCCGGGCTCAGGTTCGTTCGTGAGTCAGCCGGTTCTGGCCGACCACCGGCGCCCACTCGCGGACGCCGAGCACCTCGACCCCGGGTGCCCTGTAGTACGGATCGGCTTCGAGCAGGCGGTCCAGTTCCTCCCATCCGATGGCGAAGACAAGGAGCGCACCTGTGTCATCCGCCCACGGGCCTGCGGCGATGAGACGGCCCTCGTCATGGAGCCGCTGGAGGATCAGACGGTGCGCGGGACGCGCCGCGAGGCGCTCTGGGGTGGCCGAGAAGGCCAGTTCGACGATCAGCATGCGCCCGAGGGTAGGTTTCCGAGGGTGTCGGGATCTGTATCAGTTGATACTGCGGCGGTGTGGCGCTCACTGAGCGCGATTCCGCTGTTCGCAGGGTTGTCGGACGGCCGGTTGCGCGTCCTCTGGGACGCTTCGCTCGCACGCGACCATCCGGCCGGACACGTCCTGCGTCATGCGGGCGATCCGGCGTCGCATCTCGTGCTGCTGCTCCGCGGCCGGGTGGCCGCCACCGCGACGACGCGTTCGGGTCGGGTCGTCCGCTTCGGCGAATGGGACGGCCCCTGCGCGCTCGACAAGGTCGCCGTGATCGACGGCCACGGGCACACCGCCACACTCACCACGCTCACGCCGTGCTCGGTACGGACCCTGCCGCGTGACCGTTTCCTGACCACGGTCGACGACGTTCCTTCCGTGCGCAGGCACGTGCTGCACGTCCTCGCCAGCCAAGCCCGGAGTCACCAGGAATCAGCCACCGACACCGCAACCCTGTCCGCAGAGGCCAGACTCGCGGCCTGGCTACTGAACAGCACCCCAACAGACGCACGCGGAACCATCGCCCTGCCAGGCACGCAGCAGATCCTGGCCGACCTCCTGGGCGTGACCCGGGTGACGGTCAACCGCACGCTCTCCCGCCTCCGCCGCGACGGCCTGATCGAGGTCGACCGCCACACCATCACCATCCTCGCCCCCGAACTCCTCGAACTCCGAACCCACGGCTGAGAACACGCAGCCAGGGGCGACCGGGCGGACACCGAGGCCATCTGTGGTCAGGGTGCGCGCATGTGGCGTGATGTTCTGACTTTCCTTGAATCGGTGAGCTTCGATGATCTGCTGATTCCGGGTTGGGTCGATCGCACCACCTCACCCCCGACCTACCGGCCGAGCGACTTCGACGTCTACCTGCGGGCCGACACCGGATTGCTCGAGTTCAGCTCTGTGGCCAGCCGTGGAGGCCTGCGCATCCGACTGACCGAAGCGATCGTCCACGCCGATGATCCTGACGATGAGTGGGGCGCTCTCAGCGTCGGTGGGCACTACCTGCCTCCGTCGGACTCGGCGCGCTGCACCGGCATGCGTCTGTTCACCAACGACCAGTCCGTCCCGGAGGACGGCGTCTTCCGCGCCGCGGAGATGACCTTCGCCGACACCTACAGGGTCTTCATCGACCCCTTCTGGGGCGACGGCATCCGCCTCAGCAGCGGCGCGACCCCCGACTCGTGGCTGGCCGAACAACGCTCGCCCGATCACGAAGGGATCTTCGGCAGCCTTCGAGAGTTCTCCTGGGAAGCGCCTGGCTGAGACATCGCCCGTCCAGCGTTCGGCATGGGTCGGCCGGAGGGCGCTGCGGGGGGTGTTGTCGGAAAGCTGCCAGCCCCTGCCGTTGTGCCTGCATAGGGTCGCGGCATGTCACAGGAGAGCCGCAGCATTGTCCAGGACGCATGGAAGGCGTTCGCCAGTCATGACGCCGACCGAATCGCAGCGGTCTTCACCGAGGACGCCGAATGGCTCGCGCCGGCGGGGAACGCCACTGCCGTCGCGCTTGAGGCGCCCAGCCACATGGTCGGCAGGAAGGCGATCGTGCGCTTCCTCTCAGAGGACTTCCCTCGGTTCTTCGTCAGCGACGTCACCGTCACCTTCCACGGGCTCTACGCCGATGGAGACCGTGTGACCGTGGAGGAGACCA
This sequence comes from Spirillospora sp. NPDC052269, assembly GCF_040679435.1. NCBI lineage: Bacteria > Bacillati > Actinomycetota > Actinomycetes > Streptosporangiales > Thermomonosporaceae > Spirillospora > Spirillospora sp. NPDC052269. The sequence continues at coordinate 72,929 of NZ_JBFAUU010000020.1, forward strand.
TGACGGCGACGCTGGCCAACGGCAGGCACTACGCCAACGACTACTGCTTCGTCTTCGAGCTCCGGGACGGCCTGATCCACCGGGTCCGCGAGTACATGGACACGGCCCGTGGGCACCGCATGGTCTTCGACTGACCGCTGAACCGGAGCAGCTGGATCACCTCGTCGAACACGACTTGGACTGCGACGGTGCGACGAAACGGGCCTCCGCGTCGCCGGGGCCGACCGAATCCCGGTGGCCTCGGCGACGCGGAGGTCCGCTATTTCACGTCCGAGGTGTCCATGGCGAAGCGTCCGATGGTCCATGCGATCGCGGGCACGTTCTCGTTCAGGGCCCGGAGGTTGAGGTTGGCCACCCGGTCGCACGCCTGGTGGTAGCAGTGGTCGTACTGCTGCCCCGCCTGGCCGCCGAACACCTTGGCCTCCTCAGGTGTCTTCACCCCGAGCGTGCCCATGTCCATCCCGCCGACCGCGATTCCGGCCATCGCGAACGGATACTGGTCCGAGCCGATGCGCGTCGTGGGCTCGGTCGTGAACGGCAGGCCGGTGCGGGTGAAGTACTGCTCGAACACCTTCGTGACGGCCGCCGACGCCGGTGCCTGCGGGATGTTGCCGTCGATGAGGAAGCGGGCGAAGTTGGGTGAGGCGATCAGTTCGAAGTTCTCGTAGAGGTCGATGGCGTCCTTCTCGGCGGACGACAGGTGCTCGACGTAGTAGGTGGAACCGACGTCGATCTGCTCTTCCGCCCCCCAGAAGGCGAACCGCACCTTGTTGCGCACCCGGTTCTGGAACGGGGCGAGCTGCTTCGCCGTCTCCATCAGGGCGGCCACGCCGCTCACGTTGTCGTTGATGCCCGGCCCCTCGGGCACGCTGTCCACATGGGCGCCGGCCATCACGACGTGGTCGGGGGAGCCGCCGCGCGTCTCCGCGAAGAGGTTGACGGTCGTCTTGTCCTCGAAGTGCCCGCGGAGTTCGAGGTGGAAGGTGACGGGGTGCTCCGCGGCGTCGGCGCTCAGCTGCCCGGCCTGCTCGGGTGAGATGTTCGCGAAGGGGATCGTGAAGTCCGCCGGGCTGAAGTTGTGCAGCCGGTAGTTGTTCGTGGGGTCGGGCTCCGCCAGGTACAGCAGCATCGCGCGGCCGCCCAGCCCGGCGATCACCTTCTGCTGGTTGACGTACCCGCAGGAGCCGCGCGGGGCGACCACGATCGCGCCTTGGACCGGGAATCCGTCGTAGTCCGCCGCCGCGCACCCGCTCGTGCCGTCCGCCTTCACCGGCGTGAAGACCAGAGGAGCCGTGAAGCCGCCCTCGGGCGTGACCGGCGAGCCGTCCAGCATCAGCGTCCGGATCGTCCGGGCGCGCGGCGCGGTCTCCTGACCGGACTCGGCGTCGAACATGAACTGCCGATAGGGCACCGTCTGGCTCGTCACCGTGTAGCCGGCGGCGGTGAGCTGGTCGGTGACGTAACGTGCCGACGCCTCGAATCCCGGGGTGGCCGTCGCGCGCTGACCGCCGTCCTGGTCGGCGATCCGCTCGAAGACGCGCAGGTGGTCGAGGACCTTGGCCCCGGACGTGGTCTTGGCGAGGTGGTCGGCGAGCGAGAGATCGTCGGCCCGAGCCGGGGTGGCCGCGGCCAGCGAGCCGGTGATCGCCACAGCGGCGACGGCAGCGAGAAAGGTCCTCATCGAACTCCTCTGTGGTGCGCGGTATCGGCCAGTCGACGTGTCCGATATGGCAGGCAAATAGCACCACGGCCGCGCTTGATGATCAAGACCGATCTCGGAGGCCGCCGGCGGTCGCGTTCGGGTTGCGCACACCGCTCGCGGACGCCCCGGCCCAGGGGAGGCGGGGTGCTGTCAGGCGGTCACCGTGCGGAAGGCCGCGACGGCGTGGCGGACATCTTCGGGGGTGTGGGCGGCCGAGAGTTGGACTCGGATGCGGGCCTGCCCCTTCGGGACCACGGGGTAGGAGAACGCGGTGACGTAGACGCCGTGGGCGAGCAGGTCCGCGGCGACCCGGACAGCCGTGGGGGCGTCGCCGAACATGACGGCCACGATCGGGTGGGTGCCCGGCAGCAGCGTGAAGCCCGCGGCCTCCATCTCCGCGCGGAAGAGCGCGGTGTTGGCGGCGAGGCGGGCACGGGCGTCGTCCGAGGCGGCCAGCAGGTCCAGGACGCGCAGGGACGCCCCGACGATCGACGGGGCCAGCGAGTTGGAGAACAGGTAGGGACGCGACCGCTGGCGCAGCAGCTCGATGATCTCCGCGCGGCCGGAGACGTACCCGCCGCTCGCGCCGCCGAGGGCTTTGCCGAGCGTGCCGGTGAGGATGTCGACCCGGTCGGCGACGCCGTGGAGGGCCGGGGTGCCGCGACCGCCGTCGCCGAGGAACCCGACGGCGTGGGAGTCGTCGACCATGACCAGGGCGCCGTGCCGGTCGGCGAGGTCGCAGATGCCGTCGAGCGGGGCGATGGAGCCGTCCATGGAGAAGACGCCGTCGGTGACGATCAGCTTGTGGCGGGCGCCCGCCGCGCTGTCGAGGGCGCGTTCGAGATCGGCCAGGTCGCGGTTGCGGTAGCGGTGCCGGGCCGCCTTGGACAGGCGGATCCCGTCGATGATGCTGGCGTGGTTGAGCTCGTCGGAGACGACCGCGTCGGCATCGGACAGGAGGGCCTCGAAGACGCCGCCGTTGGCGTCGAAGCAGGAGCTGTAGAGGATCGTGTCCTCGGAGCCGAGGAACTCCGACAGCCGCGACTCCAGTTCGCGGTGCGGCGCCTGGGTGCCGCAGATGAAGCGGACCGAGGCCATGCCGAAGCCCCACTCGTCCAGCGCCCGCTTCGCGGCGGCGATCACCTCGGGGTGGCCCGCGAGGTCCAGGTAGTTGTTGGAGCAGAAGTTGACGACCTCGGCGTCGCCGACGCGGATGCGCGCCGACTGCGGGCTGGCGAGGACGCGTTCGTCCTTGGCCAGGCCGGCGGCGCGGATGGCATCGAGTTCGTCGATGAAAGGGCCGCGGGAACGTTCGTACATGGTGGCTCCTGGTCAGGCGGTCTCGGGGGTGGTCCAGTCGATGACGACCTTGCCGCAGAGGCCGGAACGGGCCGTCGCGAAGGCCTCCTCGTGCTGGTCGTGGCCGAAGCGGTGGGTGATGACGGGCGCGATGTCGAGGCCGTTCTGCAGCAGCACCGACATGGCGTACCAGGTCTCGAACATCTCGCGGCCGTAGATGCCGCGCAGGGTCAGCATCCGCGTGACGACGGTGGCCATGTCGACGGGGACGTCGCCCGTGGGCAGGCCGAGCGCGGCGATCCGGCCGCCCGGCCCCATGTGGGCGATCATGTCGCGCAGGGCGTCGGCGCGACCCGACATCTCCAGGCCGACGTCGAAGCCCTCCACCATGCCCAGCTCGTCCTCGACCTCGGCGAGCGTCCCGCGCGTGACGTTCAGGGCGACGGTCGCGCCGAGCTTGCGCGCGAGGTCGAGGCGGTCGTCGCTCACGTCGGTGACGACGATGTTGCGGGCGCCCGCGTGCCGGACGATCGCGACGGCCATCATCCCGATCGGCCCGGCCCCGGTGATGAGGACGTCCTCGTTGAGGACGGGGAACGCGAGCGCGGTGTGCACGGCGTTCCCGAACGGGTCGAACACCGCGGCCACGTCCGGGTCGACCGGATGCCGGTGCGCCCACACGTTGGACTCGGGCAGGACGACGTACTCGGCGAACGCGCCGTCGGTCTCGACGCCGAGCCCGGCCGTCCGGATGCACAGGTGGCGCCGACCCGCCCGGCAGTTGCGGCAGCTCCCGCAGACCAGGTGGCCCTCGCCGCTGACCAGTTCGCCCTCCGTCAGGCCCCTGACGCCCGCCCCGGTCGCGACGATGGTCCCGGCGAACTCGTGCCCGACCACCAGCGGCGTCCGGACGGTGCGCTCCGCCCACGCGTCCCAGGCGTCGATGTGCAGGTCCGTCCCGCAGATCCCGGTACGGAGGACTCTGATCAGGACCTCCCCCGGCCCCGGCTCCGGCGCCGGGACCTCGACCATCTCCAGCCCCGGACCCGGCTTCGTCTTCATGAGCGCTTTCATGGCGGGAAACGCTAGGCATTTCCCGCGCCGTCCCGTTGGGGGGCGGTGACGAATCATCGCGGCCGTGTTCGTCGGCCTCGATGAACGCGGTCGGGCGGCCCGGCCCTCAGGCGCATCGGACGAATGGTCCGTTCGTCGGGACGACCGAACGGAGGGTGTCGATGTCGTCGGGGACGACAGGTCTCCCCGTCCGCGCGTTCGGGACCCTGGCGAGATGAAAGCAGCGTTGATCAGCGATATCGAGCGGCTCGTGTCGTGCGAGTCCCCGTCCGAGGACCTGGCGGCGGTCGCCCGGAGCGCCGAGGTGGTCGCGGAGGTCGGGGCCGAACGGCTGGGGGCCGAGGCGGAGCGGATCGTCATCGAGGGCCGGACGCATCTGCGGTGGCGGTTCGGCGGACGGCCCCGGGTGCTGGTGCTCGGCCACCATGACACGGTGTGGCCGATCGGGTCCCTCGAAGCGCATCCGTTCGAGGTCCGGAACGGCGTGATGCGCGGGCCGGGCTGCTTCGACATGAAGGCGGGACTAGCGATGGCGTTCCACGCGATCGCCGCGCTGGACGACAGGTCGGGCGTGACCCTGCTGGTCACCGGCGACGAGGAGCCCGGCTCCCCCACCTCGCGGAGGCTGATCGAGGACGAGGCGCGCCGGTGCGAGGCCGTGCTCGTGCTGGAGGCGGCCGGTCCCGGCGGGGCGCTGAAGACCGAGCGCAAGGGCGTGTCCCGCTACGAGGTGCGCGTGACCGGGCGGGCCTCCCACGCCGGGCTCGACCCCGAGAAGGGGGTGAACGCCGCCTTGGAGGCGGCCCACCAGCTCGTCGCCGTGGCCGCGCTGGGCGATGGGGGGACGACCGTGACGCCGACGACGCTCAGGGCGGGCACCACGGTCAACACCGTCCCGGCGGAGGCCGTCTTCGAGGTGGACGTCAGGGTCTGGACGGAGGACGAGCAGCGGCGCGTCCACTCCGCGATGCAGGCCCTGCGTCCCCGCCTCGACGGCGCGGTGGTCGAGGTGTCGGGCGGCCCGAACCGTCCGCCGCTTCAGGCCGGGTCCTCGCGGGACCTCTTCGCACTGGCCTGCCGGATCGCGGGCCGGCCGCTCCCCGCGACGGCGGTCGGCGGAGCGTCCGACGGCAACCTGACCGCAGGGGTCGGCGTCCCGACGCTGGACGGCCTGGGCGCGGTGGGCGGCGGCGCCCATGCCGCCGACGAGCACGTCCTCGTCGCCGAGCTTCCCGGGCGCACCGATCTGCTGACCGGTCTGCTGGCTTGTCTCCTCGAACGAAATCGGGACTTTCGTTCTGTTCGTCCGGACCAGCTCCCCGAAGCGGCCGTCTGGAACCATCCCTGCCGTGACTGAAGTGGACATCCGTCTCCTCGAGGAGATCGGCGAGCTGGAAGCCGTTCGCCGCCTGTACGAACGGATCTGGCGGACCGGCGCGACCGGCTCGCCCGTGACGGCCGACTTCCTGCGCGCGCTGGCGAAGGCGGGCGGCTACGTGAGCGGGGCCTGGGAGGGCGACGAGCTGATCGGCGCCTGTTTCGGCTTCTTCGCCCCACCGCCCCGCGAGGCCTTGCACAGCCACATCGCCGGCGTCCTGGCACGGGCCCAGGGGCGGAACATCGGCTTCGCCCTGAAAGTCCATCAGCGTGCCTGGGCGCTGGAACACGGCGCCCGCGAGATCTGGTGGACCTTCGACCCGCTGATCCGCCGCAACGCCCACTTCAACCTGGTCAAACTGGGCGCCGAGGCGACCGAGTACCTGCCGGACTTCTACGGCCCGATGGACGACGACGTCAACCGGACCGACCCCACCGACCGGTTGTTCGCCCGCTGGCGCCTGTCGTCCCCGGACGTCGAGGCCGCCTGCACGGGCGGACCGCGGACGGCGACGGTCTCCGGGGCCGCGCTGCTCGCCATGGGCCCGGACGGCGCGCCGCTGATGCGACGCCCGACCGAGGCGAAGGTCGTCACGGTCGCCGTCCCCGACGACATCGAGGCTCTGCGCGAACACCATCCCGCGCTGGCCTCGGCGTGGCGCATGGCCGTCCGGGAGGTCCTCGGCGGCCTTCTGGACGACGACGACTGCAAGATCATCGGATTCGACCGCACCGCCGGATACATCGTGGAGAGAGCATGAAGATCGCAGGAGTGGAGCTCCGCACGATCCGGATGCCGCTCGTCGCCCCCTTCCGCACGAGCTTCGGCACCGAGACCGTCCGCGAGGCGGTGCTGGTGCGCGTCGTGACCGACGAGGCCGAGGGCTGGGGAGAGTGCGGTGCGGGCCCCGCGCCCCTGTACTCCTCCGAGTACACCCACGCCGCCGTCGACGTGTTGACCCGCTACCTGGCCCCGGCGGTCGAGGACGTGCGCGGCGCGGACGAGGTGGGCCCCGCGCTGGCGGCGTTCAAGGGCCACCGCATGGCCAAGGCCGCCCTGGAGACCGCCGTCCTGGACGCCGAACTGCGGGGCCGCGGTGAGCCGCTGAGCCAGGCACTCGGCGCGACCAGGACGGAGGTCCCGTGCGGGGTCTCGGTGGGCATCACCGACACGATCCCCCAGCTCCTGGACGTCGTCGGGGGCCATCTGGAGGAGGGCTACCGGCGGATCAAGCTCAAGATCGAACCGGGCTGGGACCTCGAGCCGGTCAGGGCCGTCCGCGAGCGCTTCGGCGACATCCCCCTCCAGGTGGACGCCAACGCCGCCTACCTCATCGACCAGGCCGATCATCTGGCCGGGCTCGACGACTTCGGCCTGACCATGCTGGAGCAGCCGCTGGCCGAGGACGACCTCCTCGGCCACGCGGAGCTGGCGAAACGGCTCAGGACCCCGATCTGCCTGGACGAGTCGATCGTCGACGCCCGCGCGGCGGCCACCGCGATCGCCCTGGGCGCCTGCGCGATCGTGAACATCAAGCCCGGCCGTGTCGGCGGCTACCTGGAGTCCAAGCGCATCCACGACGTCTGCGCGGACCACGACGTCCCCGTCTGGTGCGGCGGCATGCTGGAGACGGGCCTCGGCAGGGCCGCGAACGTCGCGCTCGCGGCGCTGCCCGGCTTCCGGTTCCCCGGCGACACCTCGGCGTCCGACCGGTACTACACGACCGACATCACCGAGCCGTTCCGGCTCGAGGACGGCCACCTGAAGGTGCCGACCGGTCCGGGCCTGGGCGTCAGCCCCGATCGCGGGCTCCTGGACGCTGTGACCGCCGAAACGACATGGATTCGGCCTTCACAGCGTTGATTCGGACATATCAGACGATACTTATGGCATGATCTCGCCATGGTGAACGCACGACCACGCACCGGAGTCGCACCGGCTCCGGGCGCATGCCCCACCCGGTGACCGGCCTGGTCCGCGTCCTGGAGGAGTTCGGCTCGACCCTCCTGGAGGTGGTCTGCGGTGACCTGTCGCAGAAGGAGATCGGCGGCGTCGTCATCTACGACCCGCTCGACGAGCCCGAGTTGCCGGCGGACGCCCTGGTCCTGGGCGTCGGCCTGCACGAGGACCTGGCGCGGTTCGTCACCCGGGTGGGCGAGCGCGGGGCCCTCGGGCTGGTCGTCCGCGCGCCGGTCACTCCCGACCCGGAACTCCTCGCGGCGGCTGAGAAGTCGGGGGTGACCGTCCTGGCGTTCGCGCGCGGCGCCTCATGGAGCCATCTGGCCGGGATGCTCCGCGCGCTGACCGCCGAGAGCGATCCCTACGGCGCCGCGAGCCAGGCCCGCTCCGGTGACCTGTTCGCCGTCGCGAACGCGATCGCGGCCCTGCTCGACGCGCCCGTCACCGTCGAGGATCGCAACTCCCGGCTGCTGGCGTTCTCCAGCCGCCAGGACGAGGCCGACCCGTCCCGCGTCCAGACGATCCTCAGCCGCCAGGTCCCCGTCCACTTCACGCGGATCCTGGAGGAGCGCGGCGTCTTCCAGGCGATCTACCGCAGCGACCGCCCGGTCTTCGTGGCGCCGCTGCCGGAGTCCGGTGAGCTGCCCCGCGCGGCGATCGCCGTGCGGGCGGGCGACGAGATCCTCGGCACGATCTGGGTGGTCGTCCCCGAGCCGCTCGACGAGGAGCGGAGCGGGCTGCTCTACGAGGCGTCCAAGCTCGTCGCCATGCACCTGGTGTGGCAGCGCGCCGACGCCGACAAGGAGCGCCGCCTGCGCGCGGAACTGCTGAGCGCGGCCCTCGGCAACGGGCCGGAGAGCCGCGAGGCCGCCCGCCGTCTCGGCCTCCGGGACGAGCCCGCGATCGTCATGGCGCTCACCGTCGCGCCCGCCGCGGCGGAGGCCCCCGCCCAGATCGGCGCGGAGCGCAAGCGGCTCGCCGACGCCTTCGCCATGCACCTCACCGCGGCGCACCCGCGCTCGGTGACCGGCCTGATCGGCGACGTCGCGTACGGCGTCCTGCCCCTGACCCGCGACGGCGCCGAGGAACGCGCGACCCTGATCGCCCACGAGTTCCTGGCCCGGGTCGGCTCCCGCCTGCGTCCCCTGATCGGGGTGGGCAGAATCGCCAGGGACGGCTCGGCGCTCACCCGCTCCCGCTCCAGCGCCGAGCAGGCCCTGCGCGTCCTGCGGGCGGGGGTCCTGGACCAGCAGGTGGCGCTGCTGGACGAGGTCCACATCGAGGCGCTGCTGCTGGAGCTGTCCGACCTGATCCCGCAGGCCGACCTGCCCAGCGGGCCCGTCGCCCGGATCGCCGCCTACGACCGGGAGCACCAGGCGAACCTCATGGAGACGCTGCGGGCGTGGCTGGACGCGTTCGGCGACGTCGCGCTGGCGTCCACGGCGATGTTCGTGCACCCCAACACGTTCCGCTACCGGCTGCGCCGGGCGGCCAAGGTCGGCGGGATCGACCTCGGCGACCCGGACGCCCGGCTGAGCACGATGATCCAGCTGCGCCTGATGTCCATCAGATCCGCAGGCCGGAACTCCTGATCAGGAACGCCAGCCACTCGGTGTCCTGCTCGACCGCCACGTCGTGACCGGTCGCCGCGCCGTGCCCGGCGTCCTCGAAGACGTGCACCAGGATCGGCGCGTCGCCCCGCTGGGCCGCCTGGAGCCGCGCGGCGAACTTGCGCGCGTGCCAGGGACGGCACCGCGGATCGTTCGCCCCCGCCTGGACGTACACGGCGGGGAACTCGCCGTCCCGGACCAGCTCGTACGGCGACGACCTCAGGAAGCGCAGGACGTCGGCGGGATCGTCGGGGTCGCCCCACGCCTTGCGGAGGACGAACTCCAGGTAGGGGTCACGTGTTCCGCCGATCAGGTCGAGCAGTGGCGCGCGCGGCAGCACCGCCCGCCACAGGTCCGGCCGCGTCGTCACGGCGACGCCGCACATCAGCCCGCCATCCGACCCTCCGGTGAGCGCGAGCCCGCCGGCGGCCGCCAGCCCCGTGCCGATGAGATGCTCGGCGACCGCGACGAGGTCGGAATCCCGGACCTGCTTCCTCTCCTTGTGCGCGGCCATCCACCAGTCCCGCCCGAACTCCCCGCCACCCCTCAGGTACGCCTGGACGACGGTGCCGCCCGCCGCGACGAAGGCCGCCAGATCGGCCTGGTAGGACGGCAGCAACGGCACCCCGGCGGCCCCGTACGCGGAGATGAGCACGGGCCGTCCGTCCTGCCCCGGCGGATCGTCGCGGCGGGCGATCACGTGATACGGGATCGGGACGCCGTCGGAAGCGACCGCCTCGCCCACCTCGACCGTTGCGTCCAGGGTCACCGCAGGAGGCACGAGGGTCTCGAGCGGGGCGCCGGGACGGTGGGCATAGACGGCCCACGAGGTGGTCGGGGTGGAGAAGGCGAAGACAAAGGACGTGGCGGGGTTTCCCACGGCCAGGGCGGTCAGCGGGAAGAACGGGGAGGACAGCGCTCCCCGTCCCGGCATCGGTACCTCGCCGACGATCGCACCGGCTCGGTCGAGGATGCGGACGCGCGCGAAGGTCGCGTCGAACTCGCTGAGGTACAGGTGGTCGCCGACCGGTGTCAGGGAGCGCAGGACCGTGTCGCCCTCGGGGACGAGCTCGGTCCAGTCCGACGGGTCGTCCAGCGAGATCGCCACGACACGGCCGCGCGGGGCGTCCACGTCGGTGACCGCCACGTAGCGGTCGCCGACGATGTGACCGGCGATCATTCCCGGGCAGTCGGCGACGAACGGACGCCACGCCTCACCGGTGCGCCGGACCGCGATCGGGAAAGGGGCGCCCACCCGGTGCGCGGCGACCTCCCATCGGTCGCTCGCCTGGACCAGCGTGTACTCCCGGGAGGTCCCCACCGGGACGGGTTCCAGCGTGGTGCCGGCGCCCAGCCGGTGCAGGAAGACCGCCTGCCGGAACTCCTCCGGCGGTCCGGTGAGCGCGAAGAAGTAGAACCCACTGCCGTCGGGCAGCCAGGACACGCCGCCGACCCACGCGCTGTGCAGGACCTGGGTCGGAGCGCCGTCGAGTTCCCGGCCCGTGGCCGTCTCGATGAGCCGGATCGTGTTGTGCTCGCTGCCGTCGTCGCAGACGCCGACGGCCAGGACGCTCCCGTCCGGCGAGGGCGCCAGCCAGGACGGCACGCCCTCCCCCAGCGAGGCGATCCGCCGGCCGGCCCCGTACGGGGTGCCGGAGACGACCAGGTCCTTCCCGGACGCTCGGAACCACTGGTCTGCCGCGTACCTGGGCAGATCCGGCCGGGCCCCGGTGTCGAAGGCCAGTACCAGCTCCCGGACGGCCTCCCGGTCCACCCCGTCGAAGATCACGGACGTGGCCAGGTCCCGCTGCTCCCGCTGCCACTCCCGGACCTCGGGTGTCTCCTCCTCCAGCCAGCGGTAGGGGTCGGGCACCGCGATCCCGGCGACGTCCGTGACGATCTCGACGGTCCGGGTGGGCGGGTACTTCATCGGTACTCCTCGAACTCGGCGCGGAGCCGTTCGAACGTTCCTGGGATCAGGGTGGCGTGGTCGAGATGGACGAGCGCGTCGAAGCCCTCACCGGGATCAGCGGGATCGGCGGGCCCGCTCGGCTCCCGCTCCTCGAGGAGGACGTCGCAGTCGAACGGCCGCGCCGAGCGCTCGACGAAGCGGATCACCGGTCCGGAGCCGTAGGTCATCCCGACGACGGCCATCGCGGGCCCGAGCGCCGCGTCCAGGAGGGCGCCCATCATCGGACGCCCGTCCAGGGGCGTCCGCTGGACGTGCCCGTTGTGCGCGCTGACCACGATGCGTTCCTCGCGTTCCAGGACCCAGCGCACGGTGTCGGCCATGAAGGCGTCCCGCGGATACGGATCCGCGTCGCGGACCGGCTCCAGCTCGTCAAGGAACGCCTCCAGCGACGCCGCGGCACGCACCACCACGCCGTCCTGCGAGCCCGCAGCCCTGCGGGTCAGGGCACGCAGGTCCGTCAGCAGCTCGTCCCGCTCGGCGGACGGCAGGGCGGCGAAACGCACCGCCGCCTCCGTCCGGCCGCCCAGGTCGCTCCGCCGGGCCAGGTCCCGCAGGTCCCAGCCCGGCATCCGCTCGGCGATCACCCGGACGGCGGGCCCCGGCGAGGTGGACGACCCCGGCAGGTCCATCCCGTAGAAGCCGACTCCGGCCGTCCGCATCCACTCCAGTTGCCGCCGCATCGGCGCGCACTCTCCGAAGCGGTAGGTGATGCCGTCGCGGGCCACGTCCTCCACGTCCGCCGCGCCCGCCACGTTCCCCGGGCCGCCCCGGAGCCAGGCGTCGACGCCCAGCCCCTCGGCGAACCCGGACTCCATGACGAACGCCGTGAACCCGTGCTCCTCGACCAGATACCGGAGGATCTGGTCCTTGAGCTCGTAGAACTCGGTGATGTTGTGGGCGCCCTCACCGAGCGCCACCACCCGGACGTCGCCGGGCAACTCGGTGATCAGTCGTGGAAGTACCATTGCTCCGGCGCGTACAGGTAGCTCAGCAGGGCCTTGAACGACGAGGCGGGGCCGGACAGCGTGTTCTTCCAGACGACCAGTGTGTTCGGGGTCGGGAAGAACAGCACGGGCAGGTCCTGGGCGAGCGCGGTGGCCTCGGCGGACAGGGCCTTCGGGTCCGCGCCGAACGTCGAGGCGTTGATCAGCTTGTCGGTCGCCGGGCTGGCGTAGGAGCCGAGGTTGAAACTGCCGTCGGTGTTGAACACCGTGTTGCTGCTGGGGTAGCCGACAGCGAGGTAGAGCGGCCCGTTGTCCTGCATCGCCCATTCGTTGGCCTTGGCGGGGGCGAAGGAGTTGCCGTAGTTCTCGTACATGTAGTTGAGCGACTTGGTCACGATCTTCGCCTCGATCCCCAGCTTCTTGGCCGCCGAGACGAACGCGATGTCGCGGGCGCCGACGTAGCCGGGCGTGTTGGCCGACGCGATCGTGAAGCCGATCGTCTGCCCCTGCTTGATCCCGGCCCCGCAGAGGGAGGGCTGCTCGCACGTGGTCGTTCCACCGGGCACGACCTTCCAGCCGTGGTCGGTGAGAAGCTTGGCGGCCGCCGCCGGGTCGTAGGGATAGGGCGCCTTGTCACCGAAGGACGGCGGGTAGGGCGAGTCGGCTCCCGCAGTGGTGTGGTTCTCCGCCCCGGCGCCGTTGTAGATGCCGCGGCTGGCGATGTATCCCTTCTGGTCGATCACCCGCTGGAGCGCCTGCCGGACGTACGGCTGCGCGATGACCTTGTCGAAACCGCCGACGGTGTGCTTGAAGTTGATGGTGAGCGCGTCGAGGCGGGCCGGGGCGGGGCTGCCGTAGACGGTGTAGCCCTTGGCCTTGAGCGCGCCGGCCTGCTGGATGAACGTGGAGTCCAGCGTGCCGACGGTGAGGTTGCCCGCCTTGAGCTGGTTGAGCACCGCGGCGGCCGAGGTGAACGCCTTGAAGTCCACCTGGTCGAGGCGCTTCTCGCCCGGCCCGCTGTAGGCCTTGTTCGCGGCCAGGGAGAACGAACCGGTCGTCGGGTCGAAGCTCTTCAGCTTGTACGGCCCGTTGACGACCTGCCAGAGGGGGTTGGTGGCGAACGTCTGCTGACGGCTGGACTGCTTGGTGAGATAGGCGTAGATCGCCTTGGCGTTCTTCGGCTGGGTGTAGTCCAGGTGCGGGCCGCCGTCCTTGGCGATGTTCCACTCCTGGGACGGCATGACGTACAGCAGCGCCAGCATGGACAGCAGGTAGGACGGGTTGTACGCGGTCTTCAGGGTGAGCGTCAGGGTGTCCGGCCTGGTCGCCTCCGCGGCCACGCCGTCCGGGAACTGGCCGGGGGTGTAGAAGCTCCAGTTGGCCGGGCTCTCGGCCAGCGCGGCCTTGAGCAGGTCGAGGGAGAAGACGACGTCATCGGCCGTGACGGGCTTGCCCGTGGACCACTTGTAGTCCTTCATCTTGATCGTCACGGTCCTGCGGTCCGCGCTGTAGACGGGCTGTTCGGCCAGGCTCAGCGCGGGGTCGACGATCTGGCTTCCCTCGCCGCTCGGCCGGTACAGCGAACGCCACAGCTGGCCGCGGGCGATCACGGTGCCGTTCGCCGAGGCGGGCGGGTAGGGGTAGATGAAGTTCGGGCTGAGACCGGGGGTCAGCGCCACCACGGCCGTGCCGCCGTCCTTCGGCGTGCCGGTCTGCTTCGGGGGCGCCGAGACGATGGTCTTGGCCGTCCCACCGCCGCCGCCGCACGCCGTCACGGTGAGCGTCGCGGTGAGCAGGGCGGCGAGGAGGATCGAGTTGCGTGCGCGCATGGCGCTAGCTCCTTGCTGAGGTGGGGCGCCCGATCGCGTCCCGGAGGGCGTCGGCGAGCAGGTTGAGGGCGAGGACCGTGAGGATGATGCAGGCGCCGACCGGATAGACCAGCCACCAGTAGTCGGCGGAGATGTAGGTGACGCCGCTGGCGAGCTGGCTGCCCCAGTCCGCGGTGGGATAGGTCAGTCCGAAGCCCAGGAAGCCGAGCGCGGAGACGACGATGATCGCGTCGGCCACCTGGAAGGTGACGGTCACGATGATCACGCCGAGCGCGTTGGGGATCAGGTGGGTGAGGATGACCCGCCGTCGCGAGGCGCCCATGACCTTGGCCGCCAGAACGTACTCCCGCACCCGGAGCGTCAGCACCTCACCGCGGACCAGCCGGGCCGACAGCAGCCAGGAGAAACCGCCGATGACCAGGCTCAGCGACAACGCGTCGGCGTGGAACCGGGCGGAGAGGATCAGCACGAAGAACAGGAACGGGATCGACAGCATCACGTCGACCAGCCGCATCATGAACCCGTCGACCACTCCCCCGGCGAGCCCGGCGACCGCGCCGTAGAGGGTGCCGAGCGTGGTCGCGACGAGCGCGGCCAGCAGGCTGATCTCCAGCGACACCCGGCCGCCGGCCATCAGCCGGCCGAGCACGTCGAATCCGTTGGTGTCGGTGCCGAGCGGATGGTCTCCACCCGGCGGCAGAGCCGCGTTGACGATGTCGACGTCGGTCTGGTTGGTCGGATGGAGCAGTGGGCCGAGGACGCAGAACCCCACCACGAGCAGCAGGAGCAGGCCACCGGCGAGCGCGAGCGGATGCCGCCTCATTTCCCCACCTCGATTCGGCGATCGGCGGCGGCGACCATGACGTCGGCGAGGAAGTTGCCGGCCACGGTCAGGAAGCCGCCCATCAGGGTGTAGGCGAGGAGCAGCGGATAGTCCTCGCGTTGCAGGCTGTTCAGGAACAGCAGGCCGAGGCCCGGGTAGTTGAAGAGCGATTCGACGATGACGTTCCCGGCGAGCACCGTCGGGACCAGGGTCCCGACCAGCGTGATCAGCGGCATGCAGGCGTTCCGGAGCAGGTGGCGGGTCAGGATCTGCCGTTCCCGCAGGCCCTTGGCCCGCGCGACCCGGATGTAGTCCTGGCCGAGCTGGTCCAGTGCCGAGGAGCGCTGATGCTGCGCGAAGACGGCGACGCTTCCCGCGGCCAGCGTGATCACGGGCAGGGTCATCCCCCGCGGATCGGTGAAGACCGCCCAGGGCGAGTGCGACTGGGACGCCTCGGCCGGGAAGAGGCCCGCCTGCTGGCTGAACACCGCGATCAGGACGAGCCCGAGCAGGAACGACGGCGTCGCGTACAGCATGTAGGAGACGGCCGTGGCCGCCCGGTCGAGCAGGCCGTTGCGCCGGACGGCCTGGAGGATGCCGAGCGGGACCGCGATGGCCAGCGCGAGGACGAGCCCGGCCAGCGACAGCATCGCGCTCCGGCCGGCGTTCTGCGCGATCAGCGTGGAGACGTTCTCGTTCAGCTTGTAGGACCGGCCGAGATCCCCGTGGAGCAGCTGCTTCAGGTAGTCGAGGTACTGCACGACCACCGGCCGGTCGAACCCGTGCTGGTGGTTGAAGGCCGCGACCGCCTCGGGCGACACCCGCTGGCCGAGGACGATCCGGCCGGGACTCTCCGAGACCAGGTGCAGCATGAAGTACACGACCGCGGAGATCCCGAGCATGACGAGAGCCGAGACCGCCAGGCGGTGGAGAACATACTTAGCCATTCCGGCCCTCTCGCAACGGGTAGTGGCAGGCCACCCGGTGAGTGCCGTCGATCGGCGTCATCGGGGGCTCGGTCCTGGCGCACTCCTCGGTGGCCAGGGCGCATCGGGTGCGGAAGCGGCAGCCGCTGGGCGGGTCGACGGGGCTGGGCGGTTCGCCGCGCACCGGCGTCCCCGTCCTCTCCCCTTCCGGGACGGCGGCCAGCAGGCCCGCGGTGTAGGGGTGGGCCGCGGCTCCGAACACCTCGTCGGTCGTGCCGGTCTCGACGAGCTTGCCGAGGTACATGACGCCGACCCGGTCGGCGAGGTACCGCACGACCGCGAGATCGTGCGAGATGACGACGCCGCTGAGCCCGCGTTCGGCCTGGACCCGGCGCATCAGGTTGAGGACCTGGGAGCGGATGGAGACGTCCAGGGCGCTGACCGGTTCGTCGGCGACCAGCACCTGCGGGTCCAGGGCGAGCGCGCGGGCCAGGCCGACGCGCTGGCGCTGGCCGCCGGACAGTTCGTACGGGTACCGGTCGAGGACGCTCTCGGGAAGGCCGACGTCGTCGAGGAGCCTGCGCACCCGCTCCTGCCGGTCGCCGATGCCGTGGATCGCCAGGGGTTCGCGGAGGATCCGCTCGATCCGCATCCTCGGGTCGAGGGCGGCGCTGCAGTCCTGGAACATCATCTGGACGGCCGGGCGCGGGCGGGTGACCTTCTCACCGCCGATGACGACCTCGCCGCTGTCCGGCCGGTCGAGGCCGACGAGCAGGCGGCCCAGGCTCGACTTGCCGCACCCCGACTCGCCGACCAGGCCGAACGTCTCCCCCGCCGCCACCTCGAAGCTGATGCCGGAAACCGCCTTGACGGTCCGTCGTCCGGCCGGGTGCTCGCGGACCAGGTCGACGACGCGCAGAAGCGTCCCTCCCGGCTCGCTCAGCGTGAACCTCCCGCGTCCCGCGGACGTGACCGGGCCGTCGACCGGGTGCCAGCAGGCGTGGGTCCCGTTGAACGGCGGCAACTCCTCGCGGCACTTGTCGGACGCGGCGTCGCAGCGGGGCGCGAACGGGCAGCCCGGCTCGGGTCGCGCCAGATCGGGCGGGGCGCCCGGGATGCTGAACAGCTCCTTGTCCTTGTCCTGCCCGAGCGTCGGGATCGACGACAGCAGGGCCCGCGTGTACCGGTGCCGCGTCCGCTCGAAGATCTCCGCCGTGGGCGCGGACTCGGCCACCCGTCCGGCGTACATCACCCCGACACGGTCCGCCCGCTGCGCGATCACCCCCATGTCATGCGTGATGAGGATCATCGACATGCCGCGCTGCGCCCTCAGCTCGTCGAGGAGGTCCAGGATCTCGGCCTGGACCGTGACGTCGAGGGCCGTGGTGGGCTCGTCGGCGATGACGACCTCGGGCTCGCAGACCAGCGCCATCGCGATCATCACCCGCTGGCGCTGCCCGCCGGAGAGCTGGTGCGGGTAGTCGTCCCGCTGGACGCCGACCCGCGCCAGCATCTCCCGGGCCCGTTCCCGCGCGGCCCGCCGGGACTCCCCCCGGTGCAGCCGGACGGGCTCCGCCACCTGTTCGACGATCTTCTTGGTCGGATTCAGCGAGGTCAGCGAGTCCTGGAAGATCATCGCGATCTCGCCGCCCCGGTACCGCCGAGGGTCCATCGCGAGCAGGTCCCGGCCGCCGAGCTCGATCGAACCGCCGGTCACCCGGCCGCCGGCCGGCAGCATCCCCATGATCGCCAGGCCGGTCATGGACTTGCCGGACCCGGTCTCCCCCACGATCCCGAGGGTCTCCCCGCGACCCAGTTCAAGGGTGACGTCCGCGACAGGGCGGACAAGCCTGTCACCACGCCTGATCTCCACGGACAGGCCGCGGACGATCAGATTCTTCTGCGAATCCATTGGACGATAGTGGGGGGCCCACCACTGCCGGTGTTCGTCCGGTCCGGCGAATGTTCAGCCCTGGATTCGTCCGCCTGCACGAACGTCCGCCCGCCCCGTGTGCAGGTAGAGGGCCCTTCCTTCTCCGTCATCCCCCAGAAACGCCACGGGCCCGTGTCCAGGCGCGACGGGCAGGAGCGAGTCGCCCCGCCATCCGACGAGCTCCGTCCGGAACGGCTCGTCTCCGACCTCCGCCGCGATCCCCAGCGGAACCCGGTCGAGCCACAGCCGCCCCGCGTCGTCCTCGCTGACCGTGGTCTCGCTCGTGTCCGACACGTAGGTGCCGGCATGGCGCCGCACGTCCACGCGAGCCGCCGGATCGGGAGCCGGCTCGTCCGGCGGTTCCAGCACCCAGCCGCTGATCTCCTTCATCAACGGCTTCGGGTTCCCCCCGTTGGTGAGGATCGCCAGGACCACGTCGCGGCCGGGATCCACCCGCAGGATCGCCGACTGCCCGATCGTGTTCCCGTCATGCCCGAACACCGGCCCGCCCGGCAGGTCATAGAGCTCCCAGCCCAGCCCCCACGCCGTCCCCCACCCGATGTCCGGCAGCGTGACCTGCGGTTCCCGCATGGCTCGCAGGTTCGCGTCGGCGAGGTGCGCCCTGGCGAAGGCGACCAGATCCCTCGGCGTCATGGCGAGCATCGACCCCGCCGGCGCGTTCGACCGCGCCATCGCCCACACCGGGCTCGGCTTCCCCCCGAGATGCCCCACCGCCGCACGATGCAGGATCGCCTCGTACGGATCGTTCGCCGCGTGCGTCATGCCGAACGGCCCGAACAGGTGATCCCTCATGCACGCGTCGAACGGCTTGCCCCGCACGACCTCGACGATCCGTCCCAGCACGCAGTAACCCGCGTTGTTGTAGGAGAACATCTCGCCCGGCTCGAAGAGCTGCGGAACGTCGGCCAGCAGGTCCACGTACAGGGCCAGGCAGTCATCCCCCTTGCCGGTGTCGGTGAAGACGTCCCCCTCGAACCCCGACGTGTGGCACATCAACTGCCGGACGGTGATGTCCGGGAACCCCGCCCGGAACCCAGGAAGATAGGTCCCCACCCGGGCGTCGGGATCGATCGCACCCTCCCCGACCAGCTGCATCACGAGGGTCGCCGTCAGCACCTTCGTGATCGACCCGATCTGGAACACCGAGTCGACCGTCGCCTCCACGCCGGTCGTGGCGCTCAGGACCCCGGCCGCCTCCTCGACCAGCTCCCCGCCGGCGCCGATGGCCACGGCCACCCCCGGCACCCCGTTCTCCTCCGCCAACCCCGGCAGCCGCTCCCGCAGCCGCTTCCCGAGCACATCGACCCTCATCATCCGCCCTACCGTAGCCAGCCGGCCCGCTTCTGAACTCGTCCACCCCGACCACGCTCACCCGCCCGTTTCGTCCCCCAGGCCAACCCCCACCCCTGCGCGAGGCGTTCGGCGCGTTCGTGGTGTCGCCGGGTCGCGAACCGCAGGAAATCGATCACTGGGTCACCGGGCCGCCAGGCTGACCTGGGCCAGTGCACATTTCTGGCGGATTCCGGACATCACGCTGAGCATTCCCCCGCGAGGCCCCCAAGGACGGTTTCGATGTGAGCCGGGGGGAAGGAGCCGTGTTGAAGGAGGTGATCGCTGTGCCCGTTGACCCTGTCCTTGTCACCGGCGCGGGCGGCGGCGTCGGCGGGGTCGGACGGCGGGTCCTGGAGCGGTTGCGGGCACAGGGTGTGCCTGTCAGGGCTCTCGTGCACCACGACGATGAACGCGCCTCGGGCCTGCGGACGATGGGCGGCGTGGAGGTACTGGTCGGCGACCTCACCCGTGGCGCGGACGTGGTCAAGGCACTGGACGGCTGCCCTCGGGCCTACTTCGGCATGAGCGTGTCGCCCGCGTACCTGGAGGCCGCCACCACCGTGGCGGCCGCCGCCCGGGAAAGCGCCGGCCTGGAGTCGCTGGTGAGCATCTCGCAGATGACCGTCTCCCAGATGGATCTCATCAGCGACACCGAGTCCCGGCAGCAGCGGCTTCACTACCTGGCCGAACGCGTCCTCGACTGGTCGGGGGCGCCGGTCGTCCACGTCCGGCCCACGGTGTTCATGGAGAATCCGCTCTTCACGAAGGTCGCGGCCGCCTCGATCCGGCGGGACGACACGATCCGCCTCCCCTTCGGCTCGGCCCGGACCTCACCGATCGCCGCCGCCGACGTGGCCGAGGTCATCGCGACACTCCTCCTCGCCCCGGTCCCCGATGTCCGGCGCGTCCACGAACTGACCGGAGCCCGATCCCGCGACATGACGGCCATCGCGGCCGAGTTCTCCGCCGCCCTGGGACGCGAGGTGACGTACGTCGATGTGCCCTACGACGAGTGGTCGGAGCACGACCTCAAGGACCAAGGCCTACCGGACCACGTGTTCGAGCACATCGCCACCATGGCCAGGCTCCATGGCGAGAACCGCTACGACCGAGCGACGAACGACGTCGCCGACCTCCTCGGCCGTCCCCCGCAGGGCTTCAACACCGTGATCAAGGAAATTCTCGATCAGCGTCCATAAGGATCGAGTGTCGTCGCCGTGCCGGTACGAGCACCTCGGCATGCCGCGTCGCCGATCTGAACCGCGCCGTTCAATGTGAGGAGCAGGCCAAGGGAGCGCCAGGCGCGCCGAGCAGGCGACGGCCCTGCGCCAGACCCTGAGCGGGATCGCAGCTGCGACTGGCCTGATTGCGAAGTGACACGCGCACCGGGCATAGCGGCTCGGCACTGCAGCAGCACCGCTTCGCTACGGTGCGGGCATGGCGAACTTTGTACTGGTTGCTGGTGCGCGGCTCGGGGCGTGGGCCTGGGACGAGGTGGTGCCGTATCTGCGTGCGGCCGGTCACGCCGTCCACCCGCTGACGTTGTCCGGCCTTGCCGAGAAGCAGGGCGTACAGGCCGGGCAGCAGACTCACGTCCAGGACATCGTCGACGAGGTCGAACGCCGGGATCTGCGGAACGTCGTCCTGGTCGGGCACAGCTATTCGGGCATCCCGGTCGGGCAAGCCGCCGAGCGGATCGGCGACCGTTTGACGCGTGTGGTCTTCGTGGACTCGAGCGTCCCGGCTGATGGGGAGCCGTTCGTCGCGCTATGGCCGGACGGCGGGACGATGGTGAAGGCGTCCATTGCCGAGAACGGAGGGTTCTGGCCGCCGGCGCCGGCGACGCACTTCGAGGGCCAGGGGCTCACCGAGGAGCAGATCGCACGGATCATCCGTGATTCGACGGCGCATCCAGGAGACTCGCTGATCGAACCCGCCGTGCTGGAACAGCCCCTCGGCGATCTCCCGGCGACCTACGTCAAGTGCACCTTGGAGGACCCCGAGCCGTCCCCCGACGTCGTCGATCTTCTGACCAGCGATCGGTGGCGGCTCGTTGAGATGGACACCGGCCACTGGCCGATGTTCTCCCAGCCGCGAGAACTGTCGGAGATCCTCCTCAACGCCGCTGCGGGCTGACCGGGCGTTCGGTGGTGTCGG
The DNA here is from genome assembly GCF_040679435.1 of Spirillospora sp. NPDC052269. Lineage (NCBI taxonomy): Bacteria > Bacillati > Actinomycetota > Actinomycetes > Streptosporangiales > Thermomonosporaceae > Spirillospora > Spirillospora sp. NPDC052269. The sequence continues at coordinate 93,888 of NZ_JBFAUU010000020.1, forward strand.
GGCGGCGGGCCCAGAAGAGGGCGTGGCCGGTGTCGTCCTCGGGCACGAACTCCTGGGTGATGATTTCCAGGCCGCTTTGTTGGAGCCAGGCTCGGTAGGTGGCGGCGTCGGCCTGGCTCCACCACATCGGCGCGGGGCCGCCGAGCCAGTTGTCGGCGGTGCCCGTCCAGGCGTTCTGGCCGGTGGTGGCGAGGAGCCAGCCTCCCGGACGCAGCCATCGGGCGATGTTCTGCAGTAGCGCTGGTTGCCGGTCGAGTGGCATGTGGATGAGGGCGTACAGGCAGACGACGGCGTCGAGCGAGTTCGGCGGCAGGCTCAGCCGGGTGGCGTCCGCCCGGGTGAAGGTGGCGCCCGGGACCAGGCGGCGGGCTCGTTCGATCTGGACGTCGCTGATGTCCACGCCGGTCACGCGATGCCCGGCGGCGGTGAGGCGGCGGGCGGCCGGAAGACCGCATCCGCAACCGAGGTCCAGGACGTCGGCGTGCTCGGGAAGGCGTTCATGCAGGCCATCGAGCCAGCCGTCGTACTCCTCCGCCGGATCGTCGTCGGCGCGGTAGTGGTGTGACAGGGCGTTGTAGCCCGTCCGGACCAACTCGCTCGCACCGCTGGATTCCATGGCGAGCAGGCTAGGCGCCGCAACGTCCGCCCGCCGAAGGGTTTTCCCGCGAGCACAGCGGAGGGGGATCACTGGTGGTCCATGACCTCGGACAGGTCGCTGATCAGGTGCGTCGCACCAGCGGCGCGGAGGCTTTCGGCGGGCGTCAGGGCGGTGTAGCCGAGGACGTCCATGCCCGCGGCGCGAGCGGCCAGGACTCCGTTGGGACTGTCCTCGACGACCAGGCAGTCCCGGGGGTGGACGCCGAACGAGGCCGCGGCGTGCAGGAAGAGGTCGGGTGCGGGTTTGCCCACGCCGCCCACGTCCTGGGCGCTGAAGACGACCTCGGGACGAAGGTGGGCGCGCAGGCCGGTCTTGTCGAGGGTGAGGTCGATCCAGGCGTGGTCGGAGGATGAGGCCAGGCAGTACGGGATACCGCGCCGGCCTAGTTCGACGAGGAGGTCCACGGCGCCCGGGGTGGTGGTGAGGTCCTGCCGGAAGGCGGCGAAGACGCGCTCGTGCCAGCGCTCGGTGAAGTCGTCAGGCAGGCTGCCGCCGTAGCGGTCCGCGACCACCTCGTGGACGTTGCGCGCGGCGTTGCCGAGGAAGCGCTGGACGGACTCCTCGAGCGTCGTCGGGTAGCCCAGTTCGGTCAGGTAGGCGGACAGGACGCCCTGCGAGATGCGCTCGCTGTCGACGAGCACTCCGTCGTTGTCGAAGATCACCAGTTTGCGGGACATGCGGGGCTCCGGATCGTTCAGCCGAGGACGGACCGGTAGTGGGTGGTGAGCCGTCCCGTGTCGTCCAGGATGTGGAACGCGAGCGCGGGTGGCTGGTCGAGGAAGACGTAGTCCCCGGGGTGGGAGCGGTGTTCCCAAGGGAGGCGGAGCGTGGAGACGACTCCGGGCGCGGCCAGCAACGGTCGTCCGGCGAAGGTGGTGGCCGTCGCGGTGTGCGCGTGCCCGCTCAGGAAGGCCACCAGGTTGGGGTGGCGGTCGGCGAGGGCCTCGAGCCGTTCGGTGTGGAACTGGCGGAGGCCGTCGATGAAGGGCTCGTGCAGCAGGCTCGGCGGGTGGTGGAACCCGACGAGGACGGGCGTCGTGTCCGGGGTCTCCGCCAGCACCCGGGTCAGCCAGGCGAGGGTCTCCTCCTCCAGCAGCCCCTCGTCCATGCCCGGGATCGAGGAGTCGCAGAGCGCGATCACGGCACCGCCGACGTGGCGAACCTGGTTGACCGGCGCCTTCGAGGCCGGCTCCCGCAGCAGGAACTCCCGGAAGGCGGCGCGGTCGTCGTGGTTGCCGGGGCAGACCATGACGGGATGCCTCGATGCGAGCAGCTCGCGGGCCAGTTCGTACTCCCCCGGACGGCCGTGGTCGGCGATGTCCCCGGTGACCAGGACGGCGTCCAGGTCGTGGGGAAGATCCTCGAGGTAGGTCATGACGGCCCGGGTGCGCTCGGTGGCGCGTTCACCAGTGTCGAGATGGACGTCGCTGACATGGGCGATCACGATCAACGCGGTGGTTCCTTCGTTCGGCGGTATGTCCGGATCCTGACATTAGAAGGCGACTGGACCATAATTAAGATCCAGTCGCATGACACGTTCTTGGTCCGGTTCCGGGCTCGACCTGCATCTCGACCTTGGGGTCACGGGGCGGCGGCGGCGGGCGGGTCTGGAGGCCGCCCTGCGCGCGGCGATCCAGGACGGACGCCTGCCCGCCGGGACGCTCCTGCCGTCCACGCGAGGGCTGGCGCAGGACCTCGGCCTCTCCCGGGGCACCGTCACGGCTGCCTATGACCAGCTGACCGAGGAAGGGTTCCTGACCACCCGGCCGGGATCGGGCACCACCGTGGCCGGGTCGGCATCGCGGACGCCGGAGGCCGAGCCGTCCGCGCCGGGCCCGACGCGTCCCCGCCACGACCTGCGGCCCGGACGCCCCGACCTCACCGCCTTCCCCACCAGCGCCTGGCTCGCGGCGACACGGCGGGTGCTGACCGGCGCCCGTCCAGAGGTCTTCGCGGCCGGTGACCCCCAAGGGCGGATCGAGCTTCGCCAGGCCCTCGCCGACTACCTCGGCCGCACCCGCGGCGTCGTCGCCACACCCGGCCGGATAGTGATCACGTCCGGCTATTACCAGGGAGTTCGCCTGCTCAGCGGCGTGCTGGCCGCCGCTGGAGCGACGTCCGCCGCCGTGGAGGACCCCGGTCACAACATCTTCCGGCGGGCCGTCCAGCGCGGTGGGATCTCGACCACGCCGCTATCGGTCGACGAACAGGGCGCTCGCGTGGACCTGCTACCACCCGGCGCCGGGGCCGTGTTCCTCACACCCTCGCACCAGTACCCGACCGGTGTGCCGCTCCACCCCGTCCGCCGCCAGGCCGTGTGCGCATGGGCGCGGTCCACGGGCGGCGTGATCGTCGAGGACGACTACGACGGCGAGTTCCGCTACGAACGCCAACCCGTCGGAGCCCTGCAAGGCATCGCCCCCGACCACGTCGTCTACTGCGGAACGGCTTCCAAAACACTCGGCCCGGCGCTCCGCCTGGCGTGGATGGTCCTGCCTCCCCACCTCGTGCCGGAGGTCGTCCGGGCCAAGCAGGACGCCGACCTGTACACCGAGACCCTCAGCCAGCTGGTCCTGGCCGACCTCATCGCCGGCCACGCCTACGACCGCCACATCCGCGCCGCCCGCCTGCGCTACCGCCGTCGCCGCGCCGTCCTGCTCGACCGTGTCACCGCGGTCCCCGGCCTCGCCGTCCGCGGAGTCCCCGCCGGCCTGCACAGCCTGCTCACCCTCCCGGACGACGGCCTGTCCGAAGCCGAGATCCTGGACCGCTGCAAGGCATCCGGAGTGGGAATCCGCGGCCTCTCCGAGCTCCACCACAATCCCGACGGCCGCCCCCAAGGACTCCTCGTCGGCTTCGCCGCCCCCTCAGAACACGCCTACCCAGCCGCCCTGAACGCCCTCTTCACCACCCTTGGCCCCACCTCCGGCCAGGCGCCGACACGACTATGAGCACAGTCGTCCTCAAGTGGAAACGCGTCCTCATGGAAGCCGAGCTTCTTCTCACTGGAAGTCGGGCAGTGATGTACTGGCGCCGTCGAACCTGGCCAAAGGCCGACAAACCCCCTCGCCCACTGCGATCGACTGCCCGCCAGCCGGATTCGCTGACATCCAAGGGTGACACCGATGCGCTCGATTCTCGTGTTGGCCGGAGCCCTTCTACTCGCGGTCACAGCAGCCGCGGTCGCGTGGTGGCCGAAAGAGCGACACGCACCCCACCGCCTGGCCGCGGGAGTGACCTTCACCGGCAGCGGCGACTCCAGGCTGCGGGAAAGGGTTTCCGACGTCATCGTCCGGCTGCGTCAGCGTGACGCGGCCCAGCTCGCCGAGTTCGACGTGGATCTGACGACTCATCGCCGGCTGGCCGACGGCGAAGCGGGCGCGAGATGGCTCATCGACCATTTCTCCGCGCCGCTCCAAGGGCCTGTCCAGGCCGAGATTCGCCAGGACGAGAACGCTGACCCCAACTGGTTCGCCTGCCTGTCCTACGGACACGATCAGCGAAAGCTCCGCCTCACCTTCGTCACCTACGGGAAGAAGGGAGTGTGGCCGGATCCCAATGGAGGGGACAAGTACGCCTTCCCCGTCCACGTCTACGCGGAACTCACCGGCAAGGACCCGCAACCACGCAAGGTCGAGGCCGAGCTCTTCTGCGACGAAGGCGAGGTGCTCCCACCCGCGCGATAGCCGAATCCGCCTGATCGCCTCGTTCGCGCACGTGGCAGGCTGGGCGTAACACTCGCAGCTGAAAAACGGAGAACTCGTGCCCGACGGACCGGTGCTGTACCTGATCACATGTGGCGGACGTCCCGCCGCCGACATCGCGGGCCTCGTCCCCCGGCTTCGAGCGGACGGCTGGAGGGTCTGCGTGATCGCCACCCCGTCCGGGACGAAGTTCATCGCGAGCGACGAGCTGCGCGACCTCACCGGCTACCCGGTCCGCTCCGACTACAAGCGTCCCGAGGAACCCGACGTCCTCCCGCCCGCCGACGCGTTCGCCGTCGTCCCGGCCACCTTCAACACGATCAACAAATGGGCGCAGGGCATCAGCGACACCCTCGCCCTGGGCCTGCTCAACGAGGCCGTCGGCCTGGGCCGTCCGATCGTCGCCGTCCCCTGGACCAACGTCGCCCTGGCCCGCCATCCCGCCTTCGAACGCAGCATCGCCGAACTCCGCGCCTGGGGCGTCACCGTCGTCCTCGACCCCGTCCGGCTCCCCGCGCCCGACTCCGACACCACCGAACCAGGCGAGGGCGCCTTCCCCTGGGACGACCTCCACACCCAGCTCAACCTCCTGCGCCGAAAGTTCCCGAACGCACCTGAAGGGTGAGAAGCCCAGCACCTACTTGCGCTGGAGCGGCCAAGACTGATGCCTGCTGCAGCACTGCCCTCCACAGCCTGCTTCCAGGTGGCCCTTCCATCACCGGCCCACTTGTGCGGTGTCCGCCAACGTCACCTCGTCTGAGATGGCGTCGGCACGGTCGTGGACACCGCACCAGCGAGAATCCCGTCAGCGGTGGCGCCTGGAGTGGGTGAGCGGGAAATAGAAGCAGACGCAGACAGCGCAGGAGATCACCGTCGACAGTGGGGCCACGACGACGGTGGCGCTGTAGAGCAGCGTTGCTGCGATGCCGACCGATCCGAGGACGATTTCGATGATCAACGCGGCCCAGTACCCCAGACGAAGCCGCAAGCCGACCATGACCGCGATCCCCGCCAGCAGTGCCGCCACCACAACACAGCCCAGAGCAGCAACGTCGCACCAGTGTGCCGCGTGCAGCGCCTCAGGGGACAGTGGCTCATCACTGAAGTTGCCGACGAACAGGAGGAAGGGGGCACAGAGGACCACCAGGAAGACGGCATGAACGATCACACCCACCAGTCCGTTCTCGGCGGCGACAGACCCACTGGACGAAGCTGGCCGAGTCTGGTGTTCGATGTCGCGCATCAGCGCTCCTGCGGCTCAGGTAGGGCTCACGTGCTCGAACCCTAGGTCCCCAGAAAGAACCGGACATGAGTACGCCTACTCATCTCCACCCGAGTTCTTCAGTGAACACCGACCACAGCCGAGACTCGTACTCATCGGTGGAGCCCGCGACCGGCTCGACTCCCCCGTACCGAAGCCGCATGCTGCACCGTGGACACCCGCATCGTCATCGACCCGATCTGCGTCCTGAAATACCTGCGGAAGGCCGCCTGGTCCCTGCACGCCACCCGCGACCCGGCCACTGGAGATCAGGTCGCTGGGCACGCCCACGTGCCCGGCCCGCTCTGTGTTTTCCCCCGGCGCTCACATCCGTGGACGGGGCGGGGCCATGGCCCGCCTGCCTTGCGTCAGGGCTGGTAGATGCACTCCGCCAGTGTGGAGTGCTTCTTCCAGCCCAGGGTCTCGTACAGCGCGCGTCCGGGGTCTGTCGCGCCGAGGACGCCCAGGGTCGCGCCCAGCTCAACGGCCTGGTCGGCGAGCGTGCGCATCACGAACGCGCCCAGCCCGCGGCGCCGATGCGCCTCCTCGGTCAGGACCCGGTCCACCACGACGGCTTCCCCGAGGAGCGCCATCTGGCCCTTGGCCGCCTGTTCGCCCGCCGCGTCCAGGACACGAACATGGACGACATCGCCGATGGTCTCGGTGGCCGCCGTGTAGCCATCGGGAGCGGCCGGGTGCGTGGCCGTGAGGTCGATGGCCATCAGGTGGCCGGTCTCCTCCCATGCCACGACCCACCCCGGCGTCATCCAGGGCTCTACTTCCTCGGGCTCGGCGGGCATCTTCATCCAGGTCCGGGGCGTCGCCACCGAGACGGCCGCGCTGCGCACCAGCGCCTCGTCCGCCACCGGGAGGACGTGTCGCCCGACCTCTGCGGGATTGTCGCCGACCTCGATGTAGTAACCCCAGGGCTTCACGACCGGCGGGGGCGTGCGCCGTGACACCGCCCAGCCCGCGACCCACGTCCTGACGATGTCCGCAGTCATGCCGCCCTCCCGAAGCAGTAGCCACCCACCGGCGACGTCATGATCATAAGCCAGCTTCGGGCCTTACATATCCGCATCACACCTCTTCTCCCTCGCCCCGCTGGCGCTGACTCGTGGCGTATGGCCCTGACATAGAGGGCGGCACGCCGCAACTCATCGCGGGAGGTACGGCGAACGCGACTTTCCGGCTGCCACGTGCGGCTTCATGTTCGCCGCCGCCGCGCTGGTGATGGCCGCATGAGGTCGCGCGACGACGATGTTTGCGATGGCCTTCTTGCGGGACTGGGGGGATGAGGGTGACAGAAGCGAACGCGATCTCCCCCACGGCCGACTCGAGGTTTGGGCGCTTCGACCCGGACCTGCGGCTTCGCGGCGAGGGAGAGGGGGCGGAGCGGATCGTGACGATCGTGGCCGAGTGTGGACCCGAGACCTAAGGGGCGTCCGCAATGGAAAAGAGCCGTCCACCCGGTTTGTTTCGGCCCAACCAAACATTTTTTGCTCATTGTGAGCGCCGATCGTTAGCTCTTAACGTCAGCGGCGTATGGGCCTACCAGGGCCCGACTGGGAGGAGCAGGAATGGCGTTCGTACGGGCGGGCACCACAGATTACACCGCGATCATTCCGGGGCAGGTCGATCCATGGGAGGCGATGTTCCTACAGGCCGACAAGGTCGCGAGGATCAACACGGAGAAGCTGATCTCGGATGGGCGACTGGTGGACGCCTACGACAAGCAGCTCACCGGGATACCCGAGCCGTTCGCCAGCCACACCGACGCGGCGTTCGACGTCCGGATCACCCCGGGCACCCGGCGGACGGTCCTCCTCCACATGGATCAGTGCCTGGACTGGCAGTGGGGCGGCATGCCCCGCTACCAGGGGCTGATCACCGAGATGCCGGACTTCGGGCGCCACATCCCGGACGGGTTCCGCAGCGACCTCAACGCCGTCATGGGACTGCCGGACGGCAGCACCATGCTGTTCAAGGGGAACCAGTGCGCGGTCATCAAGTGGGGCTCCACGGGCGGCTGTTCCTACAAGGGCCCCCTGGCCGGCTTTCCCCGATGGAACTGGGTTAATGTGCCCTCGACAATGAACAGCGACTTCGACCAGGCCGTGATGTTCAAATCACCGGACCAGTCGAATGAAGAGACCCTGTTCATCAAGAATGAAACCGCGATGGTCTACAACTGGGGCAGCGGCGCCAGGATCGTCGGCACCTATGCCCAAGTGGCGGCCGGGCTCACCGCCCTCCCTCCCTACTACCACACGCCCGGTCTCAACGTTCCGGCCCCGAGGACGCCCCCCGTGCCGGTGGTGAGGGGCACCCTGACCACCGACTGGTCCACCGTGGCCCGGGGCACGGCCCTGACGCTGCGCTACTCCGTCCCGTCGAGCAAGCTCAGCGACAAGAACTGGATCGGCCTCTACCCCGCCGCCGCGACGCGTCCGCCGCAGGATTCCTTCGTCTGGGCGTACACGCCTTACATCAACGGCAGCACCTCGCTGGACACCGGCAGGCTGCCCGGGCCGGGCGACTACGCCGCCTGGCTCTTCTACAACGACGGCTACGACCCGCTGGCCGGTCCGCTCGCCTTCACCCTCACCTGACCCACGATCAGATCAGGCCCCGGTGACCGTTCACCGGGGCCTACGGCCGCATGACCCTCCATCAGCCCCCAACCGCGTCCGGCCTGGTTTGAGGCGGCGTCACGGCCCCCTCACCACTACCGAGGTCGAGGCCTTGAAGGCCGAGAACCCCGACTGGCTGAAGCACGAGCGGGCCACCTGCGCCAAGGTCCCGAGGAGGAGCTTCGCCTCAAGCAGCAACGCCCGGCACGCCATCGCGTCACCGGCCGCCCACGGGGACGGCGAAGACGACGTGGAGTGACCCCTCACGGTGCCCACCCGGCCGCGCCGGGCGGGCGACGGTATTCCACGCTCCCGGGCGGCCAGGCCGGTGCTTCATGCCTCGCCGGCGAAACGGCAGGTGGCGCGTGGCGCCGGGGTTCTCCTCTAACGCAGGGTGACGCCGACCAGTTTGGCGAGGAAGCGGTTGACCTGGGTCTCGAACGGGGGCCAAGGGGCGTCCGGCTGGTTGATGCGCATGGATACGGCGCCGTGAACGGCCGTCCTCAGGTCCAGCGAGACCGCCGCGGCGTCGTCGGACGGCGCCAGCCCGGCGTCCATGCAGCGCTGGACGGCCGCGGTGGTGCGCTCGGCCAGGACCTGCTTGAACTCCATCGATTCGCGCTGGTTGAGCGTGCTCTCATGCATCACCTTGTAGAGGCCGGGGTGCTCCCATACCCACCGGCCGAGGAACAGGGCGCGGGCGCGCAACTTCCCCGCCGGGTCGGTCTGCTCCGCCTCCGCCTCGTCGACGGCTTGCATGAGGTCGTGGTGGGCGCGTTCGAGTGTTGCGAGGACGAGTTCGTCGCGGTCGGCGAAGTGGATGTAGACCGAGGTCGCCGCGATGCGGAGCTCGCGTGCGACCGCGCGGAGGGACAGTGCCTGGTCGTCGCCCAGCTCGTCCAGCAGGCGGAGGGTCGCCGCGACGATGTCCTCTTTCAGCCGCGCGCCCTGGCCGCGCGGGTTGCGGCCCCGGGGCGCGGAGGTCGTGTCCATGGTCGGACATTGTAGGGGCACGCCCGTTGCCCTACAGTCGTAGCACTACAGGTGTTCACTTAGGAAGGACGACCGATGGACCTCCAGACCCGGGACTCCGTGTTCGCCGAGATGCACGACGCCACCGACCGCGCGCTCTGGGACGGGCTCCCCGAGCTGTCCGCACGCGAGAAGACCCTGCTGTGCCTCGTCGCGGACGTCTGCCAGCAGACCCTCGGGACGCCGTTCGAGCAGCACGTGAGGATGGCCTACAAGCACGGCCTCTCCCCCGACGACCTGCGGGAACTCCTCCGCTTCATCTCCTACGACAGCGGCTACCCGGCCGCTGCGGTGGCGCTCGAACGGCTCGTCGCGATCGAGGGGGACCTCGGCGTGGTCCCGACGGGCGCGGGCCACGCGGTCAACGCCGACGGCACGGGAAGCCCGCTCCCCGAAGCGCTGCTCCAGACCGTCCGCCGCCTGGACGAGGGCTTCGCCGACTACATGACCCTCCAGTCACGAATGCGCGCCGGCATGCAGATGCTCAGCGTGCGCGAACGCGCATTCGCGACCATGACCGTCGACGTCCTCTTCCAGACCTTGAGCGAGAGCTTCCACACCCATGTGGGCCGCGCCCTCGGAGCCGGCGCCACCCCGGAAGACGTGCGAGCCGTGGTGCGTTTCTCCGCCCTCTTCGGCATGACCAAGGCCTGGCGCGCCCTCAACGTCCTCGACGAACTACTCAAGGAGAGCGAAACCGCCGCGGCCTGATCTCAGCTCGCCGCGCGAGCGGGCGCCGGCCGGGCCGGTCAGGTCAGCGCCGTTGCCAGGACGACGTCGACCAGGCGGGCGGCGGCGTCGGGACGGCCGAGCGCGCGGGCCCGGTGCGCCATGTCGGTGCGCCGGGCCGGGTCGGCCAGCAGGGGGCCGACGGCGTCGGCGAGGCGCCGGGGCGTGACCTCGTCGATGAGCGCGACCGCCGCGCCGGACTGCTCCAGGTACCGCGCGTTGTGCGCCTGCTCCCCGCCCGCCGAGCTGGCCAGCGGGACCAGCACCGACGGCTTCCCGAGGGCGGTGAGCTCGGCGATGGTGCCCGCGCCGCTCCGCGCGATCACGACGTCGGCGAGCGCGAGCACGTCCGGGAGCTCCGGCCCGACGTACCCGGCCAGGCGGTACCGGCCGGCGAGCGCGGGCGGCAGGTTCGCGGTGGCCTGCCGGATCGCGCCCTCGTTGTCCGGGCCACACTGGTGCAGCACGGTGGCGCGCTCCAGGAGCCAGGGCAGGACGTCCACGACGAGGTTGTTGATCTGCTGCGAGCCCTGCGCGCCGCCCGTCACGTAGACGGTGGGGAACCGGGTGTCCACGCCGAGCGACGCCGCGGCCTTCTCCGCCTGCCCCGCCAGGACCTCCGGCCGGACGGGGTTGCCGGTCACGACCGCGCTCTCGCGGACGGACTCGGGCAGCAGCGGCAGCGTCGACTCCGACGACACCGCCATCCGCGTCGCGCGGCGGGCGAGCGTCCGGTTGGTCAGCCCCAGCCGGACGGTCTGCTCGTGCACGACCATCGGACGCCGCCGCAGCGACGTCGCCAGCCCGACCGGGACGGCCACGTAGCCGCCGGTGGCGAGCACGACGTCCGGACGGAAGCGCCCCACGGCCGACCACGCCTGGAACACGCCCAGCGGCACGCGGAACATGTCCTTGATGTTCTGCGCCGACAGCATGCGCAGCGGGTTGGCGCTCCGGCGGATCTTCCCCGTCGCCACCGCCGTGAACCCGATGCCGTCGCCGCGCGCGACGCGCTCCTCCAGGCTGTCGGCCTTGCCGACCCACAGCACCTCGGCGGGCGGGGCTCCCACGGACCGCAGTTCGGCCTGAAGCGTGCGGACGGCGGTCAGCGCGGGGTAGGTGTGCCCGCCGGTCCCGCCGCCCGTCACGATCATGCGCATCGGTCGGTCGAGCTGCCGGAGCGCGTTCACGACTTCCGGATTGGTGATCACCACGATGGCCCATCTGTCAGTGTCCAAAATGCGTGACGCTAGCAGACCACATCAAAGGTCGACGCCCGCGAACTCGACCGTCCTCGGGCGTGGCCGGGGTCGTGCGGCGTGGCGTCCAGAAGGTGGACGGGCCGCCAGATGAGCTCATCCAGGAGCCGACGCGTCAGTCGTACTGGCGCATGGTGCGCCAGTCCTTGAAGTCCGCGAGGCATTCGCGCGCCAGGTCGGCGAGGTTGCGGGGGCAGTCCCAGAGCGCGAGCGTCTCGGCGGACGTGGCCTCGGGGTCGAAGAGGGCGGTGATGGCGGCCAGGCGGTCACGCTGCTGGATGGCCGACCACGGGTGGGGTGTGTCGCCGTGCGGGCAGGGCGCCTCGCCGGACGCGAGGTCGATGGTGGCGATCGCGGCCTCCATCGCGGGCAGGTAGGGGTCGACGAGACCCTCGTACCAGACCGAGACGCAGAGGCCGAGGGCGAGCAGGGTGCCGAGGCGGTCCTGCTGGGCGTCCGCCCCGTCCGAGACGATCCGGCGGGCGGCCCACAGCCCGGCTGCGGCCGACGCGTCATGGCTCCGCAGCCTGTCGTGCGCCGTGCGGACGAGGAGGAGAACGTCGACGCGTCCGTCCGGGCCGACGTACCGCTCGTCGAGACCGTCGAGGATCCCTTCGCCGCCCATCTTCCGCAGAGCCTCCGACAGGTTCTCGACGGCCTCCGCCGCGAGCGCTGCGAGGACCTTCGGACAGCGCCACGCCTCCACGGGAAGCTCATCCTCGTCGTACTCGTCATCCTCGTCATCCTCGTCGTCCTCATCGGACTCGTCGGACTCGGAGAAGCGGCGGCCTTGCTCCGTGAGCAGCTGGGCCCCGAGGGTCGCGATCGCCTCCAGTTCCCAGCTGTCGCGCTCGGCGTGCGGATGGTCGCCGTCGCAGGCATCGGTGTCGAGCGTCGCCAGCGCGGCACGCAGCGACGATGCCATGTCCCGGAGGAGTGAGGACGCGCCGATCCGTCCCGATATCGCGTACCAGGACGTGGCGTACAAAATGAGGACGAGCCCATCGCGCTCGGGACCGCCCGGGTCCGCCGCGAGCCGGTCGGCGCACTGCTGGAGCGTCAAGCGCGGGTCCCCCGAGGGGTAGTCGACGATGATCCCGCTCAACTCGGCGGCCAGCTCGGCGGCCTCGGCCTCGCTCAGTTCCACAAGACTCATGCCAGAAACCTACCGAGATCAACCGACATCTCGATCACGCCCAGTGGACAGAACCCGGCATCGGATGATCCCGGCGGCCCCGCAGACACGAGGCCGGTTCCGGGGCTTGGGGACTTGGTCAGGCGGCGATGACGGCGGCCGTGGTTCGGCCGCCGTCCACGTCCAGGACGATGCCGTGGACGAACGCGGACTCATCGCTCGCCAGATAGACGGCGGCGTGGGCGATGGCCACCGGTTCGCCCATTCGTCCCGCCGGGGTGCCCTTCATCATGGGTGCCGCCCTGTCCGCGGCGTCCGCGGTCGCGTCCATGACCACGCCTGGAGAGATCGCGTTCACGCGGACGCCCTGGGGGCCGAACTCGGCGGCCCAGGCCCGGGTGAGGGTCTCCATCGCGCCCTTGCTGGAGCTGTAGACCGCGCCGACGGGCAGGCCCAGGCGAGAGATCCACGAGCCCAGGTTGATGATCGCTCCGCTGCCCGCCTCGGCCATGGCCGGGGCCACGGCGGCGGTCAGGAAGAACGGGGCCTTCACGTTGACGGCGTAGACCCGGTCGAAGGTCTTCTCGTCGGTGGCCGCCGTGCTGTCGGCGGGATAGATGCCCGCGTTGTTGACCAGGATGTCGATGCCGCCACCCAGGATGGACGCCGCCTCGCGTGCGAGGGCGTTCGAGGCGTCAGCGGTTCCGTCCAGGTCTGCCTGGACGAAGTCGGCGCGTCCGCCGCGGGCGCGGATGCCGTCCACCACCTCGGCGCCACGTTCGGCGTTGCGGCCGGAGACGATCACGTGTGCGCCCTCGGCGGCGAACTCCTCCGCGACGGCGCGTCCGATGTTGCTGGTCGAGCCGGTGACCAGCGCGCGCTTGCCCTCAAGCCGTCCACTCATCTGAGTCTCCTTCGATGCCGCCCGGACCGGAATCGGTGCGGGCGGATGCCACTATGCGAAGGGAAAAATGGACTAGCAAGTCCAAACTTAGGGCTGGGCGACGGCGCTGCGGCGAAGGTCCTCGATGCTCTGGTCGAGTGCGGCGCGGAGGTGGGCCGACTGGCCGGTCGCCTGGAGGATCGCCACGCCGCCCTGGATGGAGGTCAGCAGCGCGGCCGACCTGCGCTCGACGTCGACGTCTTCGGGCAGAAGGCCCGCGGCCTGCATGGACCGGATGCCGACGGCGAGGCTCTCCTGCCACTGCCGCAGCATCTCCACGACGATGGCGCGCGCGCCCGGGGTAGCGCGTCCGACGTGCAGGAACAGTGAGCCGAGCGGGCAGCGGTCCCCCTGTTTCTCGTAGCGTTCGATCACGAGGTCACGCCACTTCCGCCACGCGTCCCACGAGTCGAGTTGGCCGAGATAGGGCTTCTGGTCCTCCAGGACCTGGTCGGCCTCGTGCTGGGCGATCGCGAGGAGCAGCTCGTCCTTCCCCTTGGGGAAGTAGTGGAACAGCTGGCTCTTGCTCGCCCTGGTGTGCGCCATGACGTCGTCCAGGGTGACCAACGAGACACCGGTCTCCCGCACCACCTCGGCCGCACCGGCGATGATCCGGTTCCGGGTGGCCATGCCCTTCGCCGTCAGCTTCTTCTCCACGGCACCTCACTCATTGGACTGGACGGTCCAGCTTAGGAGAGAGAGCACACGAGGCCGCCGGGCATCGCGGGTGGCGGCCACGTCGTCGCACGCGATAATCCCGTCGCGGTGCCGGTGCTCGTCACTCAAGATGGTCGGCATGGACGAGGTCAAGGTCGTCGTCGCCCACAACGAGCGCGCGACGCTTCGTGTCGGGGACGTGTTCCTGAAGGTCGACGGAGATCAGACGCGCACCGACGTCGAGGTCGAGGCGATGGCCATGGCGCCGATCCCGACTCCGGACGTCCTGTGGCGCAAGCCGCCCGTGCTCGCGCTCGCCGCCCTCCCCGGGACGGCACTCGGCCGTCTCGGTGAGCCGTCGACCGCGTCGTCCGCCGCGTGGGCCGCGGCGGGCGCCGCCGCACGGAGGCTGCACGACGCGCCGCTGCCGCCTTGGCCTGGGCGGAGCCTGGACGAGCTCGCATCGCGTCTCGACCGCGAGTGCGAGTGGATCGTCGCGAACGGCGTCCTCTCCGCTGACGTGGTCACGCGCAACCGCCGGGTCGCCGAGGCCGCGCTCCGGCCGTGGACGCCGGTCTTCGCGCACGGCGACTTCCAGGTCACCCACGTGTTCGTCGAGGGCGACGAGGTCACCGGCGTCATCGACTGGTCCGAGGCGGGTCAGGACGACGCCCTGTTCGACCTCGCCATCCTGACGCTCGGTCACGAAGAACGCCTTGCCGACGTCCTCGCCGGCTACGGCGGCGACGTCGACCTCGACGTGATCCACGGGTGGTGGTCGTTCCGAAGTCTGACGGTGGTCCGCTGGCTGCGCGAGCACGGCTTCGACCCGTGGCCCGAGATCGCCGTCCTGAAGTCCCGAATGTGACGCCGCACGGACCCGACGGCCACGAGCCCCCTTCCAGCGCGCCCGGGCAGGATCTCCCGCACCAGTGTGCAGCCCAAATTTCTGGGGTATATGGGCCCCAAGGGCACCCCGGCACCGGCCATATCAGACGGTCGTATCGGTCCCGCTTCGACACCCGCCGCACATTGCATCTGAAGGCCGCGAGCGATTCAAAGCGGGCGGCATGGCGACCCCGTTCCGGTTCTTTCGCGAAATCCGCCCGAACATCATGTCGCCTTCCGGTGGGTTGCGAGCGATGGCGGGGTGACCGCTCAGCAGCCGACCGACGAACGGCGCTCGGCGGCCTGATGAGCACGCCGCAGAACACTTGCACCGTCAGCCGAAGGTGGGCAGGGCTTATGGCAGGGGATAGTTTTCCGTTCTCCATGGAGCACCAACAGCAAACCAATTGGTGCTGGGTGGCGACGGCGGTGAGCGTGTCGCATTACTATGAGCCGGCAAGCGTATGGCTGCAGTGCCTTGTCATAGACGACGAATTCGGCTACTCCTCAGACGACAGCTGCTGCCGGGACGATCTCGGCCCCACCCCCGCCTGCAACCAGCCCGGATCTGAGTATCTTGCCCTAAAACGGGTGGGTCACAGCGGTCAGATCGAGGACAGCGGTTCGGCGTCCCTACTGGAAAACGAAATCGCCGCAAGGCGGCCGATAGTCACAGCCATCGCTTGGAGTGGCGGCGGCGGGCACAGTCCCCTGATAAGCGGCTACGCCGATATCGTCATCAGCGTGGACCCGTACGTCCTGGAAAGATACCTCTACATCGAAGACCCGTTCTACGGCCAGTCCTTCATCCCCTACGACACCTTTCACGTGTCATACCAAGGTTCAGGACAATGGACTCGCACATACTATACGACGTGACGAATCCAGCGCGGGGATGCCCGCTGGCCGACCTGTCGAAGATGACCACCACACACCCCTCCCATTCACGTTGCCCATCATCGGAGTAGGCAAGTCAATGGCCATTAACTACGCGTCGCCGCCAGAGAATTCAGAGCAGATAGCGTTGACGGGCCTCCAGCACCTGGCGAGGTCCGCCCGGGATCTGGAGGCCGCGGACCTGATGGCACTGCGGGCGGATGAGCTGGAACTTCTGATGCCGCACACGGTGCACCACGTCCGGCTGGACGACCTCGCCGCGCGCCGACCGCTCGGCGACTCGGCGGTCACCGGCTGGCGATACCTGGCGGGGCGGGGTTCACGTGTGCTGGCGAGCAGTGAGGTCTCCGCCGACGCCGACGGGCGGCCCGCCGGGCTGCAGCAGGTCAACATGGGACCATTCGTGCAGTCAACGACGCGGACCCTCGCGGACCTCTCCGAGAACGCCGAGATCCAGGCGGATGACTACGAACTCCACATGCTGAGGATTCCGGCGCTCTGCGCGGTCATCTTGTGGCTCGCCTCGCCCGACGCCGGCAGGGACCTCTTCGTCCCCCTGGCGCCGGCGCCCAGCTACCTGGAGGCCGGCCGCATTTATCGGGAGGACGAGATATGGGACGCGCTGGACGTCCCAGTTCGGCTCAGCCTCCAGTTCGACCGAGATAGGCCATATCGCGAAGAGTGAAGCCAGGGCGGGTCGCTTCGGCGGCGCCCGGCCTCCACTGAAGTGTCAGTATTGCAGGTGGGAGGCCCAGATGTGCTGGCACACGCTTCTCTCGCATTTCGCGTGCAGGTCCCCGCCCGAATGGCCTACGAAGTCCGGGCAGCGATTCGGGTGGCACACCCGGCACGGACTGACGTCGGGCAAAGGCTGATCCGGTCGTGTCGTTTTCGCCTGCAGGTGGATGAGGTTGTTGTGATGGGCGGATTCC
Organism: Spirillospora sp. NPDC052269; assembly: GCF_040679435.1. Classification (NCBI taxonomy): domain Bacteria; kingdom Bacillati; phylum Actinomycetota; class Actinomycetes; order Streptosporangiales; family Thermomonosporaceae; genus Spirillospora; species Spirillospora sp. NPDC052269. The sequence continues at coordinate 110,616 of NZ_JBFAUU010000020.1, forward strand.
GTCGCCTGCGCGTCATTGCTGTTCGCCGTGTAGAGTCCCGCGGTGCGGCCCTCCGAATCCGGTGAGTGGAACGCGATGGTCATTTTCCCGCAGTGGTTGGGGACGATATCGGCCGGTGGGAACTGGATACTGAACCTGGGGTCGTCGAGCCCGCCCAGAGATATCGTCAGTTTTCCGGTGCCCAGATTGGGCACGTCCAGCGACCGGGTCACCACGGTTCCAACGTCGCCGTCGAAGTTGAGCACCTGCGGGAGGTTCAGCCACGGCCTGGCCGAGTCCGCCTCATTGTCGGCGACGACCCAGGTGAACGTTCGTTCGGTGTCGTCCTTGTTCCCGATGCGCAGCTGCCAACTGCTGCCGGGAGTGTAGACGGTGATGTTGATCGCGTAGACGTTCTCGGGCTGGAGGAAGAGCTGCGCCTGGGCGACTGGTGGAGGGTTCCCCTGGGGGTTGTCGTAGACGAAGAGCGCGTCGCCGTCCAAGGCCGGCTCGACGGGGTCTCCCGTGCCGGCCCGCAGCTGGAAGGTGGGTCCTTGTCCCGCATCGGGTGGCCGGCAGCCTGGGCCCAGCATCACGATCCGCAGGTAGACCGTCGGCGGGGTTCCGCCCGCCAGTTCCGGGAAGTCCAGCGGCGCGCTGATCTGCTGGGGGCCGAGGCTCAGGGGACCGAGTGACGCATCCGGGAAGACGCTGAACGACATTGGTCACCTCTCTGATCGGAGCCGTCACAGATCCAGCACGTCGACATAGGACAGTCGCTCCCCCGGAGCGGTGGATCCCGGCCCGCCGGAGATCAGCCGATGCTCGCGCAGGAGCAGTTGCATCGGCCGGGTGCCGGACAGCACCGGCAGGTTGATGAATCCGCTCCATCGCCCGGCTCCGTCCGCGGAGAGTCCGGCGGTGAGCCATTCTTCGTGTTGCTGGTCCAGTTCGTTCCACATGGTCGGGTCATCGCCCTGGCCGGTGGTCCGCACTGCGACGGAGATCCTGGCGGCGAGGTCGGTGTGGACCGGACCGGTGACCGTGATGAAGGCCACCGAGGCTTGGAGTTCGATCTGCGCCGTGCGTTCGGTCGGCAGCTGGTGGAAGCCGGCGTCGACGATCCGTGAGATGTGCAGGTCCTCGATGGCGCCCGGGGTGATGAGCTCGACCGTGTCCGGCTGCAGCCGGGCCAGTTTGAGCTCGACGAAAGGCTGGTCGGTGTCGTGTCCTATCTCGATGTCGCTGAACCACAGGCGGCGCTGCGGGTCGAACTCGACCGTGTGGCCGACGGCCTTGATCCGGAAGAGCGGGTTGTTGGCCTGTGCGGGGTCGATGTCGCGCAGGCCGGGCACACGCACGGTCTGGCTCCGCACCGCTCGCGGAAACGTCGCCTGGGCGAGGTCGGGTGCTCCGCCGCCCAGTCCGGTCGGGTCGGCGCCCGCGCCTGAGACGAAGGGCAGCGTCTGCGCCCAGGTGTCCGGGTTGAGGTGCCGCAGCTCGTCGTCGGCGATGAGGACGGCCAGCAGCTCTCCGTCGCCGGAGTCGAACCAGGGTCTCTCCAGGTAGACGCGGAGCAGTCCGCCGTACCGGGTGCTGATGATCGTGCTGCCGCTGCGGTCCCGCCGCCAGGCGAAGGCGGGGACGACGCTGTGCACGGTGGGCGGTGCGGGGCGGGTGCTCGCCGGCACCGACAGGGTGATCGGCGAGCCGGCGCGGGTGACCGGTGGCGTGACGAACGCGACGTCGAGGTCGGCGCCGTCGGGGACGCCGCCGCCCGGGATGCGCGCGATCGTGCCTGCGGTGTAGTCGACCGCGATGTCGTGGTCGAGGCGAAAGGTGGCCGGGGTGCCATGGCCGACCACCACGACGGTCCCGGGAACGAGGGCGTCGGCCAGCCGCACTGTTTCGGTGCCCGCGAGCCGGACGGTCCTTCGCTGCGTGAAGTAGGCGGCGAAAGGCGAGGTGGCGACGGGCGTGAACCGCACGGTGTGGTGTCGGGTGTCGCCCAGCTCGGCACGCGCCTGGAACGGCGTCGTGGCCGCCGTGGGGGGATTCTCGTGGTCCTGCTTCAGGATGGCTCGGCCAGTTGCATGGGTCGGTTCGTTCCGCGTCGGGTCGTCGACGACGTCCGACCATTCGGCTTCGACATGGACGGATGCGGTGGAGGCGGCATGAACGCCGATCGCGGGGTCCGTGAGCTCGTATCCCGCCTCGTCCGGGGTGCGTACGATCTTCGGTCCGCTGAAGACCGGTGGTGTCTGGGGGCAGCGCACCGCGTGGATCATGCGTAGTTCCTGCGGCGGCGTCAGCTGCCCGGCTCGACCGGCGACCGCCTCGTGGCGCCGGGCGGCGGTCTCGGTCGTGGCGCGGCCGACCTCGCCCGCGAACCACTGCCACAGGCCGAGGACTTCTTCGGTCCCCTCGCGCAGCTCGCTGCTGATGGTCGTGCTGAGGCCGGCGCCGGGCTCGAGGGCCAGGCGGATGGTCCGGTGGACGGGATCGATCAGCGGCGGTGCCGGGCCGGTACCGGGCTCCACGATCAAGCGGACCGGTCGGCGATCATGCCAGGCATCCCCTCGTGGCCATGGCATCTGCAGGTCGCCGGGTAGGCCGTGGATGGCGATGCCGTCGGCGAGCGGGTCGGGCAGCCATGGCAGGGTGATCGTGTCGGCGTCGATGTACGGCGTCCCGCTCGCGGCCGGATCGGGGGTTCCGGAGACACCGCGCGCGTCGCGTTCGAAGAGCAGCGCATAGGTGTTCGGGTCGAGGCGGTGCTCGCCGGGGACGTCGAGGACGCCGTGTCGCTCCAAGGTCAGGACGGCGGCTTTGGGCGGGAGTACGTGGCGTTCGCAGGGCGGTCCCGGCCGCGGGTTCGCCGGGTCGCTGTTGTCGGTGCGGACGACCATGACGGCGGTCGACTCGCCCTCGGTCACCGGACGGCGCGGCACCAGGACGGGGCTCGGCACCGGGTGGTAGCGGTTGTGCTGGAGGGCGGGGGTCGCGGGCGCGGGCACCGCCGGGTCCGGGTTGAACGGGAGGCTGCGTCCGGCGATGTCCACCAGGCGGGCACGGATCCGGTAGCGGCGGCCGTATCGCAGCGACGGCAGCGTCCCCGCCGGCACCGTCACTTCCATGGTGAACGGCGGGTTGCCGACGGGTCCGGGATTCGGGTCGACGGTCTGGCCGTCGCGGTCGAGCATGCGTCCCGGCGGTGGCACGACCAGGCTCCATCCGTTCCAGCGGAACAGGGACTGGTGGAGCAGGTTGACGGGTGCTCCGTCCTGGCTTGACGCGGTGAGCACGTCGCTGACGGTGCCTTCGTCGTCTACGGGCACCGGCGAGGTGAGACCGGCGATCTTGTAGGCGCCGACCCTGCGGCAGAGCGGAGACCAGCGTCCGGAGTCCACGTCGAGAACGTCCACCCGGTAGCCCTGCTGGACGTCGTCGGCGTTGAAGACGATCGCGCCGCCGTCCCCTCCCCCGGCCAGATCCGCCTCGATCTCGTTGGCGGCGCGGCGCAGCGCGTCCTTGAAGGGGATTGCCCGGTTCGCCTCGGCGACGAAGATGCCGTCCGAGCGCAGCGCGGGAAGATGCACCGGCGGCGGCGTCGGCGCGTCCCGCGGCGTCAACCGCAATGAGGACACGAAGGTCTGCAGCGACAACCCGGCGGCGTCGGTGTCGACATCGATCGCCGCGTACCGGCTGATGTCGTCCAGCGTCAGGTACAGCGGTGCTTCCGCGCCGTCCTTCGTCGCCAAGCGCAACTCCCCCGCATGGGCGACGCACGAGGTCCGCGGCCGGTAGTCCGACAACCCGGCATGGTGCGACGGCACGGCCCGGATCGTCACCGGCCCCTCAAGGCCCGCGGGCAGATGCACACGCAGTGCGCGTACCAGGCCGAGCCGGGCCTGCAGCCGCGGGTGGTCGGCCAGCGCGGCGGCCACGGCGTGAAAGTCCCGTTCCGCCGGCTTGCCGTCGCGAGTAAGACCGGGCTTCGTCGTGTGCCCTTCGCCCCGGCGCGACCGGTGGAATTCGGCCAGGCGGCTCCAGCCGGACGGGTCCTCGTGGAGATCGTCCGGCACGGCGCCGAGCTGGGAACCTCCAACGGACACCGCTTTCCGGGTGCCATCCCCGACAACGCGTATCAGCCGGTCGATCGCTTCCCAGCGTGATTCGGCGTCCGCGACATCGTCGTTCGCGGCATCGTCGTGCGTCGTGGCACCGGGCTCGTCCGGTCCGAATAGGCGGCGGTACTCGTCCGCCAGCGATGCCCGCACTCGCTCTGCCGGATATGACTTGATCGGGGTGTCGGCGAACGTGCGGTCGAACTTGAACGGCACCACCGGGAGACTCGGCGGGAAGATCGCTTGCCACAGAGTGGAGTCGGGCGCCTCATCGGTGAACTCCGCCGGTACGGTGACCGCGCCGCCCGGGCTCACGATCTCCACGGCGACCTGGAGCGACACCGCGGGCCAGTGGCGCACGTCCGGATAGTCCGACAGCGGGACCACCGTGTCGGTGGTGAGCCGCGGACTCGCTAGCAGCGTCAGCTGAACCGTGCCTCCCGACGCCCGCGGCGCGGCCGGATCCGGGAGCAGTGTCCAGACGATCGTCTGTTTGATCACGATGCCGCCGCCGTGGGCCCGAACGCGGCGCAACGCTGCAGCCAGGGTTCGGCGGTCGGGAACGCCTTGTCGAACGTGGGGTCCGCGCCGGTGCCGAAGGAGCGCTCCAGGCTCAGCGTCACCGACTGGGCGAAGGTCAGGACACGCACGCGAACCGTCAGCGTGGCGCTTCCGTGCGCCTCCGATCCCCTCGGCCCCTGGCGGTAGCTGAGCGACAGGTATATCTCGACGGCCACCTGGACCAGACCCGCGACGTCCAACTCGCCGACCGCGCGGAAGAAGCCGCCCAGCTCCGCCTTACCGCTGGTCAGGCCGATGTACACACCGGCGGTGACCGCCACGGACGCGCTCGCGATCCCCACGTCCAGGGCGGTCGCCGCGCCGAACTCCAACGCGGCCGCGAAACCCACCACACGGTCGCCCTCGACCTCCAGGACGACGTAGCCGCCTCCTCCGAACAGGGACACCGTGAGCAGGAAGGGGTCATCGGGCCCGGACACCGCGAACCGCGCACGCACCGGCTTGCGGGTCAGCGGCAGGCTGACCGTGGCCGACAAGGCGAGGTTCTGCAGCAGGAACACGCCGGTGGACACCGTCGGGATCGCCAGGGTGTAGCCGACGTCGATCTGCTCGGCGGACGCCGTCACCAGCAGCCCGTTCGGCGGCGACGGCAGGTAGCGGCGCAGCGTGTTCAAGAACCGCATGTCGCCGCCGAACCCCACATTGGTGATCTTGACGTCGAGCGACGGGGAGGTCCCCGGCCGGGCCACGAACGCCACCCGCGCGAAGTCGATGACGAGCACCTGGCCGGCGAACTCCAGGGAGAACGACTTCAGCTCGCCTCGGACGTCCGAAGTCGGTTCACCGGCGCCAAGGTCGACCGGGGGTGTGCCGCCAGGAGCCGACGGCGCGACGGGAGGGGTCGCGTGCAACGTGACGGAGGTCGTGCTGTGCAGTTCCAGACGCGTGTCCGGGGTCGTGCGCAGCGTTCCCTCGAACAGGCCCGGCTTCACCTTCGGGCTCCAGGCCACCACCGAGCGCACCGTCGGCGGCTTGCTTCGGTCCCCGCCCGGATACACGATCTCGGTGCTGACCCGCGGGACGGCCTCGCCGTCTCCGACGGGGGCGACGTCCACGAGATCGGCCAGTTTCACGAACCCCAGCAGCGTCGGCGGGAGCATCCCCGGCAGGTTGTCGACGGCGAGGAACTTGGCGGGATCGAATCGGCCGCTCCGGAGCGCCTCCAGGTCTCCGCCGACCAGCCCGGTCGTCCGTGACAGGCCCGACACGGCCATGCCGAGCACGGCGACACCGCCGACGCCGGCGGCCGGCGGGGCGAAGGCCACCGGCGACTTGAGACTGGCATAGATCCCGGCCAGTGCCAGCCCTTGCTGCACGTAGTTCTGATCAAGGTTCAGCGTCGTCGGGACACTGGCGATCCTTCTCTCCCGGGCGGCAGCGTCGAACACCTCCAGCTCCGGCACCCGCGCGTCGACGCCCGCCAGCCGAGGAAGGGCGGCGAGCTGGCCCGCCTCGCGCAGCGTGGCCTCCGGCGCGTCGGCCTCCCGCGCGCCGATGTACAGGGCCGTGACGTCGAACGCCTTGTCCCTGCCGTCGGGTGCGATGCAGATCTGGCCCCTCGCCGGCGAGGGGATCTGCGCACGCTGCTGGTCGTAGCCGAGGACCGCCGACCCGAGGCCGCCGAACGCACGTGCCTGCGGGACGAACGCGACCGGCGCGCTGAACGAGACGAGGTGGCCTTCGCCGTCCTCTGCGGTGAAGTCGACGGCGAGCCTGTCGCCGGAGGGTGTGTCGACCCAGAAGATCCCCTCGGCCAGCAGGTCCGTGGTGCTGACCTCGGTGACCAGCGGACCGTCGAGATGTATCCGCCGGATGGGAAGGTCACGGCCGGCGAAGGGCACGCCGACCGCGCTGTCGTAGCTGAGCTCGGGGACCGCCACGGTGAGCCGGGCCACCTGCTCCAGCTCGGCGGTGCCGTCGGCGATTCGCCGTTCGGTGTTGGTGTCCAGCTTCGCCGGAAATCCGAACGGGAACAGGAAGCCACGTTCGGCGACATGGACGGTTTCGTCCCTGCCGAGCACGGCCCGGTGGCGATAGCCCAGCACGCTGAGGCGTGGCAGATCCGCCCAATCGCCGGTGAGGTTGATCGTGGCGCCCAGGGCGCTCAGGGTCAGCTCATGGGCGAGCAGCGGGCGCACCGCCGCGGCCTGTGCGATCCCGGACCGCTGCGCCTTCGTCAGCGAACCGGGAAACTCCGTGTCGGACCCCGTCGAGCGCACGTCACCGATCGGTATCGGCTGTTGCGAGCCGTCCGTCAGGCGGGTATGCCACAACTCCGTCACCCCGGCAGCGCTGGTCACGGGCATCAAGGAGTGCGTCCAACCGGCCGGATCCGCCGGGTGAAGGATCAGATCCCACACGCACTCCACCCCGCTGCGGTCCGGCGCGTTCGACAATCCGGTCCAGCCGAGCAAGCCCGCGGTCGTGAACGGAATGCTCCCGCCCGGCGGAAACCGAAAGGCCAGCCGGGTGTCCCCACTGAACCGCGCGGCGGCATCGCCAATGGCCGGCCCGCCCTGGAACCGCACCTGCTCTATGACGGCCTGCGGCTGAAAGGTGACCACGATGAACGCGGGTGTGGCGGTGTCGGTGGGGACGAGAACAGGTCCGCCAGTGCCGGCCGCAGTCCGCTGCACGTTCACGAAGTCGACGTCCACGACCAGCATGTCGTCCCGCCGCAGCAATGTCACGGTGGTGCCGTCCATCACCGTGGCGGCGCACATAACACAACCCTCACAGGCCAGAAGACAGGTTCATTGGATAGTGCCGACACGCGACAAGCCTCACCCGACGATCGGGTTTCCCGATCAGGGCAGGTACCACTTCCAATTACCGCGTTCTGCAACCGCTCATGCCAGGCTTGATCAAATGCTGCACTGAATTTTTGTCTCGCGCCCCTGCCGGCAACCGGCTTCGGGCCGTCCCCCGAACGGCTCGCTCAGGCGAAGGGCCGCGCGCGGCGGCTGCGGCTCATGAGGTCGTCGACGAATCGGCGAGTTCGGCCTGGTTGTCGGCTGCCCATTGCGCGAGTTGCACCAAGGGCCCGTTCGTGAACGATTCGCCGAGCGGGGAGAGCCGGTAGACCACGCCGCTGTTCGCCGAGACCGGGTCGGCGGCGCGCTCCTTGGTGATGAGCCCGTGCGCCAGGAGGCGCTGCAGTGCCTGCGTCAGGACCTTGTCGCTGGCTCCCGCGATCCGTCCGAGCAGTTCGTTGCGGCGTGTCGGGCCCAGGCGCAGGGCGCTGAGCACGATGGGATCCCAGGTGTGGTTGATGAGCTCGGCCGCCGCGCGTACGTGGCAGTCGGAGACGAACGTGTGGCAGGACCCGTCGATCATGGCTCCAGTGTCCCATCGGTCGCCTACCGATCGGTAGGAACCCGGCTCATAGCGTTCTCGAAGTCGAAGTTTCCGACAGAGGAGAACGCTATGAACGTAGGTATCTTGGGCACCGGGAACCTAGCCGTGACGCTCGGCCAGGCATGGGCGGTAGCCGGGCACTCGATCCTGGTGACCGGCCGCAATCCGGCACACGCGAGCAAGGCCGCCGAGCAGATCGGCGCCGCGGCCGCGGCCGTCGCCCCCGGAGACCTCGCGGCCGGGTCCGACGTGGTCGTGGTCGCGGTGTCCTGGGAAGGGCTTGAGGCCGCCATCGCGCTCGTCGGCGGCTCCGAGGGGTCGCTGGACGGCAAGACCGTGATCGACTGCACCAATCCGGTGGACTACGCGACCGGCGCACTGAAGCCGGAGTCCGGCTCGGCGGCGCAGGTCGTGGCTCGCGCGGCCACCGGTGCGCACGTGGTGAAGGCGCTCCACCTGTTCGCCGGAGCCTCATGGCCGTACACGGGGCCGTCGGAGGCGGCGCCGGTCGTGACGATCTGCGGCGACGACCAGGACGCACTTGATCGGGTCACGACCCTCATCGCGGGTCTTGGCGCTGAGACCGCCGTTGCTGGAGGACTCGACAGCGCACGGCAGCTGGAAGAGGCGGCCGGCTTCGTCATGAGGGTCGTGGCGGCGGGACACAACCCGAAGTTCGCCGTGCCCGACGTGGACCCCGCGCTCCTCGCCGCGGCCCGCGCGTCGGCCGGCTGAACCGGTAGACGGCTTGCCCAGGCCGGTCCGTCAGGCCTGGCCTGGGCAAGCCGTCGCCGCCACCCGCTTTGGGCGACCTACATATAGGCCTCGGTTTGGTCGTGGACTCGCTGCTGGTCGTCCGCGAGCAGGGCGCCGTCGAGCGCCACGAGGTCAAGCGGGTGCTCGTGGATGAAGGTCACGAAGTCCGGGAGCCCGTAGGCGGAGGCGACGGCCGCGTTGACCCTCGCCAGCATCTTGCGCTTGGCGTCGGCCTCGGCGCCCTGAGGGACATGCAGCATCAGGACGGGCCTGGCCGGCTCCGAACCGAGAAGCCCGTTCTGGCTGACGCTGTCGAGCGGCCACTCCCGAAGGAAGATCCGCGTGTCGTCGGGGAAGGGATAGGCCTCGTGCAGGGCTTCGTAGACCGCCTTGACGAGCTCTTTCTTCCCGTCGATGTCGACGCCGAGGGGGACGTCCAGGTATCCGATGGGCATGTCGTTCTCGTTCCTCTCTGCTGTTCGAGCGGTACGAGCACCACGATCGGGGGTCGGCGAGACAGCCCTATGTCAGCGTTTCCAAGGAAGCCGTACCGGGTTCTGTCGGTGGGTCCGGCTAGCGTGCCCAGGTGTGAATCGCACGGATCGGCTCTACGCCATCGTGGAGGAACTGCGTGCGGTCGCGCCGCGTCGGCGCAGTGCCCGTGAGCTGGCCGCCCGCTACGAGGTGAGCGTCCGCACCATCGCGCGCGACATCGACGCGCTGACGCAGGCGGGCGTTCCCATCTACGCCGACACCGGGCGGCGCGGTGGATACACGCTGGACAAGACCATGAGCCTGCCTCCGCTGAACTTCACGCCCGCCGAGGCGATCGCAGTAGCCGTGGCGCTCGACCAGGTCGGCGCGACACCGTTCGCGGGGGCGGCGCGCAGCGCGGCCCACAAGATCGTCGCGGCGATGCCGGCACGTCACGCGGAGGCCGCGCGCCGTCTGACCGACCGCGTCCAGTTGCTCAAGCGTCCAGAGGACGTGCCGTCGTTGGTGCCTCTGGTGATCCAGGACGCCGTCGCCGGCCGCCAGGTGCTGCGCCTCACCTACCCCGACAAGGAAGGCGGCCGCACCGAACACGAGGTCGAGCCCGTGCTGTTCGCCACGGTGCGCGGACGGTACTGGTACCTCCTCGGCTGGTGCCGCCTGCGCCGCGCGAGCCTTCCGCATCGACAGGATCATCTCCGCGGAGGCCACCGGCGCACCCGCGCCGCTCCATTCCCACGACGACTTCGCACTCCGAACGTGCGATCTCGTCGGGCACTCCCCCGCCCTCGGACCAGGGCCGATCTCCTGACCTTGACTAGCTGTCGGCCAGCGTGGCCCGGACGGCTTCGGCCCGGGCTCCCGCGTCCTGCGGCCAGGACGCGACGACCTCCCGCAGCAGGGCGCGGTGATCGTCGATGAGGGCCTGGAAGGTGAGGGCGATGGCCGCTTCCACCTGGACGCGCAGCTCCCCGGATCGGACCGCGCGCGTCAGGACGGCGGTGACCTGCGCGACCGGTCCCAGCCCCATCAGGGCGCTGACCGCGTGGGCGCGAAGGTCCAGGTCGAGTGAGCCGTCGAAGATGAACTCATCCAGCGCGGCGACGACGTCTCGGTCCGGCGTCTCCCACCGGTCGAGGCAATCGAACGCCGCGTCCACGGCGGACTCCAGGACCACGGCCGGCGCTTCCCGGGTGCGTAGCGCCGCGGCGATCGACGGCGCGTCCTCCGGCACGCCGAGTTCGCCGAGGATGCCGAGCGCGCTCGCGTGGTCGGCACCGTCGGCCTCGGACGGCCTTCCGAGGATCGCTCGGGCGATGGTGAGCACCTCGGCCGAGTACTCGTCGTCGTCGATGCCGAACCGCGTCAAGCCGTCGACGAGGTGAAAGTGGTCGAGTGCGATGCCCACCGCCGGCGCGCTCCCACTGCGGAGCAGGGCGCGGAAGGCTTGATGATGGACGTCCTCGCTGGTCGGCAAGCGCAGCCGGCGGTGCGCTTCGAGCAGCTCGCCGTTCAGTTCGGTGTCCTCCCAGAACCGGCTGTGCGGGCCTTCGGAGAGGGCCTCGCGCACCTCGTCGAACGCCTCGGACCGCTCGTCGTCCGCCCAGGTCTCGACCAGCTCCTCGAGAAGCGTCCGGTGGGAGTAGAAGCGGAAGCGGGACGCCAGGGCGGCGGCGGCCTCCTGCCTCACCCTCCACTCGTCGTCCCGGGTCGCCAGGAGGAGGCGTTCGATCGCCTCGGCATCCGCCGAATCGCGCAGCTCGCGAATCGCCTCAACGCGATCGAAGCACACGCCCACGCGAGCCACGACCGCGTTCAGCACCGGATCGGGCGGGTCGGAGCTTTCGAGAAGGACGCCGGCGGCGTCGAGGGCACATCTCCTCAGGGTCTCCTCGGGCATCCGTTCCAGGACCCGGATGACGGCTTCGGTGTCCTCGTCCTCGAGCCCGAACCTCCATAGTGCGGCCAGCGCACTCGCGTGGTTCGCCCCTTCGATCTCCGCCTGCCCGTCCTCCCGCGATACGGGAGGCTGCCGGAGCAGTACGCGGGCGACCCGGAACACCTCCTCGGCGTGGTCCTCGAGCACGTTCCCGCCGACGAACCGCTCCGTCATCTCCGCGCGGTCGTAGAAGTCGAGCGCGATGCCTCTGGCGGCGGTGTCGTCGCTGCGCAGCAGGGTCAGGAATCCACGCTCGAAGTCCTCCGTCGTCGTCGGCTCGTTCATCGCCTCGAAGGCGCCACGCAGCTCCGGGTCGCCGAGAGCGGCGGCGTTCCAGTGCCAGCCCTGGAACTCGAGCAGGAAGGTCGTCATGAACACGGCACAGGATCAGACCATCGCTCTCCGGGCGAGACAAGCGGTTTGTCCGCTCAGGCCGCTGTCAGGCGGTCAGGGCGCGGGTCACCGGGCGGGACGCGGCGTGCCGGATCGGGACGGCGGTCAGGAGCGCGACGGCGGCGAGCGCCACGGGGACGACGGTGGCCAGCCAGGCGAGCGGGACGGCGCCGCCGCCTGTTCCGCCCGCGACCGCCAGGGCGGCTCGGTGGACGAGCAGCCCGAGAGGGACGCCCACGATCGCGGCCACCGTCGCGGGGAGGAGATGGGCGGCGACCAGGCCGCCCGCCACCTGGCGGGGTGTCGCGCCGAGGGCCCGCGCGAGGGCGGCCGGACGGGCGGTGTCGAGGCAGGTCGTCCAGGCGGTGAGCACGGCGTTGACCGCGGCGAGCAGGAGCAGCGCGACCGACAGGACCAGGACTATCTGGCTCACGCGCTCGGTCACCGGATTCCCGGCGCCGGGGACGAAGTCCGGGCCGGCGGCGCCCGCGTCCTTGTGCCGGACGTCGTGCTGCATCGCGAGGGCCGCGACCGTCATCGCGACGGTGACGGCCACGCTGGACGCGGCCAGGACCGTCCGGCGGGGACGGCGCGCGGCGATCCGGACGCCGAGCATCAGCGGGACGGGCAGCGCGACGGCCCGTCCGGCGAGGCGCGACCGGCGAGGCGGCCTCACCTGTTCGAGGAGCGCGCGGGTGGTGCTGATCCGGGCGCCGCGCAGAGCCGGGAAGGCCGTGGACGCGGCGGTCACCGCGAGGGCGGTCAGCAGGACGACGGCGACGGTTCCCGGCGACGGGGTCGGGGCCTGGCCGGTGCCGAGCAGCCCGGCGTTCGGGCCGGTCAGCGCCGGGGACACGGCCCAGCCCGCGACGAGGCCGAGGGCAGCGGCGGCGATGGCGACGGCGAGGTGTTCGGCCAGCAGGACGGCCGCGACCAGCGCGGGCGTGGCGCCCGCCGCCTTGAGCAGGCCGACGCGGCGGCCCTGTTCGGCGAGCCGTCCGCCGACGAGCAGGGCGACGCACAGGCCGGACAGGATCACGAGCGCCCACGTGCCGCCGAGCAGGGCGCCGTTCGCCAGGCGCAGCTCGCTCGTGGCGTACACGCCGATGTCCTGAGCCGCGCGGACGCCGGGATGGCGCGCCGCGAACGCGGGAGCGGAGGCGGGCTTGTCCAGGCGCATCGGCATCGTCCACTGCCGCCTGGCGCCGGGAGCCGGAGCCAGCCGGGCGGTGTCGGCGCGGGTCGTCCAGACGAGGCCGGGCGTGGACGACGGGTACGGCGCGCGGGCGGCGGTGACGGCGATTCCGGCGACCGTGAGACGGCGTCCGCCGAGGGTGAGAGCGTCGCCTGGACGGACGCCCAGCGCGTCCGCGAAAGCCCGCTCGACCACGACCATCCCGGGCCGGATCCAATTCCCGCCGGTCACGTACGGGCGGTCGAGGGGGCCGGGATCGGTGTCCCGGCCGTGGACGACGGCGTTCGCCGTCCTGTCCCGGGTGCGGAGCGATGCCGAGAAGGTGGGGAAGGGACGTCCGGTCTCGGTGACGCCGTCGGCGTGGGCGAGCGTCCGCAGGCTCGCGAAATCAGGCGCAACGGCGACGGCGTCGGGGCCGGCGGTGGCGGCGCGCGTCCGTTCCCAGGGGTCGTCGGTGACGCTCCGGACGAGCAGGCCCAGCGTCAGCGTGGCCGCCGTCGCCGTGATCGCGATGAGGAGGAGCAGTGCCTGCACGGGACGTCGCCGCAGGTCGACGGCGGCCAGGCGGGCGACGAGCAGGATCCGGCCCATGTCACACCCGCCCGGTCAGGACGGTCTGGTCGACGAACGCGCCGTCGCGCATGGCGATGACGCGGTCGGCGGCGCCCGCGATGCGCGGGTCGTGGGTGACCACGACGAGCGTGCGGCCCTCGGCGCGCAGCTCCGCGAACAGGCGCAGGACGCCGGTCGCGGCGGCGGTGTCGAGGTTGCCGGTCGGCTCGTCGGCGAGGAGCAGCGGCGGGTCGTTGACCAGGGCCCGCGCGACGGCGACGCGCTGACGTTGCCCGCCCGACAGCTCACCCGGCAGGTGTCCGGCGCGGTCGCCGAGTCCGACGCGCTCCAGCAGGCCGAGGGCGCGGCGGCGCGCCGTGCGCGGCGGGACGCCGGCGAGCAGCGCGGGCAGTTCGACGTTCTCGCGCGCGGTCAGTTCGTCCATGAGGTGGAACGCCTGGAAGACGAACCCGACCAGGCCGCGCCGCAGCCGCGCGGCGGCCGTCTCCGACAGCGTGTCGAGCCGCCGTCCGCCGAGCAGCACCTCGCCGCCGTCCGGACGGTCCAGGCCGCCGAGCAGGTGCAGCAGCGTGGACTTGCCGCAGCCGCTCGGCCCGACGATCCCGACCGCCTCGCCTCGCGCGACGTCGAGGTGGACGTCGTCGACGGCGCGGACGAGTGCCGCGTCCGCCCCGTAGTGCCTGCGCAGGCCGCGGGCCCGCAGGACCGGCTCCATCAGCTGTTCTCCCTCGTCCAGTGGGTTTCACAGGCGTCCAGCCATGCCAGGTCGGCGCCGAGTCGCAGCACGGCCCCCTCCAGCAGCAGCGCGGCGCGCGAGCCGTCCGGCTCGGTGAGCGCGGCCCGCTGCGCCTCGGCGAGGCGGCGCGTCAGCTCGCGGCGCTGGGCGTCCACGAGCGCGACCGGGTCGGCGAGCCCGGACGCGGCGGCGGCGACGAGCTTCAGGTGGAACTCGGCGGGCGCCGTCCGTTCCCAGGAGGCGTCCGTCAGCCAGGTGGCGACGCGTTCGCGTCCGGCCGGGGTCAGGTCGTAGACCTTCCGGTCCGGACGGTCGGACTGCCCGACCACGTGGGCCTCGACCAGCCCGGCCTTCTCCAGCCGCCGCAGCGACACGTAGACCTGGCCCGCGTTCATGGTGTCGCCCACGGGGCCGAGCGCGGCCGTCAGCCGAGCGCGCAGGTCGTACCCGTGCGCGGGTTCCTTGCTCAGCAACGCCAGCAGGACGTCCTGCATCGCCACCTCCCGAGGGCCATATAGATAACGGTTAGCTAGGAGGGCCGTCAAGCGGGGGCGGTGCGTGGTCGTGGGTCACACTCCGGCGCCGGACCGGGCCACGTGAGAGGTCGGGCACATCTGATCATTCGAGGTGTGGCGCGTGGTTACCGGCGGGTAGGACCATGTTCGCAAACACTCGTGGTTTCGGGGGGAAATCGCATGTACTACAGCAGTGGAAACTACGAGGCATTCGCTCGTCCGCGTAAGCCGAAGGGCGTGGACGACAAGACCGCCTGGTTCGTCGGGGCGGGGCTCGCGTCGCTCGCCGGAGCGGCGTTCCTCATCCGGGACGGTCACATGGACGGAAGCAGGATCACCGTCCTCGAGCGGCTGCGGCTTCCGGGTGGCGCGCTCGACGGGATCAAGGAGCCGGAGAAGGGATTCGTCGTCCGGGGCGGACGCGAGATGGAGGACCATTTCGAGTGCCTCTGGGACCTGTTCCGCTCCATCCCGTCCATCGAGGTCGAGGGCGCGAGCGTCCTCGACGAGTTCTACTGGCTGAACAAGGACGACCCCAACTACTCCCTCCAGCGGGTCACCGAGAAGCGCGGCCAGGACGCGCGCACCGACGGCTTGTTCGCCCTCAACGAGAAGGCCCAGAAGGACCTCGTCAAGGTCTTCCTCGCCACTCGTGAGGAGGTGGAGGGGAAGCGGATCGACGAGGTCTTCGGCAAGGACTTCCTGGAGAGCAACTTCTGGCTCTACTGGCGCACCATGTTCGCGTTCGAGGAATGGCACGCCGCCCTGGAGATGAAGCTGTACCTGCACCGCTTCATCCACCACATCGGCGGGCTCCCCGATTTCTCCGCGCTGAAGTTCACCAAGTACAACCAGTACGAGTCCCTGGTGCTGCCGCTGTACAGGTGGCTGCTCGACCAGGGCGTGAACTTCCACTTCGACACCGAGGTCGTGGACGTCGACTTCGTCCTCACGCCCGGCACGGCCGGCGAGTCCGGGACCCCTGGACGCAAGCAGGCGACCAGCGTCAAGTGGATCCGGAAGGGCGTCGAGGGCGGCACCGAGCTCGGCCCGGACGACCTGCTGTTCATGACGATCGGCTCGCTCACCGAGAACTCCGACAACGGCGACCACCAGACCCCCGCGAAGCTGAACGAGGGCCCGGCCCCCGCCTGGGACCTGTGGCGGCGCATCGCGTCCAAGGACCCGGCGTTCGGCCGCCCGGACGTGTTCGGCTCGCACATCCCCGAGACCAAGTGGGAGTCGGCGACCGTCACCACCCTCGACGAGCGCATCCCCCGGTACATCCAGAAGATCTGCAAGCGCGACCCGTTCAGCGGACGCGTCGTCACCGGCGGCATCGTCACCGTCCGCGACTCCAGCTGGCTGATGAGCTGGACGGTCAACCGCCAGCCGCACTTCAAGCAGCAGCCGGAAGGGCAGATCGTCGCCTGGGTGTACTCGCTGTTCGTGGACGTCCCCGGCGACTACGTCAAGAAGCCGATGCAGGAGTGCACGGGCGAGGAGATCGTCCAGGAGTGGCTGTACCACCTCGGCGTCCCCGAGGAGGAGATCCCCGAGCTGGCCGCGACCGGCGCCAAGGCGGTGCCGGTGATGATGCCCTACGTGACGTCGTTCTTCATGCCGCGCCGGGCGGGCGACCGGCCGGACGTCGTCCCCGAGGGCTCGGTGAACTTCGCGTTCATCGGGCAGTTCGCCGAGAGCACCCGCGACTGCATCTTCACGACCGAGTACTCCGTCCGCACGCCGATGGAGGCGGTGTACCGGCTGCTCGGCATCGAGCGCGGCGTCCCCGAGGTGTTCAACTCGACCTACGACGTCCGCAAGCTGCTCGCCGCGACGAGCCGCCTGCGGGACGGCGAGGAGCTGCACCTGCCGATGCCCGAACTGATCCGCAAGCGGCTGCTGCACAAGCTCAACGAGACCGAGGTCGGCGAGCTGCTCACGGAGTACCGCCTGTTCGGCTGACTCCCCCGCCCGTCCGGCCGACTCCCCGCCCGTTCGGATGATTCGTCCGTGACGCCTCTTGCGCACCTCCGGCTCCATACGTGAAGCTCTCTCGCATTCACGCGGACACCGGAGGTGCGTGGTGCGGGTACGGCTCGACGTCGTGGCGGGCGCCGTCGTCCTGGTGGACGTCGTCAGGGTGTTCCTGCCGTCCCTGATCACCGTGGTCGGCGACGCGGGCAGCACACCGGCCGAACTCATCGGACTGTACGCGCTCGTGTGGTTCGTCGCGGCGTTCGCCGCCGCGCCCTTCGCCCGGCGGATCGGCCCGGGCGCGGCCGTGGTGCTCCTGGCCTCACGCGCCGCGCTCCAGTTCACCGACGGCGGGACGCCCCAGGTCGCGGTGGCCAGCGTCGGGCTGCTGGCCGGGTTGTGCTGGCTGGTCGCGACGGCCGGAACGGCACGGGACGCCCGTCCGGTCGCCGTCGGCTTCGTCGCCGGTCTCGCCGCCTCGGGCGTCCTGCACGCGGCGCTCGGCGGCATCGACCTGGTGTGGCGGGACGGCATCTGGCCTTGGGCAGTGCTGGCGCTTGAGCTGGGGATTTTCGCTTTCGCGTTGCGTCGGGGCCGCGCGCAAGACGAGCAGCCCCAGGGTGGACGGCTGTGGTGGACGCTCGGCCCGGCCCTTCTGCTGTGGGGCCTGTACACGGGCAGTTCGTCGCATGCGCAGGCCAGCGCGGACGGCGCGACCTGGGCGGCGGTGGTGGTCGCGACGGGGACCGTCCTGTCGGTCGCCGTGGTCGCGCGGCCCGCGTTCTGGACGCGCCATCCGGCGGTGCCGGGGGTCGTGCTCGTCCTGTCGGCGCTCGGGTTCGCCTTCGGACGCGCGACGGTGGACGGCGTCCATGGCGTCTCCCCCACCTGGACGCTGATCGCGCAGGTCGCCGGGCAGCTCGCCCTCGCCGGATGCCTGGGCTGGGCGGCCGCACGCCCGTCCGCCGGCGAAGGCGCCGCGACCCGGCGCGGGCTGGCGACCGCGACCGGGTTCCTGGTCTTCGTGGTGCTGTTCTTCGCGTACTACTCGGCCTACGACCTCGGCATGCCGAACCGGTGGGTGCCGGTGGCGGCGGCGGTCGTCGTCGCGGCGGTCTCGTTCAGCCGCGCCGAACGCCGTCCCGAGGCGGGACGGCAGTGGGGCGTGCTCGCCGCCGCGGTGGCGTCCGCGCTGCTGGTGACGCTGACCACGGGCCTGCCCGGCACGCCGTCCTGGCAGCCGATCACCGGCGACGGGCTCCGCGTCGCCGCCTACAACCTGCGCATGGGCTTCGGCATGAACGGAACGATGACCGTCGACGGGCAGGCGAAGGCCCTGCGGGCTCTGCGTCCGCACATCGTGCTGCTGAGCGAGGTCGACCGCGGCTGGTTCCTGAACGGCGGGCGCGACCAGCTGAGGCTGATGTCCGACCGGCTCGGCCTGAAGCCGCACTGGGCGCCCGCCGGGGACGAGGTGTGGGGCGACGCGCTGCTCACGAACCTGCCGGTCGTGTCCGTCCGGAACCACGTCCTGGTGAAGGGCGGGCCGACCGGGGCCGAGGCCCTCGAAGTCGGCGTGCGCTGGCACGGACGGGTCGTCACGGTCATCGCCACCCACACCCAGCCGCCGGACGGCTGGGCCGACCTCGGGCAGGCCGAGCAGCTCGCCCGGATCGCACGGTCGGCCGCCGCGAGGGGCGGTCCGGTCGTCCTCGGCGGCGACCTCAACATGCAGCCGAGCGACCGGGCCTTCCAGGTCCTGCTCGGCGCGGGCCTGCGGGACGCGTTCGCCGCGGTCCGCCCCTTCGTCACCTATCCGGCGCGGCCCAGGCCGACCGACCAGCTCGACCACATCCTGACGACACCGGACCTGACCGCGGAGAACCCCGGCAAGGTGGACGTCCCGGACTCCGACCACCTCCCCGTCGCGATCACCCTGCTCTCCTAGCCGGGCCCCGTCGCGGACGGCTGTTTGCCGACTCTTACCGTGCGCCAGAGAGATGATCTCGGATACCGACAGTCACTCAGGGTAGCGATATAGGTGCGAAACGCGACATTCGAGTTGACGGAGGGCACCGTGAGTGCGAACAGGAAGAACAACAAGCCGGCTCGCCAGGACAAGAAGCCCCGCAAGAACGGGAAACCGCGGCACAACGCCAAGCAGGTCGACCAGGCCCGGCAGGGGGCCTACGACGTCAAGCTGGCGGAGCGGTTCGAGACCTTCGACCGCAACAACGACGGCGCGATCTCCCGCCACGACCTCGAGTTCATGGCCGACGGCATCCTGCGCGCCCTCTCGCAGCACCCCGGATCGGAGAAGGGACGCGCCCTGCACGAGGGCGCCCGCCACTACTTCGAGGGCCTGGCGCGCAGCGCCAACGCCGACCCGGAGGGCGCGATCGGCCGGGCCCAGTTCCTCGCAGCCGCCCAGGACTCCCTCCACTCGGGCATGCGCGGCTTCGACGACTCGCTGCGCCCGTGGGCGGAGGCGGTCATCGCCGTCGCCGACCACGACGACGACGGCCGGGTCACGGTGGACGACTGGACGCAGGTCCTGACCGCGATGGGCGCGAACCAGCGGCAGGCGACGGCGTCCGCGCGCGAGCTCGACACCGACCGCGACGGCCACATCAGCACCCAGGAGCTGCTGGCCGAGGCCCGCCGGTTCTACGTCTCGGACGAGCCGGTGGAGGTGTTCTCGGCTCGATGAGCGACCCTTGGGAGCCTCCCCGGCCGCTGACGGCCGGGGAGGCGCTCGGCATCCGCCCGGAGCAGGCGGGACCGCGGCCCGGACCACTCGAAGTGATCACCCGCTGGGTGCGGGACTACCTGTGCCGTCCGCACCCTGAGCTGGGACGGTCCGGAGCGGTGTGCCCGTACACGCGGCAGGCCCTGGACGGCGGCAAGCTGCTGGGCGCGGTCTGGCCGGCACGTCCGGACGGGCCGGAGCAGGTGGCACGGGTGATGCGCCGGTACCTCTCCTGGTTCGTGGCCCACCACGGCGGCGCGGACGATCCGCATCGGGCGCTGCTCGTGGCCTTCCCCGGCGTCGACGAGCGCGATTGGGGGACGGTCATCGAGGGCGCGCAGCGGCGGCTGAAGCCGTCGTTCGTGCGGCACGGGCTGATGGTCGGCGAGTTCCATCCCGGGCCGCCCGCCGCGAAGGGCATCCGCAATCCGGGGTTCCGGCCGTTGCGCAGCCCGCTGCCGATCCTGGCCGTCCGTCCGATGGTGCGTTCCGACCTGCCCTTTCTCGATCAGTCCCCCTGGGCGCTCGACGCCTGGACGACTCGGTTCGGGTGAGGCCGGTCAGCTCTCCACGAAGGCCCGCGCGAAGGCTTCGGCCTGGTCGGTCGCGTGGTGGACGGCGTTGACGAACGGCATGCGCAAGCCGGACGAAACGCCCAGTAGCCAGATGCGCTCGCTGCGACCGTCCACGTGTAGGCGCAGGTCGGCGTCCAGTTCCGGGGGCGAGCCAAGGCCGGACGCGTCGCGGGTCAGCGCGAGGGCGCCACGCCGCATGTGCAGGGGCCTGCCGGTGAAGCCGGTCGCGCAGACCACGGTGTCGAAGCGCTCGTGCTGGCCGTCCGGCCACTGCACCCGCCAGGGAAGCGGGCCGTCCAGGCGTCGTGGAATCCCTGCGCGCACCCTCAACTGACCGGTTTCGAGCAGCCCCAACAGGCGTTCGGCGTTGGTGAGCGGAAACGAGCCCAGGTAACGCATCAGCGGCTCGCACGCGCGCAGGACACGACGGCGTGCGTCCCCGTCCCGCCGGACGAGAATCGGGTTGGCGATGTCGACCAGCTCGACCAGGACGTCCTGCCAGCCGACCCGTCCGCGACGCGCGAGATCGATCTCCGTCCGCAGCCGCTCGATCGTCCCGCCGGCCGCGTCATCACAGGTCAAGGCGGTGCCGAGCGTCCGGGTGACGAGAGCCAGGATCCGCCGGGTGAGGTGCGGGTCGGCGGGGTCGAGGGCGTGCACCGCGGCCGGATCGACCCGGACGGCTCCCCGGACGGTCCGGGTGCGCACGGCGGGCAGCGCGCCAGACGGCGACGCCATCGTGACGCGATGCCCGTGGCGGGTCAGCAGGAGGGCCGCGTCGATGGCGGACAGCTTCGTCCCCAGCACCAGGACCCGGCCGGACGGCGGCACCGACTCCAGCATCCGCTCCTCGGGGAAGGGGCTGGTCACGATGCCCGGACGGTCGCGCAGGCCGTCCGGGACCCGGGGCGGCCCCCAGCCCAGGCACACCAGGACGTCACTGGCGATCAGGTGCGATCCGTCGTCCAGGATCACGCGCTGCCCCTCGTCCGGCCCGAGGGGCTGGACGGCCACCGCGCGCCGCGCCACCCGGCGGTGCGCCACCCCCGGACGTCCCGCCCAGGTCTCGTAGACCTCGCGCAGGTACCGGGCGAACTCCCGGCGCGGCGCGAACACCTCGCGCTCGGCGGGCACGCCGCGTGCCCGCAACGACTCCCGGAAGTCGCCGGGCAGGCCCGGGAGCAGGGACATCAGGTCCGCCGACGTGTTGCACAGCAGTGCCGCGTCGCGGGCCCCGAAGGCCGGGCCCGCCCCGGCGGGCAGCGGGTCGACGATGTCGACCGGCGCGTCCACCCCGGCGCGCGCCAGCGCGGCGAACGCCGCCGTCCCCGCGGCTCCCCCGCCGATGATCACCACACGTCGCCGCACCTCAGGCCCCCGAACCGGCGAAAACGATCACTCACAGTGTTTCTATCAACACACCTCCAGAAGGCCTCTGCAGCCCGTCCTCAAGACCGTCTTTGGATACCCCATGGGGTATCGGGTACGGTGGCCGGGTCAGATACCCCATGGGGTATGTCCGGATCCTGGAGAGGAGCCGCATGAGCGTCGTGGAAAGCCGAGGGGAACGGACCCGGGAGGCGAACCGTCCACCGGGACGGGACGGACTCCTCGGCCGGCTCGGTGGATGGGCCGCCGGGCACGCACGGCTGGTCCTGCTGGCCTGGGTGATCCTGGTCGCCGTCCTCGGGGCGTTCGCGCCCAAGGTCAACTCGGCGCTGTCCGGGGCGGGCTGGCAGGCCGACGGATCGGCCTCGGTCCAGGTCCGCGAGCTCGCCGAGAAGCACTTCGGCGGCAACGCCTCCAGCGCGCTCCAGGTCGTCATCAAGGCCGACAAGCCCGTCACCGACCCCGCCGTCACGGGGATCGTCGACAAGGCCGTCGGCGTTCTGGACGCCGACGACCGCGTCGGGCAGATCGTCCGGCCCCAGCCGGGAGCCACGGTCAGCCAGGACGGCAGGACCGCGGTGATCCTGGCGGGTGCCGCGGCCGACCCGAACGAGATGGTCCGCGCCGCCGACGACCTGAAGGACCCGATCGCCAAGCTGTCGGCGGACGGCGTCCAGGTGCGCGCCACCGGCGCCTCGGTGCTGTGGAGCGACTTCAACAAGGCCAACCACGACGCCATGATGAAGTCGGAGATGCTGTCGTGGCCGGTCACCATGGCCATCCTCGTGCTGGCGTTCGGCTCGCTCGTCGCCGCCGGACTGCCGCTCCTGCTCACCCTCGCCGGACTCGCCGCGTCGGCGGGCTCGCTGGTGCTGCTGACCGAGCTGACCCCGATCTCCATCTGGGCGATGAACTTCGCGATGATGTTCGCCCTCGCGCTCGGCATCGACTACGCGCTGTTCCTGGTGATGCGCTTCCGGGACGCGCTCCAACGCTCCACCCCCGCCCGCGCGGTGGCCGAGACGATGGACACCGCGGGCAAGGCCGTCCTGCTGTCCGGGGTGACCGTGCTGGTCAGCCTGTCGGCCGTGATGATCGTGCCGTCCCCGGCCTTCCGCTCCATGGCGGGCGGGATCATGCTCGCCGTCGTGTTCGTCCTGGCCGCGACGCTGACGCTGCTGCCCGCCGTCCTCGGGATGCTCGGCAAGAAGATCGACCTCGGGACGCCGCCGTGGGCCCGCCGCAAGGACGGGGCCGAGGCCCGGCCCAACCGCTTCGAGGCCTGGGGACGCCTGCTGTGGCGGCGTCCGGCCCTGTTCGGCGCGGCCGCGACCGTGCTGCTGGTCGCGCTGGCCATCCCGGTCTTCGGACTGCGCACGGCGATGCCGTCGATCACCGTCGTCCCCGAGGACGCGTCGGCCCGCATGGGCTACTCGGCCGTCCAGGACGCGTTCGGCAAGGGCGCGCCCGGCGCGCTCCAGATCATCACGCCGCAGGCCGAGGCCGACGCCACCGCGTCGGTGCTGCGCAACGACCCCGGCATCGGGGCCGTCATGCCCGCCGCCCCGTCCGCGGACGGCTCCGGGCTGTCGCTCGTCCAGGCCGTCCCGAAGGTGGACCCGTCCGACCCGGCCCTCGCCGAGACCGTGGACCGGCTCCGCGCGGACCTGCCGGACAAGGCCCTGGTCGGTGGCGCGGCCGTCGAGAACCTCGACCTGAAGGACACGCTGGACGCCAAGACCCCGCTGGTGCTCGGCACCGTCGTCGGCCTCGGGTTCGTCCTGCTGCTGTTCGCGCTGCGCGCACCGCTGATCGCCGCGCTCGGCGCGCTGACCAGCCTGCTGTCCACCGCCGCCGCGTTCGGCGCGGCCCGGCTGGTGTTCCAGGACGGGCACGGGTCCGGCCTGCTCGGCTTCACCCCGCAGGGCTTCCTGGACGGCTGGGCCCCGGTGTTCTTCTTCGCCATGATCTTCGCGATCGCGATGGACTACACCGTGTTCCTGCTGGCCACGGCCAAGGAGGAGTGGGAGAGGACCGGCGACCCGAAGCAGGCGGCCATCGGCGCGCTCGCCCGCTCCGGCCGGGTGATCTTCGCGGCGGCCGGGGTCATGGTCGCGGTGTTCTTCACCTTCGCGCTGTCCGGTCCGCTGCCGCCCAAGGAGATGGGCGTCATCCTGGGCGTGGCCGTCCTGCTGGACGCGCTGCTCGTCCGGCTGGTGCTGCTCCCGGTGCTGCTGCGCGCGACCGGACGGGCCGCCTGGTGGTGCCCGCGGTGGCTGAACCGGCTGCTGCCCGACGTCAGGTTCTCCCATGACTGAGACGCCCGCCACGAAACCGGTCCGTTCGGATACCCCCGTGGGTACCATGGATCCAGCGCTCAGCTCGACAGGGAGGTCAGCGATGAAGGTCGACGAGAACGCGCAGGGCGCGGTCCTCAACCGGCTCCGCCGCGCTCAGGGCCAGCTCGCCGGCGTGATCGCCATGATCGAGGCCGGTCGCGACTGCAAGGACGTCGTCACGCAGCTCGCCGCCGTCTCCAGGGCCCTCGACCGGGCCGGGTTCAAGATCGTCGCCAGCGGGATACGCCAGTGCATGGCCACCACCGATGAGGGCGCCCCGCCGATGAGCGAGGAGGAGCTGGAGAAGATGTTCCTCACCCTCGCCTGACCCGGCGCAGGGCTCTCCGCTCAGGGCGCTTCGCCCGGTCCCCACCAGGGGGCCGGGCGAAGCGCCTTTTCGGCGCGCCGACCAACCCCTCTGTACTGCGATAATCACGCAGAGTAGCCGTAGGGTGTCTGCCGAGAAACCGGTCCCAGAGGGGGACCGGGTGCAGAACGGGAGCTACGTCAATGCGCAAAACCCTCACCATCGGTGCGGCCACCGCAGTCCTGGGAATCCTGCTGAGCGCGGTCCCGGCCCAGGCCGAGACCCCCGCGAACCAGGCCGCCACCCCGGACTTCGTCCCCTGCGGGCTCGCCCCCGCTCCGCTCCCCGTCCCGCTCCTCACCCCGCCGGTGATGCCGTACTGCATGCCCATGACGCCGGGCTACCCGCCGATGAGCATGTACTGATCCACCGACGCGGACGGGCCGTGACGGCGCGCGAGCGCCCCGGCCACGAGCGAGCACGAAGCACGAGCGTGCCGCACACCGCATGAGCACGACGTGCGAGCGCGACGGACAACGCGCGAGCACGGGAAACGACGCCGGCCCGGCCGACACGCATCGCGTGTCGGCCGGGCCGTTTTGGCGGGGACGCGTCGCTGGCCGGATGGGCGGCGGGCGTCGTCAATCGGACGGGCGTCGTCAATCGGACAGGCGGCGGAGGAAGTCGCGGATCAGCGCCGCGCTCTGCCGGGTCCGGGTGACGAACGGGAAGTGCCCGGTGTCGAGCAGCTGGATGTGCGCGTCCTTCAGGTCACGGGCGAAGGCGAGCGCCCCGTCCGGGCCGAAGATCTCGTCACCGCGGCCCCACACCGCCAGCAGCGGCGGCTGCTGCGTGCGCAGGTACTCCTGCCAGGACGGGTAGAGAGGCGGGTTGCTGCCGTAGTCCAGGAACATCGCGAGCTGGATCTCCTGGTTGCCCGGACGGTCCAGGAGCGCCTGGTCGTGCAGCTCGTAGGCCGGGTCGACCAGCGACGCGTCGGGAAGGCCGTGCGTGTACTGCCAGTGGGTGGCCTCGCGGGTGAGCAGGCCGCGCAGCGCGTCGCCGTTCTCCTTCGACGGGTCGGCCCAGTAGGCGCGGATCGGCTCCCAGAACGGGGTCAGGCCCTCGTCGTAGGCGTTGCCGTTCTGCGTGATGATCCCGGTGACGCGCTCGGGGTGCCGGGTCGCCAGCCGGAAGCCGACCGGCGCGCCGTAGTCGTGCACGTGGATCGCGTAGCGGGTCAGGCCCAGCCCGTCGAGCAGCTTCTCCACCACGTCGGCCATGTGGTCGAAGGTGTACTCCCACTCGTCCACCGAGGGGGCCGAGCTGAGCCCGAAGCCCGGGTAGTCCGGCGCGATCAGGTGGAACTCGTCGGCCAGCTCGTTCATCAGGCCCTGGTACACGACCGAGGACGTCGGGAAGCCGTGCAGCAGCACCAGCGTGGGCGCCGACGGGTCGCCCGCCTCCCGGTAGAACACGTCGAGCCCGTCGATCTCGATCGTCTTGTGCCGTACGTCAACCATGATCTTCTCCAACCATCTAAAGGCGTTTAGCCGGTTGCCAACGAGAAGAACGTACCCCGATCCCGCTCAACCAGTCAACCCCACTTAGCCGGTTGATACACTCGTGGCATGCCACGACCACTCACCGGGGAACCCCTCGCGCTCGACCTTCTCGCCACGATCTGGATCGACCGCGGCCGGCGCTTCGACGAGTTCGACGAGCCGGGCGGCCTCGAGGGCTGGCTCGCCGAACACGCCCTCCCCGTCCCGCCCGAAGGCCCCGAGGCCGTCCGCGCCCACGTCATGACCGCCCGCGAGGCCATCCGTTTGGCCCTCCACGGCGACGAACGCCCTCTCAACACCGTCCTCACGCACGGCTCACGCCGCCCCCTGCTCAGGAACGGCGAGCCTGCGGCCGAGGTCGTCACCGAGGACGCCGACTGGGCCCCCGCCTGGATCGCCGCCGCCGACCTCGTCCGCCTCTACGGGGAACGCCCCGAGCGCGTCCGCAAGTGCGCGAACCCCGACTGCGTCCTGTGGTTCTACGACCTCACCAAGAACGGCTCCCGCCGCTGGTGCTCCATGGACGTCTGCGGAAACCGCGCCAAAACCGCCCGATTCCAGCAAAGCCACCGCCACTCCTGACACGCACACGGCCGCGCCATCACCCTAAGCGCGTATATCGACACTTTGCGTGAGAGGATCTGCAGCGTCGGCACACTCGATCGCACTCAGGAGAAGGCATGGCCGAGCGCCAGAACGGCACCGTGAAGTGGTTCAACGACGAGAAGGGCTACGGCTTCATCACCCCGGAGTCCGGAGAGCCGGACCTGTTCGTCCACTTCCGCGCCATCGAGACCTCTGGCTTCAAGTCCCTGAAGGAGGACCAGAAGGTCTCCTTCGAGGTCACCCAGGGCCAGAAGGGGCTTCAGGCGGACCACGTCCGCGTCGAGGGGTAGCGGGTCTTCTTCCCCGTGGGTCCACGCCCGCGTTGTTCACCCTGGGCGTGAGCGGCGGCCCTGGCGTGCTCGGGGCGGGCGAGCGGATGATCGGCGGATGAGAGACTTCCGCTTCGGGTTCAACTTCTTCGACATCCGCTCGCGCGAGGACTTCGTGGACCAGTGTCGCCGGGGCGAGCGGTACGGCTTCGACGTGGCGCTCGTGCCCGACCACCTCGGCTCGCCCGCGCCGTTCCCGACGATGGTCGCGGCGGCGGACGCGACCGAGCGGCTGCGGGTCGGGTCGCTGGTGCTGAACGTGCCGTTCTGGAACGCGCACCTGCTGGCCCGCGAGGTCGCCTCGGTGGACCGCCTCACCGGCGGACGGCTCGAACTCGGGCTCGGCGCGGGCCACATGAAGTGGGAGTTCGACGAGGCGGGCATCCCCTGGGAAGGCTTCGGGGCGCGGGCTCGGCGGATGGAGGAGACCATCGGCGAGCTGAGGCGGCTGTTCGCCGCGGACGGGTACGAGCAACGCGCCGCGACCGACGAGCGATTCGGCCTGGACACGTTGAAGCCCGTCCAACGCAGTGGGTTCGGCGGCTACGGGCCGCCGCTGCTGGTCGGCGGAACGGGCGACCGCGTGCTCCGCGTCGCCGCCGCGCACGCCGACATCGTCGCGGTCGCCGGGACCTACCAGGTCCCCGGCGCGCCACCCGGGACGTTCCGGCTCGGCAGCGCCGCGGAGGCCGCCGAGCGGGTCGCCTTCGTCCGGGAGCAGGCGGGCGACCGCTTCCCGGACATCGAGTTGAACGTCCTCATCCAGCACGTGCAGGTCACCGCGGACCGGCGCGGCGTCCTGACGGAGATGGCGCCCAGGTTCCTGCCGCACCTCACCCTGGACGAGGTCCTCGACACCCCGTTCCTGCTGGTCGGAACGGAGAAGCAGATCGCCGAACAGATCCGGGAGTCCCGCGAGCGCTTCGGCTTCACCAACGTCACCGTCCACGCGCCGTTCATGGACACCCTCGGCCCGGCCCTCGAACACCTCGACCAGCCCGGCGCCACCGCCACCTGTACTCAATTTGTTGATTAAGTGCGTGTGTTAGCCTGCAGGCACATAGTCAACTCGTTGAGTAGGGGTGACGGGCATGCATCCGTTCCGGAAGGCCGCCGAGGCGCACGACATGGAGGCCATGGAGGCGCTCCTCGCCGACGACGTGGTGTTCACCAGCCCGGTCGTGTTCAAGCCCTACTCGGGCAAGCCGATCACGATGGCGATCCTGCGCGGCGTGCTGCGGGTGTTCGAGGACTTCCGGTACGTCCGGGAGATCTCCGAGCCGGGCGGACGCGACCACGCGTTCGTGTTCCGCACGACCGTCGGCGGACGCGAGGTGCACGGCTGCGACTTCGTCCACGTCCGCGAGGACGGACTCATCGACGAGCTCACCGTCATGGTCCGTCCGCTGTCCGGGGCGAACGCGCTGGCCGAGGCCATGGGCGCGCAGTTCGCGCAGATCGAGCGCGAGGCGCTCGGCGGCTGAGGCCGAGCACCCCGCGGCCCCGCCCCAGCAGGCGCCCTGGTCGGTCCAGACTCCCCCCTGGCCGCCCGGGGCGTCGCCGTGGGTCCGCACCTTGGCCCGAAGCGGCCGGTCCGGCGGGATCAAGATCATGAAACACCCTCGCGGCGGCGGCCCGGCCTGTAGCGTGACGTCCGGAATGCGTCTTCGTCACCCGTCCGACCGGAGTCCCCGATGAGTAGCAGCGACGCCATCGCCGGCATTCACAACACGCCCTCGTCGGCGCGCCTGTACGGCATGTCGCTCGGCGGCAAGGACTGGTACGAGGTGGACCGCCGGTTCGCCCTCGAGTCGCTCCCGCACTTCCCGGGGATCGTGGACATCGCCCGCGACAACCGGCTGTTCCTGTACCGGCTCGTCCGGTACCTGGCGGCCGAGGCGGGCATCCGGCAGTTCGTCGACATGGGCTGCGGGCTCCCGACCAACAGCAACGTCCACCAGGTCGCGGCGGAGTTCGGGCCGGGCTCGCGGGTCGTCTACGTCGACAACGACCCGACCGTGCTCAGCTACGGCCGCGCGCTGATGGCCGAGGACGAGACCACCGCGTTCGTCGCCGCCGACTTCCGCGACCAGGACCGCGTCCTGTCCGACCCGGGCGTCAAGCGGCTGATCGACTTCGACGAGCCGGTCGCGGTGCTGTGGCTGTCGGTCGGCCACCACCTCCTGGACGACATGGACCCGCGCGGCCTCCTGCGGCACATCGTCGACGACATCGCCGCGCCCGGCTCGCACCTGGCGTTCACCCAGATCGTCACCGACGACGCGGCGATCCGCGCCGCGATGGACGAGAGGGCCAACGCGTCCGGGATGCCGTGGCGGACGCGCTCCCCCGGCGAGGTCGACGAGCTGCTGTCCGGGCTGACGCCGGTCGAGCCGGGCCTGGTCAACATCAAGGGGTGGCGTCCGGACCCGGAGCAGCCGCCGCTGCCGCCCGTCCCGGCCGACCTGGAGCAGTTCCTCGGCGCGTCCGCGCACTTCCCCGGCTACGAGTACGGCGGCCTCCTCCGTAAGGACGCCTGACCTTTCACCCCGGCCGGACTGCCAACTTCGGCCAGGGGGAACCGCATGCCGACGCCCGGCCAGGAGTGATCCGGCCGGGCGTTCGGCGGCTTCGGGGGTTACGCGGGGGCGATGGGGCCGAGCCAGGTGCCGCCGGAGACGTCGATGGTCTGGCCGGTGATGTAGCGGGCGTCCGGTCCGGCGAGGAAGCCGACCACGTCGGCGACGTCCTCGGGCTCGCCGAGACGGCCGAGGGCGGTGATGGACTCCAGGGCGGCGGCGGCCTCCGGGATGGAGACGTATCCGGCGGTCAGGTCGGTGCGGATCGCGCCGGGCGCGACGGTGTTGACCGTGATGCCGCGCCGGCCGAGGTCGTTGGCAAGGGCCGGGGCCAGCGCTTCCAGGGCGGCCTTGGAGACGTTGTAGCCGATCTGCACGGACACGGCCATCCGGCTCGCGACCGAGCCCATGTTGATGATCCGGCCGCCGTCGTTGAGCAGCGGCAGCGCCTGCTGCGTCACGAAGAACGGCGCGGCGACGTTCACCTTCAGTAGCCGGTCGAGTTCCTCCTCGGTGAGCGCCGAGACGGGGCTCACCGACCCGATGCCTGCGTTGTTGACCAGGATGTCCAGGCCGGCACCGTCCAGCGCGGGGACGAGCGCCTCGAACAGGCGGTCCACCGCGCCGTCCTCGCCGAACCGGGCCTGGACCATGACCGCCGAGCCGCCCGCCCGCTCGATGTCGGCGACCGTCCGCTTCGCCGCCTCCGCGTCGCTGCCGTAGTGGACGGCGACGAACGCGCCCTCGGCGGCCAGCCGCAGCGCCACCGCCCGGCCGATCCCCCGCGAGCCACCGGTCACCAGCGCCGTCCTGCCGTCGAGCTTGCCCATCGTCGTCTCCCTCTCAGCGGCCGGTCCTCGGTGCGGACCGGCTGATGAGAGAACGATGTCCGGGGGCGCTCACCGGCACCTCACCGGCCGCTCACCGCCGGCGGGAGGGCGAGCGCCCGGACGTCAGGACGGTGTGGGTTCGGCGGTCCGGCGGTCGCGGTCGAAACGTTCCAGGATGCGCTCGGTGCCGCTCGCCCAGTTGGTCTTGAGCTCGGCGACCGCGCCCTCGACGTCCCCCTCGAGCAGGCACTCGGCGATCCGCTCGTGCTCGGCGGCCGAGCGCTCCAGCACGTCCTGGTCGCCGACCACGACCCGCTCGTAGCGGTGCATCGTCAGCTTCAGCGAGCCGATCATGTCCATCAGCCGCTCGTTCCGGCAGCCCGAGGTCAGCATCCCGTGCCAGGCGTCGTCGTGGCTCTCCAGGACGGCGTAGGCGGCGCGCGGGTCGGGGAACCCGCGGGCCTCGGCCAGCAGCCGCGGCGCGAGCGACACCAGGAACGCCGGGTCGCTCAGCCTCAGCGCCAGGGACTCCATCTCGCGCACGATCGTGCTGAGGTCGAGGAACTCCTTGCGGCTCATCGGCGCGAACCGGAAGCCCTTGCCGCGCTCGCTGCGGATCACCCCCTCGCGCTCCAGCGCGATCAGCGCCTCCCGCAGCGGGGTGCGGCTGACGCCGAGGTCGGCGGCCATCCGGTTCTCGTTGATCGGCTCGTCCGCGGCGAACTCGCCCCGGTTGAGCCGTTCCAGCAGCTCGTCCTTGATCTGCTCGCGCAGCGGACGGCGCTCGATCGGCATGCTCTCCCTCTTCCCAGTGCCCGGATTCGACCGTGACGGCAGGGCGCGCGGCCGGCTCGATCCGCCACGCGCCCGGCCCTGGGTCAGGCGGTGCCCGCGCCGTCCACGGCGAGGACGGCCCCTGACACGAACGCCGCGGCGTCGCTGGCGAGGAACGCCACGGTGCTGGCGATGTCGCGCGGGGTGCCGATGCGGCCGAGCGGCCGGTCGGCCGCGTCGACGTAGAACGACTCGACCGACGCGCCCAGCTGGGCCGCCTCGTCCGCGAGCATCCCGGTGGCCGTGTCACCCGGGCACACGCAGTTGACGCGGATGTTCTGCGGACCGTGGTCGATCGCCATCGCGCGGGTCATGTTGACGACCGCCCCCTTCGACGCACAGTACGATACGGCCTGCGCACCCCCCTGGATGCCCCAACCGGACCCCGTGTTGACGATGCTTCCGCCGCCCGCCTCGACCATCAGCGGGATCGCATGCCGGCTCATCAGCATGATCGACTTGATGTTGACGGCCATCACCAGGTCCCAGTCGTCCTCGGTGATCTCGCACACGGTCGAACGGCGGATGATCCCGGCGTTGTTGAACAGCACGTCCACCCCGCCGAAGGTGTCCTTGGCCAGGGCGATCGTCCGCTCGCAGTCGGCGGCCCTCGACACGTCGCAGTGCGAGAAGACGGCGTTCGGGATGGCCTTGGCGGCCTCCTCGCCCGCGTCGGCGTTCAGGTCGGCGAGGACGACGGACGCGCCCAGCTCGCCGAGCAGCTCGGCGGTGGCGCGGCCGATTCCGGACGCGGCGCCGGTCACGACGGCGCGCTTGCCGGTCAGGTCGATCATGTTCAGGCTCCTTGAACGGGGTAGCGGGCGGTGCGGCCGCGGCCGGTGATCACGGTGCGGTAGCCGGCCAGGGCGCGGTCCAGGTCGGGGTCTCCGGTGTCGAGCAGCAGCGGGCGGCCGCCGAGGGCGGCGAGCTTGGCCTCGGTCGCGACCCCCAGCAGCCGGTCCGGGCCGACGGCGCGCAGCACCTCGGGCGCGATCTGCTGGTTGCCCCGGCCGAGCAGGAAGCCCTGCCCGCCGATCGGGGTGACCGCGATCCAGGTGCCGTCGGGATGGTCGGCGACGAGCCGGGCGAGTTCGGCGGCGTTGACGTCGGCGGCGAAGAACCGTCCGGCGCGCAGCACGTTGACGCCCATGACGGGGACGTCCACGCCGAGCGCCGCGGCGATGGCGCGGGTCGTCCCGCCGGGGCCGAGGACGAGCTGACCGTCGCCGACGCGCTCGGTGAGCTCGGCGGCGATCCCGCCGACCGCGTAGGGGTCGGCGGCCGAGCTGCCGACCTTCCGCTGCTGCACGCGGACGGGCACGTCGGGGACGAGCAGGTGGCCGTACAGCCGGGCCGAGACCCGGCCGGACCGGACGGCCTCCTCGTCCAGGTCCATGACCTCGGCCTCGGTGAACGCCCGTGTCGTGGCGACGCGGGCGGCGACCTCCCCGGCGGCGCGCGGCCCGACGCCGAACACCGCCGAGTGCATCTTCACGCCGGTCGGGACGCCGAGGACGGGCACGGACGTGCCGACCGCGTCCAGGACGTCCCGGGCCGTCCCGTCGCCGCCGGCGAACAGCAGCAGGTCGACGTCGAGCGCGAGGGCCTTGGCGGCGGCGACCGTGTCGGCCGCCGTCGTCCGCCCGCCGTCCGGGACGTACCGGACGTCCGGCTCGAGCCCGGCCGCGCGGGCCGCGTCCTCGCCCATGGGCCCGGCGGCGGTCAGCACGACCGGCGCGCCGACCCGGGCCATGAGCTCCTCCAGCGCGGCGGTCGCGCGTTCGGACGCGCGGGGGACCGCGCCCAGCTCACGGGCGCGGGCCTGCACGTCAGGGCCGTCGCTGCCCTTGAGGCCGACCCGGCCGCCGAGTCCGGCGACCGGGTTGACCACCAGTCCGTATCTCACTGGCCGAGGATCTTCCGGCGGTAGGCGCGCCAGGTGACGGCCCAGGTCTTCGGGTCGTCGAGGGTCGCCTGCCGGACCTGGTGGATCGTCGAGTTGTGCGGGGCGGTCCGGACGGTCTCCGGGTCCTCGTAGGCCTCGCGCGCGACCTCGGCGAGGATCGCGGCGTACTCGTCCAGGTCCTGCCGGGAGTAGGACTCGGTCGGCTCCAGCGTCATCGGCTCGGGCACCACGTACGGGTGGTGGCTCGTCCAGTAGTGCGTGCCGAAGTCGGCGGCGCGGACGCCGATCTCCTCGCTGTGGACGCCGGTGTCCTTGCCGAGCTCCTCCCAGGAGTACCGCACCTGCTCGATGCGCCGCTTGCCCTCGGCGTACGGCGCGGACACGCCGCGGATCTCCAGGATCCTCTTCATCAGGTAGTTGTTGTTCAGCACGGCGATCTCCGCGACCTCACGGAGGCCCTCCGCGCCGAGCGACATGATCCACGCGTACGCGCGCACGAGGTTCGGCACGACACCGTAGAACGGACGCATCTTCCCGACCGACTCGGGACGGTCGTCGTCCAGGTGGTAGCGCGTGCCGTCGAACTCCACGGTCGGGCGCGGCAGGAACGGCACGAGCTTCTCGCTCACGCCGGACGCCCCGGCCGCCGGGCCACCGCACGCGTGCGGGGTGGAGAACGTCTTGTGCAGGTTGAAGTGGCACATGTCGAACCCGGCGGCGCGGGCGCGGGTGATGCCGAGGATGCCGTTGGCGTTCGCCTGGTCGTAGGCGCACAGGCCGCCGGCCTCGTGCACGATGTCGACGAACTCGGCGATCCGCGAGTTGAAGATCCCGGTGTCCTCCGGGTTGGTGATCATCAGGGCGGCGGTGCGCGGGCCGACGGCCGCCTTCAGCGCCTCGATGTCGGGGTAGCCGTCCGCGTCCGGGTACAGGGTGATGACCTTGAACCCGGCGGTCTTGGCGCAGGCCGCGTTGGACGGGTGGGAGAAGATCGTCGTGATGACCTCGTCGCGCTGCTCCAGCTCGCCGCGCGAGGCGAAGTAGGCGCGGATCATCGCGATGTTGGTGTAGATCGCGGCCGAGCCCGCGCCGGGCTGCAGCGAGACCCGGTCCATGCCGGAGATCTCCGCGAGCATCTTCTCCAGGTGGTGCATCACCTCGAGGACGCCCTGGACGGTCGACTCGTCCTGGAGCGGGTGCAGCTCGGAGATCCGGTGGTCGCGGACGAACCGGTCGTTGACCTTCGGGCTGTACTTCATCGTGCAGGTGCCCTGGCCGACGTCGATGTTCATGTCGACGCCGAGGTTCTCCTGCGAGAGCCGCAGGTAGTGCCGCAGGACGTGCAGCTGCGACATCTCCGGGAGGCCGGGGGCCTCCTTGCGGCGCAGCGACTCGGGCAGCGAGTCGTCCAGGGGGACCTCGGGCGCCGGGACGCCCACGCCGCGCGTGCCGGGCGTGCCCAGCTCGAAGATCAGCGGCTCGTCCCAGCGCGCCTGGTGGAAGCGGCGCAGCGCGGGCTTCGGGGCGATCCGCGCGTCCTCGATCGAGACGGGTCCGGTGTTCGCGGGGGCGCTCACTTGCAGATCTCCTCAAGCAGGGCGGCGAGGCGGTCGATGTCGTCCTTGGTGTGCACCTCGGTGACGCAGTACAGGGCGTCGCGCTCGGACAGCGCGTGCCCGCCGAAGACGTCCTGCTCGCGCAGCGCCTCGTTGATCTCGGCGACGGTGCGGGAGCCGGTGAACCGGACGGCGAAGTCGGCGAAGTGCGGCGCGTCCGCGTTCGGCACCTCGACGCCCGGGACCGCCGAGAGGCGGGTGATGGCGTAGCGGGTGTTGGCCATGATGGTCTCGCCGACCTCGCGCATGCCGTGCGGGCCCATCAGCGCGAGGTAGACGCCGGCGGCGATACCGTTCAGCGCGGCGGCCGTGCCCACCCACTCCTTGCCCTCTTCGCGGATCGCGAAGGACGTGCGCTCGTAGGCGACGTCGCCGAAGCCGTACTCGCCCTCGACCGTGGTCGGCACGACGCCGAACAGGCGGGACGGGAACTCGGCGACCAGGTGCTCCTCGTCGCGGGTGGCGATGAACCCGGCGTTGCCGCCGCCGAAGCTCATGTGCACGCCGAGCGGCTGGACGTCGCCGCAGACGATGTCGGCGCCGTAGGACGCGGGCGGCGCGACGACGCCGAGCGAGATCGGGTTGCAGTTCACGACGTACAGCGCGCCGGCCTCGTGCGCGAGCTCGGCGAGCTCGGGCAGGGCGGGGTCGACGACGCCGAGGAAGTTCGGGGCCTCGGCGTAGACCGCCGCGACGTCGCCCTCGGCCACCGCGGCGCGGA
Source organism: Spirillospora sp. NPDC052269 (assembly GCF_040679435.1). Classification (NCBI taxonomy): domain Bacteria; kingdom Bacillati; phylum Actinomycetota; class Actinomycetes; order Streptosporangiales; family Thermomonosporaceae; genus Spirillospora; species Spirillospora sp. NPDC052269. The sequence continues at coordinate 145,585 of NZ_JBFAUU010000020.1, forward strand.
CGGCCGCGACGTCGGCGCGTCCGTCCACCACCGGGACGACGACCACGTCGTGGTCGGGCCGCACGTAGTCGACGACCTTGGACAGCTTGTCGGCCGCGACGGCCGAGGCGACGATGACGCGCCGCGCGCCGGTGACCCGTCCGGCCATCCGCAGCGCGGTGCCCGAGGCCTGGAAGCCGTCGTAGGTCGGGACGTTCACGACGTCCATGTCGAGCAGCTCACCCATGAGCGACTGGTACTCCCAGAGCGCCTGGAAGCGGCCGTGGTCCTCGTAGGGCTCGCCGGCGTAGGCGGTGAGGAACTCGGAACGGTCCACGACCTCGTCCACGACGGCGGGGACGTGGTGCTGGTAGACGCCGCCGCCGAGGAAGCTCAGCGCGTCCCGGGTGCTGGTGTTGCGGCCGAGCAGGCCGCTCATGTGCCGGACGAGTCCCGCCTCCGAGCGCATCGGCGCCGGCAGGTCGAGCGGGCCCTGCAGCCGCAGGTCCGCGGGGACGTCGACGTAGAAGTCCTCAACCGATTCGGCCCCGACGGCGTCGAGCATCGCGCGCTTCACATCGGGTGCCGCGTTGGGGATGTACGGGTGGGCAAACGAGCCGGTCATGCTCCCCCTCTTGACGAGAAACATCATCATTCGGTGTGCTGTATACAGCATTCAGCATGACGGGTCAGGAGGCAAGGGTGCATATCAACGGGACGAACCGGACACGAAGGTCGGTTCTGCTCGCGGGCGCGGTGGCCGCCGCGATCGCGTTGAGCGGCTGCGCCGCGGGCGGCGGTTCGGGCGGCAAGAAGTCCGCGCCGAGCCTCGCCGCCGGGTCGAACGCCGACATCAAGGGCGACGTCACGATCTGGTCGTGGGACGTCGCGGCGACCGCGCTCAAGCGCCTCGCCCCCGAGTTCGAGAAGCAGCACCCCGGGACGAAGATCAACATTGTCGACATCGGCTACGACAACGCCTACGACAAGATCACCGTCGGTCTGAAGGCGGGCAAGGGACTGCCCGACATCACCACCGTCGAGGGCCCGCGGTTCCAGAGCTTCGTCGGCTCGTTCCCCGGCAGGTTCTACGACCTGAGCACGCTCGCGGACAAGTACAAGGACCAGTACGACCCCGCCTCGTGGAAGACCGCGACCGACGACAAGGGCCGCATCATGGCCCTGCCGTGGGACTCGGGCCCCTGCGGCGTGTACTACCGCCGCGACCTGTTCCAGAAGGCCGGCGTCGACCCCAACTCGATCAACACCTGGGACGACTACGTCAAGGCCGGTGAGCAGGTCAAAGCCAAGACCGGGACCAAGTTCATCACCCTCGACCCGGCCGAGGACAACACCTTCCGGATGCTGCTCCAGCAGCAGGGGCAGGGCTACTTCAAGGACGGCAAGGTCGCGGTGAGCACGCCGCAGGCCGTCAAGGCGATGACGCTCCTGAAGCAGCTGTCCGACAAGGGCCTGGTCGACTGGGCGCGCGGCTGGGACGCCACGGTCACCTCGTCCAAGACCGGCAAGTCCGCCACCACGCCGCAGGCGGCCTGGTGGGGCGGCACGCTCACCGGCGAGATGAAGGAGATGAGCGGCAAGTGGGGCGTGTTCCCGCTTCCCGCGTTCGAGCAGGGCGGCGTGCGGACGTCCAACAACGGCGGCTCGCTGCTCACGGTCACCTCGCAGACCAAGAACCCGAAGACCGCGTGGGCGTTCACCGAGTTCATGCTCGCCAACAGCGCCAACCAGGTGTCCATGCTCAAGAACGAGGGCCTGTTCCCCGCGTTCCTCCCCGCGTTGAAGGACCCGCTGGTGCAGCAGGGCGACCCGTACTTCGGCGGCCAGGCGGCCAACAAGGTCTTCGCCGACCTGTCCCCGTCCATCCCGGCGATCGAGTACACCAAGGACGGCGCGAAGGCCACCCAGCTGGTGTGGTCGGCCAACGCGGCCGTGATGCTGCGCGGCAAGGACCCGAAGGCGACGCTGGACTCCACGGCCAAGCAGATCGCCTCCGCCACCGGCCGTCAGACCGCCGGGTAGCACATGGCAGCCGTGCAGACCAAGCCCGCGAAGCTCGAGAGCGTCCCCGCCGGGGACGCTCCCCGGCCGCGCCGGCGACGGTTCAGCCTGACCCACTGGTGGTTCACCGGTCCGGCGACCGTCCTGTTCGTGGCGTTCTTCGCCTATCCGCTCCTCGCGAGCATCTACCAGAGCTTCACCGCCGACCAGGACGGCGCGACCGTCTGGGTCGGACTCCGCCAGTACCGGCGGCTCGTCCAGGACCCGGTGCTCCTGCAGTCGCTCATCAACACCGCGATGCTGCTGGTCATCCAGGTCCCGATCATGATCGGCCTGGCGCTGGTCCTGGCCGGGGTGCTGAACGCGTCCTGGCTGCGGTTCCGCGGCGGGTGGCGGCTGATGTACTTCCTGCCCGCCGTCACCACCCTGGTCGCCTACTCCGTGGTGTTCCGGGTGCTGCTCAAGACCGACGGCGGCATGGTCAACCAGATGCTGGACGGCGTCGGGATCGGCGGCGTGGACTGGCTGAACGACGCGACGTGGGCGCGGATCTCGCTGATCCTGTCGATCACCTGGCGGTGGACCGGCTACAACGCGGTGATCCTGCTGGCCGGGCTCCAGGCGATCGGCCGTGAGCAGTACGAGGCGGCGTCGATCGACGGCGCCGGCGCGGTCACCACGTTCGTCCGGGTGATCGTGCCGCAGCTCAAGCCGGTGATCCTGTTCTGCTCGATCACCTCCACCATCGGAACGCTCCAGCTGTTCGACGAGAACTACGTGCTGACGCGCGGCGGACCGGACAACACGACGATGACGCCCGTCCTGTACCTCTACAAGGTCGGGTTCGACCAGATGGACTTCGGCTACGCGGCGGCGATCGCGTGGGTGGTCGTCCTGCTGATCGGCCTGGTGTCGCTGGTCCAGTTCCGCCTGCTGGGAAGGGGGTCGCGGTGAACCCGAAGATTCTGGGCCGGGCGGGCGGGTACCTGATCCTGCTGGTCGGCGCGGTCGTCAGCCTCGTGCCGTTCTACTGGATGGCGGTGGCGGCCACGCACAACACCGCCGACCTGTTCGGCTCCCCGCCGCCGTTCATGCCCGGCGGGGCGCTGATGGACAACCTGTCGCGGCTGCAGTCCGAGCACCGGTTCGGACGGGTCGTCGTCAACAGCCTCGGCGTCGCCGTCGTGTACACCGTGCTCAGCTCGCTGATCTCGGCGATGTGCGGCTACGGCCTGGCCAAGTACAGCTTCCGCGGCCGGGGCGTCCTGCTCGGCGTGGTGCTGGCGACGATGATGATCCCGATGCAGGTGCTGCTGGTCCCGCTGTTCCAGATGATGGCGAACCTCGGCTGGACCGACACCTACCAGGCGGTCATCCTGCCGTTCCTGGCCAACGCGTTCGGCATCTTCCTCATGCGGCAGGCGTTCCTCGCCTTCCCGGACGAGCTGATCGAGTCGGCCCGCATCGACGGCGCGAGCGACCTGCGGATCTTCTACCAGGTCGTCCTCCCCGGGGTGCGCCCGCAGCTCGGCGCCCTGATCATCTTCACCTTCATGAGCCAGTGGAACAGCTTCATCTGGCCGCTGCTCATGCTGAACACCGAGGAGAAGTTCACCGTGCCCATCGCGCTCAACCAGATGATCGGGCTGTCCCATGTGGACTACTCGGGCCTCATGCTGGGCTCGTTCGTGGCGACCCTCCCGATCATGATCGTGTTCTTCGTCTTCCAGCGGCAGTTCGTCGCCGGCCTGCTCGGCGGGGCGGTGAAGGGCTGATGACCGGTGGGAACACGACCCTGACGCGGGTCGGCGGGATGCTGTACGGCGGGGACTACAACCCCGAGCAGTGGCCCGAGGAGGTGTGGGCCGAGGACGCCGCCCTGATGAAGGAGGCCGGCGTCAACATGATCACCGTCGGCGTCTTCTCCTGGGCCAAGATCCAGCCCGGCCCGGACGCCTGGGACTTCGCGTGGCTGGACCGGCTGCTCGACCTCCTGCACGGGCAGGGCATCGCGGTCGACCTGGCCACGGCGACGGCGTCGCCGCCCGCGTGGCTCGTGCGCGCGCATCCGGAGGTCCTGCCGGTCCGGTCGGACGGTGTCCGGCTGGAGTTCGGGTCGCGGCAGCATTACTGCCCGTCCTCGCCGGTGTACCGGGAGGCCGCGGTCACGCTGGCGCGGAAGATCGTCGAGCGGTACCGGGACCACCCGGCGCTGGCGCTGTGGCACATCCACAACGAGTACGGCGACCACGTCACCGAATGCTTCTGCGCGGAGTCGGCGGCCGACTTCCGGCGCTGGCTGCGCGAGCGGTACGCCGACCTGGAGACGCTGAACTCCGCGTGGGGCACGGCGTTCTGGTCGCAGCGGTACGGGTCGTGGGACGAGATCGAGCCGCCGCGCGACGCGCCCGGCCCGGTCAACCCGACGCAGACGCTCGACTGGCGGCGGTTCTGCTCGGACGCGCTGCTCGCCTGCTACCAGGCCGAGAAGGACATGGTGGACGAGGTGTCCCCCGGCATCCCGGTGACCACGAACTTCATGTCGATGTTCAAGGTGCTGGACTACTGGAAGTGGGCGTCCCGCGAGGACTTCGTCTCCGACGACGCCTACCCCGACCCGCACGACCCCGAAGCGCACATCACGGCCGCGATGAACTACGACCTGATGCGCTCGCTCAAGGGCGGTCAGCCGTGGCTGCTCATGGAGCAGGCCCCGTCGGCGGTGAGCTGGCGTCCGGTGAACGTGCCGAAGCGTCCGGGACTGCACCGGCTGTGGTCGCTGCAGACGGTCGCGCGCGGCGCGGACGGCGTCATGTACTTCCAGTGGCGGGCCTCGCGCGCGGGCGCGGAGAAGTTCCACAGCGCGCTGCTCCCCCACGGCGGGACGAAGTCGCGCGGCTGGGCCGAGACGGTCCGGTTCGGGGCTGAACTGGCGAAGCTCGGCGGGGTCGCGGGCAGCCGCACCGAGGCCGACGTCGCGATCGTCCTGTCCTGGGACTCGTGGTGGGCGCTGGAGCAGGAGGACCACCCGTCCACGCGGCTGGAGCTGAAGGCGATCGTCGCATCCTGGTACCGGGAGCTGTGGAAGCGGAACATCGCGGTCGACTTCGTCCCGCCGGAGGCCGACTTCGAGCGGTACAAGGTCGTCCTCACGCCGAACCTGTACATGCTGCGGACGGACACGGCCGAGCGGCTCACCCGGTTCGTCGCGGGCGGCGGCCACCTGGCCTGCGGGTTCTTCTCCGGGATCGTGGACGAGCACGACCACATCCACCTCGGCGGCTACCCGGCCCCGCTGCGCGACGCGCTCGGCGTCGTCGTGGACGAGTTCTGGCCCGTCCCCGACGACGAGGCCGTGCAGGTGGAGGGTGAGGTCGAGGGCCTGGGCGGGGCGACGCTCTGGAGCGAGTGGCTGGACGTCACGACCGCCGATCCCGTCGCGTCCTACGCCGAGGGCCCCCTGGCCGGACGGCCCGCGATCACCCGCAACGCGCACGGCGACGGGCTCGGCTGGTACCTCAGCTGCCACCTGCCGTCCGCGCTCGGCCTGGTCCTGGACGCCGCGGAGGTACGCCCCGTCCACGAGGCGCCCGAGGGCGTCGAGGTGACCCGGCGCGGCGACCACCTGTTCCTGCTGAACCACGCGGACACCGTGTCGCGTGTGAGCGGTTTGTTCGGTACTGATCTGCTGTCCGGCGCGACCGTCCGGGGCGAGCTCGAACTCCCCCCGCTCGGCGCCGCCGTCCTCACCCCCGCATCCGAAACAAGGTGACCATGCGCTACCCCCTGAGCGCCGCCATAGGTGTCGTCGCTCTCCTCCCCCTGACGGCGGTGCCCGCGCACGCGGCCCCCGCCGGTCCCGACGGCCGGACCGGCTACGCCAACGTGCTCGACATGAAGGGCACCCCCACGGCGTCCGAGCCGCCGGAGTTCAACGACATCAACGTGTTCTCCGACCGCGGCGCATGGCATGCCTACGCCCTGCCCGAGGACCCCGCGACCTACGGCGGCTTCACCGGCCCGCTGTACATCGCGCAGGAGTACCCCTGGTGGCTGAGCAAGGCGTTCAGCCGCATCCAGCTCAGTGAGAACGGCCGCAGGATCGACCTGTCCGGCGCCAAGCCGAAGCTGTCGGCGCTGCCCGGCCTGCTCCGCCAGGTCTACGAGCTGGACGGCCTGAAGCTCACCCTCGAGCTGCGCTTCGGCAGCGCCCACTCCGCGCTCGTCCGCGCGTTCGTGGAGAACACCGGCCGGACGGCCCGGACGATCCAGGTCGGCTGGACCGGCGAGCTGCTCCGCCCGGACGCCGAGCCGATGAAGAGCGCCCCCTCGCTCAAGGCCACCGGGACCGGCGTCCAGGTCGACTTCGCCAAGGTCCGCAAGACCTGGAGCTACCTGACCAACGGCACCGAGCGGTTCCAGATCACGCACGCCGAGCCGGTCCGGACGACCATCGCGGGCGACTCCTACACCACCGACCTGGCCCGTCCGCTGACCGTCAAGCCGCGGGCGACCAGCGCCCTGACCTGGGCGGAGACCTACACCTTCGACGACGCCGAGCGGCGCGCGGAGGCCCCGGCCGTCGCGGGCCTGCTGCGCTCGCCCGAGCGCGCCGAGGCCCAGGGCGACGAGCGCTGGAAGGGCTACGTCTCCAAGGCGACCCGGGGCGTCCCCGCCGAGCGGCGGCGCCTGGCGGTCAAGTCCGTCGAGACGCTGGTGTCGAACTGGCGCGGCCCGGCGGGCGCGATCCGCCACAACGGGATCACGCCGTCCATCACCTACAAGTGGTTCAGCGGACTGTGGTCGTGGGACACCTGGAAGCAGGCGGTCGGCACGGCGAAGTTCGACCCGGCGCTCGCCCGGGACCAGATCCGCTCGATGTTCGACTACCAGATCACCGCGGGGTCCAAGGACCGGCCGCAGGACGCGGGCATGATCCCGGACGCGATCTTCTACAACACCCCGGCCGAGGGCGGCGGCAACTGGAACGAGCGCAACAGCAAGCCGCCGCTCGCCGCCTGGTCGGTCTGGGAGGTCTTCCTCAAGGACCGGGACGCCTCGTTCCTGCGCGAGATGTACCCGAAGCTGGTCGCCTACCACGACTGGTGGTACCGGACGCGCGACCACGACCACAACGGGCTCGCCGAGTACGGCGCGACGGTCGACCCGGCCAACGCGACCGAGGACGACCAGATCGAGGCCGCCGCGTGGGAGAGCGGCATGGACAACGCGCCGCGCTTCGACGCCGACCTCGGCGTGAAGATGCTGGCCAACACCGACGCGTCCGGCAAGGTCGTCGGCTACTCCATCAACCAGGAGTCGGTCGACCTCAACGCCTACCTGGCCGCCGAGAAGCACTACCTCGCGCTGATCGCCAAGCAGTTGGGCAAGCACGCCGACGCCGCGAGGTTCGAGAAGGACTCCGCCAAGGTCGCCGGGCTCGTGCGCGCGCGGATGTACGACACCAAGACGGGCTTCTTCTACGACTCGTCCATGGCCGCCGACGGTGGGAAGACCCTCACCGAGCGCGGACGCGGCATCGAGGGCGCGATCCCGCTGTGGGCGGGCGTCGCGTCGAAGGAGCAGGCCGCGGCCGTCCGGTTCAAGATGGTGGACCCGAACGAGTTCGCCACCAAGGTCCCGTTCCCGACGGTGTCGAAGAGCTCGCCGTACTTCCAGTCGACCAAGTACTGGCGCGGGCCGGTCTGGATCGACCAGGCGTACTTCGCGCTCAAGGGCCTGCGCGGCTACGGCTACAACGCCGACGCCCGCACGCTCGCCGACCGGCTGCGCGCCAACGCGTCCGGCATGCTCGGCGACGGCGCCCTGCACGAGAACTACGACCCGCTGACCGGCGCGACGCTCAACTCGCCGAACTTCAGCTGGTCCGCGGGCCTGCTCCTCGCCATGGACGACTGAACCACGGACGCCATGGACGCCATGGACGGCTGAGGCGCCCGCGCCGAAGTCCGTCCGCCCTGGCCGGCCACCCCTCGGGGCTAGCCGGCCAGGGCGGAACGGGTGCCCGCGGCGATCTCCAGATCCTCGCGGGCCCCGACCACGGCGACGCCGACCTCGCCCCCCGCCGGGCTGAGGACGGCGTCGCCGTGCGCGTTCTCGTTCGGGACCGAGTCGATCCGGACGCCGAGGAAGGCCAGGTCGGCGGCCAGTCGCGCGCGGGCGACCGTGTCGTGCTCCCCGACGCCGCCGGTGAACACCAGCGCGTCGAGCCCGCCGAGCGCGGCGGCCATCGCCGAGGCGCATTTCCGCAGGCTGTGGTGGTACACGTCGAGTGCCGCCTCCGCCGTCTCGTCCCCGGAGGCGGCCCGCTGCCGCAGTTCGCGCATGTCGCCCGTCCCGGCCAGGGCCCGCAGTCCGGAGCGGTGTTCGAGGGCGTCGTCGATCTCCTCCGCCGGGACGCCGTGCTTGAGCAGCCACATCGGGATGCCCGGATCCACGCTGCCCGCCCGGGTCGCCATCACCAGCCCCTCGAGCGGCGTGAACCCCATGGTCGTGTCGACCGACCGGCCGTCCAGGACGGCCGCCAGCGAGGCGCCCGCGCCGAGGTGGCAGACGACCATGCGCCGCGGCCGTCCGAGGAGCGCGGCCGCGCGGCGCGAGGCGTGGGCGAACGACAGCCCGTGGAAGCCGTAGCGGCGGATCGCGAACCGCTCACGCCACTCCTCGGGCACCGCGTACGTGGCGGCGGCGTCCGGGATGCCCGCGTGGAACGCGGTGTCGAAGCAGGCCACGACCGGGACGTCCGGCAGCGCCCGCCGGATCTCCCCCAGCGCGTACAGCGACATCGGCTGGTGCAGCGGCGCGAGGTCGATCAGCGTGTGCAGGTTCTTGGTCACCTCGTCGTCCACGACCACAGGACGGGTGTAGTCCCGCCCGCCGTGGACGAACCGGATGCCCACCGCGTCCGGGCGGGGCATGCCGGCGATCAGGGCGAGCACGCGCTCCGCCTCCCGCTCCACCCCTCCGGTCGGCAGTTCGGCGTGGAGGAGCACCTTGTCATCGGCGTCCAGCAGTGCGAGCTTCACGCTGCTGGACCCCGGGTTCACCGTGAGCACACGCATCGAAGAATCCCCCCTTTGTACGGCCGTACTCAGTAAGGCCAGACCCAGTCGCGGACCTCGGGGGCGTCCTCCCCGTGCTCGCGCGTGTAGGCGCGCATCCGCAGCCGTGTGTCGGCCATCTGCTGCCGGATGTTCCCGACGCGTCCGCCGAGGCCGGGGACGCGGTCGATCACGTCCATGACCAGGTGGTACCGGTCCATGTCGTTCAGCATGACCATGTCGAAGGGCGTGGTCGTCGTGCCCTCCTCCTTGTAGCCGCGCACGTGCATGTTGTCGTGGTTGGTGTGCCGGTAGACGAGCCGGTGGATCAGGTACGGGTAGCCGTGGAACGCGAAGATGACCGGCTTGTCCGTGGTGAACAGGGCGTCGAACTCGTAGCCGGGCAGCCCGTGCGGATGCTCCCCGACCGGCAGCAGCCGCATCAGGTCCACGACGTTCACGACCCGGACGCGCAGCTCGGGCAGCAACTGCCGGAGCAGGTCGGCGGCGGCGAGCGTCTCCAGGGTCGGGACGTCGCCCGCGCACGCGAGCACGACGTCCGGGTCGGCGCCGCCGTCGGTGCTCGCCCACTCCCAGATGCCGATGCCGCGCACGCAGTGCCGGACGGCCTCGTCCATCGGCAGCCACACCGGCGCGGGCTGCTTGCCCGCGACGACCACGTTCACATAGTCGCGGGAGCGCAGGCAGTGGTCGGCGACCGACAGCAGCGTGTTGGCGTCCGGCGGCAGGTAGACGCGGATGACCTCGGGTTTCTTGTTCATGACGACGTCGATGAACCCGGGGTCCTGGTGGGTGAAGCCGTTGTGGTCCTGCCGCCAGACGTGCGAGGACAGCAGGTAGTTCAGGGACGCGACCGGCGCCCGCCAGGGCAGGCCCCGGGAGACCTTCAGCCACTTGGCGTGCTGGTTGAACATCGCGTCCACGATGTGCGTGAACGCCTCGTAGGTGTTGAACAGGCCGTGCCGCCCGGTGAGCAGGTAGCCCTCCAGCCAGCCCTGGCACAGGTGCTCGCTCAGCACCTCCATGACCCGCCCGGACGCCGCCTGGTACTCGTCGGTGTCGCGCCGCTCGCCCGCGAAGACCCGGTCGGTGACCTCGAAGACCGCGCCCAGCCGGTTGGAGAGCGTCTCGTCCGGGCCCATGATCCGGAAGTTGTCCGGGTTGGCAGACACCGCGTCCCGCAGGTAGCCGCCGAGGACGCGGGTGGCCTCGGCGGTCCCGGTGCCGCGCTTGTCCACGTGGACGGCGTGCTCGCGGAAGCCGGGCAGTTCGAGCGGGCGCAGCAGCCGTCCGCCGTTGGCGTGCGGGTTGGCGCTCATCCTCCGGTCACCGGCGGGCGCGAGGCCGCGGAGCGCCTCGACCGGACGTCCGTCCTGGTCGAAGAGCTCCTCGGGACGGTACGAGCGCAGCCACGCCTCCAGCTGCGCGAGGTGCCCGGGGTCCTCCCGGACGCGGGCCAGCGGCACCTGGTGCGCGCGCCAGGTGCCCTCGACGGGCAGGCCGTCCACCACCTTCGGGCCGGTCCAGCCCTTCGGCGTGCGCAGAATGATCATCGGCCAGCGCGGACGTCCCGTCGCGCCCTGCTCGCGCGCCGCGTGCTGGATCCGGGCGATCTCGTCCAGCGCGCCGTCCAGCGCGGCGGCCATCTCCCGGTGCACCCGCGCCGGATCGTCCCCGGACACGATCACCGGCGCGTACCCGTGGCCCTCGAACAGCGCGCGCAGCTCGTCCTCGGGGATCCGGGCCAGCACCGTGGGGTTCGCGATCTTGTAGCCGTTGAGCGCCAGGATCGGCAGGACCGCGCCGTCGTGCACCGGGTCCACGAACTTGGTCGAGTGCCAGCTGGCCGCGAGCGGCCCCGTCTCGGCCTCGCCATCCCCGACGATGCACGCCACGACCAGGCCCGGGTTGTCGAGCGCGGCGCCGTAGGCGTGCGCGAGCGAGTAGCCGAGCTCGCCGCCCTCATGGATCGATCCCGGCGTCTCCGGCGCGACGTGGCTCGGGACGCCGCCCGGGAAGGAGAACTGCCGGAACAGCCGCCCCATCCCGGCCGCGTCCTGCGAGACCTCCGGGTAGACCTCGCTGTAGGTGCCCTCCAGCCAGGCGTTCGCGACGGCCGACGGCCCGCCGTGCCCCGGCCCCATGATGTAGATCATGTCGAGGTCGCGGGCCCGGATGACCCGGTTGAGGTGGACGTAGCAGAGGTTCAGGCCGGGCGAGGTCCCCCAGTGCCCCAGCAGCCGGGGCTTGATGTGCCCGGGCCGCAGCGGCTCGCGGAGCAGCGGATTCGCCATCAGGTAGATCTGACCGGCCGACAGGTAGTTCGCGGCACGCCAGTAGGCGTCGATCAGGCCGATCTCGGTATCGGTCGGCGGCGCGGTCATGCTCACGTTGTCCTCCCGGTGGGTCGCCTGCCCCTCACGCCCTTCCTTCCCGGCGACGGCCACGGGAGTCATGCCTTACCGGATCATTCGCGCCCTCGCCCCTGGCCGGGCGTGGTCCCCAGACGGGCGGCGGCGACGCCTACTGCTCGAGGACCACGACGTTCTCGGCCTGTGGCCCCTTCGGCCCTTGCACCAGGTCGTATTCGACCCTGTCGTTGTCCATGAGGGACTTGTAGCCGGCCGATTGAATCGCGGAGAAGTGCACGAAGACGTCCGGCCCGCCGTCGTCCTGGGCGATGAACCCGAACCCCTTGTCCGCGTTGAACCACTTCACAGTGCCCGTGGCCATTCCATTTCCCTCACGCTCAGTGTTCAGTGCTCACTCTATGTTCCCGGTAAGGCCGGAGTGAATCAGGCTTGCCGCTCGGCCCGCTCGGGCGGACGCTCCAGGAATTCGGCCACTGCCCGTCTACGACCCAGCCCCTCCCCGATCCGGTTGCCCGCCTCTTTCGGAGCAAAAGCAACGGCGAGGAGGCCCTGAAGCCTCCTCGCCGGAGATCATCCACGATGATTTCTCATCTGGTCATGCAGGGTGCCGGCGATCCGGCGATCCGAACCGCGAGCAGGCCGGGCACCTGGCGCCCACTAGCCCATGCGGGCGATGCGCCCCTTCTCTCCCGACGCCCAGCAGCCGCCGTGCGCGCACGAGACGGTGTCGAAGCTGCCAGTGTCGAATCGCGTCCAGGTGCGTCCGTTGTCACGGGACAGGTCGCTGCCGGTCGGGCCGACCGCGATCAGCGCCGGCCCGAAGTACGTCACGCCCGAGCGGTACTCGGCGGGCGGACGCGGCGCGAGCCGCCAGGACCGTCCGGCGTCGCCCGTGGTCGCGGCGGCGTCCGGGGACGGCTCGCCCGGACGGTAGTCCCCGCCGACCGCGACGCCGTGCCGGGCGTCCCGGAAAGCCAGCCCGAACACGCCCGCGGCCGCGCCGCTTGGCAGCGGCGTGTCGCTGACCGTCCAGGTGCGACCCCGGTCGCGGCTGTGGAACACGCGCGAGCGCTCGCCGCCGCCGGTCGCGATCCACGCGTCGCGGGAGCCGCGCGAGACCAGGCACTGGCCGCTCGCGGCGAAGGCGGCCTCACCGGGCAGCGCGGCGGGCATCCCGGCGTTCGGCAGCACCTTCCAGCTCCGCCCGCCGTCGGCCGTGGAGAGGATCCGGAACTTCCCGTCCACCGGGTCGCTGACCGCCAGCCCGTTCCGCCGGTCGAAGAAGGTCATGCAGTCGTAGAACGCCTTCGGGTCGTCGTTCTTGAACCCGGTCGTCCATGTGCGGCCGCCGTCGGACGTCCGGTACACCCGGGACGCGTCGCCGTCGCCGATCGCCAGGACCACGGCGTTGTTGGCGTCGAACGCCTCCACGTCGCGGAACTCCAGGCCGGCCGCGTCCGCCGGGGCGACCTTCGCCCACGTCCGGCCGCCGTCCACGGTCCGCAGGACGGTCCCGCCGCTGCCCGCGGCCCAGGCGGTGTGCCGGTCCACGGCCGCCAGGCCCCGGAACCGGGCCTGCACGCCGCTGTCGGTGAGTTTCCAGCCGGGCTGCGGCTTGCCCGGGTGCGGGGTACCCGCGTGGGCCGTACCGCCTAGTCCGGCGGCCAGGGTCGCCGCCGCCAGGCCCGCCACCGGGAGGGCCCGGACGATCTTCCGCGTCAGAGTCATGGCGCGGAAGGTAGCGAAACGTGATCTTCACGTCCAGACCCGGCGTACCGGAAGGTACCTCCGGGGTCGCCCGGTCGATGCCGGGCCGTACGGCTCGGTCGTGTGGACGGTGCTCCCGGCCACTACTAAGGTGTGCGCTGGACGACACTGAGCGGACGGGGGTGGACGTGGACGGCACAACACCACGTCACCGCAGGCTGCTCATGCTCCTGGCGGGCCTGTTCGGGCTCGTCACGACCATCGCGTCCGCACTGCCCGGCGGCTCCGCGGCCCCCTTGGAGAGCTCGGCCAGCGCGTCCGGCCTGCCCGGACAGGAGTGCGCGAACCACAGCGCCCAGAGCTCGGCCCAGGAGCTCACGCCCCGGGAACCCACCGCACAGGAGCGGATCTGCCAGGAACGGGCGGCCCAGCGCAGCCAGGTCCTGCAGGCGGGCGCCGCCCTCTTCCACCGCTACTACGCGGACATCATCGCCCGCTACGAAGCGCGGCCGGGCGATCACGCCACGCGGCCCCAGCTGTCGGCGATCCGCACGGCCACGCCGCGTCCGGCCGAGGCGCCCGCCTCGCTCTCCGGACGCGCCGTCCCGCCCGCGACGGACCACCGGCCGCCGTCCGCGCCCGGCGGCGAGACCGACCCCGTGCGCGGCCCGCCTCCCATCACGGATCTGTGACAGTCCCTGTTGACGACCGCGGACGCCCAGGAATGGCGTCGCGGCTTGATCCGTATGGAGCCCATCGTGCTCACGGCCTTCGCCCGGGCGTTCCGAACCCCGGACCTTCGCAAGAAACTCTTCTTCACGGTCTTCATGATCGTGGTGTTCCGGGTCGGCCAGAACCTGCCGACCCCGAACGTGAACGTGCAAGTGCTCAAGCAGACGGCCGACGCGGCCAAGAAGTCCAACCAGCTCTACGGTCTGGTGGACCTGTTCTCCGGCGGCGCGCTGCTGAAGCTGTCGGTGTTCGCGCTGGGCATCATGCCCTACATCACCGCGTCGATCATTCTGCAGTTGTTGACGGTGGTGATCCCCCGGCTGGAGGCCCTGAAGAAGGAGGGCCAGGCCGGGACGACGAAGATCACGCAGTACACCCGGTACCTGACGGTGGGCCTGGCGATCCTGCAGGGCACCGGCATCGTCGCAATGGCCGCGACCGGCAGCCTGTTCCAGGGCGCCGGCGGCAACCAGGACATCCTGTACAAGACCAGCATCTTCCCCGTCATGACGATGGTGATCTGCATGGTCGCCGGCACGTCGGTGATCATGTGGCTGGGTGAGCTGGTCACCGACCGCGGCGTCGGCAACGGCATGTCGATCCTGATCTTCACGCAGGTCGTGGCGGTGTTCCCGTCCCAGTTCTGGTCGATCTACAAGGCCAAGGGCGGGTTCGTCTTCACGCTGGTGATCGTGGTGGGTCTGGCGATCATGGCCGGTGTGGTGTTCGTCGAGCAGGCCCAGCGGCGGATCCCGGTGCAGTACGCCAAGCGGATGGTCGGACGCCGGATGTACGGCGGGACCTCGACCTACATCCCGCTGAAGGTGAACCAGGCCGGCATCATCCCGGTCATCTTCGCCTCCTCGCTGCTCTACCTGCCCGTCCTGGCGACCCAGCTGTGGCCGAACGTCAAGTGGCTGCAGAAGGTCCAGCCCTACCTGCACCAGGACAACCCCTGGCACATGGGCATCTTCTTCGTCTTCATCATCTTCTTCACCTACTTCTACGTCGCGATCACCTTCAACCCCACTGAAGTCGCCGACAACATGAAGAAGTACGGCGGGTTCATCCCCGGCATCCGTCCCGGGCGTCCGACCGCCGAGTACCTGGACTACGTCCTCACGCGCATCACGACCCCGGGCGCGCTCTACCTGGGCCTGGTGGCCCTCATCCCGATGGTCGCGTTCGCCATGCTCAACGCCACGCAGAACTTCCCGTTCGGCGGCACGAGCATCCTGATCGTCGTCGGCGTCGGACTGGACACGGTCAAGCAGATCGAGTCCCAGCTCCAGCAGCGCAACTACGAAGGTTTCCTGCGCTGACATCCTGCTGAACAGCACGAGCAGACGGCCACTCCGGCGTTCCGGGGTGGCCGTTCGGCGTGTCGGGGCGGTCAGGCGGCCATGGACGAGAACCAGTGAACGATCTTCCCGGTCCCGGCGACGTTCGTGCCGAGGTGCAGCGAGCCCTGGTAGAGCGGCTTGCCGAGGTTCTCGACCTGCGGGTCCACGCCGCGTTCCCGCAGCGAGGCGACACAGTGGTCGGTGTTGAGGGTCGTCGCCTGCTCGTCGGCCTCGGCCTTGTAGAACCGGACGGTCATCCGGGGCGTCCAGGCCTTGCAGACCTCGCCGTCGGTCCGCAGTTCGGCGCCCGCGAGGTCGTAGGCACCGCTGATCGGCGCGACGGCCTTGACCCGGAAGTGCGGGTCCGTGCCGTCCTGGAGGGTGCGGGCGAGCCCCAGCGCGGACGACGCGCCCTGGGAGAAGCCGGTGATCAGCACGTCCCGATCGAGACTGTGACCGGTGCGCGGGGCGAACGCGCGGGCGGCGCGGAGCATGTCCAGCGACGCCGAGGTCTCGGACGGCACGTCCTTCCACGGATGCGCGCCCGGCCCCTCGCCCAGCCCAAGGTAGTCCGGAAGGACCGCGGCGAAACCGGAACCCGCGTAGGTGTAGGCCGGGCCGACGGCCCACGGGGTGATGCTCACGGAAGGGGCGTCCGGCTTGTAGCTGATGGTCCCATGCGTGTACGAGACCGGCGTGAGCCGACCCCGCTTCCCCTGAGGCACCACGAACAAGCCCGTGGCGGTCGCCGCAGCGCCCTTGGTGTCGACCGTCCGGTAGGTGAGCCGGTAGGCCTCCACCCCGTGCTTCACGGTCGTGGCGTCGAACCCGCCCTGACCGAGCACCGTACGAACCTCCTCCACGGACAGACCGCGCAGGTGCTCGGCCTTGACGAGCGAGCCGCGCTCCGTCGCGGGCACGGTGAAGGGCGCGGGGACCGAGGGCCAAGTGCCCGAAGGGGGGCTCGAAAGCGCGCCAAGGCCGACGACTGCGGCGCCTGTGAGGGTCACGGCGGTGAAGTTCTTGGGGCTCATGGTTCCCAAGCCTCGGCCTCACCACCCCGGACGCGCGTCCCGCGCGACGGTGATCCCCGCGCTCACCCCTGAGAGCTAAGAGACCTCGGCCGGCTCCCGGTGCGGGGCCGGGTCCCGGCGCTGGAATGGTTCGTCCTGGACGAGCTCCAGGCGCGGCGGCTCAGGGGCGCGGACCGGGCGCCGCAGTTCGAGCGCCGCGTACACCAGGAACGCGACCCCTGAGAGCAGGTAGCAGTTCGCGACCGCGGTGATCAGCCAGTGGAAGCCCCACTCCCGGTCGGTGCCGTCGTGCGGCGTCCACCAGAGCGGGGACAGGACGAAGATCACGTACACGCAGCCCGCCGCCACGCGGTGCCCGTTCCGGACGAGCAGGACCAGCGCCGGGAGCACCCACACCCAGTGGTGCGCCCACGAGATCGGCGAGACCAGCAGGCCGGTCACCCCGGTCACCGCGGCCGCGCTCAGCCAGTCGCCGCGCCGCGCCCACAGGGCCGCGACCGCGAGACCGGCGACGGCGACGGCCACGGAGATGATCGGGTACCAGCTCTGGACGCGGTCCGGGTGGCCGCCGAGCATCCGGGAGAGCATGCCGAACGGCGACTGGTTGCTGATGTAAGTGACACCGACGCGCGAGGTGTCGCGGAAGGTGCCCGTCCAGTAGACGCGCGACGCGTCCGGAGCGATGAGCCAGGTGCCCGCGACGGCCACGGCGAACGTCCCGATGGCGATGGCCGCGGCGCGGATGCGCCCGGTCACCAGCAGCAGGACGATGAAGATGCCCGGGGTCAGCTTGAAGGCGGCGGCGAGGCCGATCCCGACGCCCGCCGTCCGGCCGCGCGCGACGGCCTTGATGTCGGCGACGACCAGGGCGAGCAGGAAGAGGTTGACCTGCCCCTGGAAGAAGGTGTGGTACATCGGCTCGAGGAGCATCGCGGCCGCGACGAGGGTGGCGACCGTGTTCCGCGTGACGGGGCGTCCGGCCAGTTCCAGCAGGTTCACGCAGGCCCAGACGAGCGCGGCCAGCGACGCGAACTGCCAGCCCACCCGCGCCACCGTCAGCGGCAGTTCCGCCAGCGGCGAGCAGAGCAGCGCGAACACCGGGGAGTTGGTGTACCAGTGTTCGGCGAGCTGCTCGGTGTAGAGCCTGGCCCCGTCGGTCACCACACCCCCGCCGAGCCGGTAGATGCGGAAATCCAGCGAGTCCCAGAGCACGGCGGACACCGCGAGGGCCGCCATCTCGACGGCCAGCAGAACACGGACGAACATCTTCATGCCGCAAAGATCACCCGCGGGCCCCATGTCCGTCGTCGGGCCGTCGGCCACACTTGCGCGGGCAGGGGTAGCCCCTGGGCGTACGCCCGGCGGCTAATACCCACAAACGACGTGGAAGGTTACGATCACGACATGTCCCCCGACCCTTCCGAGCCGCCCAGCGGCACGTCCGGGCGGCTCGGCGGCAAGGCCGCCTTCCTACGCCGGGCCGCGATGTCCGTGCTGGCGTGGGGCGGCGCGACCTTCTTCGCCCTGCTGCTGGTCCCGCTCATGAGCCGGCATCCGGAGGCGGTCTCCCAGGCCGTGGTGGCCCCGGCGCTCCTGATGGCGGCGCCCGCGCTGCTGCTCCGCCACCGCACCCCGGCACTGATCGCGTTCCTGGTGCTGGCCTGGGTCATCCTGTTCGCCACAGAGATCACCTGGGCGACCGGCTACACCAAGCTCGTCATCGACGACGTCGCGCTCGCCTACATCGCCCTGCGCAAGCCCCGCCCGACCAGGACGATCGCCTGCGCGGGCCTGTTCATGCTCCAGCTGGTGGTGGCCGTCGCGATGCCGCGCGGCCCGGAGTCCCAGATGCAGGGCGTCGTCCTGGCGGTGCTCGCGTTCGTGGCGGCGATGACGACCGCGCGGATGCTCCGGGAGCGCCGCGAGCACGCCGTCGAGCTGCGGTCCCGCGAGACCGAGCAGGCGGTCGCCGCCGAGCGGCTGCGGATCGCCCGCGAGCTGCACGACATGGTCGCCCACAGCATCGGGATCGTCGCGATCCAGGCGGGCGTCGGCAGCCGGGTCATCGACACCCAGCCGGAGGAGGCGCGCAACGCGCTCACCGCGATCGAGACCACCAGCCGGGAGACCCTGGCCGGGCTCCGCCGGATGCTCGTCACGTTGCGCGAGTCCGGCGAAGGGGCCGGGGACGGCCCCGCCCCCGCGCCGCTCGACCCCGCGCCGGGCCTCACCGACCTGGACCGGCTCGTCGCCGCCACCCGCGACGCGGGCGTCGACGTCGAGGTGCGCTGGAACGGCGAGCGGCGCCCGCTGCCGCCGGAGATCGACCTGTCGGCGTTCCGGATCGTCCAGGAGTCGGTGACGAACGTGGTCCGGCACGCACGCGTGGCGGCCTGCCGGGTGACGATCGGGTTCACCGAGGACGAACTGACCGTCCGGATCGAGGACGCCGGGACCGGGACGGGCGGGACGGGCAGACCGGGCGGGCCGTCCGGCGAGGGCGGCGGGTTCGGCATCGTCGGAATGCGGGAACGCGCCACCCTGCTGCGCGGCGACCTGGTCGCAGGCCCCCGTCCCGAGGGCGGCTTCCAGGTCGCCGCCCGTATCCCGACCCGCTCCTCGGCCGTCCTGGCGGTGGCCGGATGACCGCGCCGGCGGAGACGGTCCGCGTCGTGCTGGCCGACGACCAGCCGCTCATCAGAGCCGGACTGCGCGTCCTCATCACCGACTGCGCCGACCTGGAGGTCGTCGGCGAGGCGGGCGACGGCGAGCAGGCCGTGCGGCTCGCCGCCGAGCACCGCCCCGACGTGGTGGTCATGGACATCCGCATGCCGGACATGGACGGCATCGAGGCGACCCGCCGCATCACGGCCGCCGCGACCGCGCGCGTGCTGGTGCTGA
The DNA here is from genome assembly GCF_040679435.1 of Spirillospora sp. NPDC052269. Taxonomy (NCBI): domain Bacteria; kingdom Bacillati; phylum Actinomycetota; class Actinomycetes; order Streptosporangiales; family Thermomonosporaceae; genus Spirillospora; species Spirillospora sp. NPDC052269. Next base: position 164,757 of record NZ_JBFAUU010000020.1, read on the forward strand.
CCACCTTCGATGACGACGACTACGTCTACGGCGCCCTGCGCGCGGGGGCCAGCGGCTTCCTGGTGAAGGACATGGCCCTGGAGGACATCCTCGCGGCCGTCCGGGTGGTCGCGGCGGGCGAGGCGCTGCTCGCGCCCGGCGTGACCCGGCGGCTGATCGCCGACTTCGCCGCCCGGCCCGAGCCGTCCGCGGCCCCTCCGGCCGAGCTGTCCGTCGTCACCGAGCGTGAGCGCGAGGTCCTGACGCTGGTCGGGTCCGGGCTGTCGAACGGCGAGATCGCCGAACGCCTGTCGATCAGCGTCGCGACGGCCAAGGCCCACGTCGCCCGCCTGCTCACCAAGCTCGACGCGCGCGACCGCGTCCAGCTCGTGATCATCGCCTACAACGCGGGCCTGGTGACGCCCTCCACCCCCTGAATTCCCAGGTGGCCGCCCGTTTTTATAGGGTCTGACCGAGAGTCACACACCCGAACGGGAGGCGGCAAGGATGGCGCAGCAGGTACGTGGGGTCATCGCACCGGGCAAGGGACAGCCGGTGCGGATCGAAACGATCACGATCCCGGACCCGGGGCCGGATGAGGTCGTGGTGAAGGTGCAGGCGTGCGGCGTCTGCCACACCGACCTGCACTACCGCGAGGGCGGCATCAACGACGACTTCCCGTTCCTGCTCGGCCACGAGGCCGCCGGGATCGTCGAGACGGTCGGCGACGGCGTCACCGAGGTCGCGCCCGGCGACTTCGTCGTCCTGAACTGGCGCGCGGTGTGCGGACAGTGCCGCGCCTGCCTGCGCGGACGCCCGTGGTACTGCTTCAACACCCACAACGCCAAGCAGAAGATGACCCTGGCGGACGGCACGGAGCTGTCCCCCGCGCTCGGCATCGGCGCGTTCGCCGACAAGACCCTCGTCCACGCCGGGCAGTGCACCAAGGTCGACCCGGCCGCCAAGCCCGAGGTCGCGGGCCTGCTCGGCTGCGGCGTCATGGCCGGCCTCGGCGCGGCGATCAACACCGGGAACGTCGGCCGCGGCGACAGCGTCGCGGTCATCGGCTGCGGCGGCGTCGGCGCGGCGGCCGTCCTCGGCGCCCGGCTCGCGGGCGCGGCGCGGATCGTCGCCGTCGACCTGGACGAGCGCAAGCTCGCCACCGCCAAGGAGCTCGGCGCGACGCACACCGTGAACGCCAAGGACGGCGACGTCGTCACGGCCGTCCAGGAGCTGACCGGCGGGTTCGGCGCGGACGTCGTGATCGACGCGGTCGGCATCCCCGAGACCTACAAGCAGGCGTTCTACGCCCGCGACCTCGCCGGGACCGTCGTCCTCGTCGGCGTCCCGACCCCGGAGATGAAGCTCGAGCTGCCGCTGCTGGACGTCTTCGGACGCGGCGGCGCGCTCAAGTCGTCCTGGTACGGCGACTGCCTGCCGTCCCGCGACTTCCCGATGCTCATCGACCTGTACCTCCAGGGACGGCTCGACCTCGGCGCGTTCGTCTCCGAGACGATCCCGCTGGACGGCGTGGAGGCCGCGTTCGAGAAGATGCACCACGGCGACGTCCTGCGTTCGGTGGTGATGCTCTGATGACCGCGCGGATCGACCACCTCGTCACGTCCGGCACGTTCTCGCTGGACGGCGGCACCTGGGACGTCGACAACAACGTCTGGATCGTCGGGGACGACGCCGAGTGCCTGGTCATCGACGCCGCGCACGACGCGGACGCGATCGCCGAGGCGGTCGGCGACCGGCGGCTCGTCGCGATCGTGTCCACGCACGGGCACGACGACCACATCGACGCCGCGCCCGCGCTGGCCGCCCGCACCGACGACGCGCCCGTCCTGCTGCACCCGGACGACCTGATGCTCTGGAGGCAGAGGCACCCGGGCGCCTCGCCGGACGGCGAGCTCGCGGACGGCCAGGTCATCACGGTCGCCGGGACGGAGCTGACCGTCCTGCACACGCCCGGGCACTCCCCCGGCGCGGTCTGCCTGTACGCGCCGTCGCTCGGCACGGTCTTCTCCGGGGACACCCTGTTCCAGGGCGGTCCCGGCGCGACCGGCCGGTCCTTCTCCGACTTCCCGACGATCATCGAGTCGATCCGGGAGCGGCTGCTGACGCTGCCGCCGGAGACCGTCGTCCGCACCGGGCACGGCGACAGCACCACGATCGGCGCCGAGGCCCCGCATCTGGACGAGTGGATCGCACGCGGCCACTGACCTGGATCTTCGTCAGGACGGCGGCCCCCGGCGTGGCGCCGCCGTCTTGACGAAGCCCGGACGAACCGCCATGGTGCGGGCTAGTGTCCATCGTGCGGACGGGCCGCGACGTGCCTCCGCGAACATCCGGGGTCCCGGGGAGGTGCGATGCGGATGCGGCACGGCGTGCCCACCATGCTCAGGCGGCCCGTGTCCGGACGGCTCTCGTCCGGACGGCCCGCACTCAGGCCGCCGACTCCCGGCCCGCCGACTCCCGGCCCGAGGGCTCGCAGGCCGCCGGCTCTGAAGTCGGCCACTCTCGGTCTCGTCGTGCTCGGCCCGTTCGTCGTGGGCTGCGGGACCTCCAGCGCGGCGTCCGGGAAGCTCGACCCCGCGCCGGACTCCGTCCAGCCGCCCGTGGCCGCCGCGCCGAGCCTGTCCGCGCCGTCCCCGGACATGCGGGCCGCGCCGCCCCCGGCCGACCCCGGATCGGTCGTCCCGCTCGGCAAGCCCGGCTCCTGGCGCGTCACCACGTACTACACGGCCGTCGAGAGCCTGCACGGCGGCGCGCAGACGGCCGTGAAGGGCTGCACGTCCGTCCACTGCTCGAACGGGCACACGCCGCTCGGCTCCTACCCGGCCGACTTCCTGCGGATCATCCGCACCGAGGGCAGCGGCCGGATCACCTCGGGCCCGCAGGAGGGCCGCTTCCTGAACTGGTCGCACAACACCGGCTACTGGCTGGACGACAGCACCCGCGACCCGGCGGGCCGTCCGCTGAAGGCGTGGGTGTCGGCCGCCGCCGACAAGGACGTCCTGGCCCGCGGCCGCCGCTTCATGATCACCGACTGCGGGAACGGCGTCCCCGCGGCCGTGTGCGCCAGGTTCCGCAAGGCGCACTGGAAGGTCAGCGACCTGTTCCGTCCCGGCTACGGCGGGCAGCACCACACGGACGTCTACCTCGGCGAGGAGACCGACGCCGGTTTCAGCCGCTTCGCGACGACCCTCAACGGCGCGTCCCTGGGCGCCCTCGACTAGCGGCGAGGAACCCGGCCTGCCCGGCGGACGATCAGGACGCGGCGCGCCCGGACGATCAGGACGCGGCGCGCTCGGGGACGCGCGGCGAGGCCAGGCGGGTCGGACGGGCCCGGCCGCGAAGCTGGACCTCCTCACCCAGCTCCCAGCGGGCGGCCTCCTCGGGGCCGGCGTCCTCGACCACGGCCGCCGCGGCGAGCACCGGCTCGGACCGGGCCTTGGCCAGGTCGGTGAGCCGGGCGGCCTCGTTCACCGGGTCGCCGATCACGGTGTACTCGAAGCGCTCCTCGGCCCCGATGTGCCCGGCGACGGCCTCGCCCGCCGACACGCCCACGGCCGCGGACAGGCCGGACACCCCGTCCTCCAGCCGGACGGCCAGCTCCCGCCCGGCGGCCAGGGCGCGGCCCGCGGCGCCGGGCAGGTCCTGCGGGGCGCCGAAGATCGCCAGGGCGGCGTCGCCCTCGAACTTGTTGATCCAGCCGCCGTGCCGTCCGACCACCTCGACCACGATCGCGAAGAACTCGTTGAGCAGCCCGACCACCTCGGTCGGCGGGCGCTCGGCGGCGAGCCGGGTCGACCCGATGACGTCCACGAACAGCACCGCGACCTCGCGCAGCTCGCCGCCGAGGTCCACGCCGTGCTCGAGCGCGACCTTCGCCGCGTCCGGGCCGACCTGGCGGCCGAACAGGTCCTGGAGCCGCTCGTGCTCGCGCAGCCCGGCCGCCATGTGGTTGAACCCGGCCTGCAGCAGCCCGACCTCGCTGCCGTCGTAGACCGGCACCTCGACGTCCAGCTCGCCGTCCTGGACCCGGGCGAGGCCGAGCCGCACCGACTCCACCGGGTCGGCGATCCCGCGCGCCGCGAAGTAGGTGACGCCGAGGCCGACGAGCAGGGCCGTCCCGCCGAGGGCGAGCACCGCGACCGCGAAGGCGTGCACGTTCACCCGGTTGAGGACGAACGACCCGACCGCGAGGACGATCAGCCCGAGGATCGGCACCGCCGTGCCGAGCGCCCAGGCCAGCACCGAGCGCGCGACGACGCCGGGCAGGCCGGTGCGGCGCGGCACGCCCGTCGCCAGCGCGGTCGTCACCGAGCGGCGCAGCAGCCGCTCGGCCAGCAGGTACACGATGGTGCAGGTGGTGAGGCCGCCGAGCAGGCTCGTCAGGCCGAGCTTGACCGCGACCAGCGCGGAGAACGGCAGGTTCAGCAGCACCCAGCCGACCGTCCCGACGCCCCAGAGCGTGAGGTGGACGGCCATCAGCCGCACCGGCCCGTACAGCAGCAGCGCCCGCTCCCGCCGGTCGGGTTCCTCGTGCCGGTCGACCAGCCGCCGGACGCGCCGGAAGAACCGCTCACCGAGCAGCAGCCCGACCGGGACCGCGAGCACCACGTAGGCGGTGAACACCCAGACGTTCACGGTCTGCACCCGGTGCGGGAAGTGGCCGCCGGGGTTCGGCACCACCCAGGTGAACAGCAGGACGACCAGCGCCCCGCCGAGGTTGGCGAGGCCTGTGGCGAGGGTCACCAGGACCCGGGCGCGCCGGGCGACCTGGGCCCGGGTGTCCCCGGGACGGCCGTCGATCAGCCGCCGCAGGGCCCCGAAGGGCGCGCGGGCGCGCCGTTCCGCGCCCTCGTCCACCGCATCGCCGTTCACGAAGGTGGAGCGTATCCGGTCGTCCCAGGTGTTCCGTACATCACAGTCGTCCCAAATGATCAGCCAGCGGACTGTGACGCTCCGGACACTCCCGACTGCCGGGGCGAAACGTTGACCGGCCGGTCAGTCAGGGCATCACCCGGGCAGGACAAACAATCCCTCTCCCCGGGAGGTTCCCCATGGACAAGCTGGCATGGGAGGACGCCGTCGTCTTCGTCGCCGGGCTGGTCGCGCTCGTCGCCCCCAGTCTGTGGGCGGACGGCGACGGACGGCTACCGATGATGGTCCTCGGCGCAGTGCTGCTGGTCGCCGGCCTGTTCCCGCTCCTCGGCGGCACGGGCCCGACCACCTGGGCCGCCACCGCCTTCGCGCTCCTGCTCTTCGTCTCGCCCTGGGCGTGGGAGTTCGACCGCCAGCACTCGGCGGCATGGACGGCATGGATCGCGGGCGGCGTCGCGACTATCGTCGGCCTGTGGGCCGCGTACCGCACCCGCACCGCGAAGAGCTGACCGGCGCCTGACGGCCGGGCGGCCATCGGGGAGGCCGAACATGGCACCAGTCACCCCGCCGTCCCGCCCGGCCGGCGCCCCCTCCCCTCCCGTTCCGCCCTCCCCCGACGCCCCGGCCCGTCCCGACGCGCGGACCCGGATCCTGGACGCCGCCGAGGCGCTCTTCGCCGAGGGCGGGTACGAGGGCACGTCCACGGCGCGGATCGCGCGCAGCGCGGACGTCCCCAAGGGCCTGGTCTTCCACTACTTCCCGCAGAAGATGGACGTCCTGGTCACGCTGGTCGCCGAGCGCACCGAGATCGAGCCGGCCGCCGACACGGCGCCCCTGGAGGCCGTCCCCGGCGACCCGGCGGGCACGCTCGCCCGGCTCGCGCGCGGCTTCCCCCTGCGCGCCTCGCCCGCGATGCGGCGCATCCTGTTCCGCGAGGCCGACACGCACACGACCGTCCGCGAACGGCTGCGGGTGCTCAACGGCGAGGTCGTCCGACGGGCCCGGCTGGCCCTGGAGATGGCCCTGCCCGGCGCGCGAGGCGACCAGGCCCGCCTGGAGGTGGCCGCCGCCACGTTCGCGGCCGTCCTGATCTACCAGGAGCACCTGGCCCAGCTCAGCGGCCACCACCTGGACCCGGACGCCGTCGCCGACCTCATCGCCCGAGCCCTCGGCACCTGACCGTCCGAACCCGCCTCCGGCGGACGAGTCTTTACCGGTCCAGGCGCTTATCCACCGGCATAGTCGGAGATCTCTCGACACGGGCACGGCCCGGCAGACGACCGACGCCGGCCCGCTCACGATCAGAGAGCCGAACATCCGGAGGTCCGAGCAATGGCAACGGTCAAATTCGCCGCGTACGGCGCGCTCAAGGACGGCAACCCGGACAAGACCCAGGCCATGGACGTGACGGCGGCCCTGCAGACGGCGATCGACGGCGCGGAGTTCGTGGGACTCGTGACGATCGACAACGACACACTCGGCGGAGATCCGGCGAAGAACTCGAAGAAGCACTTCGCCGCGATCGTCAACGTCGACGGGCAGGACCGGGCCTTCGCCTGCCAGGAGGGTCAGACCATCAACTTCGGCTGACGTCCGGCGGTCGTCCTCGGGCTCAGGTCTCGACGGGCGTGAGCATGCGATGGGGGCCGCGCAGGGCCTTACTGACCACGTCGTCGCGCCGCCTGGCCCCGCGGCCGGGGTGGATCTCCAGATCGCCCGGACGGATCGGGCCCCCGCCGCAGGACGGGCAGGTGCCGTCCAGGTCGATCCGGGTGCCGCACGCGTAGTGCACGAACAGCCGGGTGATGCCGTTCCCGTCGAGGTTCCGCTCGCCCCAGCCGGCCAGCCCGTGCACGACCGGCCACAGCGACACGCCCACCTCGGTCAGCACGTACTCGTGCCCGTCCTTGGCCAGGACGCCGTGTTCGACGAGCGTGGACAGCCGCGCCGACAGCACGGCGCGGGGGATGTCCAGGTGGACGTGGAAGTCGCTGAACCGCCGGACCCCGTAGAACGCGTCCCGGATGATCAGCAGCGTCCAGCGCTCGCCGACCACCTCGAGTGCCCGGGCCAGCGTGCAGTCCTGCCCGGAGTAGTCCTTCCCGAGTGCCATGCCGTGCAGACTACCTCCCCGATAGTTCAATGAACGAACCAACCGTGTTACAGTCACGGCCGATATTGGTTCGTTCATTGAACTAGGAGACCGGCATGACGACTCTGGCGACCCCCGGCGCCGGACAGCGCGAGACCCGGCCGCCGGGCATGACGGCCGCCGTGGCCCTCCCCGGCGCCGCCACCCTGCTGGGCCTGATGAACTACACGGCGCCGATCGCGACCCTCACCGACACCGCGAACGGCCTGCACGCGGGCACCACCGCCCGGATCTGGGTGATGAGCTCGATCAGCCTCGGCCTCGCCGCCGCCCTCCTGGTCGTCGGCGCACTCGCCGACGACCACGGACGCCGCCGCCTGTTCACCCTGGGCGGCGCCCTGCTCGCCCTCTCCAGCGTCGGCTGCGCGCTCGCCCCGAACTCCGCCGCCTTCGTGGCCGGACGCGTCGTCCAGGGCGTCGCGACCGCCGCGCTCCTCGCGACCGGCCTCGGCATCATCGGCCACACCTACACCGGCGCCGCCCGCGCCCGCGCCGCCGGTCTCTGGGGCGCGATGCTCGGCCTCGGCATCGCCCTCGGCCCGATCGCCGCCGCCTGGTTCGCCCAGCTCGCCGACTGGCGCCTCTGGTACTGGTTCACCCTCGTCGCGTCCCTCGCGCTGACGGCCGCCTCCCGCGTCCTGCCCGAGTCCCGCGCCGACCACCGCCGCGGCCTCGACCTGCCCGGCCTGATCACGATGGTCGGCGGCATCTCCACGCTGCTCACGGCGGTCACCCTGGGCCGCACCGGCTGGACGCGCCCCTCCGTTCTCACCCTGCTCGCCGCCGCGGTCGTCCTGCTCACCGCGTTCGTCGTCGTGGAGTCCCGGCGGACGTCCCCGATGCTCGACCTGGGCCTGTTCCGACGTCCCGCGTTCCTGCTCTCGATCGGCGGCGCCATGGTCACCGGCCTCGCCGTGATCGGCATGACGAGCAACCTGGTCACGGTCATGGTCGGCGCGATGCGGCTGTCCGCGCTGGCCGCCTCGTTCGTCCTGGCGATCTGGTCCGGCGTGTCCTACGTGGTCGCGCTCCAGGCCCGCCGTCTCCCCGCCCGCTGGCCGGCCGGCCTCCTGCTCGGCACGGGCCTCGCCCTCAGCGCCGTCGGCGAACTGGCCATGCTCGGCATCAATCCCGGCATGTCCTGGTGGGGCCTGGCCCCCGGCCTCCTCATCGCCGGAGCCGGCAGCGGCCTCGCCAACGCCATGCTCGCCCGCCTCGCCGTGGACAGCGTCCCGGCCCAGCGCGCCGGCATGGGCTCAGGCGCGAACAACACCGCCCGCTACACCGGCGCCGCCCTCGGCGTCGCCATGATCTTCGCCATCACCACCAACAACGGCACCGGCCCCCACGCCCTCACCCACGGCTTCAGCATCGCCCTCCTGGTCTCCGCCGTCCTCTGCGCCCTGGGCGCCGTCCTCGCCGTCCCCCTGACCCGCCGCCTGAGCGCCCACGCCACCACCTCCACCGTCGTCCCCGCGCCGACCAGCTGACCCTCAACCCCGATACCCCAGCCCACGCAGATGATCAGCCGCATCGCGGGCGGGCTCGTCCAGCATCACGTAGTCCATGTGCAGGACGAAGCCGCCCCTGCGGTGGTCGGAGAAGACCAGGACCGCCGTCCCCTGCCGGACGACGACCGCCCGATAGGACTCAAGCGCGGGGCCGCTCTGCTCCAGGGAGAGCGCGTCCTCACCGATCCCCGGCCTCGAAATCCGCAGGCCGGGGCCGCAGGCCCTGGCACGAACCCCGAGGACGTCCATCGCCTGACGGGCCGCCCGAAGCGTCGGGAACACGAAGAACTGCGCCTGGTGCAGCTCACCGCCCTGCGCGTCCAGCCGACGCCCCTTGTCCGTCAGCGTCAGCCGCTGGGCCGTCCGCGAGAAGTCAGGATCCGCACCGCCACAACCAGGGACGGACGGCGAGGGTGAGGCGTTCTCCGTCCAGTTGCGCGCCACCTCGGCCGCCGACGACCCCCGCCAGAGGTCGGCCGCCCCCAGAGGCCGCAGTCCCGGAGCGACTGCCACCGGCCGCTCGTCCCGCCCGACGATCCGAGCGCCGACCACGACGGCGATGGCCAGGACGGCCACGCTGATCACCGCCGCGAGGCGGGTGCGGCCCCGGGAGAGACGCGCCTTCACGGTGCCCTCGGCCACGCCCTCCAGGGCGGCGATCTCTCTGACCGTGTAGCCGCCCATGTGGTGCATGACCAGGGCGCGGCGCTGGGGTTCGGGGAGGTCGGCCAAGGCGGTCACGAGGTCGACGGACGACTCGTCCGGAGGCTGGACGTCCGGCGGGAGGCCGTGCCGGCGCAGGCCGCGCAGGGCCACGACGGCGCGGCGGTAGAACTCGGCGAAGCCCGCATCGTCCTGCGCCACACCTCCTCCTTCGGTCGGTTCTCGCGGGATACACGCCGCAGCACCGACAGAGGTTGCGGCGTTATCCGAGTTCTTCGACGAAGGCGGCGAGCTGGGTGAGGTTGCGGCACTCGAACATGGGGAGGAGCTCGCCGTAGTGGGACGCGGCGGAGTCGCCGGTGTCCCATTGGGCGCGGGGTTCGGGGTTGAGCCAGTAGGCGTGGCGGGCGCGGTCCACCAGGGTGCGCAGGACTGGCAGGGAGAGTTCGCCGTAGTTGGAGCGGGCGTCCCCGAGGACGAGCAGGGACGTCTTGGACGTCACCGCGTCGCCGTACCGGTCCGCGAAGATCTTGATGGCGTTGCCGTAGTTGGAGCGCCCGGTGATCCAGACCAGGTTGGCCTCGCTCGCCATGCGGGCCATGGCGTCGACGACGTCCGCGCCGGGGGCGAAGTACTTGGTGATCTCGTCCGTGCCGTCGACGAAGGCGAACGCGCGGACCTTGCTGAACTGCTCGCGGAGCGCGAACGTCAGCAGCAGCGTGAAGTGCGCGAACGCGGTGACCGAGTCGCTGGCGTCGCAGAGGATCACCAGTTCGGGCTTGTGCGGACGGCGCGGACGGTGCCGCGTGGTGAGCGGGACGCCGCCGGTGGCCAGGGACGCCCGCACGGTCCGCCGGAAGTCCAGGCGCCCACGGTTGCCCGCGCGCTGCTTCTGGACGAGCCGGGCCGCCAGGCGCCGCGCCAGCGGGTACACCTCGCGGCGCAGCGCGGCCAGCTCGGCGCGGCTCGCGCGGTTGAAGTCCAGCTGCTCGATCGGCGGACGGGACGAGATGCGCGCGGTGCGCTCGACGCCGGTGTCCTCGGCGATGCGGCGGCGGACCTCGGTGGCGACCAGGTCCTGGAAGCGGGAGATGCGATCGTTGAAGGTCCTGCGAGCGACGCGTTCGGCCATGCCGCCGCGTTCCTGGCCGTTCAGGACGGCGTTGAGCAGGTTCGCCATGAGCGTCTCGGGCGACAGGGCGCGGGTGACGCCGGTCGCGAACCACGACTGCTGCCCCTCGGCCTGTCCGTACTCGCTGACGGCCGTCCGGGCGAACTGGCGCAGGCCCGCGTCGTCGCCGTCCAGCAGCAGGTCGAAGAGCACCTGGCGGCGTTCCTGGACGGCAGGGTCGAGCGGCGGCGGCAGAGGACGCCCGTTCTCGCCCCTCGTGCGCGCGGGACGGTCCGACGCGGGAACCGCTCCGTCGCCCAGCGCGGCCGGGTACCAGAGGTCGAAGAGCGTGTCGAAGACCGGACGATGCGTCGGACGCTTCACCATGGTCGCGGCATAGGCGGCGCGCAGGGTCTCGCGGTCGAGGAGATCCACGGCCTGGAGGGCGCGGACGGCGTCCAGGCCCTCGGCGACCGACACCGGCAGCCCGGCCTCGCGCAGGGCCGCGACGAACGCGGTGTGCCGGTCGATGAGGGAGGCCACGCGCGTCAGCCCTTCAGGCCGAGTTCCCTGCGGGCGCGCTCCTGGTCGGAGACGTGCTTGAGGACGACCCCGAGCGTGCGGGCGACGGCCGCCTCGTCCAGCTCGTCCAGGCCGAGGGCGAGCAGGGTCCGCGCCCAGTCGACGGTCTCGGCGATGGACGGCGCCTTCTTGACCTCCAGCGCGCGCAGCGTCCCGACCGTCCGGACGAGCTGCTCGGCCAGCTCCGCCTCGATCCCGGGGACCTGGGCGAGGACGATGTCGCGCTCGCGGTCCGCGGCCGGGTAGTCCAGGTGCAGGTAGAGGCAGCGCCGCTTGAGCGCCTCGGACAGCTCGCGCGCGGCGTTGGAGGTGATGAGGACGAACGGCCGCCGCGTCGCCGCGACCGTGCCCAGCTCGGGGATGGTGACCTGGAAGTCCGACAGGACCTCCAGCAGCATGCCCTCCATCTCGACGTCGGCCTTGTCGGCCTCGTCGATCAGCAGGACGGTCGGGCCGGTGCGCCGGATCGCCGCCAGCAGCGGGCGCTCGAGCAGGAAGTCCTCGGAGAAGATGTCCTCGTGGGTCTCCTGCCAGCCCCGGTCGGACGGCGCGGCCTGGATGGCGAGCAGCTGCTTCTTGTAGTTGAACTCGTAGAGCGCGCGCGCCTCGTCCAGGCCCTCGTAGCACTGCAGGCGGATCAGCTCCGCCTCGCACGCGCGCGCGACGGCCTTGGCCAGCTCGGTCTTGCCGACCCCGGCGGGCCCCTCGACCAGCAGCGGCTTGCCAAGCGCCTGCGCCAGGAACACCGTGGTCGCGATGGACTCGTCGGTGAGGTAGCCGCCCGCGGCGAGCCGCGCCGCGACGTCCTCCGGCGAGGCGAACAGGGCGTGGACCGTCATTCAGTGGCCTTTCGGGGTGGTCGGCTTGCCGCCGGGCTTCGTCCCACCGGACTTGCCGCCGGAGGCCCTGGCGTAGGTCAGCCCGGTCCCGGAGAACGTCATCTTCTTGCCGTCGTCGCTGACGCTCGCGCCCCAGTAGCTGCTGCTCTTGGGGTCGCCGCCCTGCCAGGAGAAGCGGAACTTGGACTTGCCGTCCGGGATGGCGAGGCCGCTCCAGAGGGTCTGGCCCTCCTTCTTCCACACACCCGTTCCGTCGGCCTTGAACTGGAAGTAGTCCTTGCCGGCGCCGTCCCAGCGCCCGACGATCGGCTTGACGTCGGCGGCGTTCACCTGGGGCAGCGGCGCGAGCTTGACGGGCTGGGCGTCCCCCTCGCTCTTCTTGGCGTCCTTGCCGCCGCCTCCGCAGCCGCCGAGGCCGACGGTGGCGAGGGCCGCGACGAGCACGGCGCAGCCGAGCCGAGACACGGCGCGTGTCCGCATGCTCACCTGGACCTCCGGGTGTTCTCTGGGGGACGAGACCGGCAGTTTACCGGCGGGTAGCCCCAGGCAGCAGCCCCCATCGCCCCCTCGTTTCCTCCCGCTACGGACCTCACTCCGAGGAGGTATTCGCGGGATCGCCCGCCAGGGTGAGGACGCCCCTGCCCCCGCCGCCTTACAACTTGACCATGACCGTTCCACGTGAGGACCTCGCCGCCGGCCTGGCCGCCCGCCGCGAGTTCGGCCCCGACTACGACGCGGCCTTCGCGGACGTGATCGCCGCGCGGATCGAGGAGCAGCTCGCCGCCCGGATGAGCCCGCTCGCCGAGGCCCGTCCGGCGCCGCTCCCCCGCGTCCGCAGGGCCGGACGCGACCACTCCCTCACGCTGGTCCTGGTCAGCCTGCTGGTGTCGATCCCGCTCACGGCCATCTGCGCGTCCCAGGCGGGCCCTCCCGCGGTGCTCTTCCTGTGGGTCGCGCTGGTCGTGCTGAACGTCTCCTACATGCACCGTCCCCGGCGCGACTGAGCCCCGGGGACGGCACATCACGACGTCAGCCCGTCACTTGCCGGGCTCGGGGTCGCGGGGCAGGCCGAGCAGCCGCTCGCCGATGATGTTCAGCTGCACCTCGGTGGTGCCGCCGTAGATCGTCATCGCGCGGCTGAACAGCATGGCCCGGGCGACGAGGCCGGACTCGGTCAGCGGCACCTCGGTCGCCGCCGTGACGCCCTGCGCGGCCCAGCAGTGGTCGGCGACCTCCTGGTTGAACTGGACGCCGAGCAGCTTGCGGACGCTCGACTCGGCGCCCGGCTCCACGCCGTTCAGCTGCTTCAGCGTGGTGCGCAGCCCGAGCAGGTCGATCGACTGGCCCTGCGCGACCAGCGCGCCGACCTCGGTGGCCGCGACCGCGTCCAGGTCCCGGCCCTTGAAGAAGTCGAGCAGCTCCGGCACGCCCATGCCGAGCCCGCCGCCGGTGGACAGCGACACCCGCTCGTTCGACAGCGTGTTGCGGGCGACCTGCCAGCCCTGGTCCACCTCGCCGACCACGCAGTCGTCCGGGACGAACACCCCATCGAGGAACACCTCGTTGAAGATCGCCTCGCCGGTCAGCTCGCGCAGCGGCCGGACGTCCACGCCCTCGGCCTTCATGTCGACCAGGAAGTAGGTGATGCCGTCGTGCTTGGGCGCGGACGGGTCGGTGCGGGCGATGCAGAAGCCCCACTGCGCGAACTGCGCCACCGACGTCCAGATCTTCTGCCCGCTCAGCTTCCAGCCGCCCTCGACCCGCTCGGCCTTCATCGACAGCGACGCCAGGTCCGAGCCCGCGCCGGGCTCGGAGAACAGCTGGCACCACACCAGGTCGCCGCGCAGCGTCGGGCGCAGGAAGCGCTCCTTCTGCTCCTCGGTGCCGTACCGGACGAGCGAGGGCACCAGCCACGCGCCGATGACCAGGTTCGGGGCCTTGACCTTCGCGGCCCTCAGCTCCTGCTGGATGAGGATCTGCTCGACCGGCCCGGCGCCTCGTCCCCAGGGCTCGGGGAAGTGCGGGACGGTCCAGCCGTCGTCGCCCATCCGCCGGTTCCGCTCGTTCTTGTCCTCGATCGCGGCGAGTTCGGCGATCTCGGCGCGGATGCGCTCGCGCAGCGGCTGGGTGTCGTCCGACAGCTCCAGCTCGACCTCGCGGCGGCCTCCGGCGAGCGCCGTCTCGGCGACCCGCGCGGCCCACTGCTTGGACGGCCCGAGCAGCGCCCGCAGCGTCAGCGCGCGCCGCAGGTAGACGTGCGCGTCGTGTTCCCAGGTGAAGCCGATGCCACCGAGGATCTGGATGGCGTCGCGCGCGGTCCGCACGCCCGCGTCGACCGCGACGACGGCGGCCACGGCCGCGGCGAACCCGGCGTCCTCGGCGCCCTCGTCGAGCGCGCGGGCGGCGTCCCAGGCGGCGGCGCGCGACTGCTCGGCGGCGATCAGCATCCGGGCGGCCTTGTGCTTGACGCCCTGGAACTGCCCGATCGGACGACCGAACTGCTCGCGGACCTTGGCGTAGTCCGACGCGGTGTCGACCAGCCAGCCCGACAGCCCGGCGGCCTCCGCGCCGAACAGCGTGGCGGCGAGGTCGGCGACGCGGCGGGCGGTCACGCCGTCCAGGACGCGGTCGGCGGCGACCTGGACGCCGTCCGCCTCGACCCGGGCGACACGGCGCACCCGGTCCAGCGACTCGACCGGGGTGACGGTGAGGGCGACGGCGTCCACCGCGACCCACTCGTCCCCGGCGGGCAGCACGATCACGTCGGCGAGCGACGCTCCGAGCACGGCCTCGGCGGAGCCGGTCACGGTCAGCGCGCCGTCCTCGCGCTCGGCGGTCAGGCTCCCGCCGAGCGCCACGGCCGCGGTGACCGAGCCGTCCGCGAGGCCGGGCAGCAGCTCGGCGCGGACCTTGGCGTTGCCGGACGCCGCGATCACCGAGCTCGCCAGGACGGTCGACAGGAACGGGCCGGGCGCGGCGGCGCGGCCGAGTTCCTCCAGCACCACCGCGAGCTCCAGCAGGCCGTAGCCCTGCCCGCCCTGCTCCTCGGGCAGGTGCAGGCCGAGCAGGCCCTGTTCGGCCAGGGCCGACCAGAAGGGCGGCCGGGTCTCCGCGTCCGCCTCCAACGCCGTCCGTACCACCGCCTCGGGGACGTAGCGCTCGGCGAAACCGCGTACCGACTCGGCGAGGGCCTCATGCTCCTCGGTCAACCCGATGGCCATGCGTCACCTTCTCTCAGACCGCCAATTGACTCCGATTCTAGAACGGAGTTCTGTTATTTGGCGGCTGTGACCCTACTCTCACCGCGCGCCGGACTCCATCACCGCGCGCCGATCTCCGTCACCGCTTGCCGGACTCCACCGCGTCCCGGGCGTCCTGCCGCCGCTCGGCGACCAGGCTGGCCACGGTGACCGCGGCGAGCGTCCCGACGATCACCGACAGGGACAGCCAGATCGGGATCTCCGGAGCCCAGTCCACTCCATACTCGTGCAGCGCGTGGAACACCAGCTTCAACCCGATGAAACCGAGGATGAACGCCAGTCCCTTGCCGAGGTAGACCAGCCGGGCGGCCAGGCCCTCCAGCAGGAAGTACAGCTGGACCAGGCCCATGAGGGCGAATGCGTTGGCGGTGAAGACCAGGTACGACTCGGTGGTCAGGCCGAAGATCGCGGGGATGGAGTCGAGCGCGAACAGCACGTCGGTGCTGCCGATGGCGATCATCACGACCATGAGCGGCGTGACGATCCACCGGCCGCCGCTGCGCACCAGCATCTTGTGGCCGACGTAGTCCTCCCGGACGGGGACGACCTTGCGGAACCAGCGCAGCAGCGCGTTCTCCTTGAACTCGGCCTCCTCGTCCTTCTCCCGGGCCAGGCCCCACGCGGTCCAGATCAGGAACCCGCCGAAGATGAAGAAGACCCAGGTGAACTGGGCGATGGCGGCCGCGCCGGCCGCGATGAAGATGCCGCGCAGGACCAGCGCGATGACGATCCCGGCCATCAGGACGGTGTGCTGGGCGTTCCGGGGCACGGCGAACCTGGCGAGGATCACCATGAAGACGAAGAGGTTGTCGACGCTCAGGCTCTTCTCGGTGACGAAACCGCCGAAGTACTGCGCCGCGTACGTCCCGCCGGAGAAGGCCCAGACCCCGAGGCCGAACAGGACGGCGATCCCGAGGTAGACGCACGACCAGAACGCGGCCCGGCGCGTCGTGAACTCTTTGCTCTCGTCCCGGTTGATCACGAACAGGTCGACGGCGATGATCGCGACGAGGCCGACCAGTGTGAGTGCCCACACCAGGGGTGTGACGTTCATAAGGGGTTTCCTCCGGCATGCGTAACTGCCGGAGGTCTCTCCCGCCGGGCACCTGAGGTGCCGGACCGCGGAACCCGGGTCGATGCTGATCGGCCGTACTGACGGGAACCGCGCGCAGGGATACTCCCCTCCACCTGCGACTAACGGTACATCACGGGCACCGCATTCCCGAAGCGGGTCCAGGAGATTCGTCCCGGCCGCTACGGCCGGACGAGCTCCCGGTACAACTCGGTGAGCTGCGTCACGGCGTCGTCCTCGGTCGGCAGGGCGGTCGCGCGCTGCGCCGCCGCCGCGCCCAGCCGGACGGCGAGGGCCGAGTCGTCCAGGACGCGGCTCACCGCCTTCTCCAGGGCCGCCGGGTCCTCGGCCGGGACCAGCAGGGCGACCTCGGCCTCCTCGCCGACCATGCCCGGGACGCCGCCGACACGCGTCGCGACCAGCGGCCGTCCGGCGCGCAGGATCTCCTGGAGGATCAGCGGCTGCCCCTCCCACACGCTCGGCATCACGGCCACATCGGCGGCGGCGAGCAGCGCGGGCACGTCCGAGCGGCGTCCCAGGAGCCGGACGGGCAGGTCCTCGGCCTCGATCCGGGCGCGCAGCGCGTCCTCCAGCGGCCCGTCCCCGGCGATCGCCACGAGCGGCGCCGGGGAACGGCGCGCCCATCCGGCGGACGCGTCGAGCAGCGTCGGCAGGCCCTTCTGGTCGGCGAGGCGGGCCACGGTCACGATCACGGGCCGCTCCCCCACCTCCAGCTCGGCACGGACCTTCCCGCGCACCTCCGGGCCCGGCATCGGCCCACGCGCGGGCGCGGGCACGAGCGCGAGCCCCACCCGGCGCGCGCCGAGCGCCCGCATCCGCTCCTCAAGATCTGGCGAAACACCGAGAACGGCCGTCGCCCCCCGTGCCACGACACGCTCAAGCGCTCCGTAGATGGCGGCAGTACGTCCACCGGCGATCACGGCGTTGTGCAGCGTCACCACGACGGGAACCGGCCCGCGCCCCATGTGCAGCGGCCCGGCCGCTACACGCGCGCACGCGGCGACCGCGAGCGCCCCCGCCCGCAGCCCATGCGCGTGCACCACATCGGCGTCACGCAGCAGCCCGCGCAGCCGCGCCACCGCGCGCGCGTCGCTGACCGGACGCGGCCGGTCAGCGAGGTCCACCTCGGCGAACCGCGCCCCGACACCGGTGAACCCGAACAACTCCTCGGTCGCGGCCGGGCCGAACACCGCGACCCTCGCGCCGCGTTCCACCAGGCCCGCCGCCACCGACCGGACGTGCCGTCCGACGCCGCCCGCGCTCGTCCCGAGCACCAGCGCGACCCGGACTCCGGCCAGACCGTCCCGCTCAGCCCCCACTACGCACGACCTTCCGGGTCAGGACGGCCCTCAGGTCCCGGCCGTCGATCACGAACACCACCGCCACGAACACCACGACCGCGACCAACGCCGACAGCGCGCCGACGCCCACGTCCATCAGCCGGTGCCCCGTGCCGAACCACGCCGACAGCCCGTATCCGGCCGCCGCGCCCGCGACGGCGCCGGAGAGCCCCGCGAGCAGCACACGCGGCGCGCCTTCCAGCGAAGCCACCCCACGCGCGCGCACGAGCGTCCCCAACAGCAGGACGCCCGCGACCGTCATCCCGATCGTGTTCCCCAGACCGAGAGCCGCCACCACCCACGCCCGGTCGACCACGACCACCAGGACGACATCGGCGATCATCACGACCACCCAGCCCGTCACCGTCGCGATCGCGGCCATCCGTCCGCGGTGGCACGCGTACAACACACGCCCCAGGTGAGCGACGAGGCCGTATCCGAGCAGGCCGGGCGCGAACGCCAGGACCGCCCGCGCCATCACGATCCGCTGCTGCGGGTCGGTCGCCGCGACCTTCCAGGTGAACACCGCCGACGCGGGCAGCGCCACGGCGGCCAGCACCGCCGCGCCCGCGCACGACACCAGGATCACCGCACGGGTCGTCCGCGCGGTGATCCGGTCGAACTCCTCCCGGTGCTCCTCTTCCGTCCGCGCGGACAGCATCGGGAACGCGCTGGTCGCGATCGGCACCGCCAGGATCGCCCACGGCAGCAGGAAGATCGCCCACGTGTACTGGTACAGGTTCAGCGCGCCGCGCGTCCCCTCATAGCTCAGCCGGACGACCAGCAGCGCCGACACCTGCTGCGCCGCGACCGTCGCCAGACCGGCCGCCGCGAGCCGGACGACCCGCCGCGCCACCCCGTCGGGGAACCGCAGCGACGGCCGCAGCCCCAGCTTCAGCCGCCACGCGGCGACGCCCGCGGTCACGGCCATCGCCACACCGCCCATCGCCGTCCCGACCGCCAGCACCAGCTCCGCCGACACCGGCAGGTGCGCCAGGTCGTTCTGGTACCCGTGGCCCAGCGGCACGAAGACGACGTACGCGACGATCACCACGACGCTCGACACCAGCGGGGCGAGCGCGGGCGCCACGAACCGGCGGTGCGACTGGAGCAGCCCGTACAGCACGACCGCGATCCCGTACATCACCATCTGCGGCGCCATGATCGCGAGCATGTCCCCGCC
Organism: Spirillospora sp. NPDC052269; assembly: GCF_040679435.1. Lineage (NCBI taxonomy): Bacteria > Bacillati > Actinomycetota > Actinomycetes > Streptosporangiales > Thermomonosporaceae > Spirillospora > Spirillospora sp. NPDC052269. Next base: position 183,363 of record NZ_JBFAUU010000020.1, read on the forward strand.
GACCCGCACGATGTCGGACCGCACGCAGCCGTCTCCGGTGCCGCCGACCAGCAGTTCCATCACCGGCCGCGAGGTCGCCGCCAGCAGCGCCGACAGCGGCACCATCGCCAGCACGACCCAGGTCAGCAGCGCCGACCCGATCCGCCGCACCTGCTCGGTGTCACCGCGCTCGGCCGGCCGGGCCAGCACCGGCACCACCATGCTCGCCAGCGCGCCGCCCGCGACGATCTCATAAACGATGCTCGGGAACTGGGTGGACGTCGAGTACGCCTGCCCAAGGCAGGTCGGCCCGACCGCCTGCGACTGCGCGAACGTCCGCGCGAACCCGGCCAGCCGCGACAGGACGGTCAGCACTCCGATCAGCACCGCCGCCCCGGCGATCCCGGACGCCAGCCTCCCCTTCATCGTCATGGTCGTCCCGCCTCGGCGGTGCCGGCGGCGGACGGGTCGGGAGGTGCGGCGGAAGCGGACATCACGTGGAGACAGATCCAGTGGGTGAGGCGGGTGGAGTGTGAAGGGCCGCGCGGCGGTGCCGGGGGCACGGCCGCGCGCGAGCCTAGTTGGGCGTGGCCGGAGCCGCCGAGGCGCCCGAGACCGTTTCCGCCCCGAACACGTCGGCCGGAAGCACCGGCGCCGGCGGACGCCGCCCGAACATGTCGATCTTGTTCAGCATCGGGTTGCCCGCGATGACCTTGGTGAAGCTGACGAACTCACTCGCGCCGTTCAGCCCGACCAGCCCCGCGAGGACGGCCAGGCGCGGCCCGAGCGGCAGCCGGGTCGCGGCGAGCCCGAGCAGCGCGCCGAGCGCGTTCGCGCCGGTGTCGCCGAGCATCGCGCGCTCGCCCAGGTCCTCGGGGAGCAGGGCGGCGGCGGCGCCGAGCGGCGCGGCGACCACGGCCGAGCCCGACGAGGTGAGCGCCAGCGGCGCCCCCGCGAGCAGCCCGACCTTGATCGCGCGTCCCGGCCGCAGGTCGAACAGGTTCATCAGGTTCGCCGACGCCGCGACGATCGCGCCGTTCAGCAGCGTGTCGACGGCGCGGCCCGGAACCGTCCGGGCGGACGAACCGGCCAGCGCGGCGGCGGCCAGCCCGGTCGCGCCGATCCCGAGGATCTTGACCGCGCCGGTCGTGACCTCGCCCTTCGCCAGCGCCGCCAGGTGCCCCCTGAAGCCGCGCGAGGAACCCGAACCCGCCAGGTCGTCGTAGCCACCGAGGACACCCGAGCCCACCCCGGCGACCAGCGCCGCCACGCGGACCCGCCCGGACGCGCCGGGCGCCAGCAGCCCCGCCGCCGCGGCGCCCGCGACGAACGCGGGCCCCTCCAGCAGCGTCACCGCCTCGCCCCGGTGGTTGGTCCGCTCCCACAGCTCGGCGCCGGACCGTCCGGCGACACCGGGCGGACGGCGGGTCAGCGCGGAGTAGGCGACGCGGGTCGCGGCCGCGCCGAGCGCGGCGCCGGCCAGCAGACGCAGCGCGCGCCGGCCGGACCGGGCGGGGTCAGTGCTCATCCGATGTCATCCGTTCTTCCCGGCGGCGGGCGGCGGCGGGGACGGCAGGTAGCCGCCGTTCGCGCCCGGGCCGATGCCGTACTGCCCGGACTTGCCGCCCAGCTCGTTCTGCAGGGCCAGGATCGCGACCACCTGCCCGGACGCGGTGTCCAGGACGTCCACCGACGACACCCGCTTGCTCACGCCCGAGTCGTCGCGCAGCGCGGTGATGAGGCCGCCCTGCTGCGCGGCGGTGTTCGGGCCGCCCAGCACGGTGCCGCGGTCGGCGGCGTCGAGCTGCCCGGTCAGGGTCACCAGGGCCTTCGTGCCGCCCGCGGTGTCGGAGCCGTACGGAGTGGCGGGAGCGATCACCACGGCGAGTGTCGCATGCTGGCCCGGCTTCCCGCTGGTGGTCACGTAACCCGCCTCGCGGAACCCGGTGAGGATGCCCGCGCCGGTCGCGTCCTCGCGGCCCGCCTTGGACGCGTCGTTGGTCACGATCGCGCTGGCCAGCACCGCGCCGGCCTTGGCGTAGCTGTCCGCGCCGGACGGGAAGTCGGTCCCGGCGGGCTTCAGCTGCGTGGCCAGTTCGTCGAGGGTGCGGCTCTCGTCCGGGTCCAGGGCCTTCTTCTGGATCGCGACCCGTCCGGTGACGGTCGCGCCGGCCTTGGTCGCCAGGTCGATGACCTGCGAGACGCCCTCCTCGCCGGCGCCGGGCGTCTCGACCAGCACCAGGGACTGGCCCTTCAGCCGGCCCGCGACGTACTGCGGCCCGGTCGTGGAGGCGAACTGCTCCTCGCCCTTGAGCTGGGCCTCCTGCTTCTGCTGCGTCCTGCGCAGGTCGTCGGCGCGCCGGGTGGCCCGGTTCGCCTCCTGCTTCAGGCCGTTGGTCACCGACTGCGACAGGGTCGTGGAGCCCAGCACGATGCCGAGCGCCAGCGCCAGGAAGACCGCGACGATGGAGACGAGGTGGTAACGGAAGTCGATCACGTGAGCAGTCCGGTCAGCCAGAAGAGGAAGGCGTGCCAGCGGTCGGCCAGCAGGGGACGGATGACGTCCCCTGCCGGTGACATGAACACGGCGGTGGTCATGGCGATGAACGCCACCAGCACGAGCAGCAGCAGGGACCAGCCCGAGATGCGGCTGCGGTACAGGCGCGAGACGCCCTTGGCGTCGACGAGCTTGCTGCCGACGCGCAGCCGGGTCAGGAACGTGCTGGACATCCCCGCGCGGCCCTTGTCGAAGAACTCCACCATGTTGAAGTGCGTGCCGACGGCGACGATCAGGGTCGCGCCCTTCTCGTCGGCCAGCAGCATGGCGATGTCCTCGCTGGTGGCGGTGGCGGGGAAGACGACGGCCTCGCGGCCGAGCTCCTCCACCCGTTTGAGGCCGGGCGCGCGGCCGTCCCGGTAGGCGTGCACGACGATCTCCGCGCCGCTGGTCAGCGCGGCGTCGGACACCGAGTCCATGTCCCCGACGATCATGTCCGGGCGGTAGCCGGCCTCGAGCAGCGCGTCCGCGCCGCCGTCCACGCCGATCAGCACCGGCCGGTACTCGCGGATGTAGGGGCGCAGGGTCGCGATGTCCTCACGGTAGTGGTAGCCGCGGACGACGATCAGCGCGTGCCGGCCGTCCAGCTCGGTCGCCACGTCCGGGACGCCGACGCCGTCGATGAGCAGGTCGCGCTCGCGCTTGACGTACTCCATCGTGTTGGCGACGAACGCCTCGAGCTGGTGGCCGAGGTTGGCCTTCGCCTCGGTGATCGACGCGTCCAGCGTCTCGGCGGTCTGCTCGGTGCCCTTGGCGACCGTGTCGTCGCCCTTGAAGACCGTGCCGCCGTCCACCCGGACGGCGTCGCCCTCGGACAGCTTGGTGAAGATCTCCGGGCCGACGTCGTCCACCAGCGGGATCCCGGCGTCCAGCAGGATCTGCGGCCCCAGGTTCGGGTACCGGCCCGAGATCGACGGCGCGACGTTCACCACCGCGCCGACCTGGCAGGACACCAGCGCCTCGGCGCTGACGCGGTCCAGGTCGACGTGGTCGATCACCGCGATGTCGCCGGGCTGCAGCCGCTTGGTCAGGTTCTTGGTGCGGCGGTCGAGCCGGACCGTGGCGGACACGCCCGGCCGGCCGTCACCCCGCCCACGGCCGAGCGGCAGCACACGCCGCGACCGCTTCTTCGCGGGCCGGACGGCGTGGTCGGTGGTCGGAGACGGGTCGTTCATCGCTTGACATCCTGCCAGAGGGCGGGGGGTGACACCTGCAACGTCGGCGTCGGGGCGTGTTCGATTGCGTACTGTCGGTGACTTTGCGCAGCGGACGGGCCTGCGCGAAACCGCGCGGATGATCATGCCGGGCGCCGCCCGGGGTGAGGACTCAGCGGTCGCGGGCCGCCAGATCGAGCAGTTCCTCGGCGTGCGCGCGGCCGAGCTCGGAGTCGGCGAGACCCGCGAGCATGCGGGACAGCTCGCGCACCCGCCCCTCGTGGTCGAGCGCGGTGACGCCGCTGCGGGTGACCAGTCCGTCACTGGACTTCTCCACCAGCAGGTGCTGGTCGGCGAACGCGGCGACCTGCGGCAGGTGGGTGACAACGATCACCTGCGCGTTCCGGGCGAGCTGGGCGAGCCGGCGCCCGATCTCGACCGCCGCCTTGCCGCCGACACCCGCGTCGACCTCGTCGAACACGAACGTCGGAACGGGGTCGGCGCCCGCGAACACCACCTCGATCGCCAGCATCACGCGGGACAGCTCACCACCGGACGCGCCCTTGTGCAGCGGCAGCGCCGGAGACCCCGGATGCGGCGCGAGCCGCACCTCGATCTCATCCGCGCCGTGCGGCCCGAAGTCGCCCGTCGGCGTGACCGACACCTCGACCCGCGCGTGCGGCATCGCCAGCGCGGCCAGCTCCTCGGTGACGGCCTTGGAGAACCGCTCGGACGCGCGGACCCGGACGGCGGTCAGCTCCGCCGCGTCGGTCTCCAGCCGCTCGGTCAGCTCGGCGTGCTCGGCCCGCAGCTCCTCGATCCGGTCGTCGTCGGAGTCGAGCTCGGTGAGCCGCGCCGCCGACGTGCGGGCCCACTCCAGCGCCTGGTCGACCGACTCGCCCTCGCCGTACTTGCGGATCAGCCCGGTCAGCTCGGCGCGGCGCGCCTGGACGGCCGCCAGCCGCGCCGGGTCGGCGTCCACCGACTCGGCGTAGGCGGCCAGGTCGGTCGCCACGTCCGAGACCAGGTAACCGGCCTCGGCGAGCCGGTCGGCGAGCGCCGCCAGCTCCGGGTCATGCTCGCGGACGGCCTCCAGCGCGTTGCGCGCCGATCCGAGCAGGCTCACCACGTTGGCCGCCTCGAACGCCGCCGCCGGGTCGCCGAGCAGCGACTCGTGCGCGGTGTCGGACGCGCCGCGCAGCGCGTCGGCGTGCCCGAGGCGCTCCTCCTCGGCGGCGAGCTCGACGTCCTCGCCGGGCCTGGGATCGGCCTTCTCGATCTCCTCCAGCCCGAACCGCAGGATGTCGGCCTCCTGGGCGCGCTCGCGCGACCGGGTGGTGATCTCCTCCAGCAGCGCGGTGACCTGGCGGTGCCTCTGGTAGGTGCGGGTGTAGCCGCGCATCGGCTTGGTCAGCGCCGACCCGGCGTACCGGTCCAGCGCGGAGCGCTGGCGGCCCGCCTGCAGCAGCCGCTGCTGGTCGGACTGGCCGTGCACGGCGACCAGGTCGTCGGCCAGGTTGATGAGCAGGCTCACCGGCACCGACCGTCCGCCCACGTGGGCGCGCGAGCGGCCCTCCGCCGACACCGACCGCTGCACGATCAGCGTGCCGTCGTCGAGCTCACCGCCCGCCTCCTCGACCCGCTCGACCACCCGGCCGCCCGGGTCCACCACGATGCGGCCCTCGACCGTGGCGCGCTCGGCGCCCGGCCGCACCCGCTGCGGGTCGGCGCGCCCGCCGAACAGCAGACCGAGGCTGGTGACCACCATCGTCTTGCCCGCGCCGGTCTCTCCGGTGACGACGTTGAACCCGGGAGACAGCTCCAGGACCGCCTCGTCGATCACGCCGAGGCCCTGGATCCGCACCTCGTCGACCATGGGACGCACCCGCGTCACAACCCCTCGCAATCCGCCCGCTCTCCGCGTTCGGTGGTGAGATTATCGTCCCTCCACCGCGCCGGGGGCGCCACCGTGCGCCGCCGGCCCCGCGTCCCCGCCTTCCGTCCGCGCTCCCCCGCCGCCCGCCGCCGGCTCGCCGCCGGGCGGCGCGGGGGCGCATGCGGCGACATCGGCCGGATCGTCCGGCGGAAGCTCCCGGCCCGGCTCCGGATGCCGCCTGACCTGCGCGGCGGCACGGGACCGTCCGCGCCAGCCGGTCACCGGCAGGCCGAACTTGGTGACCAGCCGGTCGGTGAACGGGGTCAGGTGCAGCCGCGCCAGCCGGACGGGCATCTCCCCGCGCCGCACCTCGATCCGCGCGCCCGGCGGCAGGTCGAGGGTGCGCGCTCCGTCACACCAGAGGACGGCGCGCGGCGTGTCCGGCAGCACCTCGATCGCGACCACCGACCGCGGCGACACCATCAGCGGACGGGCGAACAGGGCGTGCGCGCTGATCGGCACGACCAGCATCGCCTCCACCTCGGGCCACACCACCGGGCCGCCCGCCGAGAACGCGTACGCGGTCGAGCCGGTCGGGGTGGCCATCACCACACCGTCGCAGCCCCAGTGGGACAGCGGCCGGCCGTCGATCTCCACGACCAGCTCCAGCATCCGCTGCCGCTCGGCCTTCTCCACGGTCGCCTCGTTCAGCGCCCACGTCGTCCCGGTGACCGAGCCGTTGCGGCGGACGACCACGTCGATCGTCATCCGCTCCTCGACGTCGTAGCGGCGCTCGATGACGCGGTCGACCGTGGTCGCCAGGTCCTCGCGCTCGGCCTCGGCGAGGAAGCCGACGTGCCCGAGGTTGACGCCGAGCAGCGGCGCTCCCGCCGGCCGGGCCAGGTCGGCGGCGCGCAGCAGCGTGCCGTCCCCGCCGAGGACGATCACGACCTCGACGCCCTCCGCGGCGGCCGGCGTCCGCGGCCACACCTCGACCTTGCTCGGGCAGGCCAGGTCGGCGGCGTCGCCCTCCAGGGCGCGGACGGTGATGCCGGCCTCGGTGAGGCGCCCGATCACCAGCTGCGCGCTGCGGATCGCCTCGGTCCGGCCGGTGTGCGCGACGACCAGCACCGTCCTGTCACTCATCGGCTGCGCTCCCGGGGGGCGGTGCGTAGGTTGGTGATCACTGGGGTCCCTCCGCGACGGCGCGCTCCAGATCGGCCTCGGCCAGCGGCGGCGCGCCCGCCCTCAGCCACAGGAAGTACTCCACGTTCCCAGACGGGCCGGGCAGCGGCGACGCCGTGACGCCGAGCACGCCCAGCCCCAGCGTCGCGGCGTGCGCGGCCACGTCCCGCACCGCCTCGGCGCGCAGCTCGGGCTCGCGCACGACCCCGCCCGCGCCGACGCGGTTCTTCCCCACCTCGAACTGGGGCTTCACCATGATCGCGTAGTCGGCCTCGGGGGCGACGCAGCGCTGGATCGGGCCGAGCACCAGCTTCAGCGAGATGAACGACAGGTCACCGACGACCAGGTTCGGCCGTTCGGCCTCGGGCTGCCCGAGTTGCGCCGGTTCCAGGTCGCGGATGTTGACCCGCTCCAGGACGGTCACCCGCTCGTCGGTGCGCAGCGACCAGGCGATCTGGCCGTAGCCGACGTCCACGGCGTACACGTGCGCGACGCCCGCGCGCAGCAGGACGTCGGTGAACCCGCCCGTGGACGCGCCCGCGTCCAGCGCGACACGGCCCTTGACGTCGAGGGTGTCGAACGCCTCGAGCGCGCCCGCGAGCTTGTGCCCGCCGCGCGACACGTAGTCGGGACCGGTCTCGTCCTCGGTGACGAGGATGGCCGCCCCGGTGTCGACCTGCGTGGCCGCCTTGCCCGCGACCTGCCCGCCGACCTTCACCCGTCCGTCCGCGATGAGCTGCCCGGCCTGCTCGCGGGAACGCGCCAGACCGCGCCGCACCAGCTCGGCGTCAAGCCGCCGCCGGCTCACGACGCGCCGCCCGGGCCCGCGAAACCTCCAGGCCTCGGCGCACCGCCCGGCCCCGGAAAGCCCCCGGGACGCGGCGCGCCACCCGGCCCTGGGAAACCCCCAGGACGCGGCATGCCGCCCGGACCAGGACGACCCGCTCCCGAACCGCCCTGCCCGCCCTGCCCGGCCTGACCGGCCTGACCGGCCTGCGTGTCCGGACCGGCCGCACCGGGACGGGGCATGCCTCCGAGGGACGCCACGCCGTCACCGTCCTCGTCGGCCGAGACCAGCAGCTCCTGGAGCCGCTGGTGCACGTCGGCGAACACCTCGACGTGGGCGGGCACCGGCAGGCCGGACAACTCGTCCAGCCGGGCGACGACCGCGTCCACGCGTGGATCACCGGTCGGCGCGGACGCCCCGGCTCCCCCCGGCACCGGCCCCGCGGCCTCGTCGGACCTCAACCTTTACCTCCAAGAACACCCCGAACCGCGCGCCCCGGGTCGCCCGGGGTCCGGTCTGAACGCTACCGGAATGCGGGCCAGTGCTCCGGCCCTCAGGCCGGAGGTGAAGGCCGGCGCGAGCGAGGGCCTTCAAGGCCCGAGTGAGTATCGTCTTGACCTGGCCGGCCTGCTGCTCGATGTACAGACGCACGATCGACAGCGGCGCCCCCGCCGACCGATCCGGGGAAGTACGACACGCAGTGCCGACCCGTGCTGATGTCGTCATGTCCACCGATGAGACCAAGTTACGATCAGGCTCGTGCAGCTGCGCTACCAGTTCCGCTCGTACCCGACTTAAGACCAGCTTCCGCGCTGGCACCCGGCGATGAACCAGGAAACCCACGTGGTGCGGTGTGATCCACAGGACATGCCGCACGGACGAGAATCCCCCTCCTTCAGGAGGGGGAGCATGTCAACGTCCCTGAACTACATCATTTCCGACCGAACGGGGAACGGCCTGACCATGGCCAACGAGGAGGAGTGCCGCGCCGCGCTCGACAAGATCGCAGAGCGGCTGGCCGACGTGGACGACGACAAGCTCGCCCGGCACGTGGTCGAGCGGACCATCAGCTGCCGGGTGCCCGACCTCGGGCTGGCCTTCGCCACCCGGCTGCACGAGGGCGGCCTGGACCCCTTCCAGCCCACGGCGAACCCGAGGTCCGCGCAGGTCAAGCTGACCGTCGACAGCGACGACCTGGTCGCGCTCGCGCACGACGAGATCAGCCCGGCCAAGGCGTGGGCCGCCGGCCGCCTCAAGATCGAGGCGGGCATCTTCGACCTGATCCGCCTACGCAAGATCCTCTAGCGCCTCGGCCGCCGCGCCTCAGCGCACCGGCGGCAGGCCGAGTCTCCGCAGGGCGCCGTCCACCGCCTCCGGACGGACGGGCTCGTCCGTCCGCCAGGACGCCGCGGCGAGCGCCCGGAGCCCGTCGAACGGATCACCGGCGCCGTCCAGCTCGACCGTGTCGCCGACGCGCCGGGCCGTCCAGCCCCCGCAGCGGTCGGCATCGCCGTCCCGGTTCACCTGCGGATGCGGGACGAGCAACCCCGTCAGATCCTGCGCGACGTAGGTCGGACGCCGGTTCGGCGGCGCCGTCAGCAGCCCGAGCGGCCCGGTGACGCCGGTCAGGACCAGCAGGCTGTCGGCCCCGCCGTTGTGCGCGCCCTCGATGTCGGTGTCCAGCCGGTCGCCCACCACGAGCGGCCGCTCGGCCCCCGTGCGCAGCACGGCCTCACGGTGCAGCGGCAGCTCCGGCTTGCCGGTCACGATCGGCTCCACACCCGTGGCGGCCTGGATGACCCGCAGCAGAGCACCGTTCCCGGGCTTCGGCGGACCGTCCTCGCCGGGGATCGTCGTGTCACCGTTGGAACCGACGAACAGCGCCCCACGCGCGACCGCCTTCCCGCCCTCGGCGAGCAGCCCGTACCCGAGGTCGGGGCTGAACCCCTGCACGACCGCCGCCGGACGCTCCGCCGCCACCGACACCGGGCGCAGCCCCCGGTCGTAGAGCGCGACCCGCAGCGCCGAGCCGCCGACGACCAGCACCTTCGCCCCGGCGGGCAGCCGCTCGGAGAGCAGCCGCGCCGCCGCCTGCGCCGACGTCACCACGTCCTCAGGCGAGGACGGGACGCCGACCTCGGCGAGCAGCGCCACGACCGCCGCCGGCGTCCGCGAGGCGTTGTTGGTCACGAACGCGAGCCGCTGCCCGGCCGCGCGTGCCTTCGCGAGCGACTCCGCCGCCCGCGGCACGGGCCTGCGCCCGACGTACACGACACCGTCCAGATCGAGCAGGGCGACGTCGTACGCCTCGCTGAGCGGCCTGTCCGAACCCTTCACGTCTTCCTCTCCCAGCGCCGCCACCCGGCGGCGCACTCGTCCGACCCGTCGCGAAGCCACCGGATCAGCGGCGCGACTCCAGAGTCGCGCGCGCGTGCCGGAGGGCGTTCGCGTAGTCCTTGTTCTCTGGACGCATCGCCACGGCCAGCGCGAGGTACTCGACAGCACCGGAGAAGTCGCCCACGCGGCTCAGGGCGAGCCCGAGACCGAACAACGCGTAGTCCTCGGCCGGATCGTCCTCGATGATGCTCCGGAAGTTGTCGGCCGCCTCGTGGAACAGCCGCGCACCGTACTGGGCCCGGGCGAGGGCCTCGCGGATGCTGCGCGAGGCCGGCTCTGCCTCCGACGCCCGGACGAGGAGCTGCACGGCCGCCGCCGGACTGCCCGCCTTCAGGAGCGAGAGTCCCCTGGTGTACCACTCATAGACGCCGCCCTCCGGGACGGCGGGATCCTCCCCCGGACCGTCCGGCTGCCGCTCCGGCCCGTCAGCGCGCATCTGGCCTCCCTCGGACTCCGATCATCTCGACCGTACCCGGCCGCCGGAGGATTTCCCTCAGGCGGTTACCATGCCCACAGTGGAACGAGACGTCCCCTCCGGACCGACGACGACCTCGGAGGAGTTCAGCGCGCGCATCTTCGGCGCGACCGGGCCCGCGGCCGGTGCGGGGCTCGAACTGGCGCCCATCCGCGGCGTCCGCTTCGACCCCGCCGTGGTCGGCGACCTGGCCTCCGTCACGACACCCCCCTACGACCTCATCGACGACGCCGAACGCCGGCGGCTGCTGTCGGAGGGCGGGCACAACTTCGTCCGCCTGATCCTGCCCAGCCAACCCGGCGGCGGGTACCGGGAGGCCGGTGAGACCCTGCGCCGATGGCTCGACGAGGGCGTGCTCACCGTCGACCCCGAACCCGCCCTGTACGTCTACGAGGCGGCCGACAGGCACACCGTCCACCAACGCGGCCTGGTCGGTGCGGTCGGACTGCGTGCCGAGTCGCAGGGCGTGATCCTCCCGCACGAGGACGTCTACCCCGGCCCCGTGCGCGACCGGCTGGCCCTGATGAGCGAGGCGAACGCCAACCTCGAGCCGATCTTCCTGATCCACGAGGGCGGCGGCGACGCGGCCCGGATCGTGGACGAGACCGCCGAGGCCGCCCCGCTCATGGAGTTCCCCGCCTCGGACGGCCTGGTGCACCGGCTCTGGCGCATCACCGACCCTGCTCTGCTCGCCCGGATCGCCGACGACCTGCGCGACCGCCAGGCGCTCATCGCCGACGGCCACCACCGCTACGCCACCTACCGGACGCTCCAGGCCCGCCACCACCGCTCCGGCCACGGCAACGGCCCCTGGGACCACGGGCTCGCGCTGCTGGTCGACTCGACCCGCTACCCGCCGCGCCTCGGCGCGATCCATCGCGTCCTGCCGGGCCTGTCCCCCCGCGACGCCCTGGAACGGGCCAAGGGCGTCATGGAGGTCATCGCGCTGCCCGGCACGCTCTCCGACGCCGTCAGGGCCCTCGCGGACGCGTCGGACCGTCCGGCGTTCCTGGTCGGCGGCGGGGACGGCCTGCACCTGCTCACCGACCCCGATCCGGCCCGCCTGGCCGCGGTCATGCCCGCCGACCGCTCCGCTACCTGGCGGCGGCTCGACACGGCCGTCCTGGACCACCTGCTCATCGCGGGCGTCTGGGGCATCCCGGAGAACGAGCGCAGCGTCGAGGTGGTCCACGACGACCCGGCCGCCGCGCTGGCCCGCGCCCGCCGCTCCGGCGGCACCGCCGTGATCCTCAACCCGATGAAGGTCACCGACGTGCTGGCCGTCGCGGGCGGCGGCGAGCGCGTCCCCCGCAAGTCGACGTCCTTCGGCCCGAAACCGCGGATGGGGATGGTGTTCCGCCTGCTCGCCCCGCCGTGACGGCCGGGCCGCCCGTGTCGGGTACGGTCGGTCCGTGGCGAAGATGATCGACAAGATGGCGTGGATCCGGATCGAGGACGGCCGGATCCTCAGCACCCGCTCGCGCGGCAAGGACGTCTACTACCTGCCCGGCGGCAAGCGCGAGCAGGGCGAGACCGACGAGCAGACCCTGCTCCGCGAGATCGCCGAGGAGCTCACCGTCACCCTCGACCCGGCGACCGTCCGGCACGTCGGCACCTGGGAGGCCCAGGCGCACGGCAACGCCGAGGGCGTCACCGTCAGGATGACCTGCTACGCCGCCGACTACACCGGCACCCTCACCCCGGCAGCCGAGATCGCCGAGACCGTCTGGCTCGGCTACGCCGACCGCGACCGCGTCTCCCCGGTGGACCAGCTGATCTTCGACGACCTGCACGCCACCGGCGACCTGCGCTGACATCTCCCGGCCAGGGGACTGGAGAATCCGGTGGCCGCGGCGCGATGATCGTGTGATGGACACCAAGACCACGATCACACCGCTGGGCGGAGACGTCTACGAGATCGACACCCGGATGGCGGGCTTCACCGGTATCACCGCCGGCTACCTGATCCTGTCCGACCGGCCATGCCTGGTCGAGCCCGGGACCGCCGGATCCGCGCCCATCGTGAAGGCCGCCCTGGACGAACTCGGCGTCTCCGCGTCCGACCTGGCGACCGTCGTGGTCACCCACATCCACCTCGACCACGCCGGCGGCGTCGGCGACATCGCCGAGATGTACCCCGGCGCCGAGGTCGTCGTCCACGAGAAGGGCGCCCGGCACCTGGCCAGCCCCGAGCGGCTCATGCGCAGCGCCCGCATGGTCTACGGCGACATGCTCGACACCCTCTTCGGCGAGCTGAAGCCGACCGAGGCGTCCCGCATCCGGGCCGTGGAGGACACCGGCGTGATCGACCTCGGCGGCGGACGCCGCCTCGAGTCGCACTACTCCCCCGGCCACGCCAAGCACCACGTCGGCCTGGTCGACTCGGCCACCGGCGACCTGTACGTCGGGGACGCCGCCGGGATCTACATCCCCGAGACCGCCGACGTCCGGCCCGCCACCCCGCCGCCGGACTTCGACCTCGACACCGCCCTCGCCTCGCTCGACAAGTTCAAGGCCCTCGGCCCGTCCCGGCTGCTGTTCGCGCACTACGGCCCCGTCACCGAGGTGAACGACACCCTCGACCGGTCCGCCGAGGAACTGCGGGTCTGGGTGGACGCCGTCCGCGCCGCCCAGGACGAGAACCCCGAACTCGACCACGCGGTCGCCATGGTCCGCGACCGCACCGACGACCGCTACCGGATCACCGCCGACGACATCGACCCCGACCTCGCCCTCAAGTACGAGGTGCTGAACAGCACCGAGAACAACGTCGCGGGCATCATCCACGCCCTCAACAAGCACGCCTGAAACGCCGAACGGGCCGCGCCGACGGATCACTCCGTCAACGCGGCCCGTTCAAGGCCTCAAACCCGCTCAGGCGGACGGCTTACCCTCGCCGTCGTCGCCCTTGGCCTTCGGCTCATCCTCAGCCGCTGCCTCGTCGAGCTCATCGTCCTCGAGCTCGTCGTCCTCATCGAGCTCCTCAGAACTCTCGACCTTCGGCTCGAGGAAGACCGGAGCCGTCGGAGCCGGCGCCGGGGCAGGGGCTGCTTCCGCGTCGGCCACGGCCGCGTCGGCCACGGCGTCGTCGCCCTCGTAGACCTCGGGCGCGTCAGGCTCCTCCACGACGCGCGCGTCGTCCTCGACCGGCACCTCGGCGGACGCCTCGTCGGCCTCGGGCATCGCCTCGGCCGTGGCCTCGGTGATCTCGCCCTCGGCGTCCTCGTCCTCCTCGGTGTCGAGGATGTCCAGGCCCTCGAGCTCGGCGTACCGCTCGGCCGCGTCGGTCTCGGCGTCACGGTCGGCGGCCGCCGACCGTGCGAACCACTCGGACGCCTCGTCCTCACGGCCCGCGTCGACCAGGGCGTCGGCGTAGGCGTAGAACAGCCGCGCCGACCACGGCCGCAGCCTGCGGTCCTGCAGCTCCGGCACCTGCAGCGTCACCACGGCCGCGTCGAACTGCCCAAGGTCCCGGCGAACGCCGGACTCCACGATCCGCAGTTCGACCGCGCCCATCTGGTCCAGCCGAGCCGCCTCTGGCGACTTGATCACGTCCAGCGCGCGCTCTGGACGGCCCAGACCGCGCTCCGCGTCGGCCATGACCGGCAGGTACGCCTCGTCACCAGCGCCGAGCCGCCGCGCAGCACGCAGCTCCGACAGCGCCTCGGCCCACTCGCCCGCCGCGTACGCCGCGAGCCCGGCCGCCTCCCGGACGATCCCGACCCGCGACGCCAGCCGCCGAGCCGCACGCGCGTGCTTGTAGGACAGCTCCGGGTCGTCCTCGGCCATCCGGCCCGCCATCACCAGATGCCGCGCCACCCGGGCCGCGAGGTCCTTGGGCAGCGTGCGCAGCTCCTCGCGGGCCTCCTCGTCCAGCTCGGCACCGGTCACATCGTCCGGCAGCTGCGGATCGTCGTGCTTGGGGCCCTGCTCACGCTCATCGTCGCGCGGACGGTACGACCGCCGCTCGCCGTCCTGCGGACGACCCCCGCGGAAGCCGCCGCCACCACGCCGGTCATCCCGGTCCCGGAATCCACCGGACCGCTCACCACGGCCCTGGTAGCCACCGGACCGCTCACCGCGCCCCTGGTAGCCACCACGCCGGTCGTCCCGGCCCTGGGACCCGCCACGGCGGTCGTCGCGCCCCTGGAAGCCTCCACGACGCTCACCGCGGTCCTGGTAGCCGCCAGACCGCTCCTCACGCCCCTGGCGGTCTCCACGCCGGTCGTCATCCCGACCCTGGAACCCGCCACGGCGGTCATCCCGGCCCTGGAACCCACCGGACCGCTCACCACGACCCTGGTAGCCACCGGACCGCTCACCGCGCCCCTGGAACCCACCAGACCGGTCGTCCCGGCCCTGGAACCCGCCAGAGCGGTTATCAGGGCCCTGGAAGCCCTCACGACGCTCACCGCGATCCTGGAAGCCGCCGCGACGCTCGCCACCACGGTCCTCGTAACGGCCGCCGCCACGGCGGTCGTCGCGTCCCTGGAACCCTCCGGACCGCTCGCCGCGGTCCTGGAACCCGCCACGGCGGTCATCCCGGCCCTGGGGGCCGCCACGGCGGTCATCACGGTCCCGGAATCCACCGGACCGCTCACCACGACCCTGGTAGCCACCGGACCGCTCACCGCGCCCCTGGAACCCACCAGACCGGTCGTCCCGGCCCTGGAACCCGCCACG
>NZ_JBFAUU010000020.1:198551-199700 GCF_040679435.1 Spirillospora sp. NPDC052269
CACGGCGGTCATCCCGACCCTGGAACCCTCCGGACCGCTCGTCACGGCCCTGGAACCCACCAGAGCGGTTGTCCCGGCCCTGGTAACCACCGGACCGCTCGCCGCGGTCCTGGAAGCCGCCGCGACGCTCGCCACCACGGTCCTCGTAACGGCCGCCGCCACGGCGGTCATCACGGTCGCGGAAGCCGCCACCGCGCTCGTCACGGCCCTGGAACCGGCGGTCGCCACCGCCGGAGCGACCGTCCTGGCGGAAGCCACCACCAGAACGCTGGTCGTCCCGGCGCCCCTCGCGGGGACCGCCCTCGGAACGACGCTCGTCCGGCCGCCGCCCCTGGCGGGGGTCTCCGCCGCCCGGACGGCCGCCACGTCCTTCGAAACGCTGGCCACCACGGTCGTCGCGCCCGCCGAAGCGCCGGTCATCCCGGCCACCACGATCATCGGACCGACGCTCGCCGCGGTCCTCGAACCGCCGGCCGCCCCGGTCGTCGTTCCCGGGGCGCCGCTCACCGCGGTCCTCGAAACGACGGCCCTGGCCGCCGCCCTGGAAGCGCCGGTCACCGCCACCGGGCCGGCCCTCACGGCGGTCATCGCCGCCGGGGCCGCGCCGGTCATCGGATCCACGGTACGGACGGCCCTGGCCGCGCTCGTCGCGCTGCCCGCCCGGCCGATCCCGCCAGCCGCCGCCGTTACCGCGGCCACCAGAGAACGAACGTCCGCCAGAGCCCGGCCCACCGGACCGGCCGCGGTCACCGCCATCGCCGCCGAAACGGCCGCGTTCACCACCGGAACGCGGCGCGCCGCCGCGCGGTCCGCCGTCACGCCGGGGCCCGTTGCCCTTGAAGCCTCCACGGGAATCGCCCGTACGACGGCCGGACTCCCGGTGCCCGCCGTTGTTGCCCCGCTGCTCGCGGCCTCCGTTGCGGCCGTCGTCTTCCGCGCTCATCACGTCCGTCACTGTTCTCGGTACTTCGATAGACCCTTGCAGCCTACTTTGACTGGTCCCATACATGCGTCGAGGGCCGCCCCTGAAACGGGGCGACCCTCGACCAATTATAGTCCGGCGGCGTCCTACTCTCCCACACAGTCTCCCATGCAGTACCATCGGCGCTGAGGGGCTTAACTACCGGGTTCGGGATGGGACCGGGTGTT